>NZ_CAJMZK010000004.1:0-455327 GCF_905220265.1 Paraburkholderia sp. J67
ATTGCGCGGTATTCAGGCCGGAGAGCGTGAGACCCGAAACCGCCGCGCTGCTCAGCGCGCCGATCTGCGTGGACGACAGCGCCGACGCCGAATTCGACGTCAGCGAGCCCACCTGGGCCGAGGAGAGCACTGCGACCTGCGCGGTCGTGAGCATGGCCGTGGTCAGCGAGGCAACGTTGGTGCCCAGCGCCGCGATGTTCGCGGTCGTGATCGCCTGCGTCTGCGCCGTGCTCAGTGCGGTGGTCAGGCTTCCGAGCTGTGCGGTCGTCAGCGCGGCAACCTGCGCGTTCGACAGCATGGCTGTGTTCAGCGCGGCGACATTGGTGCCCAGCGCCTGGATCGTCTTGGTCGACAACGCCTGGGTCTGTGCGGTGTTGAAGCCGCTCATCGCTTCGATCTGGGTGGTCGAGAGCGCCGCGACCTGGACCGTGGTCAGGAAGCCGACGTTCAGCGACGCCACGCCCGCACCAAGCGCCTGGATGTCGGAGCTATTGAGCGCCTGGGTCTGGCTTTGCGTGAAGAGGGCGACCGCGGCCGAACTCAGCGAAACGATATCCGCCGACGACATCGACGCGATCTGGGTCGATGTCAGTCCGACAGACTGCGCCGTGGTGAGGCTGGCAATGTCGCTGGTTGAAAGCTGCCCGATCTGCTTGGTGGACAAGAGTCCGATCTGTGATGAGCTCAGTACCGATACGACAGACGTCATTTTTTATGGTCCTCTTCAGATTTTATTCCCCGGTGCGGCTACAAGCAGTCAGGCCGCCAAGGCACCCACGTTCTTTGGCAACGGCGTCGCGACCCATTCGTCCCTGCTAGTTGCGCAACGGGTCCCGCAAAGGTCTCTGGTCCGAATGACGGGCAGCCGTGGAAAGCATTCCCAGTCGATCTCAGATATCGGCGCAATTTTTTGAAACTTAATGTAATGACTGGAAATTTGTTTTGCTTTCAAATGGCTTCTAGACGGGCGTTTCGGCCGGTTTGATTTTCAGAAGGAGAAAGTCCGGAACGCGTTGGATCTGGCCATTCAAAGCAAACGTTTTCGATTCATTTTTTCGCGCGATAAATCTGATAAAACAGCGCTTTTTCGAAAATCGTTGGTGTGGATGAATGTGGGTGAAAGCAGTGCGCCTGGCTGTCACACGCGCGTCATGGCAGAGCGTGGAGGGGCGCGCCGTTTTGTCGAGCGCGCGCTGAAATACTTTCCGCCGGTAAGGATTGTGTGCCGTGCAAACGGCAACGCACCCGGATCTTGTTTCGGGTGAGCGCGCTTTCCTGTCAGGAGTGGGAGCGGTGCGCAGACGCTTTCAGGCTAGCCAATGGCCGATGCGCGATTCATATCGCCGACACACTTGCCTATGAATTTCCGCAGGAGCACACCAGCGTCGTTACGGAGTGCCAAGTGCGACGCACGAGCGCAAATACCGATCGGGCACGACGTTTTAAGGAGGTTTTTGAGAGGAATATTGCCAGGCTCACCACGCGGGTCGCGGGAAAACCATCGCGCGAAACAGCGAGAAGCCTTTTAACGGCTGGGCGAACGATGCAGATGGGTTTGACGACGACCAGGGTGTCGAAGTGCAAGGCGTAACGTCGTATGCAGCGCTGAAAATTCTTGGCGCGCCCGGCTGGGATCGAACCAGCAACCCCTGCCTTCGGAGGGCAGTACTCTATCCATTGAGCTACGGGCGCATTTGACGCTGACGTTGTTGCCGGACCAAAGAGGATGGACGGAACGACGCCGCAATGAGACCGAGAGAATACCCGGTTTCTATGACGACGTCCACCGCACGGCCTTGGGCGGCGCGGCCCCGGGCGTCGAGTGGCGGGAACACAGCAAAAACGCCCAAAACCCGCGACAATCCCGCGCCATGATCCGTCACGATTTATCAAACCGCGCAGCGCAAAGCCCCTCGGCTCCGGGTAAACGCCCGCTGAACACCCCTCTCGCGCGGCAACCAGCACTGAAACCTTGCGTCTATAATCGTCCCTGTTTGCTCAATCGCAAGGCTAATGCCGTCCTGCTGTACCGCTCACCAAAAAACCAACGGGAGTCGAGACAAGCATGAGCGAAGCACCCCACGGAGCCCCGATCAAAACGCCCGGCCAGTTGATTGCCGCTGTCATCGCCGGGTTTGCCGTCCCCATCGTCATCATCATTCTGCTCGCCTACTACGTCGATAACTCGACGCGAACCGGCGCGGGCACCGACGAGCTTTCCACCCAGCAGGTCACCGATCGCATCGCGCCGATCGCCCAGGTGTCGATTCGCGACGCCAGCGCGCCGCGCGTCTTCAAGACCGGCGAGCAGGTCTATCAGGCGGTCTGCTCGGCGTGTCATGCGAGCGGCGCGGCGGGCGCGCCCAAGTTCGGCAATTCGGGCGACTGGGCGCCGCGCATCGCTCAAGGCTACGACACGCTCTGGCATACGGCGCTCGCCGGCAAGGGCGCGATGCCGCCACGCGGCGGCACGAGTCCCGACGATTACTCCGACTACGAGATCGGCCTCGCCGTCGCCTATATGGCGAACCACGGCGGCGCGAACTTCCAGGACCCGCCCAAGCCCGCACCGGGTGCGGCCAATGGCGCGTCGGGTGCGGCGGCCGCAGCGCCCGCGTCTGCCGCCGACGCCAACGCGGCTCAGGCCACGGCCGCCGCCGCTGCGATCGCCGCGATCCCGCAGGCCAGCTCCGCACCGGCCGCCGACGCCAGCGCCGACGCATCGCAGGCCGGCAAGGCGCTCTACACGCAGGTCTGCCAGGCCTGTCACGCGGCGGGCGTGCTGGGCGCGCCGAAGTTCGGCAACAAGGCCGACTGGGCGCCGCGCCTGAAAGATCCGATGGACACCATCTATAACTACGCGCTGCACGGCAAAGGCCAGATGCCGGCCAAGGGCGGCTCGAACGCCTCCGACGCCGATGTGAAAGCCGCCGTCGACTACATGGTGAGCGCTGCCAAGTAAGCGCAGGCGCCAGCAGCAAAACAAAGGGCCGCATCGTCAATCGATGCGGCCCTTTTCGTTTCGGCCCCACGCGGAAAGATCAGCCCTTCTGCAACAACGCCTTCAGGCTCGCGAGCCGGTCCTTGGGCGACATCGGCGCTTCTTCGGCCGTGGGCGGCGGCGCATCGTCCAGTCCCATTTCGGGGATGAAGCGCGACGCTTCGCATACCACCGTCTCGCGCGCCCGCTTGCGCTTCTTGCACCAGTTCAAATGCAGGCTGCGCTGTGCGCGCGTGATCGCCACGTACATCAGGCGGCGCTCTTCCTCGATGCGCCCTTCGTCGATGATGTCGTCTTCCGAGCCGCCACGGTGCGGCATGATGCCTTCCTCGACGCCCACCAGAAACACGTGCGGATACTCCAGCCCCTTCGACGCGTGCACGGTCGACAGTCGCACCGCGTCCGGGTCTTCTTCCTTGCCTTCGAGCATCGACATCAGCGCGACGGTCTGGATCAGGCCCATCAGGTTCTTGCCGGTGTCGGCGAGTCTGTCGGTATTGTCATAGCCCGTGGCTTCGGCATCCTCGCCGATCTCCTGCTCGGGCTTGGTGCCCTTGCGCTTGAGCCATTCCATGAATTCCAGCACGTTCTGCCACTTCGACTGCGCCTGACGCTCGTCGAAGGCGTCGTAGAGGTAGGCCTCGTAGTGGATCGCGTCCATCAGTTCGTCGAGCACGACCGTTGCCGGATCCTTGACCGCGCGCTCGGCCAGACGCTGCATGAAATCGCAGAACACGCGCATCGGCTCGACCTGGCGCGCCGACAGCCGCGCCTCGATGCCGCCCATGTAGACCGCCTCGAACAGCGACACCTTCGCCTGCCCCGCGAACGAGCCGAGCGCTTCGAGCGTGGTGTTGCCCACGCCGCGTCGCGGCGTCGTGATCGCCCGGATGAAGGCGGGATCGTCGTCGTGATTGGCGATCAGGCGCAGGTACGCGCAGATGTCCTTGATTTCGGCCTTGTCGAAGAACGACTGGCCGCCCGAGAGCACATAGGGAATGCGCTCGCGGCGCAGCACCTGTTCGAAGATGCGCGCCTGGAAGTTGCCGCGATAAAGAATCGCATAGTCGCGGAACTGCGCGCGGCGCTCGAACTTGTGCGCGGACAGGCGGAACACCACCGATTCGGCTTCGTGCTCTTCGTCGTTGCAGGGCGTGACGGTGATCGTGTCGCCCATGCCGTGTTCGGACCAGAGCTTTTTCTCGAACAGCTTCGGGTTGTTGGCGATGACGTTGTTCGCCGCCGTGAGAATACGCACCGTCGAGCGGTAGTTCTGCTCCAGCTTGATGACGTGCAGCTTCGGATAGTCCTTGCCGAGCTGCGCGAGGTTTTCGATGGTCGCGCCGCGCCAGCCGTAGATCGCCTGGTCGTCGTCGCCCACGGCCGTGAAGGCCGCACGCGGGCCCGCCAGCAGCTTGAGCAGTTCGTACTGGCAGGTGTTGGTGTCCTGGTATTCGTCGACCAGCAGGTAGCGCAGCTTGTTCTGCCAGCGCTCGCGCACCTGCTCGTTCTTCGCGAACAACTCGGCGGGCAGGCGGATCAGATCGTCGAAGTCCACCGCCTGGTAGGCGTGCAGCGTCGCCATGTAGTTGCGGTAGACGATGGCGGCCTGGTGCTCGTCCTCGTTCGAGGCGGTCGCGAGCGCCTCCTCGGGCATCACGAGGCCGTTCTTCCACAACGAAATGATCGACTGGATCTTGCGGATGAAACCCTTATCGGTCGAGCCCACCTGCTCCTGGATCATCGAGAAGCAGTCGTCGGAATCCATGATCGAGAACTGGGGCTTGAGCCCGAGATGCTCGGCTTCCTGACGCAGGATCTGCACGCCCAGCGAGTGGAACGTACAAACGGTGAGCTGGTGCGCCGGCACCTTGCGGCCTTCCTTGCCGGGCGTGGTGAGCGTCTTGCCTTCGAGCAGCTTGCCCACGCGCTCGCGCATTTCGGCGGCGGCCTTGTTGGTGAAGGTGACGGCGGCGATATGGCGCGGCTCGAAGCCTTTCGCTTCGATCAGGTGCGCGATCTTCTGCGTGATGACGCGCGTCTTGCCGCTGCCCGCGCCCGCGAGCACGAGACAGGGACCGTCGAGATAGCGCACCGCTTCGTTTTGGGCGGGATTCAGACCTGCGGACATCGTTGCCTGGATTGGAAAAACGGGTGGTACGGCTGGGAGGCGCGTGCTGTCGGCGCACGCCTGCGCCGTGGGTCGGCCAGACGCGGCGAGCCGCGCGGCGAAAGGCGGGCGCGGCCTGTACGGCGCTGCGAGCCTCTCGATCGAGAGCAGCGATGTTAACACGGCGCGCGGGTTGCCATTCGCTGGCCGATGTCGCCCCGCTAATGGCGACAGTCGCTTCGCATCTGTCCCTCGCGCCCTGTCACGCGCGGCGGCGCGCGTGCCAAAATAGCCAGTTCCCTCCACCCGCGGCATCGCTACCCGCGCCGCCGCCGGACACGCTGCATAACCTGCTGGAAAGAGGACGCGCTTCATGACTGCACCGCTGCAAATCGGCCTGATGGGCTACGGCTTCGCCGGCCAGACCTTCCATGCACCCGTGATCGCCTATAGCGGCGCGGCCACGCTCGCCGCCATCGCCACGAGCCAGGCCGAGCGTGCGCAAGCCGATTACCCCGACGCCGCGATCGTGCCCGATATCGACGCGCTGCTCGCGCTCGACGCCATCGAATGCGTGGTGATCGCCACGCCCAACGACACGCACTACGAACTCGCGCGCCGCACGCTCGAGCGCGGCAAGCACGTGCTCGTCGACAAGCCGGTCACGCTCACGGCCGAAGAAGCGCGCACGCTCGCGGACATCGCGAAGCAACGCGGCCTCGTGTTCGCGCCCTTCCACAATCGCCGCTGGGACGGCGACTTCCTCACCGTCAAACAGCTGATCGCGAACGGGGAACTGGGCCGCGTCACGCACTACGAATCGCACTTCGACCGCTTTCGCCCGCTGGTGCGCCAGCGCTGGCGCGAGGACGCCACGCGCGGCGGCGGCCTGCTCTTCGATCTCGGGCCGCATCTGATCGACCAGACGCTCGCGCTCTTCGGCGCGCCCGAATCGGTCACGGCCTTCGTCCATACTCGCCGCGACAACGCGAGCGCGCCCGACTACGCGCACCTCGTGCTGCGCTACGACGGGCTCGACGCCGTGCTGCACGCGAGTGCGCTGGCCGCGTACGCGCCGCGCTTCGCGATCCACGGCACGCGTGGCAGCTATCTGAAGAATGGCCTCGACACTCAGGAGGACCAGTTGAAAGCGGGGCTGCGTCCCGGCCAGCCGGGTTTCGGCGACGGCAACGAGGCTGGCCGGCTGCACACGCTGAATGACGACGGCCAGGAGAGCGAGCGCGAGGTGCCCAACGCGGCGGGCAATTACGCCGATCTGTACCGCGCACTGGCGGCGGCGATCCACGAGGGCAAGCCGTTCCCGGTGAGCCCGCAGGACGCCATCGACGTGATGACGATCGTCGAACTGGCGATGCGCAGCGCGAAGGAAGGCCGCGCGATTCCGTTCGCGCGGGTGGCGTAAGCCAGAAGGAGGCGCACGGCGCGCTGCCTTGCATTCGTCCGACGCCTCTGAAAGGTCCATACAAACGGTTACATCTGCACGGCGTCGCGCGGTCATCGCACCGCGCGCGCGAGACGTTTGCCGACATACGACGCCAAAAAGAGCGATAACGACTAAAAGGAGAGTCGCGAATGACCCGTTTGAACCGTGCCTTCCGTTTTGCCGCCGCTGGCGCGCTTGTCTCGACGCTCGCCGCGTGCGTCGTCAACCAGCAGCCTGCACCGCGTCCCGGCCCGAATCCGCATGAAGTCGCCGTGGACCGTCTGCATCAGATCGACGGCCGCATCGACAACCTGAGCCGCCGCATCGACGCCCGCGTGAATCAGGGCTACTACCCGCCGCCCCAGGGCGGCGCGCTGCATCACCGTCTCGACACGATCCGTGGCGAGGCGCACGACATGGCCGCACAGCACGGCGGCGGCATTTCCGCCGACGAGCAACACGTGCTGAATCAGGAACTCGATACGGCGGCGCACGCCATCGGCGAGTAATCCGCCTCATCGCGCCATGCGATACACGGGCCGCCTCGCGCGGCCCGTTTTTATTTCCGCCAGACGAAGCCAATGCGGGCCAGAACCCGCGTGAAATTTCACCCGCCCGCGCAACCCTCCCGCCAGCCGCGCGAGCCATGCACGACGTCCTTTTCCGCCCCGCGCAATCGACTTCCAACGCCGCTCCAGCCCAATTTTTCCGCATTGACACAGCCCCGCGGCGTCGCGCACAATCGCTGCGCGCGTCGGGAGAGCGCGTTGCCGGTGTTTCAGGACACAGGTGGCGCCGCCGAAGGGGCAACCCACAAACTCTCAGGCAAAAGGACCGTGCGCGCCGGACCGCTGAATCGCCTGCTTCGTGCTCACGCGCGCGGCAACGCAATCGGCACTCAGGTCCGCAACTCTGGAGAGCGGCAGTAGGACGGCGGCGCGGATCGTAACGCACCCGGACGTTCAGGCTGCCCACCGAAGGGGCGCGCGTCTTCCAAGGCGCAATCTCTCAGGTATCGAGGACAGAGGGGCCATGCAGGAAACGACCACGGGCATTGTGCCGGCGGCGTTTCCTGCATGGCCTTTTTCGTTTTCGCGCGAAAACTTCGCACGAAACCTCGCGACCGCCTGAGGCCCCATGACCGAACTCAAACGCACCCCGCTGAACGATACGCACCGCGCGCTCAATGCCCGCATGGTCGACTTCGGCGGCTGGGACATGCCCGTCAACTACGGTTCGCAGATCGACGAACATCGCGCCGTGCGCACCGACGCCGGCATGTTCGACGTCTCGCACATGTGCGTCGTGGACTTCGCGGGCGCCAAGGCGCGCGAGTTCTTCGCCCGCGCGCTCGCCAACAACGTCGCCAAGCTGACGACGCCGGGCAAGGCGCTCTACTCGTGCATGCTCAACCCGGAAGGCGGCGTGATCGACGACCTGATCGTCTATTACTTCGCCGACGATGTGTTCCGCACCGTCGTCAACGCGGGCACGGCCGAAAAAGACATCGCCTGGTTCGAGAAGCTCAACGCCGAAGGCGGCTTCGGCCTCACCATCACGCCGCGCCGCGATCTGGCGATCGTCGCCGTGCAGGGTCCGAACGCCCGCGAAAAAGTCTGGCAAGTCGCGCCCTCCTCGCGCAGCGCCACCGAACTCCTCAAGCCCTTCAATGCCGCGATGATCGAAGCCACGCCGTTCGGCGAGCTGATGATCGCGCGCACCGGCTACACCGGCGAAGACGGCTTCGAAATCGCCGTGCCGGCCGCCGCCGTCTGCGAACTCTGGAATGCGCTCGAACGCCAGGGCGTGAAGCCCAGCGGTCTGGGCGCGCGCGACACGTTGCGTCTCGAAGCTGGCATGAACCTCTACGGCCAGGACATGGACGAAGGCGTCTCGCCGCTCGACGCGGGCCTCGCCTGGACCGTCGACATGAAGGAGCCGCGCGACTTCGTCGGCCGCGCCGCGCTGGAAGCGAACGGCACGCGCTCGACCTTCGTCGGCCTGATCCTGCAAAAGGAAAACGGCAAGGCTGGCGGCGTGCTGCGCGCCCATCAGAAGGTGCTCACGCCGCACGGCGAAGGCGAGATCACGAGCGGTACGTTCTCCCCGACGATGCAGGAATCCATCGCCTTCGCGCGCGTGCCCGTGGGCGTGCAACCGGGCGACCTCGTGCAGGTGCAGATCCGTGACAAGGCCCTTCCCGCAAGCGTGGTAAAACTGCCGTTCGTGCGCAACGGCAAGGTGCTGGTCGCCTGATCCTGCGAGTGTTCGCAGGGTTCGCGCCGCGCACGCCTCCCCCTTTTCAAGCCATAAGCAAACCACGCATTGGAGCAACCATGAGCATCCCGGCCGATCTGAAATACACCGAATCGCACGAGTGGATCCGCACCGAAGCCGACGGCACCCTGACCGTCGGCATCACCGATCACGCACAGGAAGCGCTGGGCGACATCGTCTTCCTGGAACTGCCGGAAGCCGGTCGCAAGGTCGCTGCGGGCGACGCGATCGCCGTGATCGAGTCGGTCAAGGCCGCCTCGGACATCTACGCGCCGGTCGCGGGCGAGATCGTCGCCGCGAACACCGACCTCGTCGACACGCCCGACGAAGTCAACACCGAGCCGTATGAATCGTGGCTCTTCAAGATCAAGCCCGCCGCAGACGCCAAGCTCGACGCGCTGATCGACGCCGCCGCCTACGAAAAGGCCATCGGCGCTTAATCCCAGCAACCGCAACGGCGCGGCGGCGGCATCCGGCCTTTTGATAGCCCGATGCCACCCGCGCCGGCAGGAAACCTCATGAAGCTCGAACACCCGGATCGTCTGATGAACACCTCGCCCTCGGCTATTTCGCTCGCGGCGCTCGAAGCCCACGACGCCTTCGCCGCCCGTCACATCGGCCCCGATTCGGCCGACCAGCAGGCGATGCTCGATGCGCTCGGCTTCGCCTCGCGCGCCGCGCTGATGGACGCGGTGATTCCGGCGCAGATCCGCCGCAAGGAAACGCTGCCGCTCGGCCCCTTCGCGCAACCGCGCTCGGAAGCCGAAGCGATCGCCGCCCTGCGCGCGCTCGCCGACAAGAACCAGGTGTTCCGCTCGTACATCGGGCAGGGCTACTACGACACGCATACGCCGGCCGTCATCCTGCGCAACGTGCTCGAAAACCCGGCGTGGTACACGGCCTACACGCCGTACCAGCCGGAAATCTCGCAGGGCCGCCTCGAAGCCCTGCTCAACTATCAACAGATGATCGTGGACCTCACGGGTCTCGCGATCTCGAACGCGTCGCTGCTCGACGAAGCCACCGCCGCCGCCGAAGCCATGACGCTCGTGCAGCGCGTGGGCAAGTCGAAGTCGAACGTGTTCTACATCGCCGACGACGTGCTGCCGCAGACCATCGAAGTGGTCAAGACGCGCGCGAAGCCGATCGGCATCGAAGTGAAGGTCGGTCCCGCCGCTGACGCCGCTCAAGCGGGCGCGTTCGGCGTGCTGCTGCAATATCCGGGTGTGAACGGCGATGTGCGCGATTACCGCGAACTCGCTACCGCAGTTCACGCTACGGGCGGCGCGGTGATCGCCGCCGCCGACCTGCTCGCGCTCACGCTGCTCACGCCGCCGGGCGACTGGGGCGCCGATGTTGCCGTGGGCAACTCGCAGCGCTTTGGCGTGCCGATGGGCTTTGGCGGCCCGCACGCCGCCTACCTCGCGGTGAAGGACGAATTCAAGCGCCAGATGCCGGGCCGTCTCGTCGGCGTGACCGTCGACGCGCAAGGCAACCCGGCGCTGCGTCTCGCGCTGCAAACGCGCGAACAGCATATCCGCCGCGAAAAGGCGACCTCGAACGTCTGCACGGCGCAGGCGCTGCTCGCGATCATGGCGAGCATGTACGCGGTCTACCACGGCCCGCAGGGTCTCAAGCGCATCGCGCAGCGCGTGAACCGCGTCGCGACGATCCTGGCTGCGGGCGCGAAGCAACTCGGCTACACGCTCGTCAATGCAGCGTTCTTCGACACGCTCACCTTCGAAGCCGGCCCGCGCGCCCAGGCGCTGCTCGACGCCGCGCTCGCACGCGGCATGAACCTGCGCCGCGTGAGCGAAACGCGCGTGGGTGTGTCCGTCGACGAAACCACGACGCGCGCCGATCTGGCCGACCTGCTCGCCGTGTTCGCGCAAGGCGCGTTCGCAGGCGAGGTGCCGTCGGTCGATGCGCTCGACGCCGAACTCGCCGCCAGCAACGCCGTGTCGTACCCGGCGTCGCTCGCACGCGAAAGCGCCTACCTCACGCATCCGGTCTTCAACCGTCACCATTCGGAAACCGAAATGCTGCGCTATCTGCGTAGCCTCTCGGACAAGGATCTCGCGCTCGACCGCTCGATGATCCCGCTCGGCTCGTGCACGATGAAGCTCAACGCGACCTCGGAAATGCTGCCGGTGACGTGGCCCGAATTCGGCCGCATCCACCCGTTCGCACCCGCCGAGCAAACCGTCGGCTATCGCGAGATGGTCGATCAGCTCGAACAGATGCTCGTGGCCGCAACCGGCTACGCCGCCGTCTCGCTGCAACCGAACGCCGGCTCGCAGGGCGAGTACGCGGGTCTGCTGATCATCCAGGCGTACCACGCGTCGCGTGGCGAAGCCGATCGCAACGTCTGCCTGATTCCCGCTTCGGCGCACGGCACGAACCCGGCGTCGGCGCAGATGGCCGGTATGCAGGTTGTCGTCGTGGCCTGCGACGCGCAAGGCAACGTCGATCTCGTCGATCTCAAGGCCAAGGCCGAACAGCACGCAGCGAAGCTGGCGGCGATCATGATCACGTACCCGTCGACGCACGGCGTGTTCGAGCAGAACGTGCGCGAAGTCTGCGACATCGTGCATACGCACGGCGGCCAGGTGTACGTGGACGGCGCGAACATGAACGCGATGGTGGGTCTGGCAGCGCCGGGCCAGTTCGGCGGCGACGTTTCGCACCTGAACCTGCACAAGACCTTCTGCATTCCGCACGGCGGTGGCGGCCCGGGCGTCGGTCCGGTCGCGGTGGGCGCGCACCTCGCGCAGTTCCTGCCGAACCAGCTTTCGTCGGGCTACAAGCGTGACGATCACGGCATCGGCGCGGTGAGCGCAGCGCCTTACGGCTCCGCCTCGATCCTGCCGATCTCGTGGATGTACATCGCCATGATGGGCGCGGAGAACCTCACCGCCGCCACGGAAACCGCGATCCTCAATGCGAACTACGTCGCGAACAAGCTCGCGCCGCATTTCCCGGTGCTCTACAGCGGCCCGGGCGGCCTGGTCGCGCACGAGTGCATTCTGGATCTGCGCCCCATCAAGGATGCGAGCGGCATCACCGTGGACGACGTCGCCAAGCGTCTGATGGACTACGGCTTCCACGCGCCGACCATGAGCTTCCCGGTGCCGGGCACGCTGATGGTCGAGCCGACCGAGTCGGAGTCGAAGGAGGAGCTGGACCGCTTCATCGACGCGATGGTTGCAATCCGTGAAGAAATTCGCGCCGTCGAGGAAGGCCGCGCGGACAAGGAAGACAACCCGCTGCGCCACGCGCCGCACACGGCTGCGGTCGTGATCGCCGATGACTGGAAGCGCGCCTATCCGCGTGAACAGGCGGCGTATCCGCTGACTTCGCTCGTCGCGCGCAAGTACTGGCCGCCGGTCGGCCGCGCGGACAACGTCTATGGCGACCGCAATCTGTTCTGCTCGTGCGTGCCCGTCGGCGAATATGCCGACGATCAGGCCGACCAGACCGCGGGCGAGTAACACGCGCCCCTTCGCGCCCGCCATCCGGCCCCGCTGCGAGGCGTTCGAGCCGCCGCGTGCCCCGTTCGGGGCCGCGGCGGCTTTTACGCAACGCACATTTGCCGCCGCAAACACCCGCCAAACCGTTAACATCACACACCTGTCAGCCTTGAACCAGGGAGTCGCGCATGGCGCGGAAGGTGGGAACGGCCTTTGCCGGGCATGCTCCGGCAGCAATTCAGGCCCACGGCCGGCGCGCACGCGTCGCGGCCTGTCTCGTGAGCATGGGCCTCGTGGTCCTGAGCGCGGCGCAACCGGCGCGCGCGGCGATGAACTTCTGTGCAGCGCCCGCGCTGCAGACGAGCGAGCGCACCAATGCCGATCCGGGCGTGAAAGCGCTCGTGGCCGAGGTGCAGGCGCATGTGAACGACACGCCGCATCCGCTCGCGACGCTGCACACGGAAGGCACGCTGCCGCACGAGGGTATTTACGACCAGAGCGTGGAGGCCGAGAAGGAACTCGACCTGATGCGCAATGCGGCGCTCGCCTGGCGCGCGACCAGCGACGAGCGCTATCTGAAGCTCGTCGATCGCTTCCTGCAGGCCTGGGTCGCGACGTATCAACCGAGCTTCAACCCCATCGACGAAACCCACTTCGAAGGGCTGATCCTCGCCTACGACATGACCGCCAGCGCGCTGCCCGTGAAAACGCGCAACGCCACGATGGTGTTCCTGAACAAGTTCGCCAACGGCTACATCCAGCAGGTGGACGCGCAACCGCGCCCGCTCAAGGGCACCTACGCGAACAACTGGCAGAGCCATCGCGTCAAACTGATTGCGATGATCGCGTTCACGCTCGACAACCGCAAGATGATTGGCGCGGCGCAGCGTCTCTTTATCGAGCATATCGGCGACAACGTTGCGCCCGACGGCTCGACGCTCGACTTCACCGAGCGCGATGCGCTGCATTACGTGACCTACGATTTGCAGCCGCTCGTGACCGCCGCGCTCGCCGCGCGCCGCCACAACCGCAATTGGCTGCCCGAGCGCGCGGCCAACGGCGCGACGCTGGCGGGCGCGCTGGACTGGCTCACGCCCTATGCCACGGGCGAAAAAACGCACGAGGAATTCGTGCATTCGAGCGTGCCGTTCGACGCCAAACGCCGCGAAGCCGGGTTGCCCGGCTACACCGGCGCATGGGACCCGAAGAACGCCGCCGAGCTGTATCACCTTGCAGCGCGTCTGGACGGGCGTTTCACGCCGGTCGCGCTCAAGCTGGCCGCCACGCCACCCGCGTGGCTCGCCGTCTGCCTGCCGTTGCCGGCGCGCTAACCAGCGCGAGAGGGGTTGCAGCGGTGGCGCATGAAATCGATGCCGCGCACCGCACCGTGCGGCATCCCCTGACAACCGACACGATCAAGCAGGAGCAGTACCCATGGCAGTAAGCGTTTTCGATCTCTTCAAGATCGGCATCGGGCCGTCGAGCTCGCACACGGTCGGCCCGATGCGCGCGGCGCTGATGTTCGCCGAAGGACTGGAGCGCGACGGGCTGCTCGCGCCCACCGCCTCGGTGAAGGTCGAGCTGTACGGCTCGCTCGGCGCGACCGGCAAGGGCCACGGCACCGACCGCGGCGTCATGCTCGGCCTGATGGGCGATGCGCCCGATACCGTCGATCCCGACACCATCTCCGAACGCCTCGAAGCCGTGCGCCAGTCGCGCCTGCTCGCGCTGCTCGGCCATCACACGATTCCCTTCGTGATGAAGGAGCACATCGCCTTCTATCGCCAGGCGCTGCCCGAGCATCCGAACGGCATGAAGCTGCGCGCACTCGACGCCACCGGCGCGACGCTGCGCGAGAGCACGTATCTGTCGGTGGGCGGCGGCTTCGTCGTCACGGCGGGCGCGGCCAATACCAAGGTTCTCTCCGCCGTCGAGCAGATGCCGCATCCGTTCCGCAGCGGCGCGGAGCTGCTCGCGCTGTGCGCCGCCACCGGCAAGAGCATCGCGCAGCTGATGCTCGAAAACGAACGCGTCTGGCACACCGACGAGGAAATTCGCACGGGCCTGCTGCGTATCTGGGACGTGATGCAATCGTGCGTATCGCGCGGCTGCGGCATCAACAACCCGGACGCCAACGGCACGCTGCCCGGCCCCTTCGCCGTCAAGCGCCGCGCAGCGCAGCTTTATCGCACCCTCACCGGTAACCCCGAGCGCGCGTTGCAAGACCCGCTCTCGATGATCGACTGGATCAATCTCTACGCGATCGCCGTCAACGAGGAAAACGCCGCGGGCGGCCGTGTCGTCACCGCGCCGACCAACGGCGCGGCCGGCATCATCCCCGCCGTGCTGCACTACTACGTGCGCTTCACGCCCGGCGCGAACGAGCAAGGCGTGATCGACTTCCTGCTCACTGCCGCGGCCATCGGCATTCTCTACAAGCTCAACGCGTCGATCTCGGGCGCGGAAGTGGGCTGCCAGGGCGAAGTGGGCGTGGCCTGCTCGATGGCCGCGGGCGCGCTCGCTGCCGTGCTCGGCGGCACGCCGCTGCAAGTCGAGAACGCTGCCGAAATCGGCATGGAGCACAACCTCGGCCTCACCTGCGATCCGGTTGGCGGCATGGTGCAGATTCCCTGCATCGAGCGCAACGCGATGGCGTCGGTCAAGGCCGTCAACGCCGCGCGCATGGCGCTGCGCGGCGACGGCGAGCATTACGTCTCGCTCGACTCCGTCATCAAGACGATGCGCGAAACCGGCGCCGACATGAAGACGAAGTACAAGGAGACCTCGCGCGGCGGCCTCGCGGTGAATATCGTCGAGTGCTGATGCGGTGACCTGAAGCGCGGCAACACCATATCGAAGCAGGATCGCAAAACCCGATTCAAGACTGAGAGGAGACAGCAACGCCATGCAGCAGTCGAACGAAACCGCTTCCTTGACCAGCACCAGCAGCACCACCGGCGCACGCCTTGTCGTCGATGCGCTCGTCGCCAATGGCGTCGAGCGCGTGTTTTGTGTGCCCGGCGAGAGCTATCTCGCCGTGCTCGATTCGCTCGCGGACGAAACCGCGCGCATCGAGACCATCGTGTGCCGCCACGAAGCCGCAGCGGCCAACATGGCGGAAGCGATCGGCAAGCTCACCGGCAAACCGGGCGTGGCGCTCGTCACGCGCGGGCCGGGCGCGACGCACGCCTCCATCGGCGTGCATACGGCCTTCCAGGACTCCACGCCGATGATCCTGCTGATCGGCCAGGTCGCGCGCGAGCAGATGGACCGCGAGGCGTTCCAGGAGATCGACTACCGGCGCATGTTCGGGCAGATGGCGAAGTGGGTCGCGCAGATCGACGACGCGCGCCGCGTGCCCGAATACCTGAGCCACGCTTTCCATATCGCGACGTCGGGCCGTCCCGGCCCGGTCGTGCTCGCGCTGCCGGAAGACATGCTGAGCGGCGCGATTCCTGCCGCCGAGGCGCAACGCACGCCGCCGGCCGCGCAGCGCGTGCAGGGCTCGCCTTCCGCCGCGCAGATGTTGCGCCTGCGCGAACTGCTCACAGACGCGAAAAAGCCTTTCGTGATCGCGGGCGGCCACGGCTGGACGCCCGAGGCCTGTGCCGACCTGCAACGCTTCATCGAGAACTGGCAATTGCCGATTGGCCTCGCGTTCCGCTTCCAGGACACGCTGAGCAACGATCATCCGAACTACGCGGGCGATGTGGGTCTGGGCATCAATCCGGCGCTCTCGGCACGTATCCGCGAAGCCGACGTGTTGCTCGCGCTCGGGCCGCGCCTGGGCGAGTCCACCACGGGCGGTTATGCGCTCTTCGATATCCCGAAGACGAAACAGACGCTCATTCACGTGCATCAGGGCGCGGAGGAACTCGGCCGCGTCTATGCCGCCGATCTGCCGATCGTCTCGGGTCTCGCCGAAATGGCGGCGCTGCTCGCAGCGCTTCCCGCGCCCGACATGCCCGCGTGGACCGGTGCCGCAACCGAAGCGCACGAGGCCTATCTCGCGTGGCGCACGCCGCGCCCGATGCCCGGCGACGTGCAACTGGGCGAAGTGATGCAGCAATTGCGCGCGCGCCTGCCCGACGACGCGATCGTCACGAACGGCGCCGGCAATTACGCGACCTGGTTGCATCGACATTTCGCGTACCGGCATTTCCGCTCGCAACTCGCGCCCACCAGCGGGGCGATGGGCTACGGCGTGCCGGCCGCCATCGCGGCGAAGTCGCTGTATCCCGAGCGCGCCGTGGTGGCGCTGGCGGGCGACGGCTGCTTCATGATGTCGGCGCCCGAACTGGCCACGGCCATGCAGTACGGGCTGAACGTGGTGTTCATCGTCGTGAACAACAGCCACTACGGCACGATCCGCATGCACCAGGAGCGCCACTATCCGGGCCGCGTGCACGGCACGCAACTCACGAATCCGGATTTCGCGTTGTTCGCGCAGTCGTTCGGCGCGCATGGCGAAGTGGTGACGAGCACGTCGCAGTTTGCGGGCGCGCTCGATCGCGCACTGACCGCAGGCAAACCCGCGCTCATCGAAATCCGCGTGACGAAGGAAGCGAGCACGCCTGCGGCCACGCTCGAACAGGTGCGAGAACAGGGACGCAAGGCACGCAACCCGTAAGTCATCAGTCATCCTGAATAAGCTCACCTTTGACGTTATCGAAGGTGAGCCGACAAAACAAAAGCCCCGCGGATCTTTCGATCCTGCGGGGCTTTTTACTACGCGCGGCTAGCTCAACAGCTTACTTGCCGCCCACGCTTTGCAGCGTCGTCCACTTGCCGTCGACGACCTTGTACAGCGTGATGCCGCCGTTCTTCAGGTCGCCCTTCGAGTCATAGGCGAGATCCTTCGCCGTGACAGCCGGCATGCTGGTCTTCGCGAGGAACGGCAGGTACTTGGCCGGATCCGTCGAGTTGGCCTTCTTCATGGCGTCGAACATCGCCATTGCGCCGTCGTAGGCGTACGGCGAGTACGTCTGGACGTCTTCACCGAAGCGCTTCTTGTACTTCGCAACGTAGTCCTTGCCGCCCGGCATTTCTTCCAGCGGCAGACCGGCGAGCGACGCCACCGTGCCGTTCGCTGCGTCACCCGCGATCTGCAGGAAGGTCGGCGTGTGGACCATTTCGCCGCCCATCAGCGGCGCCTTGATGCCCAGCGACTTCATCTGCTTGACCATCGGTGCGGCCTGCGAATCGGCGCCACCGTAATAGATCATGTCGGGGTTCTGCGCCTTCACCTTGGTCAGGATCGACTTGAAGTCGACAGCCTTGTCGTTGGTGTATTCGCGGTCGATGATGTTGCCGCCCGCTGCCTTCGCTGCCTTCGCGAATTCGTCTGCGAGACCCTGGCCGTAAGCCGTGCGGTCGTCAACCACGACGATCTTCTTCATGCCAAGGGTCTTCACCGCGAACGTGCCCGCGACCGAGCCTTGCTGCGTGTCCGACGTCATCATGCGGAACGTCGTCTTGAAGCCTTGCTGGGTGTATTCCGGCGCCGTTGCCATGGCGATTTCGGGGATGCCTGCGTTCGCGTAGATGCGCGAAGCCGGGATCGTCGTGCCCGAGTTGAAGTGGCCGAGCATGCCCTTGATGCCGTCGTCGACCAGCTTCTGCGCGACCGTCGTGCCCGTGCGCGGGTCAGCCTGGTCGTCCGCCGAATCCAGCACGAAGCGCACCGGCTTGCCGCCGATCACCGGCTTGGTCGCGTTCATGTCTTCGACCGCGAGCGTGATGCCGTTCTGGAAATCCTTGCCGTAGTGAGCCTGCGCGCCCGTCATCGGGCCAGCGAAACCGACCTTGACGTCCTCCACCTGCTGCGCGTGTGCGGTCCCCGCCAGCGACAGGGCCGCAACCAGCGTTGCGCCTGCCAGCTGCTTCATCGTGTGTTGCATAGCTTCTCCTTGGTACCAGGTATCGAATGAGCGGCTTCGGCGCCAAGCCTTGCCGCTTCCTTGTCCTGAGACAACCGATTGTAGCTGCCTGCTCTTAACCAATCGTCATCAGATTTGCATTGCCGCCTGCTGCTGCGGTGTTCACGCTCACCGAACGCTCCGTGAGCAGACGTTCGAGCGCGTAGTCTTCATCGCCATTGGCGAGCGCGTGCGCCGCCACGCCCTGCACCGAGACGATCGGGCCGGCACGCTTGGCCACTTCCTTCACGAGGCCGAGCAATTCGTCGCTGTCGCCTTCGAACAGCACGGCGTCGAAGTCCGCATCGGCCGACTTCTTGATCGCGACGTGCGCCTTGAGCGCTGCGGGCAGCGCATTGACCAGCGCTTCGCCGGCTGCGCCCTGGAACAGCGCGCGGTTGCCCGTGGCCAGCACGACGGCGAGTTGTGCACGCGCGCCGGTCGGCGTCGAGGCCACGCACAGGACCGTGCCGCGTGCGGACAGCGTGTAGGTGTTGCGCTCGCCCGTCGGGCCCGAGAGGACTGCCGTGGCGCCCGCGAGCACGTATTGCAGATAGCCGTCGCAACGCGCCGCGAGTGCGGGTTCGCGTTCCGCGATCAGCCAGTCGCGCAGCGTCGTGAGATTCGCGTGGGCCGAATTGCCGGCGGTTTTGTCGCCGTCGGCTTGCGGCTGATCGACGATCAGCGCATTCGAGAGCGACTTCGGCAGACCAGCCGGACGCGTGGCCAGCAGACGCGAGAGATACAGCGCGCCACCGGCCTTCGGACCCGTGCCCGAGAGACCTTCGCCACCGAACGGCTGCACGCCCACCACCGCGCCGATCACGTTGCGGTTCACGTAGATGTTGCCCACGTGCGCGCGGCCAATCACGTGCGCGATGGTTTCATCGATACGCGTATGGATACCCAGCGTCAGGCCGTAGCCCGTCGCGCGGATCTGTTCGAGCAGCTTGTCGAGCTGGCTGCGGCGATAGCGGATCACGTGCAGCACGGGGCCGAACACTTCGCGCTTGAGTTCGTCGAGGTTGTCGATTTCGATCAGCGTCGGCGGCACGAAGGTGCCCTTCGCGCAGTCGTCGGCCATCGGCATTTGCTGGACCTTGCGGCCCTTCTCGCGCATCGCGGCCACGTGGGCGTCGATGCCGCGCTTCGCGTCGGCGTCGATCACGGGGCCAACGTCGGCCGAAAGACGATCGGGGTTACCGATCGCGAGTTCCTGCATCGCGCCCGTGAGCATTTCGAGCGTGCGATCCGCCACATCGTCTTGCAGGCACAGCACGCGCAGCGCCGAGCAACGCTGGCCCGCCGAGTCGAACGCGCTTTGCAGCACGTCGGCGACGACCTGTTCCGCGAGCGCCGACGAATCGACGATCATCGCGTTCTGGCCGCCCGTTTCGGCGATCAGCGGGATCGGACGGCCGTCCGAATCCAGACGCTGCGACAGTTGCTTGTTGATCAGGCGCGCGACTTCCGTCGAGCCGGTGAACATGACGGCACGCGTGCGGTGATCGGCGACCAGCGCCGCGCCCACGGTTTCGCCATCGCCCGGCAGCAGTTGCACGGCGCCGGCGGGCACGCCCGCTTCGCGCAGGATGCGCACGGCTTGCGCGGCGATCAGCGGCGTCTGTTCAGCGGGCTTCGCGAGCACGGTGTTGCCTGCGGCGAGCGCGGCGGCCACCTGGCCCATGAAGATCGCCAGCGGGAAGTTCCACGGGCTGATACACACGACCGGACCGAGCGGGCGATGCGTGTCGTTCGAGAATTCCTCGCGGATCTGCGTCGAGTAGTAACGCAGGAAGTCGATCGCTTCGCGGATTTCCGCGATGGCGTTCGGCAGCGACTTGCCCGCTTCGCGCACGATCAGGCCCATTAGCGTGTGCATCTGCGCTTCGAGCAGGTCGGCGGCGCGCGAGAGACAGTCGGCGCGCGCTTCGACCGGCGTGGCCTGCCAGATCGGCGCGGTGGCCACGGCGTGCGAGAGCGCGGCGCTCACGTGCTCGCTCGTGGCTTCCACGACGGTGCCCACCAGATCGCGATGATCGGACGGATTGCGCACGTCGCGCGCCGCGCCTTCGGCGATATCGATATCGGCGAGCATGGGAGCCGCACGCCACGGATGATGCGCGCTGGCCAGCAACGCCGACGAGAGCGACGCCAGACGATGTTCGTTCGAGAGGTCGAGGCCCATCGAATTCAGACGCTCGCTGCCATAGAGTTCGCGCGGCAGCGGAATCTTCGTGTGCGGCGCGCCCAGCGGCACGACCTTGTTGGCGTCGTCGACGGGGTTCGTCACGAGTTCGCTGACCGGCACCGTTTCATCGGCGATGCGATTCACGAACGACGTGTTCGCGCCGTTTTCCAGCAGACGGCGCACGAGGTATGCGAGCAACGTTTCGTGCGTGCCGACCGGCGCGTAGACGCGGCACGGACGATTCAGCTTGCCTTGCGCGAGCGGGCCGGTGACTTCTTCGTAGAGCGGCTCGCCCATGCCATGCAGGCACTGGAATTCGTACTGGCCAGGATAGTAGTTCTGGCCCGCGAGGTGATAGATCGCCGAGAGCGTGTACGCGTTGTGCGTGGCGAACTGCGGATACACCGCGTCGGGTGCGCCGAGCAGCTTCTTCGCGCACGCGAGGTACGAGACGTCGGTGTAGATCTTGCGCGTGTAGACCGGATAGCCTTCCAGGCCATCGACCTGCGCACGCTTGATTTCCGTATCCCAGTACGCGCCCTTCACGAGACGCACCATGATGCGGTGACGGCTTCGGCGCGCCAGATCGACGATGTAGTCGATCACGAACGGGCAGCGCTTCTGGTACGCCTGCACCACGAAGCCAATGCCGTTCCAGCCCGCCAGTTCCTGGTCGAAACACAGCGCTTCGAGCAGATCGAGCGAGAGTTCGAGACGGTCGGCTTCTTCGGCGTCGATATTGAGGCCGATGTCATAGCGGCGCGCGAGAACCGCCAGTGCGCGCACGCGCGGCAGCAGCTCGTTCATCGTGCGTTCCTGCTGCGCGCGCGAATAACGCGGATGCAGCGCGGACAGCTTGATCGAGATGCCCGGACCTTCGTAGATGCCGCGGCCGCCCGCAGCCTTGCCGATCGCGTGGATCGCCTGCTCGTAGGCGGCGTAATAGCGCTGCGCATCCGCTTCGGTGGTGGCCGCTTCGCCGAGCATGTCGTACGAGTAGCGGAAACCGCGCGCTTCGAACTTGCGGCTGTTGGCCAGCGCTTCGGAGATGTTTTCGCCCGTGACGAACTGCTCGCCCATCAGGCGCATCGCCATGTCCACACCCTTGCGGATCAGCGGCTCGCCGCCCTTGCCGATCATGCGCGTGAGCGCCGACGACAGACCCGTTTCGCTATTGGTCGTCACCAGCTTGCCGGTGATCATGAGGCCCCACGTGGCGGCGTTCACGAACAGCGACGGCGCGTGGCCGACGTGCGACTTCCAGTCGCCCTTGCTGATCTTGTCGCGGATCAGCGCGTCGCGCGTGGCGCGGTCGGGAATGCGCAGCAGCGCTTCGGCGAGGCACATCAGCGCCACGCCTTCCTGGCTCGACAGCGAGAACTCGTGGATCAGCCCTTCGACACCGCCGCCGGTGCGCTTCGCGCGCAGCGTTTCGACCAGCCTGGTGGCCAGCTTCGTGACGTCGTTCGTGAGGTTGGCGGGCAGACGCGCTTCGCCGATCAGGAACGGCACGCACTCCGGCTCCGGACGGCGATAGGCCGCCGTGATGGCCGCGCGCAGCACCGACTGCGGTTGCACGTTCTGGGCGAATTCGAGGAACGGGTGCGACGCGTATTCGTCGGGGCCGTCGCCGGTTGCGCCATCGGCCAGATCGGCGGCGTTCACATGGCCGTTTAGCTCGGGCGGCAGCTGGCCGTGCTCGATCTTTTCGAGGTACGCGAAGATGGCCTGCTTGATGAGCCAGTGCGGGGTGCGCTCGAGGCGCGTGGCGGCATCTTTGAGCCGCGAGCGGAGGAGGTCGTCGACCTTGACGCCAAGGGTGGTGCTAGCCATGTTTCCTTCGTATGCCGGCTGACCCGCACCGGCCAAAGACTAAAAAGTTGGCGAATCGTACGCCTCCAAATAAAAAGGTGCAACCGTTTTTATAGAATGGTTGCACCTCGCTGAAAGCCCCGTGCAGCCTGGGTTTGCGGCCGGTTGCGGGGTCCGGGGTGACGGTGGGTTGCGCTCGGTATTTTCCCTGGGCGTGAATCTTTTTTGTCACCCTGTTCAAAACGCATCGTTTGCCGATATACAGGCATCACGGGGAGCCGGACACCTCCGGCGCGAGGACCAAAAAATGGAAAAATGGATGGTGGTGGCGGGGGTTTGGAGCATGTGTGCCGTGTGCGCCGTGCTGTTTATCCGGGGCGCGGCGGCAACGTCGTCCCGGCGTTTGCGCATGGCGCAACCTGAGAGCGGCGAGGCGGCTCACGCGGCCCCACGCTGATCCGTTGCGCACGGTCGGCATCGAAAAACATAGGGCAACGACCACGGCAACGGGCCGCAAGGAAGGCTCGCGGCGACGCATCGGCCCTGCCAGGGGATGGCGGGCCATCGCGTCGCGCGAGCGTCTTGAGGATGCGTTTTTGATGGCGCCAGAGCGCCTGGAATGGCTCGGAACCGCTCAGATATCGAGCGGATCGACTTCGAGGTTCCAGCGCAGCACGCCGCGCAAACCGCGCAGCGCGGGTAGCCACTCGCGCAGCGTCGCCTGCAGCGCGGCGCGCGAGCCGCTCTCTACGAGCAGCTGGGCGCGGTGGACATTCATGACCTTCACGATCGTGAGCGGCACGGCGTCGTAGGCCATCACGCGCGCCGCGGATGGAATCGCCGTGAGCATCTGGGCCGCCTCCGCGAGAAAGGCCAGCGCGGCTTCCAGCGTACGTCCTTCGGCGCGCAGCAGCGCCTGATAGACGAAAGGCGGCAGATGCGCGTCGCGGCGCTCGGCGAGCTGCGTGTTGGCGAAACCCACGTAATCGTGGCGCGCGAGCGCGTGATAGATCGCATGGCGCGGATAGCGTGTCTGCACGATCACTTCACCAGCCAGCCCGGCGCGACCCGCCCGGCCGCTCACCTGCATCAGTTGCGCGAACAGGCGCTCGCTCGCGCGGAAGTCGTGCGAGAACAGCGCGTTATCGGCATTGAGCACGCCGACCAGCGAGACACGCTGGAAATCGTGCCCCTTGGCGACCATCTGCGTGCCGACCAGGATATCGACTTCACCCGCGTGCACATCGGAGAAGAGCGCCTGCGCGCTGCCCTTGCGGCGCGTGCTATCGGCGTCGATCCGCAGCACGCGCGCGCCCGGCACGGCGCTCGCCAGCGCTTCCTCGATGCGCTGCGTGCCGCGGCCCATCGGCGCGATATCGACGTTGCCGCAGTCAGGGCACGAATGCGGTATGCGCGCCTCCCAGCCGCAGTGGTGGCAGCGCAGCGCGCGCTCGGGCTTGTGCAGCACCACATAGGCGCTGCAACGCGGGCAGCCCGCCACCCAGCCGCAGGAATCGCACGAAAGCACGGGCGCATAGCCGCGCCGGTTCAGGAAGATGAGGCTCTGCTCGCCACGTTCGAGCCGCGCCTTCATCGCCGCGACCAGCGGGCCCGATAGCCCTTCGAACGACGCACGGCCGCGCCGGCGCTCCTCTTCCAGATCGATCAGCCTGACGCTGGGCAATACCGCCTCGGCAACCGCACGGCGAGACAGCGTAAGGCGCGTATAGCGGCCCTGCTCCGCCTGCCACCAGCTTTCCAGCGAAGGCGTGGCCGAGCCCAGCACGACCGGCACGCCAAGCTGCTTGGCACGCCATACCGCCAGGTCGCGCGCCGAATAGCGCAGCCCTTCCTGCTGCTTGTAGGCGGGGTCGTGCTCTTCATCCACCACCAGCATCGCGAGACGCGGCAGCGAAGCCAGCACGGCCAGGCGCGTGCCCAGCACGATGCGTGCACGCCCGGTATGCGCGGCGAGCCAGTGGCGCGCCCGCTCGCCTTCGGCGAGGCCGCTGTGCAGCGTGACGATGGCGTCGTCGGGCAGCACGCCCGCGAAGCGCGTACGGAACGCGGCTTCGAACTGCGGCGTGAGATTGATTTCGGGTACGAGGACCAGCGCCTGAGCATCCGGCTCACGTTCGAGCAGACCCGCGAGCGCGCGCAGATACACCTCGGTCTTGCCGCTGCCGGTCACGCCATGCAGCAGGAAGGGAGCGAAGCCGTCCGACTCGAGGATGGCTTCAACCGCCGTGGCCTGTTCGTCGCTCAGTTGGTGCAGTGCGGGTTTCGCGGATGCGTCGGTATTTTTTGCGGCCGCGTTTTCGCCAGCCTGCGCCATGCCGAATTCGATGCACTCGTATTCGACCCAACCCGCCTCGCGCCACGATTCGAGCGTGACAGCCGCCTTCGGATGCAATGCACGCGCATCGACGAGATCAAGCTCGCCCGCGTCCAGCAGCGCCTGCGCGAGACGCCGCAAGACCTGCGCACGCGCGGGTAGCGCATCGGGCAAGGCTTCGCGCCCAGCCGGCAGCAAACGGTAGCGTTCTTCGGGCGCAAGCAGACGCGCCCAGCGGGCGGGATCGCGCAGCGCCTGCGGCAGCGCTGGCAGCGCGACTTCGCCCAGGCTGCGCTGGTAGTAGTCGGCGGCAAAGCCGACGAGCGCGAGCCAGTGCGCCGACAGCGGCGGGCAGGACGCACACACGGCGCTCACATCGCGCAGCTTGTTGGCGGGGACATCGCTGTGAGCACTGACTTCGCAGATCAGCCCCACGGCTTCGCGGCGGCCGAACGGCACGCGCACCAGCATGCCGGGTTGCGGCGTCGGTGCGTCGGGCGGGTAGCGGTAGTCGTAGAGCACAGGCTGCGGATGATCCAACGCCACGCCCACGAAGCACGGCGTCATGCCTCACCCCAATGCAAACGGTGTGCGCACTGTGCGCAAGCGCACCGACAACCCGATTTAGAGTGGAGCGTCGCCTTGAGCGCCAAGTTTTGGATTCCGCTGAGCAATCGCGCTCGCCTGTGGATAACTTTGTTAAGAACTCGGCCCGTGCGCCCCGCCATCGGCCTAGGGAGGCCATTATGTGGGACACCGCACAAATAGCCGTGGAGCGGCGAAAGCCTTATCTGTCAAGGGTCTGATTGATTGTTCACAGGCCTCGATACTGCCCTGCGGCAATTTTTCCCTCTTGCGCGCCGCAACGAGACAAGTGTGTATAAGTCAAGTCTTGACAGTGGTCAGATGGCGTCTGGATGGCCTGTTGCGCCGCCCGCGACCCTGATGCCCAGAGCCCAGTACGCTGCGGCGCAACAAAAAATTCACACGCTCGTGCGCAGGGCTCGGCTGTGACGATGCACTTCGTCGACCAGTTCGGCGACGCTCTCCGGCGGCGTGAATTGCGAGATGCCGTGGCCCAGATTGAAGACGTGACCGGGATGCGCGCCGAAGCTGTCGAGCACCGCACGCGCCTGTTCGCGGATCGCCGCGGGCGAAGCGAACAGCACGGTCGGATCGAGGTTGCCTTGCAGCGCCACGCGATCGCCCACGCGCTCGCGCGCGCGGCCGAGGTTGACGGTCCAGTCGAGGCCGACCGCATCGACGCCGGTTTCGGCGATCTCGTCGAGCCACAGGCCGCCACCCTTCGTGAAGGTGATGACGGGCACCCGCTCGCCGTCGTGCTCACGCTTGAGCTGCGCGACCACCCGGCGGATGTATTCGAGCGAAAAGCGCTGATACATGCCATCGGCAAGCGCCCCGCCCCACGTGTCGAAAATCATCACGGCCTGCGCGCCCGCTTCGATCTGCGCGTTCAGATAGGCAGCCACCGCCTGCGCGTTGATTTCGAGGATGCGCGTCATCAGGTCGGGGCGCGCGTAGAGCATCGACTTCACGGTGCGGAAATCGTCCGAGCCGCCGCCTTCGACCATGTAGCACGCGAGCGTCCACGGGCTGCCCGAAAAGCCGATCAGCGGCACGCGCTGGCGCCCCTGCCCATCGGTGAGCGCGCGACGGATCTCGCGCACGGCGTCGGTCACGTAGCCCAGCGTCGCACCGATGTCGGGCACCGCGAGCTTCGCGACGTCTTCCTCGGTGCGCACGGGATGCGCGAACTTCGGACCCTCGCCCGCCTGAAACGACAGGCCAAGGCCCATCGCGTCGGGAATCGTGAGGATGTCCGAGAACAGGATCGCCGCGTCGAGCGGATAGCGCTCCAGCGGCTGGAGCGTCACTTCGGTCGCGTAGTCGGGATTCTTCGCGAGGCCAAGGAAGCTGCCCGCGCGGCTGCGCGTGGCGTTGTATTCCGGCAGATAACGGCCCGCCTGGCGCATCAGCCAGATCGGCGTGTACTCGGTCGGCTGGCGCAGCAAGGCGCGCAGGAAGGTGTCGTTCAGAAGGGTGTGGGCCACGGGCGGAGGGCGCTTGCGCGCGAGATTCGGAAGCAGACGGCCATTTTACCGGAGGCGCCGCCGCGGCATGGTGCTGATGGCCGGCATAAGTGCGTGCGCCACACGGGCGGATCTGGCCAATCGGGGGAGTCCACGGTTATCGCGCATGCGGGCGCGGGCTAAGATCGAAAAGCCCCTTCGCTTCCGACATCGCTATACATCGCTATCAAACAGGGCACGAGGAGACACCCAATATGAAGAAAAACAGGATCGCCGCCGCGTGCGCGCTGATTTCCGCCTGCGTCGCAGCATTGGCCGTGACGCCGGTCGCCTTTGCCGAAAGCACCGCGACATCGACGCGACTCGACGAAGTCATCGCGCGCGGCACGCTGCGCGCCTGCACGACCGGCGACTACAAGCCCTACTCGTTCTACAAACAGGACGGCACGTTCGAGGGCATCGACATCGAGATGACTGAGTCGCTCGCGAAGTCGCTGGGCGTGAAGGCCGAGTTCGTGAAGACCACATGGTCGAATCTGATGAACGACTTTCTTGCGAAGTGCGATGTCGCAGTGGGTGGGGTTTCGACCACGCTCGAGCGTCAGAAGCGTGCGTTCTTCACCGAGGCCTATCAAGTCGACGGCAAGACGCCGATCGTGCGTTGCGATGACGTGAGCAAGTATCAGAGCGTTGCGCAGATCGACCAGCCTTCGACGCGAGTCATCGTGAATCCGGGCGGCACGAACGAGCGCTTTGCGAAACAGTTTTTTCCGCATGCGAATCTCACCGTCTATCCCGACAACGTGACGATCTTCAAGCAGATCCTCGCAGGCAAGGCCGACGTGATGGTGACCGATGCCTCGGAAACGCTCCTGCAACAGAAGCTCAATCCAGGGCTGTGTTCCGTGCATCCCGACAAACCGTTCCAGTACGGCGAGAAAGCATGGATGGTGCCGCGCGGCGATGTCGTGTTTCAGCAATACGTCGATCAGTGGCTGCATCTCGCGCGTGCGAGCGGCGAGTATCAGACGATCTCCGACAAGTGGCTGAAGTGAACGACGTGACGTGATGTGAACAGCGATGTGCACTGCATGCGTCTTGATCGACAATGCATCGAATGACGTTCGCGCCGCGTTCGAAGGCGCGACAACATTCGTTAATCCGTATGACGAGTTGCAACCACTCGTTGCAAACGGATATGACGAATCATTGCATCGCACACATGAATGCGAACGTGAATGCACGCTGCATGTGCGATAGCCGCGCGTATTTTCGTGTGACGCATCACGCCGTTCGCCCATCCAGCGGGACTTCGTTCATGCAGCGGGAATGTCGCATTGCGACGCTACTTTTTACGGCCGTGCAGCGCACTAAATTGCAGGTAAAAATGACTTTCGCAAAACGCTCAGGATGGCAAAAAATCCCGCGGAGCCTTATACGACGGGCGTTACAACCTGAAACACTTTGTTACCGCGAAGGTTCATTAATTCGCCCACAATGCCTTCAACGGTTTCAACACGGATGTGGCTCGGTGCAAAGTGTGAGCGGACACGATCACCGGGCGGTCGGCATCAGCCGAAGCCCTGCTTAGGGACATCCTTGCTGGAGCCGTGACCGGCGTTTAGTACGTTGCAGCCGGCTCCTCCTTTGGTCTCCTCGCGCTAACCCCGTAGCGTGTGGTTTTTAGCGGGCTCCAGGCCCGCTTTTTTTTCGTCCGCAGTTTCCCCACACCTCGCTTTTACGCCTCATTCAGGCGATCCGTCGATGCACTTTGCTGCATTGAGCATACTGTTCACGCTTCGCAATTCGTTGAACTGGCTGACGTCGTTCGCACGTGCTCCAGCCAGTTCGTTCGGTATCCCGATTAATGGTTAATTAACGAAGCGTGCATCTCACGCCGTCTTTTGCTCGCTGATCTTGAGCTCGTCGATCATGCGCGCGCGCATGACGAACTTCTGCACCTTTCCCGTTACAGTCATCGGCAATTCGTCGACGAAGCGAATGTATTTCGGGATCTTGTAGTGCGCAATCTGTCCCTGGCAGAACGCCTGGATTTCTTCGGCCGTCGCCCCCTCGCCCGGACGCAATACGATCCACGCACAGACCTCCTCGCCGTATTTCGCATCGGGCACGCCGAACACCTGCACCGTCTGCACTTTGGGATGGCGGAACAGAAACTCTTCGATCTCGCGCGGATAAATATTCTCGCCGCCGCGAATCAGCATGTCCTTGAGTCGGCCGACGATGTTGCAGTAGCCCTCGGCGTCGAGCGTCGCGAGATCGCCCGTATGCATCCAGCCATCGACAATCGACTCGGCTGTCTTTGCCTCGTCGTCCCAATAGCCGCGCATCACCGAATAGCCCTTCGTGCAGAGTTCGCCCGTCTCGCCCACCGGCACGATGTTGCCAAGCGCATCGACGATCTTCACTTCGAGATGCGGCTGGATGCGTCCCACCGTGGTCGTGCGCTTGTCGAGCGGGTCGGTGGTGGCGCTCTGGAACGATACCGGGCTCGTCTCCGTCATGCCGTACGCGATGGTGATTTCCGCCAGATGCATCTTTGCGACCACGCGCTTCATCGTCTCGATCGGGCAAGGCGAGCCGGCCATGATGCCCGTGCGCAAACGCGTGAGATCGAAACTCGCGAAGTCGGGATGATCAAGCTCGGCAATGAACATCGTCGGTACGCCATGCAGCGCCGTGCAACGCTCGTCCGAGACCGCTGCGAGCGTCGCACGCGGATCGAAGGCCTCGCCCGGGAACACCATGTTCGCGCCCACCGAGACGCAGGCCAGCACCGCGAGCACCATGCCGAAGCAGTGATAAAGCGGCACGGGAATGCAGAGCGAATCCTCTTCGGTCAGCTTCATCGCCATGGCGATGAAGCGCCCGTTGTTGAGCACGTTGCGATGCGTGAGCGTCGCGCCCTTCGGGTTGCCCGTGGTGCCACTCGTGAACTGGATGTTGATGGGGTCGTCGGGGCTGAGCGTCGCGCCGATCGCGTCGAGTTCCGCCTTGCCATTGAGCTCCAAACGCTCGCGACCTTGCTCGATCACATCGCTGAAGTTGAGCATGCCCGGCGTGTCGCTATCGCACATGCGGATCACCGCGCGTAGCTCCGGCAGCTTCGCGGCATGCAGATCGCCCGGCGTCGCGCTCGCGAGTTCGGGCGCGAGCGTCTGGAGCATCTCCAGATACTTCGACGTCTTGAAGCTTTCCGCCGCGACAATGGCCTTGCAGCCGACCTTGTTCAGCGCGTATTCGAGTTCGGCAAGCCGATAGGCCGGATTGATGTTGACCAGCACGGCGCCGATGCGCGCCGTCGCAAACTGCGTAAGCAGCCATTCGACGCGATTGGGCGACCAGATGCCCACGCGGTCGCCCGCGCCAATGCCGAGCGCGAGAAAACCCGCGGCCAGCACGTCCACTTCGTCGGCGAATTCGCGCCAGTTCCAGCGGATGCCTTGCTCGCGGAACACGACCGCTGGCCGCCCGGGAAAGCGCTGCGCGGTGTCGAGCAGGAACGCGCCGATGGTCGCGTCGCTCAGCGGCGTGGCGGTCGACCCGCGCACGTAAGAAAGCCCGTCTTTCGGCGCGATGAGCGCTTCGCGCGAGGCGCTAGCTGCGGCTGCGTCGATTGCCATGGTGGCTGTCTCCCCGGGAGTCTCTCTCCCGTTTGAAATGGATTTGAAAACCATTGTGCCACCGCCTTCAGAGGTGACAGCATCAAGTTTTACCCGCAGCGCATGGGCTGCAAACGTGTAGGCCAGCGTCGCCGCCGGACGTCACGAAGGCATGATTTCGCATTACCTTTCCGTAAACGTCAAGTGATTTTCTCGTGTCGCCAGGGAAGGCCCTGAATCACGGGAATCCAAAGGGCGAAAAAAAACGGGCTCCCGTGAGGGAGCCCGTTTCAAGGCGGCCGGCGCGCGCCCGAAGGCGCACGCTGTCGCGCTTATTTAGTGCTGGTTCATCTTGCGCAGGCGCTGGATCGCCGCGAGTTGCGCCACTGCGTAGGCCAGTTCAGCCTGTGCCGTAGCGTACTCGAGGTTCGAGCCGGCGTTTTGCAGTGCCTCTTCGGCGCGCTTGCGCGCTTCAGCGGCCTTCGCTTCGTCGAGGTCCTTGCCGCGGATCGCGGTGTCGGCGAGCACCGTCACGGCGCCCGGCTGCACTTCGAGAATGCCGCCTGCGACGAACACGAACTCTTCCTTGTCGTCTTCCGCCACGATGCGCACGGCGCCCGGACGAATACGCGTGATCAGCGGCGTGTGGCCCGGCAGAATGCCCAGTTCGCCCGCTTCACCCGGAAGCGCGATGAACTTCGCCTGGCCGTCGAAGATGCTCTCTTCGGCGCTGACGACGTCTACCTTGATGGTTGCTGCCATATGTGTCGACTCCTAGGGGTAAGTGGCTGCGGTGGCGGATAAGTCGCGTGACTTATCCGCACTTCGGCAACTAACCCTTACTGGATCTTCTTGGCCTTTTCGAAGGCTTCGTCGATCGTGCCGACCATGTAGAACGCCTGCTCCGGCAGGTGATCGCACTCGCCTTCGACGATCATCTTGAAGCCGCGGATGGTTTCCTTCAGCGGCACGTACTTGCCCGGCGAGCCCGTGAAGACTTCCGCGACGTGGAACGGCTGCGACAGGAAACGCTGGATCTTACGTGCGCGAGCGACCGACAGCTTGTCGTCCGGCGACAGTTCGTCCATGCCCAGAATTGCGATGATGTCACGCAGTTCCTTGTAGCGCTGGAGCGTCTGTTGCACGCGACGCGTGATCGAGTAGTGCTCTTCACCGATCACGTTCGGGTCGATCTGACGCGAGGTCGAGTCGAGCGGATCGACTGCCGGGTAGATACCCAGCGAAGCGATGTCACGCGACAGAACGACAGTTGCGTCAAGGTGGCCGAAGGTCGTAGCCGGCGACGGGTCGGTCAAGTCGTCCGCAGGGACGTACACGGCCTGAACCGACGTAATCGAGCCCTTCTTGGTCGACGTGATGCGCTCTTGCAGCTTGCCCATCTCTTCAGCCAGCGTCGGCTGATAGCCCACTGCCGACGGCATACGGCCGAGCAGTGCCGACACTTCCGTGCCAGCCAGCGTGAAACGGTAGATGTTGTCGACGAAGAACAGAACGTCGAGGCCTTCGTCACGGAAGTGCTCAGCCATCGTCAGACCGGTCAGCGCGACGCGCAGACGGTTGCCCGGCGGCTCGTTCATCTGGCCATAGACCAGCGCGACCTTGTCCAGGACGTTCGAGTCCTTCATTTCGTGGTAGAAGTCGTTCCCTTCACGGGTACGCTCGCCAACACCGGCGAACACGGAGAAACCACCGTGTTCCTTAGCGATGTTGTTGATCAGTTCCATCATGTTGACGGTCTTGCCCACACCTGCACCGCCGAACAGACCGACCTTACCGCCCTTTGCGAACGGGCAGACCAGGTCGATAACCTTGATGCCGGTTTCGAGCAGTTCAGCCGAAGGCGACAGGTCTTCAAACGCCGGTGCCTTCTGGTGAATCGCGCGCGTCGTCTCGCTGACGATCGGGCCCGCTTCGTCGATCGGGCGACCGAGCACGTCCATGATACGGCCGAGGGTCGGCTTGCCGACCGGCACGCTGATGGGCAGGCCCGTGTTCTTGACTACCGTGCCGCGACGCAGGCCGTCCGACGCACCCAGACAGATCGTGCGCACGACGCCGTCGCCGAGCTGCTGCTGCACTTCGAGGGTCAGGTCCGACCCTTCGAGAACCAGCGCGTCGTAGATCTTCGGCATGTTCGCACGCGGGAATTCCACGTCGATCACCGCGCCGATGCACTGTACGATCTTGCCTTCTACCAAAGCAGTTGTACTCATCGATTTTCCTTTAGATACCTGAATTCTTACTCGCCTGCCGGATTGCACCGGCGCGGTTGCGCGTTCGGTTCGCGTTTCCCGAGGGTCAGACGGCTGCTGCGCCGCCGACGATTTCCGAAAGTTCCTTCGTAATCGCGGCCTGGCGGCTCTTGTTGTACGAGAGCTGCAGTTCGTTGATGACCGTCTTCGCGTTGTCCGACGCTGCCTTCATCGCGACCATACGGGCCGACTGCTCCGACGCCATGTTCTCAGCCACGGCCTGATAGACCAGTGCTTCGACATAGCGGACCAGCAGTTCGTCCACGACGGTTTGCGCGTCCGGCTCGTAGATGTAGTCCCATTGCGACTTCGGCGTCGCGCCGTCGTCCTCGCCGCCCGTGAGGCGCTCGTTCGACAGCGGCAGCAGTTGCTCGATCACCGGCTCCTGCTTCATCGTATTGACGAAGCGCGTGTAGCACAGGTAAACCGCCGAGAGCTTGCCTTCCGAGTACTGGTCGAGTTGCACCTTGATGGCGCCGATCAGCTTTTCGAGGTGAGGCGTGTCGCCGAGTTGCACGACGTTCGAGACGACCTTCGCGCGCAGACGGTTCAGGAAACCGAGGCCCTTGCTACCGATCGCAGTTGCCTCGATCGATTGGCCGGACGCTTCCAGATCCTTGAACTTCTGCAGCGTCGCGCGCAGCACGTTGGTGTTCATCCCGCCGCACAGACCCTTGTCGGTCGTGACGAGAATCACGCCGGCGGCCTTCGCATCGTTGTTTTCCGTCATGAACGGATGACGATACTCGGGGTTCGCACGGCTCATGTGCGCAGCGATGTCGCGGACCTTATCGGCATACGGGCGAGCAGCGCGCATGCGCTCCTGGGCACGGCGCATCTTCGACGCCGCGACCATTTCCATCGCCTTGGTGATCTTGCGCGTGTTTTGCACGCTCTTGATCTTGCCGCGAATTTCCTTCATTCCAGCCATTGCTTGCTCCTTTGTCGACCTGGGTCAGTGCATAAGCGCTGACCCAGGTCCCAGTCCGATTATCTAAGTTGATTCCCGGACGGATCAGTATGCGCCGGACTTCTTGAAGTCCTTGAGAGCGGCGTGAAGCGCGTTCTCGTCGTCCTTCGAAAGGTCCTTCTTGTCCTCGATGCGCGCGACGAGGTCAGCGTGCTTCGACTTCAGGTATTCGCGCAGACCCTTTTCGAACGGCAGCACTTCGGCGACGTTGATGTCGTCGAGGTAACCGTTGTTCGCCGAGAACAGCGCCACAGCCAGTTCCCAGACTTGCAGCGGCTGGTACTGGGGCTGCTTGAGCAGTTCCGTCACGCGGCGGCCGCGCTCGAGCTGCTTGCGGGTCGCTTCGTCGAGGTCCGATGCGAACTGGGCGAATGCCGCCAGTTCACGGTACTGCGCGAGGTCGGTACGGATACCGCCCGACAGCTTCTTCACGACCTTGCTCTGAGCCGCACCGCCAACACGCGACACCGACACGCCGGCGTTGATTGCCGGGCGGATGCCTGCGTTGAACAGGTCGGTTTCCAGGAAGATCTGGCCGTCGGTAATCGAGATCACGTTCGTCGGAACGAATGCCGTGACGTCGCCTGCCTGCGTTTCGATGATCGGCAGTGCCGTCAGCGAACCCGTCTTGCCCTTGACTTCACCGTTCGTGAACTTCTCGACGTAGTCGGCCGACACGCGTGCAGCGCGCTCGAGCAGACGCGAGTGGAGATAGAACACGTCGCCGGGGTAAGCTTCGCGGCCCGGCGGGCGGCGCAGCAGCAGCGAGATCTGACGGTATGCCCAGGCTTGCTTGGTCAAATCGTCATAAATGATCAGGGCGTCTTGACCGCGATCGCGGAAGTATTCGCCCATCGTGCAGCCAGCGTACGGTGCGAGGTACTGCAGCGCAGCCGATTCCGAAGCCGAAGCCGCGACAACGATCGTGTACTCGATCGCGCCGGTTTCTTCGAGCTTGCGCAGCACGTTCTGGATCGACGAAGCCTTCTGACCGATGGCGACGTAGATACAGATGAGATCCTTGCCCTTCTGGTTGATGATCGTGTCGACGGCCACTGCAGTCTTGCCGCACTGACGGTCGCCGATGATCAGCTCACGCTGGCCACGGCCGATCGGCACCATTGCGTCGATCGACTTCAGACCGGTTTGCACCGGCTGCGACACGCCTTCACGCCAGATCACGCCCGGAGCGATCTTTTCGATCGCGTCGGTCATCTTGGCGTTGACCGGGCCCTTGCCGTCGATCGGGTTGCCGAGCGGATCGACCACGCGGCCGACCAGTTCCGGACCAACCGGGACTTCCAGAATGCGACCCGTCGTCTTGACGATGTCGCCTTCCGAGATGTGTTCGTACTCACCGAGAATCACGGCGCCGACCGAGTCACGCTCGAGGTTCAGCGCGAGACCGAAGGTGTTGCCCGGGAATTCGAGCATTTCGCCTTGCATCACGTCCGACAGGCCGTGGATACGCACGATGCCGTCGGTCACGGAGATCACGGTGCCCTGATTGCGAACGTCCGCGCTCGCTTCAAGGCCCTGGATCCGGCTCTTGATCAGCTCGCTGATCTCAGAGGGATTGAGTTGCATTATTCGCTCCTGATGTTCAATTCTGTTGCGTGCCAGCCGCCACGCCCGATCGTTGCGATCGAGGCGTTCAAGCGGTCAGAGCCGCCTGCATGCTGGCGAGCCGCGCGCGGACCGAGGTATCGAGCACTTCGTCGCCGACCGTGACGCGCACGCCGCCGATGAGCGACTTGTCGATCTCGACGGCCGGCTTCAGCTTGCATTTGAACTTGCGTTCGAGGCTGGCGACGAGTTCGTCCAGTTGCGTGCCTTCGAGCGGGAACGCGCTGACGATCAGCGCGTCTGCTGCACCGGCCTTGGCGTTCTTGAGCGCTTCGAACTGCGTGTGGATTTCCGGCAGCAGTTCCAGGCGGTGATTCGCGACCAGCATCTGAACGAGGTTCTTGGCCTCGGCCGAATCCTTGAGCGGGGACTTCACCGCCGCGAGCAGCAGCTCGACGACTTGAGCAGGGCTCACTTTCGGGCTCGACGCGACCGACAGTACGTCGGGCACGGCCGCAACCTGTGCCAGCTCCGTTACGAGCGTGGACCAGGCGGCGAGGTCACCAGCTTCGGCCACGCCAAACAGGGCTTCTGCGTACGGGCGGGCGATGGTTGCAAGTTCGGCCATGATCAGAGCTCGGCTTTCAGTTGATTCAGCAGTTCGGCATGGGCCGACTGATCGACTTCGCGCTTCAGGATCTGCTCGGCGCCTTGCACAGCGAGGGCGGCGACTTCGGCGCGCAGAGCTTCACGTGCCTTGACCACCTGCTGGTCGGCATCCGCTTTCGCCGTAGCGATGATGCGGGCTGCTTCAGCTTGTGCCTGAGCCTTGATTTCTTCTGCGACTGCCAGTGCGCGCTTTTCTGCGTCGGCGATGCGGTTCTGGCCTTCGTTACGGGCCGTGGCGAGTTCTTCGCCCACACGCTTGTGCGCCGCTTCGAGTTCCTGCTTACCCTTTTCAGCAGCCGCGAGGCCGTCAGCGATCTTCTTCGAGCGCTCGTCGAGGGCGTTGATCAACGGCGGCCACACGAACTTCATCGTGAACCACGCGAGGATCAGGAACACGACCATTTGCGCAAACAGGGTTGCGTTGAGATTCACGGTGTTTCCTTAATCAGCTATTCCGGGGAATTGAAACGGCAAGGCGCTCATCGGTTGTGAAACTCGATCAGCGCCTCGTCACCCGTTCCGCTATGCGCCCATTCCGTTATAGATCAGGCGCAACCTTCCAGGGAACTTAGCCCGCGACCGCAGCGAGCTTCGACAGCAGCGGGTTTGCGAACGCGAACAGCATTGCAACACCAACACCGATCAGGAACGCTGCATCGATCAGACCAGCCAGCAGGAACATCTTCGTTTGCAGCGGGTTCATCAGTTCAGGCTGACGTGCGCACGCTTCGATGTACTTGCCGCCCATCAGGCCGATACCGATACAGGCGCCAATTGCACCCAGGCCGATGATGATGCCGATACCGATGGCCGTGAAACCCTGGATGTTGGCGATGAAAGCTTGCATGATCACTCCTTTGTGAGATTTTCTGGAACTGGGGATTTGAAACTTAAAACTGCAAATCTGGGGTCGACTGCCGCTTAGTGGCTGTCGTGTGCCTGGCCGATGTACACCAGCGTCAGCATCATGAAAATGAACGCTTGCAGCAGAACGATCAGGATGTGGAAGATCGCCCAGACGCTACCTGCAATCACGTGGCCGATGAAGCCAAGCACCGTCGTGTCCGCACCGAAAGTCCAGAGACTGCCCAGCAGGGCGATCAGCAGGAACAGCAGTTCGCCTGCGTACATGTTGCCGAACAACCGCAGCGCGAGCGAAACCGTCTTGGCGACGAACTCGATGATGTTGAGTGCAAGGTTCGGGATCCACAGCAGCGGATGCGAGCCGAACGGGGCCGACAGCAGTTCGTGAGCGAAGCCGCCAGGACCCTTGATCTTGAGGTTGTAATAGATCATCAGCACGAACACGCCGAGCGCGATGCCGAACGTGCCGTTCAGGTCGGCGGTCGGGACGATGCGCTGGTGCGGCAGTGCTTCGGACAGACCCAGCCAGCCGATCACGCGGCCCGGCAGGTCGACGGGGATGAAGTCGAGGCAGTTCATCAGCGCGACCCAGACGAACACGGTCAGGGCCAGCGGCGCGATGAATTTACGATTGCCGTGGATGATGGACTTCGACTGGTCTTCGACCATTTCGACCAGCATCTCGATGGCGCACTGGAAGCGGCCCGGAACGCCCGAGGTCGCGCCACGCGCTGCGAGACGCAGCAGGAAGATGGTCACGAGGCCACACAGAATCGACCAGAACAGCGTGTCGATATTCCAGACGTGAAAATCGACGATCGACGTCTGGTGCGAGGTGGAAAAATTCTGCAAGTGGTGCGCAATGTACTCTGACGGATCCAGAGCGCGCGTGCCTTCGCTAGCTGCCATATCGTTAAAAGCCACCCAAATTGTCGAAAATCGGTTCCGGTCGCGCCCACAATGCTGTATTGCGGGAACGCACCGCTGCGGAGCCAGTCTTAGTTCCGCATGTGCCGGCTCGGGGAGTCCAACCGTTCACCACTTCGATCGCTTCGACGTCCTCCGGGCAGGAGGCGGCGCGATGTCAGCGGTGGGTCAGCGCAACGCGAGCGCGATCCAGTATGTCTTCAGTGCGATCAGGTAAGTGACGAGCAAGGGAATCCACTGCACGTCGCGATACCAGAACGCGATGGCGACGAACATCGCTATCGTCGCCCCCATCTTGAATGCTTCGCCGAGCACCCAGTTGAATACGGTGGCTGCACGGCTCAACTGCTTGAGGCGCGCCGCGAACAACGCACCGGGTACCCAGCAGATCGCTCCACCCAGGAATGCCGAGAACGCTACGGCGTTCGACGCGTCAGCACCCGGCGGCTTATAAAACAGCCACCAGACCAGCGTAGCAACCAGGGACAAAACCACTTGCGCCGCCACGACACGAAACGGCGTGACGCGCGATGGGCGACTCACCTGTGCGCCGAAGATCTGCTCGGCTTCGGCCCGGGTGAGCGGAACGATGTCGTTGTTTTCTTGCTGGTCGGCGTCCCACTCCGCGTTGTGGTCGTGTCGACCATCGTGCGCAGTGGCTCCTGCTGCATCCGGGCCCGCATCCTGCCCCCGGCGGGATGCATCGCTCACGTGTTGCGGACCTTCGGGCCCTTCATGCGCCTGCGGCGCTTCGTCTGGCCTCTGACCCACCATCGTTTGCTTCCGGATATTTGCCTTGCGCGCGCTTTCTTGCAACGTGCTTACAGCATCGCCAACCAAATAAATCCGGGCGATTGTAAGCGATAGTTGCAGCCAATTCAAGACTTTAGCCCGCTCAATAACACCTGTGAAATGCTACTTCATCATGCGGAAAACACGCCATTACTCCGGGGGTAACGGAAACTGTAAGGGAGTGTCCTGCACACGATCTGCACTCAGGAGAGCCAGGCAAAACGGGGCGCGATTTTACCGTGGAACGGCGTTCGTGTCGCCCTGACTTGTCGTATTTCCGTCAGAAAAAATATAACAAGAGTGCGCCGCCCAATACCCCGATTAACCAGAAAGGTATGGAGATGAGGTGGAACGACAGCCACACTCCCCGCTCGCCCGACAGCCGCACGGCAATCAGGTTCGCCAGCGAGCCGATGGCCAGACCAAAGCCCCCCACACTCACACCGAACGCAAGCGCACGCCAGTCGTGTGTGAAGCCCGCAAGCACGATGGCCGCAGGAACATTACTGATGACTTGCGAAAGCACGGCACCTGCGGCATATGCGCGCAGGGGCGTTTGCAACGCCAGATCGGCAAGCGCGTGATGGATCCAGGGAAGTGCCGCGGCGCTGCGCAGCACGATGAACATCAGCACGAAGATCAACAGCAATAGCCAGTCGATCTTCAAAACGATGCGCGCGCGCCACAGCAAAAAGCCCCCCCCTACCCCGGCGAGCGCGATGCCCGCGCGATGCGCATCGGCGAGCAGCACGAAAGCGACGAACAACACGGCGGCGACGCCGGCCAACGCGCGATCGACGGGATGTTCGTCGGCGTCTTGTGTGAGATCAAGCGGTTGCGATTTGAACAGCATCGCGGCGAGTCCGAACAGCAGGGCCATCAGATACGCGCAAAGTGGCGCGAGTGCGGCAACGAATCGCCCGAACGACACGCCGCTCACTTGCCAGAGAAAGAGATTCTGCGGATTACCCAGCGGGGTGAGTACCGAACCCGCGTTGACGGCCAGCGCGATCATGATGACGAGCCGCTTGAGCGGCAACGGCGTGAGCTTGTGCAACGAGAGCACGAGCGGCACCACGACGAAAAGCGCGACGTCATTGGTGACGATCGTCGAAAGCGCGGCGGCAAGTGCAATGAGCAGGAACGCCAGCGCGCGCTCGGAGCGAATGCTGTGCACCAGCCGGTGCGCGGTCCAGGTAAGGAATCCTGAATATTCCAGCGCCTTGGTGAGAATCAGCAGACCGGCAAGCGTCATCACCGTTTGCCAGTCCACCAGTGCGGGCAATTTGCGCCAGGGCGTAGGTGCGAGCACCTGCAGCAAGACGAACGCAACGACGAGTATCGTCAGCACCGGTTCGCCACGCGCGAACGCGCCGAACCGATGCAGCAGGTTCGGCGTTCTACTCACGGAGCCGCGCTTCGCGGCATCGGGTTCTCGCACCGGTCGCAGCGCGTGCGCGTCAGACTGCGGTTTCGCCGCGCAGGCGCAGCAGAATACCTTCGAGCGAATCGAGGTCGCCGAAATCGACCGTCAACTGACCGCGACCTCTGCGGCCAACCTTGATCTTGACCGTTGCGGCCAGCAGGTCGGACAGTTCTTCCTCCAGACGGCGCGTGTCGCGGCCGCCATCCTGTGCAGCCTTCGCCTTGACCGCAGGCACAGCCTTCGTTGTGGCCGCAACGAGTTTTTCCGTTTCGCGAACCGACAGGCGACGATTGACCACCTGATGTGCGAGCTGGATCTGCGTGGCGCCATCCACGGCGAGCAGCGCACGCGCGTGGCCCATGTCGAGATCGCCGGCGAGCAGCATCGTCTGCACCGGCGTCGCAAGATTCAACAGACGCAGCAGGTTCGATACCGCGCTACGCGAGCGCCCGACCGACTCGGCAGCCTGCTCGTGCGTGAAATTGAATTCGTCGAGCAGGCGTTGAATGCCCTGCGCCTCTTCGAGCGGATTCAGGTCTTCGCGCTGGATGTTCTCGATCAGCGCCATCGCGGCGGCGGCCTGGTCGGGCACGTCCTTCACGAGCACCGGCACTTCCGTCAAACCCGCGATGTTCGCGGCACGGAAACGCCGCTCACCGGCGATGATCTCGTAGCGATCGGCGCCGATCGGACGAACGAGGATCGGCTGCATCAGTCCCTGCGCGCGAATGCTCGCAGCGAGTTCCTGGAGTGCGCCTTCGTCCATGCGCGTGCGCGGCTGATACTTGCCCGCCTGCATCTGCGTGAGCGGGAGCGTGTTGGGCGCGCCCTCGATCTTCACCGCGTCGGTAATGTCCGCGCTGCCGCCGAGCAATGCTTCCAGTCCTCGGCCCAGTCCCTTTTTACGTGCTACTGCGTTCATCGTGCTTCCCCAGTCTGCGTCAGAGCGCGCGCACGCGCTCGATCATTTCCGCGCCGAACTGCACGTAGGCCTGCGCACCGCGCGACGCGCGATCGAACACCACGCCCGGCAAGCCGTAGCTGGGTGCTTCCGCGAGACGCACGTTGCGCGGAATCACCGCGTCGAACACCTTGTCGCCAAAGTGCTCCTTGAGTTGCTCCGATACCTGTTGCTGCAGCGTGATGCGCGGATCGAACATCACGCGCAGCAGGCCGATGACCTTCAGCTCGCGATTCATGTTCGCGTGCACCTGCTTGATCGTGTTGACGAGATCCGACAGACCTTCGAGTGCGAAGTACTCGCACTGCATCGGGATCACGACGCCATGCGCCGCGCACAGACCGTTCAGCGTGAGCAGCGAAAGCGCGGGCGGGCAATCGATCAGCACGAAGTCGTACTGGTCGTCCACCTGGGCCAGCGCGTTCTTCAGGCGTCGTTCGCGTTGATCGACCGAGACCAGTTCCACTTCGGCGCCGGCCAGTTCGCGGTTGGCGGGCAGCACGTCGTAGCCCACGTGTTCCGGGCTCGTGCGCGCGTCGGGTACCGACACGCCGTCGACGAGCACTTCATAAACCGTGTTCTCGCAAGCGGCCTTATCGATGCCGCTACCCATGGTTGCATTGCCCTGCGGGTCGAGATCGATGAGAAGGACACGCTGTCCCTGCGATGCGAGGCTCGCGGCGAGATTGACCGTTGTCGTCGTCTTGCCGACGCCGCCCTTCTGGTTCGCAACGCAGAAGATTTTTGCCATCTTGTGTGTGTCCCTTTACTGCCTGAAAAGTTTGCTTACGTTAGCCCAGCCGTATCGGCTGAGCTATTCGGCCTTTCGGCCAATGTTGCTTCGTGCCGCGTTCACGCTTGCGGAAGTGGTTCGACCAGCACTTCGCTCAGATGCCGTTCGGCGTCGAGCATCGGCACCGTGAGACGAATCGTCCTGACCGCATGCGCGCCTTCGGGCAAGCGCTCGATCTCGCCATCGGGGCGCACGCCCTTCATTGCCCAGATCGCGCCGCCGTCGGCAACGAGGTGACGGGCCAGTGTAACGAAATCGGACAGTTCCGCGAATGCCCGCGAGACGATCAAGTCGAATTTTTTCGGTACTTCGATGCCCGGCCGCAGCGATTCCACCCGCCCCGTCACCACCGCCAGATTCGTGAGCTTCAGTTCGGCCTTCGCCTGGGACTGGAACGCCGTCTTCTTGTGCACGATGTCGTTCAGCGTGACATGCCAGTCCGGACGTGCAATCGCCAGCACGATGCCGGGCAAGCCACCACCCGAACCCACATCGAGCACCGTCGCGTTTTCACGTGAAGGCAGATGCGGCAAGATCGAAAGTGAATCGAGGATGTGCTGGATCAACATCTGACGCGGATCGCGGATCGCCGTCAGGTTATAGACGGCGTTCCACTTCGCGAGCAGCGTCACGTAGTCCAGCAGTTGTTCGTGTTGACGCTCGTTGAGATCGAGGGAAAGCGCGTCCGCGCCCTCCTTCAACATGCGTGCGAGGCCGTCGCGGTCTGCGATGCCAGGTTGCCGTGCGCGCCCCGTCATTGAGCCACCGGCTTGTTGTCGGCGCCTGCATCGGCCGGGTTCTTCGGACGACGGCCCAGACCGCGCTTGAGGTGCACCATCAGCAGCGAGATCGCTGCGGGCGTGATGCCCTGAATACGCGATGCCTGGCCGATCGTCTCCGGTCGGAACTGGTTGAGCTTCTGACGCGCCTCGAACGAGAGACCACGCACATCGGCATAGTCGATACCTTCCGGCAGGCGCGTGTTTTCGTGCGCACCGTTGCGCTCGATCTCATCGGCCTGTCGATCGATGTAACCCTGATACTTGATGCCGATCTCGATCTGTTCCTTGATCTGTTCGAGCAGGACCGGATCGTCGGCGAGCGGTGCCTCGGGTGCACAGGCACCTTCGCGCAAACCGCACACACCGTCATAGCTCACGCCCGGACGGCGCAGCAGGTCGGCGAGATTGTATTCACGATCAATCGATTTACCGAGTAGCGCCGTCGCTTCTTCTGCGCCCAACGTCTTCGGGTTCACCCACGTCGACTTCAACCGTTCGGTTTCACGTGAAACAGCATCGCGCTTGCGGCTGAATGCGTCCCAGCGTTCGTCGTCCACGACACCCAGTTCGCGGCCGATTTCCGTCAGACGCATATCCGCGTTGTCTTCACGCAGGCTCAGTCGATACTCGGCACGACTCGTGAACATGCGATACGGCTCGGAAACACCACGCGTCACGAGGTCGTCGACCAGCACGCCGAGGTAGGCTTGATCGCGGCGCGGGCACCATGCGTCCTTGCCCTGCACTTGCAAGCCGGCGTTGATACCCGCAAGCAGGCCTTGCGCCGCGGCTTCTTCGTAGCCGGTCGTGCCGTTGATCTGACCCGCAAAAAACAGGCCACCGATCACCTTGGTTTCCAGCGATGCCTTGAGCCCACGCGGATCGAAGTAGTCGTACTCGATCGCATAGCCGGGACGCAGGATGTGCGCGTGCTCCAGACCGCGCATCGAATGCACGAGCTCCAGTTGCACGTCGAACGGCAAGCTGGTCGAGATCCCGTTCGGGTAGAACTCGTTGGTCGTCAGGCCTTCGGGTTCCAGGAAGATCTGGTGCGATTCCTTCGAGGCGAAGCGATGAATCTTGTCCTCAATCGACGGGCAATAACGCGGCCCTACCCCTTCGATCACGCCCGTGTACATCGGCGAGCGATCCAGACCGCCCCGGATGATGTCGTGCGTGCGCTCGTTGGTATGCGTCACCCAGCACGGAATCTGTTGCGGATGCTGCTCGGCGCGGCCAAGGAACGAGAAGACCGGCACCGGATCGAGGTCGCCCGGCTGCTCTTCGAGCACCGAAAAGTCGATCGTGCGGCCGTCGATACGCGGCGGCGTGCCCGTCTTGAGGCGGCCTTGCGGCAGCTTCAGTTCCTTCAGGCGGGCCGAAAGCGTCACCGCAGCCGGATCGCCAGCACGGCCGCCCGTGTAGTTGTTCAGGCCCACGTGGATCTTGCCGTCGAGGAACGTCCCCGCCGTCAGCACCACGGCGCGCGCGCGGAAACGAAGGCCGACCTGCGTCACCGCACCGACGACACGATCGCCTTCCACCATCAGGTCTTCGACGGCCTGCTGGAACAGCCAGAGGTTCGGCTGATTTTCAAGACGGCGACGGATCGCGGCCTTGTACAGAATACGGTCAGCCTGGGCGCGCGTCGCACGCACAGCCGGGCCCTTGGACGAATTGAGGATACGGAACTGGATGCCGCCCTCGTCCGTCGCTGCGGCCATGGCGCCGCCGAGCGCATCGACTTCCTTGACCAGATGGCCTTTGCCAATGCCGCCAATCGACGGATTGCAGCTCATCTGACCGAGCGTTTCGATGTTGTGCGTGAGCAGGAGCGTCTTCACGCCCATACGGGCTGCGGCTAGCGCGGCCTCGGTGCCGGCGTGACCGCCGCCGACGACGATAACGTCAAACTCTGTGGGAAAAAGCATGGCGGTGCGCTCACGCACGGACGAATGGACCGCGTGAGCCTTCTCAGAAAAAGTGGTATGCGCGAATTATAACGGTTTCGCGTTTTAAGCCGTTCACACCCTCCAAAACAAAAGCGGCGTGTTTCACGTGAAACACGCCGCTGATTTCTACAGAGCCTGACGAGAACTACACGGGTTTCCTGGCCAAGCCGAGGTACGTTTCGATCACACGCGGGTTCTGCGCCAACTCTCCAGCCGGACCTTCCAGCGCCAGATCGCCCGTCTCAAGCACATAGCCGTAATCGGAAATCTGTAGCGCTGCGCGTGCGTTCTGCTCGATCAGCAAAGTCGCCACACCCGTCTGCCGCAGCGCGCTGATGATGTGGAAGATCTCCTTGACGATCAACGGCGCGAGGCCAAGGCTGGGCTCGTCGAGCATCAGCAAGTCGGGCTTGCCCATCAACGCGCGCCCGACCGCAAGCATCTGGCGCTCGCCGCCCGACAGCGTCCCCGCCGCCTGCGCACGCCGCTCCTTCAGGCGCGGGAAGAGCGCGAACACGTGATCGAGTTGATCGAGGAAGTTGCGCTCCCCTGCCCGCTTGCGCCGATACGCGCCGAGCACCAGGTTGTCCTCCACCGTCATGGACGCAAACAGCTCGCGCTTCTCCGGCACGAGGCACATGCCGCGCGCCACGCGCCGCTCGATCGGCAACGCGCCGACTTCGTCACCCAGATAGGCGATCCGCCCGCTTGCATGTCCGGTCACGGGCAGCGCGCCCATGATGGCGTTGAGCAGCGTGGACTTGCCCGCGCCGTTCGGCCCGATCACGGAGACGATCTGCCCTGCGCCAACCTTGATCGACGCCTTGTGCAGCGCCTCGATCTTGCCGTAGCGCACGGCGAGCCCGGAAACCTCGAGTATGGGTTGCGTCATCATTCCACCCCGCCCAGATAGGCTTCCAGCACCGCCGGATCTTTCTGCACGTCCTCCGGCAAACCTTCGGCGATCCGCGTACCAAACTCCATCACAACCAGGCGGTCGGTCAGATTCATCACGAAATCCATGTCGTGTTCGACCAGCAGCACGCTCATCCCCTCTTCTCTCAGCTTGCGCAGCAAAGCGGCCAGCTCCTGCTTTTCCTTATAGCGAAGCCCGGCAGCCGGTTCGTCCAGCAGCAACAGGGTCGGGTCGCAGCAAAGCGCACGCGCGATTTCCAGAATCCGCTGCTGCCCGAGCGCCAGGCTGCCCGCCTCGTCGTACATATGCTGCTCGAGCCCGACGCGCCGCAATTGCCTCGCCGCCTCGCTCATCAGCCTCCCCTCCTCTGCCGCGTTCAGCTTGACGACGCTGCGCAGCACGCCCGAGTGGCCACGCAGATGCGCGCCAATCGCGACGTTCTCCAGGACCGTCATCGTCGGCAGCAGCTTGACGTGCTGGAAGGTTCGGCCGATGCCGCGGGCGACGATTTCACGTGAAGTCAGCTTGTCGATACGCTCGCCTCGGAACGTGATTGCGCCGCTCGTCGGCTGGAGCACGCCCGTCACCAGATTGAAGGTGGTGGATTTGCCCGCGCCGTTCGGGCCGATCAGTCCGATAATCTGCCCCGCCTTCACCTCGAAGCTCACATCGTTCACGGCGACCAGGCCACCGAACTGCTTGCGCGCCTTATCGACGGTCAACAGCATCTCGCCCGTCGCTGGCTTGCTGCGCTGCGGCAAAGGCTCGGCATGCTCGGGCACATGCGCGCGCGGCCCGCTCGGGAAGAAGCGCGCCACGAACGGCCAGACGCCGCGCCGTGCGTACTGGAGCAACAGCACCATCAGAATGCCGAAGACGATAATCTCGAAGTTGCCGTTCTCGCCAAGCAGCTTGGGCAGCAAGGTCTGCAACCAGTCCTGCAACACCGTGAGGATGGCCGCGCCCAGCACCGCGCCCCAGACGTGCGCGACCCCGCCCACCACCGCCATGAACAGATACTCGATGCCGTGATTCAGGCCGAACGGCGTGGGGTTCACCGCCCGCTGGAGATGCGCATACAGGAAGCCCGAGACCGCCGCCAGGACGGCCGCATAGACAAAGATCACCACGCGCATCCAGGCCGTGTTGACGCCCATCGCCTCGGCCATCAGGCCGCCGCCGCGCAGCGCGCGGATGGCGCGGCCCGTGCGGCTGTTGAGCAGGTTCTGGACCGAGATCACCGACGCCAGCACCACCACCCAGATCAGGTAATAGATGTGCCGTCCGGACTCCAGCTCGATGCCGAACACGTTGAGCACGGGAATGCCGTTGATGCCGTCGTACTTGCCGAGCATGTCCAGATTGCCGAACAGGAAGAACAGCGCGAGTCCCCAGGCGATCGTGCCGAGCGGCAGGAAGTGGCCAGAGAGCCGCATCGTCACGAGACCCAGCACGAGCGCGACGAGCGCCGTGATGACAACGCCGACGATCAACGCAAGCCACGGCGAGACGCCGTATTGCGTGGTCAGATAGGCCGTCGCATAGGCGCCAAGGCCGACGAACGCCGCCTGCCCGAAGCTGGTCATCCCGCCGATGCCCGTCAGCAGCACGAGGCCGATGGCCACGATCGAATACAGCCCGATGTAGTTGAGCAGCGTGATCCAGTACTCGGGCACACGCACGACGCCGGGCAACACCGGCAGCGCGAACATCACCACGAGGAACAGCCAGAAGAAGCGGTTATGCAGAACGATTCTTTTCATCGCGTCACTCCTCTTCCTCTTCGGCGTGCGGCGTGGACAGACTGCGCCACAGCAGCACCGGGATGATCAGCGTGAACACGATCACTTCCTTGTACGAACTGGCCCAGAACGACGAATACGACTCCAGCAGGCCGACGAGCACCGAACCCGCAGCGGCCAGCGGATAGCTCACCAGCCCGCCGATGATGGCCCCGACGAAGCCCTTCAGCCCGATCAGGAAGCCCGAGTCGTAGTAGATGGTAGTGAGCGGCGCAACGAGCACCCCGCACAGCGCACCCAGCCCTGCGGCGAGCGTGAACGCGAGCCGTCCGGCCTGCGTCGTGCCGATGCCGACAAGCTGCGCACCCAGCCGGTTCACCGAGGTCGCACGCAGCGCCTTGCCCGAGATCGTGCGGTCGAAATAGAAGTACAGCGCAACGATCAGCACGGCCGCCGTGCCGATCACCCAGAGGCTTTGCCCGGAGATCGACAGCGCGCCGATGTTGAATGTCGCATCCGAGAACGCACTCGTGCGCGAGCCTTCCGCGCCAAACATCACGAGCCCGAGCCCCACCATCGCGAAGTGCACCGCCACCGCCACGATCAGCAGCAGCAACGTGGTGGCTTCGGCGATCGGCTCGTAGGCGAGCCGGTAGATGAACGGCCCCATCGGCACGACGATGGCGAGCGTGAGCGCGATCTGCGCGAGCATCGGCAAGGGCTGGCCGGCCACGCCGCGCGTGAGCGCGTAGAGCGCGATGGGAAAGAGCAGATACTTGCCCGCGAGCGACACCAGCGTGCGCGCGGCGTGGCGGCGGCGCTCGGCGTGACGCACGAGCCCCGCGGTCTCGAGCACGAAGCAGGCGGCGCCCAAAGCGACGAGCAACCAGCAGGTGGCGGGAAACTTCTGCGATTGCAGCGCGGCGAGCGTCAACGCGCCGTACGAGACAAATTCGCCCTGCGGAATGAAGATCACCCGCGTGACGGAGAACACCAGCACCAGAGCGAGCGCGAGCAGCGCGTAGATCGCTCCGGTGGTGATGCCGTCCTGCGCGAGGATCGCGGCGATCGATAAATCCATAACCCCTCTTTCTGGAACGCGTGAAACCCGCAACGTCAGGGCGACGTTGGATGTGATGCGGGAAGATTCAGCACTGCGGACACCGCGGGAAAAGCGCGCGGCGCAGCCGGTCGGGCTGCGCCGCGTGGGTGCGACGGCTACGAGGGCATACGAGGTGCGGTGTTCACGCGAGTTTCACGTGGGACCGCACCGCTCACTCGCCCTGCAACTTCCACTTGCCGTTGACCACTTCCACGATCACGCGCGCGCGGTCGTCGAGGCCGTTGTGATCGGTGGGCGAGGTATTCATGATGCCGTGCGAGACGGGCAGATCCTTGATGCTCTCAAGCGCGTCGCGCAGCGCCACGCGGAACGCCTCGGTGCCCGGCTGCGCCGTCTTGAGCGCGACCGGAATCGCGCGCTGGAGCATCTGGCCGGCGTCCCAGGCATGACCGCCAAAGGTCGCAACCGTACCCGCTCCATAGGCCTTCTCGTAGGCTGCCTTGTAGGCCAGCGCCGACTTCTTGACCGGGTTCGAATCGGGCAGTTGATCAGCGACGAGAATCGGGCCGGCGGGCAGCAGTTCGCCCTCGCAGTCCTTGCCGCACACGCGCAGGAAGTCGTTGTTGGCGACGCCGTGGGTCTGATAGATCTTGCCCTTGTAGCCGCGATCCTTGAGCGTCGTAGCGGGCAGCGCAGCAGGCGTGCCTGAACCGGCGATCAGCACGGCATCCGGGTTCGCCGACATCAGCTTGAGCGCCTGGCCCGTCACCGACGAATCGGTGCGGTTATAGCGTTCGTTCGCGACGATCTTGAGGTTATGTTTCGCGGCGGCGGCGGTGAACTCCCTGAGCCAGCTATCGCCGTAGGCATCTGTGAAGCCGATGAAGCCCACCGTCTTCACGCCGTGCTTCTCCATATAGCCCGCGATGGCGTCGGCCATCAGGCTATCGTTCTGCGGCGGCTTGAAGGCCCATTTGCGCTTGTCGTCCACCGGCTGCACGATGGCCGCCGACGCCGCGAGCGAGATCATCGGCGTCTTGCCCTGCGCCACGACATCGAGCATCGCCAGCGAGTTCGGCGTCACCGACGAACCAATGATCGCATCGACGTGATCCTCGTCGATCAGCTTGTGCGTGTTCTGCACCGCCTTGCTCGTGTCCGAGGCATCGTCGAGCACGATGTACTGCACGCTCTTGCCGCCGATCTCCTTGGGCAGCAACGCGATGGTGTTCTTCTCCGGGATGCCGAGCGACGCAGCCGGACCCGTGGCCGACAACGTCACGCCGATCTTCACCTGCGCGGCGGCCACGCCCGCCATGCTCATCAATGCCGCTGCGAGTCCGGCATGGATTGCCTTCACCGACCACTGCTTCATCGCCAACTTCGTTTTCATTGCGCGTCTCCAAACGCTTTCACTGCGTGTCGATTGGTATGTCCGGCGCCTTTCAGAATCGCCTGCGGCCGCGCCGGCCTTTGAGTGTAGTAATCGGGATCGCGCGTGTGACGCATGGTTTTCCCTGCCTGCGGCACTGCACAAGCCGCCACGCAATCCGCTTTGTTTTTACCGCCCTGCCCTGCTTGCTACATCGCGCTGCGCTTCGTTGCGATGGCAACAAAAAAGGCACCTCCGTGGAGCGTGCCTTTAGTGTCTGTCGAGTGAGATGCGTGTGCGTGTCCTCGTGAAACTCAGTCGCCGGCCAACTTCCACTTGCCGCCGACGATCTCCACCATCACGCGCGCCCGTTGATCGAGGCCCGCATGATCGGTCGCGCTCATGTTGAAGATGCCGTGCGCACCAGCCACATCGTGCGACGCTTCGAGTGCCTTGCGCAGCGCCTCGCGAAACGCCTGGCTGCCCGGTTGACCGGCCTTGAGCGCGACGGGAATCGCGTGCTGAAGCAACAGGCCTGCGTCCCATGCGTGACCGCCAAAAGTAGAAATGGAGCCCGCGCCGTACGCCTTCTCGTAGGCCGCCTTGTAGGCGAGCGCCGATTGCTTCACGGGATTCGAATCGGGCAGTTGATCGGCGACAAGCAGCGGCCCGGCGGGCAAATACGTGCCCTCGCAATCCTTGCCGCACACGCGCAGGAAATCGTTGTTGGCCACGCCGTGCGTCTGGTAGAACTTGCCCGCGTAACCGCGTTCCTTGAGCGTCTTCTGCGGCAGCGCGGCCGGCGTGCCCGCACCGGCGATCAGCACCGCATCCGGATGCTGTGAAACCATCTTGAGCACCTGGCCGGTCACCGAGGCGTCGTTGCGCGCGAAGCGCTCGTTCGCGACGATCTTGATGCCCTGCTTCGCCGCCACCGCGCTGAACGCCTTGTACCAGCTCTCCCCGTAGGCATCCGCGAAGCCGATGAAGGCGACCGTCTTCACGCCGTGCGCGGCCATGTGCTGCGCGATCGCGCCCGCCATCAACGCGTCGTTCTGCGGCGTCTTGAAGACCCATGCGCGCTTTGCATCCATCGGCTCGACGATCGAGGCGGCTGCGGCCATCGAGATCATCGGCGTCGAGGTTTCGGCAGCCACGTCGATCATCGCGAGCGAGTTCGGCACGACGGTCGAACCGAGCAGTGCGTCCACGTGATCTTCGCTGGTGAGCTTGCGTGCGTTCTTCACGGCCTGGGTGGAATCGGTGGCATCGTCGAGGACGACGTAGTCGATCTTCTGACCCGCAACTTCCTTGGGCAATAGCGCGACGGTATTCTTTTCCGGGATACCCAGCGAAGCGGCGGGCCCGGTGGCGGACAGCGTCACGCCGATCTTCACGTCCGCGTGCGCCACACCCGCCGTCGCAGCGAGCATCCCCGTGGCGGCACAGGCCGCGCTCATCCAACGCCAAACCAACTGCATCTCCACTCCTTCGATAATCGTTTTCTTTATTGCGCCGGAAATAGCAGGATTTCCGGGTTCGAATCAGGCAGGGTTCGCGCGCCGATGCGGCAATAACCGGCGATTAGCGCGGGTCGATAATGCTGACCGCATGGTCGGCGAATGGCGAGTGTAACGAGCGCTGTTTTGCGCGGCAAGCGCTTTCCGTCAGCTTACAGCGTGGATGCGACGACTGAAAAATGCGGGGAGAAATGCGTAACGACGCAGGCCCCACCCGGCGGACGTTTCACGTGCGTGTGCGCAATTCGCGTAAATCGGCCAAACGCGAAATGGGTGAAAACCAGCGCGAAAAAAAAGATTATTGGCGAATGCCAGAAGAACAACGAGCGGGGGAAAGTGGAGGGTGAAAAACGAGGTGCGCCTGAGCGATAAAAACCAAAGCACAATATAAAAAGCGCTGTTGGACTCTCATCCAACAGCGCTTCCTTGTCCGGGCACTTTGTGCCTCAGTTGTCTCCTCGTTCTCCACCTGCAAATTTGGTGCATCAGAACTAGGTGAAACTTTAAACTTCGCCCCTCTTACGGGCAACTAGCATTTACCCTAGTGGTGCAGTGCGGCACCGAATTGGGGCGCACTGACACGATTTTGTCGCATTGGACCACCGTGCCCGAGGGTCGCGCGCTACACGCGCGAAGGCGCTTATTCTCACGCGAATCGCCCCGTGAATCAAGCCTCGATCGCGCCTGCATCACACCTGCATCACACCTGCGTCAGGCCCGCAGCGGCCGCACCCGCGCCACGATTTCGCCGACGATACCGCGCCGGAACGCCAGCACACACGCGATGAAAATCAGCCCCGTGACGATGGTTGCGGACTCACCCAGCGAGCGGAACCACTCCACGCCCGTCACCGAGGCCAACGCGCCGCCGATATCGCCCAGCCGGTCCTCCAGCGCGACGATCAACGCCGCGCCGAGCAACGGCCCGAACAGCGTGCCCATGCCGCCCACGAGCGTCATCAGGATCACGAGGCCGGACATGGTCCAGTAGGCGTCACCCAACGTCTCGAAGCCCAGCACGAGCACCTTGAGCGAACCGGCCAGCCCCGCGAGCCCGGCCGAGAGCACGAAAGCGAGCAGCTTGAAACGGTCGGTGTCGTAGCCGAGCGAGATCGCGCGCGGCTCGTTCTCCTTGATCGCCACCAGCACCTGACCGAACGGCGAATGCACGATGCGCACGATCAGCAGGAACGCCAGCACCATCACCACGAGCACGACGTAGTAGAGCGAGAGATCGGAATCGAGCGACACCAGCCCGAACAGCTTGCCGCGCGGCACGCCCTGCATGCCGTCCTCGCCATGCGTGAACGGCGCCTGGAGAAACACGAAGTAGACCATCTGCGCGAGCGCAAGCGTGACCATCGCGAAGTAGATGCCCTGGCGGCGGATCGCGAAGATACCGACGACCACACCCAGCAGCGTCGCCGCAGCCGTGCCGGCCAGCACACCCAGTTCCGGCGTGAGACCGAGCGACTGGATCGCGTAGCCGGCGGTGTAGCCCGCACTCGCGAGGAACATCGCATGACCGAAGGACAGCAAGCCCGTATAGCCGATCAACAGATTGAACGCGGCGGCAAAGAGCGCGAAGCACAGCACCTTCATCACGAAGAGCGGATAGCCGCCGACAAAAGGTGCCGCGATCAGCCCGACCAGCAGCAGCGCATAAAGCAGTTTTCTTTGCATCATCGTTCCTTGCCGAAGAGGCCAGCGGGGCGAATCAGCAGCACGATCGCCATGATGACGAACACCACGGTCGCGGAAGCCTCCGGCCAGAACACGCGCGTAAAGCCCTCGATCACGCCCAGCAGCAGGCCGGTGAGGATCGAGCCCATGATCGAGCCCATGCCGCCGATCACGACCACGGCGAACACCGTGATGATCATCGGCTGGCCCATGAGCGGCGAGACCTGGATCACCGGCGCGGCCAGCACGCCCGCGAACGCCGCGAGCGCCACGCCGAAACCGTAGGTCAGCGTGATCATGAGCGGCACGTTGATGCCGAACGCCTCCACGAGCTTGGGATTTTCCGTGCCCGCACGAAGATAGGCGCCCAGACGCGTCTTCTCGATCACGAACCAAGTGGCGAAGCACACGGTGAGCGACGCCACCACGACCCACGCCCGATAGTTAGGCAGATACATGAAGCCGAGATTGGTTGCGCCCGCAAGCAGATCGGGCACATCGTACGGCTGACCCGACGCACCGTAGATCGAGCGGAAGACCCCTTCCACCACGAGCGTCAGACCGAATGTCAACAGGAGTCCATATAAATGATCGAGCCGATACAGCCAGCGCAGCATCGAGCGCTCGATCAGCACGCCGATCAGCCCCACCACCAGCGGCGCGATGACAATCATCGCCCAGTACGGCAGGTTGAAATACGCGAGGCCCATCCAGGTGAGCATCGCGCCCAGCATGAACAACGCGCCGTGCGCGAAGTTGATCACGTTGAGCATGCCGAAGATCACCGCGAGGCCGAGGCTCAGGATCGCGTAGAACGAGCCGTTCACGAGCCCAAGCAACAACTGGCTCAGCATTGCCGGAAGGGGAATGCCAAAGATCATCATGAAAGCCGCCCCTAAAGGCACGATTAACGGTTTGCGCACTCATGCGGCGCCGGGCGCGTACCGCTGCGCCCAGCGCCGCATGCCACCCAGGTCACGAGAAGGCGCTTATTTCCACAGCGCGCACTTCGAATCCGCCTTCGCGGTGTACGCCTGCTCGCCCGGAATGGTCTGCACGACCTTGTAGAGGTCCCACGGGCCCTTCGCCTCGGAAGGCTTCTTCACTTCGACCAGATACATGTCGTGGATCAGCACGCCGTCCTGACGGATATAGCCGCCCTTCGTGTAGAAGTCGTCGATCTTGGTCTTCTTGAGCTGCGCCATGACCTTGTCGGCATCGGTGGTGCCGGCCGCCTGCACCGCCTTCAGGTAGTTGGTCACCGCCGAATAGTCGGCCGCCTGAAGCTCGGACGGCATCTTCTTCGTCTGCGCTTCGTAGCGTTGCGCCCACTTGCGCGTCCCATCGTTCTGATCCCAATACCAGCCGGTCGTCAGCACGAGGCCTTGCGTGGTGTCGAGACCCAGGCTCTTCACGTCGGGCAGGAACATCAGCAGCGCGGCGATTTTCATCGACTTGGTGATGCCGAACTCCTTCGACGCCTTGATCGCATTGACCGAGTCGCCGCCCGCGTTCGCCAGGCCCAGCACCTGCGCCTTCGATGCTTGCGCCTGCAACAGGAACGACGAGAAGTCCGACGCCGACAGCGGATGGCGCACTTCGCCCAGCACCTGGCCGCCGTTCGCCTTCACGACATCGGCCGTGTTCTTTTCGAGCGACTTGCCGAACGCGTAGTCGGCGGTCAGGAAGAACCAGCTCTTGCCGCCCTGCTTGAGCACGGCGAGGCCGGTGCCCTTGGCGAGCGCGACCGTGTCGTAGCCGTAGTGCACCGTGTAGGGCGTGCACTGCTCGTTGGTGAGCGCATCGGTGCCCGCGCCGGTGTTGAAGTAGACGCGCTTCTTCTCCTGCGCGACCTGATTCATCGCGAGCGCCGTCGCCGAGTTCGTGCCGCCGAGCAACATGTCGATGCCGTCGCGGTCCATCCATTCGCGCGCCTTCGACGCTGCGATATCGGCCTTGTTCTGGTGATCGGCGTACACGATCTCGATCGGCTTGCCGAGCACCTTGCCGCCGAAGTCCGCGATCGCCATCTTGATCGCCGCGAGGCCGCCCTGGCCGTCATCGTCCGCATAAAGGCCCGACATGTCGGTGATGAAGCCGATCTTCACCGCGTCGTTCGCAGCCTGCGCGCTCCCCGCACACAACGCCGTGGCCGCCGCCGTGGCGGCAAAGTAGGCCGCGAGCCGCGCGAACGTGGTCTTCTTCATTGCTGTCTCCTTCTCTGGTTACGTTGTGATGCAGCGTTGTTATTCAGGCGAGGCAAAACAGGACGACTCGCGCGGAGCGACAAACTCATCCGCGCGCGAAACGGTGAAGCCAGCTAGACACCCAGCAGATCGTGCAGCACGGGCATCTTGCTCTCGAGTTCGGCGATGCCGAAGCGCTCGACGATGCGCCCATGCTCCATCACATAGAAGCGGTCCGCGAGCGGCGCCGCGAAACGGAAGTTCTGCTCGACCATCACGATCGTGTAGCCGCGCGCCTTGAGCGCGACGATCATGCGCGCGAGCGTCTGCACGATGACAGGCGCAAGCCCTTCGGAGATCTCGTCGAGCAGCAGCAGGTTGGCGCCCGTGCGCAGGATGCGCGCGACGGCCAGCATCTGCTGTTCGCCGCCCGAAAGACGCGTGCCGGGACTGTGACGCCGCTCCGCAAGGTTGGGGAACAGCGTGTAAATCTCGTCGAGCGACATGCCCTGTGCGTCTTTGGCACCGCCCTTCGCGCCAATCGCCGGAGGCAGCAACAAGTTCTCTTCGCACGAGAGGCTCGCGAAGATGCCGCGCTCCTCCGGGCAATAGCCAACACCGCAATGCGCGATGCGATAGGTCGGCATCTGGATGGTCTCGCGGCCGCCCACGCGGATCGAGCCCGTGCGCCGCCCAGTGAGACCCATGATGGCGCGCAGCGTCGTGGTGCGGCCCGCGCCGTTGCGCCCGAGCAGCGTGACGACCTCGCCGCGCTTCACCGTGAGATCGACGCCATGCAGGATGTGCGATTCGCCATACCACGCCTGCAAGCCCGCGATCTCGAGCGCGCCTTCGCCCTCCCCGGCCGCGGCGGTCTGGTCGCCGCGTTGTTCCGTCACCGTGCTCATGCGTGCGCCCCCGCGAGTGCAGCATCGGCACTGCCCATGTAGGCTTCGGCCACGAGCGGATTCTTCGAGACCTCGGCGTAACTGCCCTCGGCCAGCACCTCGCCGCGTTGCAGGACCGTGATGGTGTCGGAGATCCCCGCGATCACGTTCATGTTGTGCTCGACCATCAGGATCGTGCGCCCGGTCGACACCTTCTTGATGAGCGCCGTCACGCGGTCCACGTCCTCGTGACCCATGCCCTGGGTGGGTTCGTCGAGCAGCATCAGCTCGGGTTCCATCGCGAGCGTCGTGGCGATTTCGAGCGCGCGCTTGCGCCCGTAAGCCAGTTCGACGGTGGGCACATCGGCGAAATCGGTCAGACCCACTTGCGTGAGCAGATCCATCGCGCGGTCGTTGAGTTCGGCCAGCGTGCGCTCGCTCTTCCAGAAGTGATACTCGGTGCCCAGTTGCCGTTGCAGGCCGATACGCACGTTCTGCAAGGCCGTGAGATGCGGAAACACGGCGGAAATCTGGAACGAGCGGATAATGCCGCGCCGCGCGATCTGCGCGGGCCGCTCGTTCGTGATGTCGATGCCGTTAAAGACGATGCGTCCCGCGCTCGGCACGAGAAATTTAGTGAGGAGATTGAAGCAAGTGGTCTTGCCCGCGCCATTCGGTCCAATAAGCGCGTGTATCGAACCGCGGCACACGCGCAGGTTCACGCCGTTCACGGCCGTAAAGCCCTTGAACTGTTTCGTGAGGCCGCGCGTTTCCAGAATCGTGTCGCCGAGAATCATGTTCCCTTCTACGCGAAATAAAGGCTTACGCTTCGACTGGCTTCAATGGGTCCGTGCAGGATTGCGCACGACGATGCATGACGCGCGATGTTCCGGCGCATGCCTCCCCGCTCTTGTCATTCCGCGCCATTGTCTCGCCATTGATGCAGCGCAATCATTGGGATTTGCACTTACTGGTAAAGGGTGAGTTTCGCGGAATTTACGCAGGCGATTTAACAGAAGATCACGCGTGATAACGGCGTAATAAAAGCACGTTAAATATATTGCAGGTGCACCACCGACGTGCCGAAGCCCATGCGCCGCAAGCACGGCGCATGTCCTGGATAGTGGTCCGAAAGGCCTGCTTTTGCTGCGCGCCCTTTAAATCGTCTTGCGCGGGCGCACACAGTTAAGCGCGCACTTCAAGCCACCGATGCTGACGCGGCCACGTCGGCACGCACGGCGCTCGCGGTCCCGGCGCGCCGATCCTCGCGCATCATCTGCGCGGCGCGTTCGGCAATCATCAGCGTCGGCGAATTGGTGTTGCCCGAGGTGATGAACGGCATCACCGAGGCATCCACCACGCGCAGTCCATCCACGCCGCGCACGCGCAGGCGCGCATCGACCACGGCATCGGCATCGTCGGCGCGCCCCATGCGGCAGGTGCCTACCGGATGAAAAATCGTCGTGCCGATATTGCCCGCCGCCTCGCGCAATTCGGCTTCGCTCTGAAACGCGAGTCCCGGCAGGATCTCGTGCGGCTGATAACGCGCGAGCGCACCCGAAGCGGCAATGCGGCGCGTGAGCCGCAGCGCATTGGCGGCCACGCGCAGATCCTGCTCGGTCGACAGATAGTTCGGCGCGATGGCGGGCGCGTCTTCGGGCTTGGCCGATACCGCGTGAATGCTGCCGCGCGACGTGGGCCGCAGATTGCACACCGACGCCGTGAACGCGTTGAAGCGATGCAGCGGCTCGCCAAAACGGTCGAGCGAAAGCGGCTGCACGTGATACTGCAGGTCGGGCCGCGTGAGCCCCGGATCGTTCGCATCCGACTTCGCGAACGCACCGAGTTGCGACGGCGCCATCGACATCGGCCCGCTTTGCATCAGCGCGTACTCCATGCCGATCATGAGCTTGCCCCACCAGTGCGCCGAGGCCGTGTTGAGCGTGCGCACGCCGTTCACCTTGAACGCCATGCGCAGTTGCAGATGGTCTTGCAGGTTCTCGCCCACGCCGTGCAAATCCTGCACGACATCCACGCCGATCTGTGCGAGCCGCGCGGCGTCGCCAATGCCGGAACGCTCCAGCAGTTGCGGCGAGTTCACCGCGCCCGCGCTCAGGATCACCTCGCAGCGCGCCCGCGCGCGGTACGCGACATCGCCTCGATAGTCCACGCCCACGCAACGTTTGCCCTCGAAGATCACGCGTTCGGTGAGCGCGCCGGTGACGACGGTGAGATTGGGCCGCTTCATCGCCGCGCGCAAAAACGCCTTCGACGCATTCCAGCGCACGCCGCGCTTCTGGTTCACGTCGAAATAACCGACGCCCTCGTTATTGCCGCGATTGAAGTCGCTGGTGGCGGGAATGCCCTGCTCCTGCGCGGCCTGTGCAAAGGTTTCGAGGATCTTCCACTTGAGCCGCTGCTTCTCCACGCGCCATTCGCCGCCCGCGCCGTGAAACTCGTTCGCGCCGCCGTGATAGTCCTCGCTGCGTTTGAAAACGGGCAGCACCGAATCCCACGACCAGCCCGAATCGCCCGTTACGCGCGCCCAGTTGTCGTAATCCTCGCGTTGGCCGCGCATGTAGATCATGCCGTTGATCGACGACGATCCGCCCAGCACGCGCCCGCGCGGATACGCAAGCGAGCGCCCGTTGAGGCCCTTTTCCGCAGCGGTCTTGTAAAGCCAGTCCGTGCGCGGATTGCCGATGCAGTGCAGATAGCCGACCGGAATGTGAATCCAGTGATAGTCGTCCTTGCCGCCCGCCTCGATGAGCAGCACGGTGACGTCTGGGTCTTGCGTGAGGCGGTTGGCGAGCACGCAGCCCGCCGTGCCCGCGCCGACGATCACGTAATCGAATTCGCCCTCGACGCGGCGGCCTGCTGCCAGGTCCTGTGTTGCAGACATGATGGCTAGCCTCGCTTATTTCGCCACGGGCATGGTGAATTCCGCGCCCTTGGCGATGCTGTCCGGCCAGCGCTGCATGATGCTCTTGTAGCGCGTGTAGAAGCGCACGCCTTCCTCACCATACGCGTGGTGATCGCCGAACAGCGAGCGCTTCCAGCCGCCGAACGAATGCCAGGCCATCGGCACCGGAATCGGCACGTTGATGCCGACCATGCCCACCTTGATCTGCCGCGAGAACGCGCGCGCCACGCCGCCATCGGACGTAAAGCAGGCGACGCCATTGGCGAATTCGTGCGCGTTGATCAGCTCGACCGCGCTCGCGAAATCGGGCACGCGCACGACCGAGAGCACCGGCCCGAAAATCTCCTCGCGATAAATCGACATATCGGTACGCACATCGTCGAACAGCGTGCCGCCGAGGAAGAAGCCGTTCTCGTGTCCCGCAACCGTGTGGCCGCGTCCGTCCACCACGAGTTTCGCGCCCGCATTCACGCCCGCGTCGATATAACCCTGCACCTTCGCGCGATGCGCCGCCGTCACGAGCGGCCCCATTTCCGAGGCCTCGTTCATGCCATCGCCGATATTGAGCGCCTTCACGCGCGGCGTGAGACGCTCGATCAGTTCGTCGGCGATATGGCCCACGGCCACCGCCACCGAGATCGCCATGCAGCGCTCGCCCGCCGACCCATACGCCGCGCCGATCAGCGCATCGACGGCCTGATCGAGATCGGCATCCGGCATCACCACGAGATGATTCTTCGCGCCGCCGAGCGCCTGCACGCGCTTGCCGTGCTTCGTGCCTTCCGTGTAGATATATTCGGCGATCGGCGTGGAGCCGACGAACGAGAGCGCGGTGACATCGGGATGCTCGAGCAGCGCGTCGACGGCCACCTTGTCGCCGTGCACGACGTTGAACACGCCATCGGGCAAGCCCGCTTCCTTGAGCAGTTCCGCGAGCCGCAACGACGCGGACGGATCGCGCTCCGAAGGCTTCAGCACGAAGGTGTTGCCGCACGCGAGCGCGACCGGGAACATCCAGCACGGCACCATCATCGGGAAGTTGAAGGGCGTGACGCCGGCCACCACGCCGAGCGGCTGACGCAGGTTCCAGTTGTCGATACCGCCGCCGATCTGATCGGTGAAATCGGTCTTGAGCAGATTCGGAATGCCGCACGCGAATTCGACGATTTCGATGCCGCGCATCACCTCGCCCTTCGCATCCGAGAACACCTTGCCGTGCTCGCGCGTGACGAGCGCGGCCAGTTCGTCGTGATGGCGGTCGAGCAGTTCCTTGAACTTGAAGAGAATGCGCGCGCGCTTGATGGGCGGCGTCTCGCTCCAGGCGGGAAAGGCGGCGTGGGCGGCGGCCACGGCCGCATCGACCTCGGCCACGCTCGCAAGCGGCACCCGCGCGCTGACTGCGCCCGTGGCGGGATTGAAGACGTCGGCGTAACGACCGCTGGTCGACTCGAACGCCTGGCCGTTGACGAAATGCGTGAGGGCGCGCGCGGGCGCCTCGCTTCGATGTGTCTCGCTCATGTTTCCCTCTTCGATGGAGGTTTATTGGTGCTGACGGGTTCCGCGCGCTGCGCACGGTTGTGCCGTTGCGTCCTAGCGTAATCGCCTGACGCCGCGCCGATCCAATGATTAATCCTCAACAGCGATATAAGGCGCGTTAATATCAGCGCATGGACCTGACCTTGTTGCGGGCGTTCGCGACGGTCGCGCGCGAGGGCAATCTCACGCGCGCGGCCACCCATCTGCATCTCACGCAGCCCGCCGTGAGCCTGCAGATCAAGCATCTGCAGGAGACCCTGGGCGTCACGCTCTTTACCCGCACCTCGCACGGCCTTGCGCTCACGCGCGACGGCCAGGCGCTGCTGCCGCACGCCGAGCGCGCGCTTGCGGCCGCCGCCGACGTCGAGCGCGCCGCTGCTGCGCTGCAACATGAAGTGCGCGGCAAGCTGCGCATCGGCACCATCCTCGATCCGGCGTTTCTGCGTCTGGGCGGCTTTCTGCGCCAGCTGGTGGAAACCTGGCCGCTGATCGAAACCGCGCTGCGCCACGGCATGTCGGGATGGGTGCTCGATCAGGTGCGCGCGCGCGAGCTGGACGTCGGCTACTACATCGGCCAGCCCAGCCCCGATCCCGAAGCGTTCCACACGCTCACACTCACGCATTTCCAGTACCGCGTGCTGGCGCCCGCGGGCTGGAAGGATCGTGTGAAGGGAGCCCGCGACTGGCGGGCGCTCGCGGCGCTGCCGTGGATCTGGACGCCGCCCGCCTCGGCGCACAACCGGTTGCTCTCGGGACTCTTCGAGGCCGCGCAGGCGAAACCGAACAAGGTGGCGGAAGTGGATCAGGAGCCGTCGATGCTCGATCTCGTGAAGTCGGGCGTGGGCCTCACGCTCGCGCGCGACGCCACGGCGATTGCAGAGGCCCACGCGCACGCGCTCACCATCGTCGAAGGCGTGACGGTGCCCACCGAACTCACCTTCATCACGCTCGCGTCGCGCCGCGAGGAACCCGCCATTGCGGCGGCGCTCAAGGCCATCGAAACACAGTGGGCGATATGAGCCGCGCTCATGATCGTTTTGCAGTGGTGGCGTGACGCCTGGATGATTCGCCGGGCATTGGACGCCAAAAAACTGTCATCGTTGTAACGACGCGGTCACGCAAGTTTTGCTAGATTCGGAATTCGCGCCGCGTTTTTCGCACGCTCACCGCTTGCGTGTCGATGCGACGTGTCCCGAGCCTCGCCGATCGTTCCCTCGTTCCAACAGGAGCCTTGCATGGCCCGCAACATCGAAATCAAAGCCCGCGCCCGTCAATTCGACACCCTGCGCGAGCGCGCCGCCCAGCTCGCAACCGATGCGCCGCTGATCTTTCGCCAGCAGGACTTCTTCTACGACGTGCCACGCGGCCGCCTGAAGCTGCGTCAATTCGACGACGGCACGCCGCCCGAACTGATCTTCTACCAGCGCGACGACCGCGACGGCCCCAAGGCCTCGTACTACACGCGCAGCCCGGTGACGAACGCCGAAGCGATGCACTCGCTGCTGGCCACCGCGCTCACCACGCGCGGCATCGTCTCGAAGGAACGCCACGTGTACCTGGCGGGCCGCACGCGCATCCACCTGGATCGCGTGGACGGTCTGGGCGATTTCGTCGAGCTGGAAGTGGTGCTCGGCCCCGAGGACGACGAGCAAGGCGGTGAAGCCGAGGCGCACGCCGTCTTCAAGAAGCTGGGCGTGGACGAGAGCGATCTCGTGGCCGTGGCTTACGTCGACCTGCTCAATACGCCCGCGCAGGCGGCGTAACGCGCTTTGCGCCACCCGCGTGCGGCACGCTTTTAAAGCGGCGCCGCGCCTGGCTCCAGATGCCCGAGCGGCAGCGGTCCATTGCGCTTGAAGGTCGTCAGCACGATGTTCGAGCGCACGCTGTCCACACCGGGCACCCGCATCAGCTTCTTCATCACGAACGACGACAGCGCGTTCAGATCCGGCGCCACGATACGCAGCAGATAGTCGGCGTCACCCACCACGGCATGGCATTCGAGCACTTCCGGCAGCACGTCGATCTGCTGCTGGAATTGCTCGATGATCGAGTCGCCGTGGTGCTTCAACTTCAGGCTCGTGAATGCGGTCACGCCCAGACCCAGTTTCTCGGGCCGCAGCACGACGCGATAACCGTCGATCACCCCCGATGCCTCCAGCCGCTGCAAGCGCCTGCCGATCTGCGAAGGCGAGAGCGGCACCTGCTCGCCCAGTTGCTGATGGGTGGCGCGGCCAAAGCGCTGCAATACGTCGAGCAGCGCGAGATCGAAGTGATCGAGTTCGAGCATGAATATTTCCTGCATTAAATTGCAAATTGATGCACGATTATCGCATGCATGAGCCAATGATCACCTGAAACGCGCACATTCCGCGCGCACTCCGCTCTACAATTTCCTTACAGAAACTGTCTTAGTGGAGCTTTAAGAACATGGCCATCGCCGCCACCGCCAAACTGCAGGAGCAGTTCGACGCGGGCCTCGAAACCCGCGCAGATTTCACCATCGACCAACCGCGCGAGCGCTATGGCGCGGTCGATCACGCGGTTTGGGATCAGCTTTACCGGCGGCAAATGGCGTTGCTCGATGGCCGGGTTTGCGAGGCCTTCATCGAAGGCGCGCAGCGCATCGGCCTGAACGTGGCGCAGGTGCCGGACTTCGCAGCCGTCAGCGAGCGCCTGATGGCTGCAACCGGCTGGCGCATCGTGGCCGTGCCGGGACTCGTGCCCGACCGCATCTTCTTCGAGCATCTGGCGAACCGGCGCTTTCCCGTGACCTGGTGGATGCGCCGTCCCGATCAGCTCGACTATCTGCAAGAGCCGGACTGCTTCCACGACCTGTTCGGTCACGTGCCGCTGCTCACCGATCCCGTTTTTGCCGATGCGATCCATGCCTATGGTCGCGCCGCGCTTGCCGTGGAGGACCGCGCCCTGCCGCTGCTCGCGCGGCTCTACTGGTACACGGTGGAATTCGGCCTGATGCGTGATACGCGAGCGCCGCATGGCGTGAAAATCTACGGCGCGGGCATCGTGTCGAGCAAAGGCGAATCGCTCTACAGCGTCGAAAGCGCCGCGCCCAACCGGCTCGCCTTCGATCTCGATCGCGTGCTGCGCACGCGCTATCGCATCGACACGTTCCAGAAGAGCTACTTCGTGATCGACTCGTTCGCGCAGCTGTTCGACGCGCTGGGCGCAGGCATTGCCGCACGTCTGGCCGACCCTGCGCCGCTCATGGCCGTTGAGCCTTACGCCGCGGGCGACGTGCTCGCGAGCGACACGGTCTACACACGCGGCACGCGCGAAGGCTGGCTTGCGGACGGCGACGTCTGAACGCCCAGGCGCCGCACGCTTGCGGCAACGCAACACACGTACCACAGGGCTGGCGCCGATTGCCGCAGCGCTTCTGCACGCGCCGGCCATCCGTGGAAGAATCAATCATCGGCCCGGCGCGTTGCCGGGCCCGAAACGCATAATGCACATAGCGAATACAGGTGCCACGATGATCAACCGACTCACATCCGAAGAGCGCGCCACGCAACTCGCCGGGCTGCATGGCTGGCAGGCTGCCACGGGCCGCGACGCAATCCAGCGTCATTTCCGTTTCGCCGATTTCAACGAGGCCTTCGGCTTCATGACGCGCGTGGCGATCAAGGCGCAGGAAATGAATCACCATCCCGAGTGGTTCAACGTTTATAACCGCGTGGAAATCACACTGTCGACCCACGAAGCCGACGGTCTCACGACGCGCGATATCGAACTCGCGCGCTTCATCGACTCGATCGCGCCGGGGCCGCTCGCGACCTGACGTTAAACGTCCTGGGCTTGCTGGGTAAATACGGAGAGCCGGCGCGTAAGCGCAATGCCCGTGTCGCGCGTTAAGCCGGGGAACGCACGACACGCAGGCGGCAAATGCGCTGCAATGAAAGCATAATGCAGGGTATCAGGCGTCCAAACCTTCAGCTTTGAAGGCCTTTCTTGAGGGACACGTAAGACTCCCAGGCAGTCCGTGCCATAGGGTCTAAACGATCCGGTGAGAAGACGTTCTGACGCTGTACAATCAGCAGCGCATATGGCTTGGAGAGCGCGCTTGCCTCCTTGCACAACGTGAGTTCGTCGCCGCTCGAAGGCGAGCGGTTGCGCCAGAAGTTGATCGCGTCTTCGAGTTCGGTGATCGAAATATCGGACATGTTGGTCGTGATCGTGCAACTGTTGCACGCGACGCCGCTCAGTCGCTGTACCTCTGTTTCTCAAGCGGCGCTTCGCGAACTGCGTGCCTGAAACGCTAAACCCATTGTACTTGAGCGAATCCCATGCGACTCCTTCTGATCGAAGACGACCGCCCCATCGCACGCGGTATCCAGTCCAGCCTGGAACAAGCCGGCTTCACCGTCGACATGGTCCACGACGGCATCTTCGCCGAACAGGCACTCACGCAGAACCGTCACGAACTCGTGATTCTCGACCTCGGCTTGCCGGGCATCGACGGCATGACCTTGCTGTCGCGCTTCCGTCAGAGCAACCGTCATACGCCCGTGATCGTGCTGACCGCGCGCGACGAGCTCAATGATCGCGTGCAGGGCCTCAATTCGGGCGCCGACGACTACATGCTCAAGCCGTTCGAGCCGGCCGAACTCGAAGCGCGCATTCGCGCCGTGATGCGCCGCAGCGGCCCGCATGGCGACGTGCCGCGCCCCGAAGTCTCGCTCGGCGGCGTGCGCCTGTCGGGCGTCGATCGCCGCATCTTCAACGACGACAAGCCGCTCGAACTCTCGCCGCGCGAATTCGCCGTGCTCGAAATGCTGCTGCTGCGTCATGGCCGCGTCGTCAGCAAGGCACAGCTTCAGGATCACCTGACGCACTTCGGCGGCGATCTCGGCGATACCGCGATCGAAGTCTATGTGCACCGCGTGCGCAAAAAGCTCGAAAGCTGCCGTGTCGAGATCGTCACGGTGCGCGGCTTCGGTTATCTGCTGCAGGAAATCCGCCAGGCCGCTTAACGCTGCCAGCGCCCTCTCAGGCGCCTCGCACTCCCGCGAGGCGTCTGCACCCCGCCTCTCGCCTTCCCCTCCCGCTACACCCGCTTCCCGCCCCGCGCAAACCCGCCGGCGCACCCGCACGCCCCCACCGTCTGCCGCACGCCCGTCCACCCGCGTAAAATGATCCAGGCCCGCGTGGACCGCCTTCGAGCGCCGCGCCCACGACCCACCTTTCGCCTGAACCGATCATGTCCCTTCCGGCCGCAACGAGCCTGCGGCGTACGCTGCTGCGGCGCCTCGCCGCCCCACTTTCGCTGCTCGCGCTAATGAGCGGCCTGATCGCCTATTGGCTCGCGTGGCAGTACACGCAGCACGTGGTCGATCGATCGCTCGCCGATCTCGCCACCGCAATCTCGAAACAGATCCAGATCGCCGGGCCGGATGCGCCCGTGACTGTGCCGCCGCTCGCCCAGGCGATGTTCTCCGACCCCGTCGAGCATCTCGTCTATCGCATCAGCAACGGCGAAACCGAAATCGCCGGCGATCACGATCTGCCGCTCCAGGGCACCAACGTGCGCCGCATGCACTACGCGTACGTGTTCGAGACCGTTTATCAGGGCGTGAGCGTGCGCGTCGCCCAGGTGCGCGTGCCTCAGCCGCACGGCAACCCCATCGTCGTGGAAGTGGGTCAGCCCGTGCATCATCGCTTTCGCATCGCGGCTGAATTCCTCGTGGCGATCATGATGCCGCTGCTGCTGTTGCTGCTCGCGGGCTGGGTGATCGTGTGGCGCGTCGTGAACCAGCAGCTCAACCCGCTCACCGATCTCGCCGATTCGCTCAATCGCCAGACGCACACGTCGCTCGAGCCCGTCGACGAGACCTACGTCCCCGTTGAGATCCGTCCGCTCACAGGCGCGCTCAACGCCCTGCTCGGGCGCCTGAAGACCGCACTCGAAGGCCAGCGCAAATTCATCGCCGACGCCGCGCATCAGCTGCGCACGCCGCTCACCGCCGTGAAACTGCACGCCGAGCAGGCCGTCAACGCGCGCGAGCCGCAGAAGGTCAACGACGCTGTGCGCGAGTTGCGCGCCGCCGCCGACCGCGCGGTGCGGCTCTCGAACCAGCTCCTTTCGCTTGCGCGCGCCGAGCCTGGTGAACAGGCAGCGCGTTTCGTCGAGATCGACATGGCCACGCTCGCCTTCGAGACCGGGGCCGAATGGGTGCCGCGCGCGCTCGCCTGGCACGTCGACCTGGGCTTCCAGCGCCTCGACGATCCCGAGAACGACACGCCGCTGATGGTGCGCGGCAATCCCGTGCTGCTGCACGAGGTGATCGCGAATCTGCTCGACAACGCGCTGAAGTACCTGCCGCCCGCGCGCGCCGATGGCGGACGCATTACGGTGACGGTTTCGCAGACTCTTGCGGACGGCGTGCCGATGGCGGAAATCGTCGTCGAAGACAATGGCCGGGGCGTTCCGCAAGGGCAGCAGGCGGATCTCTTCAAGCGCTTCTTCCGCGGCGACGGCCAGAGCGAAAGCGGTGTCGATAGCGGTGCGGGCCTGGGTCTCGCGATCGTGCACGACATCATGTCGCTTCATCGCGGCAGCGTGCATTACGAGGACGCGCCCGAAGGCGGCGCACGTTTCATCGTGCGCGTGCCGCTCAACAACCGGCGTCTGAATGAAGTCAAAGACCTGGGAACAAGCGATCCGCTGGCGCGCAAAAACACGCTGCAAGACGATGCTCACGCCGACGCGCGCGACGCCACGCATCACGCGCAGGCATCGGCGAAAAAGCCCTCACACCAGGCGCCGATCGATCTCTGATTGCGCGCTGGTTGCGTCTCGCTGCACCGCGTTGCACGAATCGCCAGACAAAAAACATGGGCCGCAATTGCGGCCCATGTGCTTTCCGATGACGCGTTTCACACGCGTGCGCCGTTCATTTCTTCTTCTTGCCCTTCGACTTCGCGGCCTTGCTCTTGCCTTCGCTTTCGTCGGGCGGTGCAAGCATCGTGCCACGGCACTTGCGCGCGCCGCAGCGGCATTCATATTCGCGCTTGAGCTTCTTGGTCTGCTTCGCGTCGATCACGAGGCCGTAGTCGTAGAACAGTTCCTCGCCTTCTGCGATGTCGCGCAGCGCGTGGATGTACACGTGGCCTTCGATCTCTTCGGCTTCGCAGTTCGGCGCGCAGGAGTGGTTGATCCAGCGCGCGCTGTTGCCCTTGATCTTGCCGTCGATGACATCGCCGTCGTCGAGCGCGAAATAGAAGGTGTGATTCGGTTCATCGGGATTATGCGGATGACGCCGCAATGCTTCCTTCCACGAGATGCGCTCGCCTTTGTATTCGATCAGCCGCTCGCCAGCCTCGATCTCGCCGGCCGCAAATACGCCCTTGCCGTGTACGCCCGATTGGCGCACGACGATCCTGCGTACACTCATTGATGGAATCCTTGTGAAGTACTGGAGAGACGTTCCCGCTCGCGGCGCCCGCTGATTCGCCGGACGGCCGCGACACATCCTGCGCGTCGCGCGATACCGAAGAAGCCGCGCTCCACGCAAACGCGGCGCCATGTCGGCGCCGCGCTCGTGTGCGTGCATCGAACCACATGAGAAACATGAGAAGTGCGAGGCGCGCCACAACCGGCATCGTACACGCTCGCGCCTCTTTCGTTCAACCTGGCGCGTGCGATGCGCGCGCGACGTATGCACGCTGCACGACTCACTGCGCTCAACGCTGCCCGAGTGAGGTATCGCCGAACAGCTTCTTCAACTCACGCGGCTGCGATCGCCAGTACTGCGGCGGAGCGCTCACGCTCGCGCCGAGTTGCGCGGCGGCGTGCCACGGCCAACGCGGATCGTAGAGCATCGCGCGCGCCATCGCGATCATGTCGGCCTCGCCGTCCTCGACGATCTGATTGGCCTGCAGTGCGTCGGTGATGAGGCCCACGGCGATCGTATTCACGCCAGTTTCCTGCTTCACCTTGCGCGCGAACGGCACCTGATAACCGGGCTCGAGCGGAATCTTCTGCAAAGGCGACACGCCGCCCGACGACACGTCGATCCAGTCCACGCCACGCGCCTTGAGCGCCTGCGCGAACACGACGGTCTCCTCGGGCGTCCAGCCGCCCTCGACCCAGTCGGTGGCCGACACGCGTACGCCCACGGGCCGATCTTCGGGGAACGCGGCGCGCACGATATCGAAGATTTCAAGCGGAAAGCGCATGCGGTTTTCGAGCGAGCCGCCGTACTCGTCGGTGCGCTGATTCGCGAGCGGCGAGAGGAACTGATGGAGCAGATAGCCGTGCGCGCAGTGCACTTCGAGCGCGTCGATACCCAGGCGCGCGGCGCGCCGCGCAGTCGCCGCGAAGGCGTTGCGCACGCGGTTCAGGCCGGCGGTATCGAGTGCGAGCGGCGGCGTTTCGTCGTCCTTGTGCGGCAGCGCCGAAGGCCCATGCGGCAGCCATCCGCCATCGGCGACGGCAATCAGCTGGCCGCCTTCCCAGGGCACGTGGCTCGACGCCTTGCGACCCGCGTGCGAGATCTGCATGGCGATACGGATCGGCGAGTGACGGCGAATGGCGGCAATCACCGGCTCGAGGGCGGATTCGGTGGCGTCATCCCAGAGGCCGAGACAGCCTGGCGTGATGCGGCCATCGGGCTCGACGGCGGTGGCTTCGATGCACAGCATGGCCGCGCCGGACAGCGCGAGATGACCGAGGTGGATCAGATGCCAGTCGTTGGCCTCGCCGCGCTCGGCCGAGTACTGACACATCGGCGACACGACAATGCGATTGGCGAGCGTCACGCCACGCAGCGCGAGCGGAGTGAAGAGCTTGCTCATGGGGAGAAGATGCGGACGGTGGTGGGAGCGTCCGAGAATAGCACGCGCTTTTTAAGGGTGCTTTTTACGCCTGCGGTCGGGCTGAAGGGGATGGGCGGGCCGTGTCTGCCCACCCTTAAGTGTCGCCTTGAAGCCGGTTCAGGGCTGCTTCAACGCAGCGGTAGCCGCCTGATTGTCGAGCGCGTCGAGCCACTCGTGGAACATCAGGCTCGCCTGCGCTTCCAGACGCGGACCGTGCTGCGCGGTTTCGGCGCGCAGCGCATTGATATCGACGCCCGCCGCATCGAGCTCGCCCGCGTTGCCGATCAGCCAGGGCTCGAAACGGTCCGCGCGCACTTCGGGATGGCATTGCAGCCCGAGCACGTGGTTGCCCCACGAAAACGCCTGGTTTTCGCACAGCGGCGTCGAGGCGAGACGCGTGGCGCCCTGCGGCAGATCGAAGGTGTCGCCGTGCCAGTGCAGCATCGAGGTCGACGCGCCGTCCACGTGGCGCAGCGGCGAGGCGCGCCCCGCATCGGTGAGCGTGAGCGGCGTCCAGCCGAGTTCCTTGTAGCCCGCCGCCTGGACACGCGCGCCGAGAACGCGCGCGATCAGTTGCGCGCCAAGGCAGATGCCGAGCGTGGGCAGGCCCGCCGCGATGCGCTTTTCGATCAGCGTGGCGATGGGTGCGAGTGTGGGATAGCGTGCGTCGTCGCAGGCATTGATGGGACCGCCGAGGATCACCATCAGAGACGCAGAAGTGGGATTGAGCGCACCGACGCGGGCGAAGCCGACGTCGACGTAACGCACCGGCCGACCGCGGTCGCCGAGTACGCGCTCGAAACTGCCGAGGTCCTCGAAATATACGTGGCGAACGGCCAATACTTCGCGATTCATCGGCAAATCCCTGGGTCAGCTACACAATTCGACGCGCGCCGCGGACACGATGCCGCACGCACGTCGGGTATACATGACAAGCACGTTGAACGCACGCCAATGCGTGCGACGCCATAACGCGGGCACAGTGTGCCACATGAGCGCTGGGCGAAACCGTTAGACCGGCACACCGGATGCGCGGCCGCCCACATAAGGGACGGCACGGCGCTTCCGTATGAGCCGCCGGTTTCGCAGGGCTCTACGCGACGTTAGGCCGCGAAGATTTTCCAGTTTTTCTTCTGGGTCGTCGCGTCGGCCAGTTCGAACACCGAGCAGTCGAGACGCAGATCGGTGTCGGCCATCTGGATGCCGAGCAGCGCGCATTTGTGCGGCGTCTTCTTCGGGTTCTTGCTCGGCTCGAAATGCGAGCAGGTCAGGCACATGCGGTGTTGCGGCATGGCTTCCTGCGATTCGAGCACGAACACGGTCTTGAGCAGCGTGCGATAGAACGCCGATTGCTCGTCCGCACGCAGCGTGCCGACTGCCTTCGAGAGGAAGTCAGGCCATTGTGCGGCCTTCTTCGCGGCCGTACGGCCACGCGCGGTCAGACGCACCGCGAGCGCGCGGCCATCGTCGAGCGCACGGCGCTTTTCGACGAGACCCTTGGTTTCGAGCGTGCTCACTGCATCGCTGGTCGTTGCGGCAGTCAGTGCCGTCTCGCGGGCGATCTCGCCGAGGCGCATCGGCCCCTTACGCTGCATCAGCAGCACGAGAATTTCACCCTGGGTCGGCGTCAGTCCTGCGCCTTCGGCCCAGTCCCACGCCTGGCTCCGCATAGCCGTGCTAAGTCGCAGCAGGCTATGGGTCACCCGCCCGGCTGCCTGCTCTCCGTATACGCCTTCGCTCATAGTCTTTCGCTGGTTTATTGGCAGCTTGCGCTGCATCGTCAGCCGCCGCATGCGCCGACGGCTTTGTGGGAAACCTCGCGGACGATCTCAGAGAATCATCCGCACCATCTCAAAAAATTCCTGCTTCGCACGCGCCAAAAACTACCCGAAGCACGTACCGCGTACAGTCATTTCGTCTCGCTCAGCAGACCCGACGTTTCCTTCGTAACCTCGTGCCTGCGCAGCAAACCGATATTCTATGCGAGAGTGGCAAATCGCACAGCTAACTTATCAAGCGGGAATTGTGGATAACCCGTTGGTAAGTGCACTAATGATATGTGGGTAGATTCTTGACGATGCGCAATCCTCGCTAGATCCGCATGCAGGTTATCGCGCATTCAGGCCTGCGATGCAAGCACAACCGGACTGTGCGATCGTCACGCAGACCCTTGAGTTTGCAGGCTTTTCAGCGGTTACCCACAGTCACAGGCAGCCCCTGCTGCACACTATTGCCCATAACTGCGCAAAGATCAAAAAAATACGTACCCCCTGGTATCTTGCCTGGGACAAAAAAATTTGCGTGAGCCGGCGCAAAAGTGAGTTGTGGGCTTTGGCATGGGTCGCCGGCGGACTCCGGGGCGTGCCCAAAACAACGAGGGCAGCCCTCGGGCTGCCCTCTCGCACGGCTTTTTACCGCTGTTTACGCGGCGCTGGGCGTCACGCGCGCCAGCGCAGGCACTGCTGCCGCACCGCTTCGTGCAGCGATTTTTCGTCGGCGACCACGCTGCGCAACCAGCTCGCGTCGTTGTTCTGGGCGCGCGCGATCGTGCCGATTTCCGCAAGCGCACGGGTCGAGCCGAGCGCCTCGCCATGCGGCGCGATCTTGTCGAGGGTGGCGAGAATGTCCTCGGAAATGGTGCGGCGCTCGCCCGACTGCGGGTCGACGCAGGTGCCTGCCAAGCCGAAACGGCACGCCTGGAAGCGGTTGAACGTGTACACGAGGTAATCGTCCTCGAGCGGCTGGATCGGCCGGTCGATCAGCAGATGGCGTGCGAGCGTCTGGATGTAGCAGGCGATCGCCGCCGCGCGCTCGACCGAGAGCGGGGTGTCCATCACGCGCACTTCGATCGTGCCGAAACCGGGCTTCGGGCGAATGTCCCAGTAAAAGTCTTTCATGCTGTTGACAACGCCCGTGTGCACCATCTTCGAGAAGTATTCCTTGAACTCCTCCCAGCTCAGCACAAAGGGCGCGCGCCCCGAAAGCGGAAACGCGAACACGGAATTCAGCCGTGCCGAATGAAATCCGGTGTCCACGCCCTGCACATAGGGCGACGAGGCGGACAGCGCAATGAAATGAGGAATGAAGCGCGAGAGCGAATGCAGCAGAAACAGCGCGCTATCGGCATCCGGGCAGCCAATGTGCACATGCTGGCCGAACACCGTGAACTGCTTGGCGAGATAGCCGTACAGCTCCGAAAGGTACTGAAAGCGCGGCGTATCGACGATGCGCCGGTCGCTCCATTGCTGGAACGCGTGGGTGCCGCCGCCGCACAGACCGACATTCAGACGGTCCGCGGCCGCGACCAGCACGTCGCGGATCTTGCGCAGATCGGTCACGGCCTGCTCATGGTGGGTGCAGATGCCCGTGGAGAGCTCGATCATGCTCTCCGTGATTTCGGGCGTGATATTGCCGGGGATCTCCTGGTCCTTGATGAGGCGCATGAGATCGCTGCCCGCCTTGGTCAGATCGTAATCGTGCGTGTTGACGATCTGCATTTCGAGCTCGACACCGAAGGTGAACGGCTTCGAATCGACAAATGTTTCCAGTGACATGACGTCCCCTCTTTCTGCCGCGCTGCGCGCGGCCGTCGGCTACATGAAGCGACGGCGAAGCGCGCGGCGGGCGGTGTTTCGTCGCGGCGCGCACTCAGCGGGCGCGCGCCGCCGGTTTCATTCTTCGCCGCGTTCGCCCACGAGCGCAAGCGCCCGGTACACGAGCCACGGCCCGATCAATTGCAGCGCGACGATCGCGCACATCATGATGGCGCGCAGGCTCGGATCGAACGTCGGATAAAGATCGTAGGTGTCCTCCATGAGCAGCAGCGCGAGCGCGGACATCGGCGTGAGCGCGATCCCTAGCGCCACGCCCTGCTTCCATTCGAGGCCGCTCGGCTTAGCGAAGATCAGCACGCCGACGAGCTTCGCCACCAGCCGCGCGACGATCAGCCCCGCCGCGGCCACACCGCCCACGAGGATGTCGTGCCACTGGAAAGTGGTCATGGTGAGCACGAACAGAATCACGGTGAGCAGCCATCCGGCCGTGCCGAAGTGCTGCGGCCAGAGCTGCGGACGCACTTCCAGGTTCTTCACGATGATCCCTGCGGCCAGCAGGCTCAGGATGGTCGACAGCTTGAGCAGATGCGCCACGGCGATCGCCAGCAGCACGAGGCCGAACAGCGCGACGAACGAATGCTCGTCCTGCGGGCTCAGGCGCCGATAGAACAAGGTGCAGGCGCGCGCGAGCACGTAGGCGACCACGATCGAGCCGACCAGCAGATAAAGCGGCTGCAGGATGGTGGCAAACACGTTGCCGTAGATTTCCTGATGCAACCAGCTGGACGCGAGCTTTTCGATCACGACTGCATACATGCTGTTGAGCGCGGTCAGCGTGATGAGACGCTGCGTGACCTGCCCTTCGGCGCGCAACTCGGTCTTGAGCTGGATCACCATCGCGGGCGACGTGGCCATCGCGATCGACGCCACGACGATCGCGACCATCGCGGGCACGGAAAGAAACAGCAAGACGCCGAGCACCAGCACGAACGTGAGCGTGGCTTCCGCGAGGCTCGACAGAATCAGCCACGGATTGCGGCGGATCCAGCGCAGATCGAGCCGGCTGCCGAGTTCGAACAGCAACAGGCCGAGCGCGACATCGAGCACGGGGCGCGCGGCATTGGCGGTATCGATGTCGATCACGCCGAAGCCCGCCGAACCGGCAATCAGGCCAATGACGGCATAGCCGGAAATCCGCGGCAACCGCCAGGCGCGATAACACAGTTCGCCGCACAGACCGGCGGCGAGCAGCGCGAGCCCGGCCCAGAATATGCCGTCAGGTTGCAACGGCCACGCAGGAAAGAACGAAAACGCCGACTTCATCGTGAAGGCTTCTCCTTGGCTACACCTTCTTGCAGGGGACCGGACAAGGCACGAAAGCCCCGCTCCGGCCGGCATAGAAGACAAGTCCAGCTGTCCGACGTACGCGTACCGCTACGGCGAGTCTCATGGGCAAGCCGCGTGCCACGCAGACATATCACAAGCGTGGCGAACGCGCGGCGAGCCAGACGCCGGCCTCACACGGTACAGGAAGGTATCCGCCGGGGACGCGCGGGCCCGCTGCCAGCCAATAGCGGCGGCGGACAGTGTGCGGCGGACGACAGCGGGAAACCTCTTACCGGTACCGCTTGCGCGGCGAACAGCCGGTCCAGGCGCTTTCTGTATGGATTGTCAGCGCCCGGGTTGGATGAACGAACGCAGCCGGCTGTCCTGTGGATTCAGATTCAGGTCAGGCGGCATCCGTTCCGTGGACGCGTCCGCCGTTCGCCAGGGTCGATACGGCATATGACGCGGAAAAGAACGGCGATTGTGCCATAGCTTTTTTGCAATTGTCCCACTTGCCACGATGAAGCCAGGCGTTGCCGGTAATTGCGCCCGTTTTGTCTGACGATGTGGGAAAAATGACCGTCGTATCGCCGTCAACGTGCTAAGCGGCGACAAACAGCACGACAGTGCTGCGCAGGGCTGGTTGGCCGATAGCGATGGAGCCAGCTTCAGGTTTACGGTTTACCGTATGTATACGTAGTAGAAGTTAACAAAGGCGGCTCTTTCCTGTGGATAACCCCTGTATACCTATGTGAATCATTGGGTTGGCGATCGCACAACCCTCCGCATAGTGTGTGGCACCTTGCCTGGCAACAAAGAACAACTTTTTGAGGGCGCGAAGCAGGTCGCAAGTTATCCCGTTTACGCCCACATCGCGCCCACACGAAACTTGTCCACAACTCGCGCAGTTATCCACATATCCACGGGGATAACTGTATTGGTCGCGTTGCAAGGTTTGTTGTAAGGTTCGGGCGAATCAGAGACTGCGCTGGCGCAAGGCGCGTTGCAGGAAGCGGGCGGGATCGATCTGGTCGGCGAGTTCGCGCTCGATTGGCCACGGTTCGCCTTCGAGCTGTGAAGCGATCAGTTCCGCGCCCAGCGCGGCCCAGACCAGCCCACGCGAGCCGAAAGCGAATGCGCCGAAGAGGCCCGGCGCGCGCGGCAAGTCGAGCGGCCAGGCGCCCGCGAGGCGCTGGGCATCTCGGCGAGCGGCCGCCTCGTCGCCGAGCTGGCCGAGCATCGGCATGCGGTCGCTCGTGACGCAGCGCAGTGCGACGCGGCCGCGCCAGAGCGTCGCTGGCTCGCTTGCCGTGGCGAGCTCCGGCAGCATCAGGGCGACGCGCTCCAGGTTCTCCACGTGGCCGGGAGCGCGCAGATCGAGACGCGTATCGTCGACTTCGTAGGTGGCGCCCGCGAGCGTCACGCCGCCGTCGAGCGGCACCGCGTAGCCGTCGCCGATCACCGGAACGCGCAGCGCGGCAAGCGGGCTGTCGTCGATTAGCGTGAGCTGGCCGCGCACGCTGCGCGTGGGCGCGAACTCGAGCGCGGCCGCCCGCGCGGCATCGTGCGCATTGGCGAAGATCACCGCGCCCGCTTCTGCGATCAACGCGTCTGCGTCGTCGAATACCTGCCACACGTCGCCCGACCGCGCGAGGCGGCCGACCTGCACGCCATAACGCACGTCCACCTGCGCGCCGCTGTATTCGCTGGCTACCGCGATCTGCGCGCGGCAAAGCGAAGCCGGGTCGATCGCGCCGCCGCGCGGATAGAACCAGCCGCCCTGCGCGAGCGCGACGCCAGCGATTTGCTGGGCTTGTTCGCGATCGACCCCGTGGACGAATTCGTCGGGATAACCAAACGATGCGAGCGCTGCGGCCACGGCGCGCGATTCGTCGTCCGCGGCAAGATGCAGGAGTCCTGCATGACTGCGCTTCGGCGCGTGGCCCTGTGCCTCGAGTGCCGCCCAGCGTTGCAGAGCATAGAGAAACCCGGCGCGCGTAATGCGCGAGGCACTGCTGTCGTCGCGCGAAATCAACGGATGAAAGACGCCCGCCGGATTGCCCGACGCTTCGCACGCGGGCGCCGGATGGCGCTCCAGCAAGGTGACACGCCAGCCGCGTGCGGCGAGCCGCTCCACGAGCGCGCTGCCCGCAAGACCCGCGCCGATCACCACCGCGTGCCGTTCAGCCAGCGCCATCGGCAGCGGCGGTTCGTGACGGCGTACGCGCCAGCGCGGCGCGAAGCGCCCGGTCAGCATGGTCCATTTGCCGCCGAAACCCGGCGTCTTGCGAAATTCAAAGCCGTTCTGCTCGAGCGCGCGTTTGACGTCGCCGGCGCTGCTCCAGGTTGCGAAGGTGGCGCCCTCGCCCGCGACGCGCGCGAGCGCCTTGAAGATCGCCGGTGACCAGAGTTCGGGATTTTTCGCGGGCGCGAAGCCGTCGAGATAGATCGCGTCGGCGCGTAACCACATTTTGGGAAGCGCCTCGACGGCGTCGCCGAACACGAGCGTGAGCGTGACGCGTCCACCCTCGAATTCGAGCCGGTGCGTGCCCGCCACGAGCATCGGCCACGCCTCGACCAGTTCGCGCGCGAGTGTGGCCAGCTCCGTTTGCGGCGCGTGGGCGATCACCCCATCGAGCACCCTCCGCAGATCGTCACGCGTAAAAGGATGCTTTTCCACCGAGACGAAATGCAGGCGCTCGCAACGATCCGGATCGTCACGCCATGCCGCCCAGGTCGTGAGAAAGCTCACGCCCATGCCGAAACCGGTCTCCAGCACGGTGAAAATGCGCCGCTTTTGCCAGCGTCCGGGCAGGCCATTGCCCTTCAGAAAGACGAAATCGGCCTGTGCGAATGCACCGGAAGGACTGTGATAGACGTCGTCAAAGAGCGGCGAAAACGGCGTGCCGTCCTCGCGAAAGGCGGGCGTGGCGGGAATGAGGGTGGCGGTCATGACTGGCGCGAAGGCGGGAAACGCCCGTGGGGTCTGGGTTTGCGGCTGCAAAGCGTTGGCGGAATGCAACGCGTGAAGGCTAAAACGATGCGCGCCGATGGCGTTTTGCACGCGGTGCACATCAAAAACCGTGAGGCGCGCAAAAAAACCGGCGCGCACCCCTCGAAATCTTCGAAACCCTTGTCGTTATTGGGTTTGCGCTGCGCTATCATAGCAAGCGCCGCCCAGGGAAGCGGCAGCACGGACGTCGCGGGATGGCGCATGCGCCTCACGCCGCGACGCAAATCCCCGGGGTGCTCCGGGTCCGCGCTGCTCGACGGCGCGGCACGCGTCCGTATAATCGGCGCGTTCGCGCTGTTCGTGTCAACCTAAACACAGAAAGGAATATCTCAATGAATAAACAGGAACTGATCGACGCCGTCGCAGCACAGACGGGCGCTAGCAAGGCTCAAACCGGTGAAACGCTGGATACGCTCCTCGAAGTGGTCAAGAAGGCTGTGTCGAAAGGCGACGCGGTTCAACTGATCGGCTTCGGCAGCTTCGGCTCGGGCAAGCGTGCGGCACGTACGGGCCGCAACCCGAAGACCGGCGAGACCATCAAGATTCCGGCAGCCAAGACCGTCAAGTTCACGGCTGGCAAGGCGTTCAAGGACGCCGTCAACAAGCGCTAAGGCAAGTCAAGCAATACCGCTTTAAGTTGACACCCGCCCCTGGCGGGTTTTTTTTCGCCCGAAGGCGCCGCATTGCACGGCGCCTTCGCTATTTTCAGGCGGTTTTTTTCAGCGGCGATCAGCCGTGACGATGGACGATCTCACCTTCGCCGTCGTGCTCATGATCGTCTTCGTCTTCGAAATCCCATGCCGGAAACGGGTCGGAAAATGCCTGCCAGGCGTCGGGGCCCGCGGCGTATTCGTCGTCGGTGACGAGGCAGGCGTCGAGTTTCGCGCGCCACGCCGCGTGATCGAGATTGACGCCGATCATCACCAGTTCCTGGCGCCGGTCGCCGATACGCGTGTCGCTCGTATCGCCGAACCAGTCGCGGGCGATCTCCTGTTCCAGTTCGGCGTCCTGCGGCCATTCCTCGCGCGGCTGCGCGGCCCACCAGGTGCCCGCCGGGCCGTGGCGGCACACGCCGCCCGCCTGCGAGAGTTGCCCGGCCACGTCGTTGCGCGTGGCGAGCCAGAAGAAGCCCTTCGAGCGCAGCACGCCGGTCCATTCCTGGTTCAGCAACGCCCACAGACGCTCGGGATGAAAGGGTTTGCGCGCGCGATAGACGAAGTTGCCGATACCGTAGGTGTCGGCTTCGCTGCGATGCTGGTGATCGGGATGGCTGCAATGTGCGCCACAAGCATCGCCGTGATCGTGGTGATGCTCATGCTCATGCGCGTGATCGTGCTCGTGCGCGTGATCGTCTTCATGGAGCGAGGCGAGCCAGCCCGGCGCGCTCGCGGCCGCGTCGAAATCGAAGCGGCCCGTGTTGAGCACCACCTCGAGCGGCACCTCGCCGAAGCGGCTTACCACCTGCACCGCACGCGGATTGATGCGCGCGAGGATGTGCTGCAGGCGCGCGAGATCGTCGGCGCTCACGAGGTCGGCCTTGTTGAGCACGAGCACGTCGCAGAACTCCACCTGCTCGATCAGCAATTCGACGATGGTGCGATCGTCGCCCTCGCCCACCGTCACGCCGCGCTCGGCGAGCGGGTCGGCGCTCGCGTAGTCGCGCAGGAAATTGAAGGCGTCCACGACGGTGACCATCGTGTCCAGGCGCGCGACATCGGCGAGCGAGCCGCCGTCTTTGTCGGTGAAGGTGAAGGTTTCGGCCACGGGCATCGGCTCGGCGATGCCGGTCGATTCGATCAGGATGGCGTCGAAGCGCTGGCCGGCCTGCGCCGGGTCGGCGAGGCGGCGGATTTCGGTGAGCAGGTCGTCGCGCAGGGTGCAGCAGATGCAGCCGTTGGACAGCTCGACGAGGCGCTCCTCGACGCGCGAGAGCGCCGAGGCGTCGCGCACCAGTGCGGCGTCGATATTGACGGCGGCAAGATCGTTGACAATCACGGCCACGCGCAGGCCGGCGCGGTTCGCGAGGACGTGGCTGAGCAAGGTGGTCTTACCCGCGCCCAGAAACCCGGAGAGCACGGTGACGGGCAGTGGCGTCTGGTTCATCGCAGTGTGCAGTAAAAAATGCAGGAGAAAGCGCTGGAAAGAGCGGCTGGAAGAGGCAACAGAAAAAACGGGGCCGTGCGGGCCACGTGGGCATTCCGGCGGCGCAAGCCTGCATTTTGCACCATGCGGGCGTGCTGCGCTGACAGGCGGCAGCATAGCGGCTTCGCGTGACGTCAGAGCGTGCGGCCCCCGGCTGTCAGGGCATGAGCTTCCACTTGCGCAGGATGGCGGCGATCTGTTGCGCGTACTGGTCGCGCAGCGCGGGTGTTTCGGAATGGTAGGCGCCCACGGCCGCCCAACTATTGCCGTATTTGTTCATCTTCTGGCGCAGATGCCACGCGGCGATATAGACGTTCTTGCATGGCTCCATCAGCGTGCTCTGCGAAATACCGTATTGCGCGAGCGCGGGCAGATGGATCGAATTGATCTGCATGACGCCATAATCGATCGAACCGTTCGCATTCCTGTGCAGTGCGTCGGGCGTATTGTGCGATTCCTGCCAGGCGATGGCGCGCAGAATCAGCGGATTCACCTTCTGATAGCGGGCGGCCTCGTCGAAGCAATCGGCACGCGCCGGCGCGCTCGCTACTGCGGCGAGAGTGACAACCAGCGAGATCGTGGCGGACGCAACCTTTTTCATTGCAACGTGGAGTGGAGTGCGAAACAGTCTGTAGGACGCGGGAGGCAAGCCATTTCCGGCACGCAACGGGACCCGGAACAGGAGTCGCCGAACCTGCCGCACCGGACACCCGGTCTGGGGAAAACCCGCGTCTTTCTTGCGCAACCCACGGATGCCCAAGGTTTGCGCCGTCCGTATGATACCGGCAGCCGATGACGCGTCAAACTATCCAAACGGCCTGCATGTTCGGTGTCATACAAACGGAACTGGCGCGGAAAGCTGGCGCCAGATCTCTGGTTTCTTACAAATACCTTGATTCCGGGTCGCACATTAGAAGAAATCCCCAGACGTTTGGTCTTTGTGACAAATTCGACACGAAAAGCTGCTACTGTTTCCCCTTTTGGTGAGCATCGATTGCCGGGGGAGGAGTATCGGCAGTCCGCAGCGGTTTTTGGGAAGCCTTGTATATGCATGTCGCATGCATCCAGCGGGGCCGTTCGCACGGACACGATGCGCACATTGAGCACGATAAGTACGACTAGCCGCGGTGTCCGCCGCAGGCTTCGATATGACACCCATGAGAAGAAATCGTATGGCTTTGCGTCGCGTCGCCACGGCGCTGCTCGTGAGCGGACTGATAACGGCGCAGCTCGCGCACGCCCAGGTCACGCTCAACTTCGTCAATGCCGATATTGACCAGGTGGCAAAGGCAATTGGCGCGGCCACTGGCAAAACGATCATCGTCGATCCGCGCGTGAAGGGGCAGCTCAATCTCGTTTCCGAGAACCCGGTGCCGGAAGATCAGGCGCTCAAGACGCTGCAATCGGCGCTGCGCATGCAGGGCTTTTCGCTCGTGCAGGATCATGGCGTACTTAAGGTCGTGCCCGAGGCCGACGCCAAACTCCAGGGCGTGCCCACCTATGTCGGCAACGCGCCGGCCGCGCGCGGCGATCAGGTCATCACTCAGGTTTTCCAGCTGCGCAACGAATCGGCGAACAACCTGCTGCCGGTGCTGCGCCCGCTCATTTCGCCGAACAACACCATCGCGGCCTATCCGGGCAACAACGCGCTCGTCGTGACCGACTACGCGGACAACGTGCGGCGCATCGCGGCGATCATCGCTGGCGTCGATACGGCCGCCGGGCAGCAGGTGCAGGTGGTGCCGCTGCACAACGCCAACGCGCTCGACGTCGCGCCCACGCTATCGAAGATGCTCGATCCGGGCGCGATCGGCGGCTCGGACCCCACGCTCAAGGTCTCGGTGCTGGCCGATGCGCGCACCAACTCGATCATGTTGCGCGCCTCGAACGCGCAGCGTCTCGCCGCGGCGAAGCAGCTCGCGAAGGAGCTCGACGCGCCCACCAGCATGCCGGGAAATATGCACGTGGTCTCGCTGCGCAACGCCGATGCGGTGCAACTGGCCAAGACCCTGCGCGGTATGCTGGGCAAGGGCGGCAACGATTCGTCGTCGTCCGGCAACAGCGCGAACTCGTTCAACCAGAACGCCAGCGGCGGCGGTGGCAGCAACTCGACGGGCATGTCGGGCACGCCGCCCTTGCCCAGCTCGCTCGGCAGCAATAGCTCGTCGAGCAATCCGATGTCGGGCGGTGCGTCCTCCGGCAACAACAGCGATTTCCTCGGCAGCAACGACAAGGACAAGAGCGACGACAATTCGTCGGGCGGCATGATCCAGGCCGATGCGGCCACCAATTCGCTGATCATCACCGCGCCCGACGCCTTGTATCGCAATCTGCGCACCGTGATCGACCAGCTCGACGCGCGCCGCGCCCAGGTCTATATCGAAGCGCTGATCGTCGAGCTGAACTCGAACACGAACGCCAATCTCGGCATTCAGTGGCAAATCGGCAGCGGCAATGTGGTGGCGGGCACCAACCTCTCCACTGGCGGCGGCAACAGCATCATCAATCTGACGGCGACCGCGGCAGCCAATGCCTCGACCGGTGGGCTCGTCAGCGCGCTCGGCGGCTTGCAGCAGGGCCTGAACGTGGGCTGGGTGCACAACCTCTTTGGCGTGCAGGGTCTGGGCGCACTGCTGCAGGCGCTGTCGCAGACCAACGACGCCAACGTGCTGTCCACGCCGAACCTGATCACGCTCGACAACCAGGAAGCGAAGATCGTTGTCGGGACCAACGTGCCGATCCAGACGGGTTCGTACTCGAACCTCACGAGCGGCTCCACGAGTTCAGCGTTCAACACCTACGATCGCGTCGACGTGGGCCTGACGCTGCACATCAAGCCGCAGATCACCGAAGGCGGCATTCTGAAGCTGCAGCTGTACACGGAAGATTCGGCGATCGTGACGGGTACGACCAACGCGTCGACCAACCCGGCCGGCCCCGACTTCACCAAGCGTTCGATCCAGTCGACCGTGCTGGCCGACAACGGCGAAATCATCGTGCTCGGCGGCCTGATGCAGGACAACTATCAGGTCAGCAACAGCAAGGTGCCGCTGCTCGGCGACATTCCGTGGATCGGCCAGCTGTTCCGTTCGGAAAACAAGACGCGCCAGAAAACCAACCTGATGGTGTTCCTGCGCCCCGTGATCGTGAGCGACCGCGACACGGCACAGGCAGTCACCGCGAACCGCTACGACTACATCCAGGGCGTGACGGGCGCGTACAAGTCCGACAACAACCTGATCAAGGACAAGGACGACCCGGTCGTGCCGCCGATGCCGGTGGGTCCGGCCGAGGGCGGCTCGGCGCTGAACCTGTTCGATCTCGACAAGATGCGGCGCGAGCAGGTGGTGCGTTCGCTGCCTGCTAATGCCGCGCAGATGCAGCCCGCTGCCCCCGTGCAGACGGCGCCGGTGCAAACCGCACCCGTGCAAGCCGCACCGCTGCAGACGACGCCGGCCGATCAGCAGCCGCTTACCGGCACGCGGGTGCAGCCTTGAGCGCAGCAGCCGACACGTCGCGCGCTGCGCCCTCCCCGCTGGCCGCGCGGCTCGTGCCGTACAGCTTCGCGCGCAGCGGCCAGATCCTCGTCGCGCAGCAGCACGCCGAAGGTCTGGAGGTGTGGATCAGCGATCGCACTTCGGGGGCGTCGATCGCCGAGGTCGCGCGTAACTTCGGCGCGCTCACACTGGTGCGCGTTCCCGCCGACGAACTCGCGCAGGCGATCAACCAGGCGTACGCGCGCCAGGACGGCAGCGCGGCGCAGGTGGTGGGCGAAGTGGAAGGCGAAGTCGATCTCTCGCGCCTCATGCAGGACATTCCCGAAGTGGAAGACCTGCTGGAGTCGGAAGACGACGCGCCTATCATCCGCATGATCAACGCGCTGCTCACCCAGGCGGCGCGCGAGCAGGCCTCGGACATTCACATCGAGCCGTTCGAGAATGCGTCGGTGGTGCGTTTTCGCGTCGACGGCACGCTGCGCGACGTAGTGCGCCCGAAGAAGGCGCTGCATGGCGCGCTGATCTCGCGTATCAAGATCATGGCGCAGCTCGACATCGCCGAAAAACGTCTGCCCCAGGATGGTCGCATCACGCTGCGCGTGGGCGGGCGTCCCGTCGATGTGCGCGTCTCCACGCTGCCCACGGGCCACGGCGAGCGCGCGGTGCTGCGTCTGCTCGAAAAGGACGCGCAGCGCCTGAATCTCGAAGCGCTCGGCATGGCGTCCGACACGCTGCGCCAGTTCGACCAGTTGATCGCCAAGCCGCACGGCATCGTGCTCGTGACCGGGCCGACCGGTTCGGGCAAGACGACCACGCTTTATGCGTCGATGTCGCGGCTCGAAACCGCCACGACCAACATCATGACGGTCGAAGACCCGATCGAGTACGACCTCTCGGGCATCGGCCAGACCCAGGTGAACGAGCGCATCGGCATGACCTTCGCGCGTGCGCTGCGCTCGATCCTGCGTCAGGACCCGGACATCATCATGATCGGTGAAATCCGCGACCTGGAAACCGCGCAGATCGCGGTGCAGGCGTCGCTCACGGGCCACCTCGTGCTGGCCACGCTGCACACCAACGACGCGGCCTCCGCCGTCACGCGTCTGACCGACATGGGCGTGGAGCCCTATCTGCTCGCGTCCTCGTTGCTCGGCGTGCTCGCGCAGCGTCTCGTGCGCCAGCTTTGCCCGCACTGCAAGGAGGCGCGCGCGGAAGAGGACGGCCGCATGCGCTACCACCCGGTGGGCTGCGAGCGCTGCGGGAATTCGGGCTATGCGGGCCGGCGCGGCGTCTACGAACTGCTGCTCATTGACGAACCGATCCGCGCACTGATCCACCGCAACGCCGCCGACGCCGACATCTTCGCGGCAGGCCGCGAGCAAGGCATGCGCACGCTGCGCGACGACGGCGAGCGCTGGCTCGACGCGGGTACGACTTCGCTAGAAGAAGTGCTGCGCGTGACCGGCGGCACCTGAGTAACCGAGGCAATCCAGCACCATGCCGGCATTCCGTTTCGAAGCCATCGACGCCTCGGGCAAAGCGCAGAAAGGCGTGCTCGACGCCGACAGCGCCCGCGGCGCCCGCGCGCAGCTACGCGGCCAGGGTCTCACGCCGCTTGTCGTCGAACCGGCGGCGAGCCGCACGCGCGGCGCGCGCCAGCAGCGTCTCGCGCTGGGCCGCAAGCTCTCGCAGCGCGAGCAGGCGATCCTCACGCGCCAGCTCGCGAGCCTGCTGATCGCGGGCCTGCCGCTCGGCGAGGCACTGGCAGTCCTGACCGAGCAATCCGAGCGCGACTACATCCGCGAACTGATGGCCGCGATCCGCGCCGAAGTGCTCGGCGGCCATTCGCTCGCCAACGCGCTCGCCCAGCATCCGCGCGATTTTCCCGACATCTACCGCGCGCTGGTCGCGGCGGGCGAGCACACCGGCAAGCTCGGCATCGTGCTCTCGCGTCTGGCCGACTACATCGAGCAGCGCAACGCGCTCAAGCAGAAGATCGTGCTGGCCTTCACGTACCCGACGATCGTCACGATCATCGCGTTCGGCATCGTCACGTTTCTGCTGAGCTACGTGGTGCCGCAAGTCGTGAACGTGTTCGCAAGCACCAAGCAGCAATTGCCGTTTCTCACCATCGTGATGATGGCGCTTTCGTCGTTCGTGCGGCAATGGTGGTGGGCGGTGCTGATCGTCGTGGCGGTGGTGGCGTGGTTCGTGCGCACCACCTTGCGACGGCCCGGTCCGCGTCTCGCGTTCGATCGCTGGATTCTCACCGCACCGCTCGCCGGCAAGCTCGTGCGCGGCTACAACACGGTGCGTTTCGCGAGCACGCTCGGCATTCTGAGCGCCGCGGGCGTGCCGATCCTACGCGCGTTGCAGGCCGCGGGCGAGACGCTCTCGAACCGCGCGATGCGCACCAATATCGACGATGCGATCGTGCGCGTGCGCGAAGGCACGTCGCTGTCGCGCGCACTCGGCAATACGAAGACGTTTCCGCCCGTGCTGGTGCATCTGATCCGCTCGGGTGAAGCGACCGGCGACGTCACGACCATGCTCGACCGCGCCGCCGAAGGCGAGGCGCGCGAGCTGGAGCGGCGCACGATGTTCCTCACGAGCCTGCTCGAGCCGCTACTGATTCTGGCGATGGGGGGCGTGGTGCTGGTGATCGTGCTCGCGGTGATGCTGCCGATCATCGAACTGAACAACCTCGTGCAGTAAGCACGAGGTTGAGTCTCAGCGCAACGGCTTTAGCGCACGTAGATGGTGGGGCCGCCGGCGTTGGCGGGCAGGAAGATTTCGGAGTGCACGCCATGACGGTCGATCACGATCGAGCGTGCGCGCACTTCGGCAAGTTTCGAATCCTGGCCGATCGGGCCGCCGAGCGAGATCGCCCGGGACGGCTCGCCGCCCACGCTGACGATGGCCGCGGCGCCCTGCGACAGCGCGAGGATGCCGAACAGATGGATGTCCTGCGCAACGTTGTGTTCGAGCTTGCCGCCGAACAGCGTGCCGGCCTGGTCGAGCGAGACCGGCGCCTGAGCGGCGGCGGCCTGCACGGGCGCGGCGCGGGTGGTGGCGATTTCGAGTGTCCACCACGCGGCCGTGGCGCAGAACGCCGCGAAGGCAGCGAGTGACAGGAGTCGGATTTGTAGTGGGTTCATGTGCCCCATTGTACGGAGTAATGTGAACGTTTTGATGGCAGTCCGTGGTGTCGAAAGGCTCTAGAAACGGCTGCCAGAGCGAGACCAAAGCACAACCAGCGAGCGGTCAGAGCACACGCTCGAAAAGCGGGTCGCGAAGGCGTCATCGTGTGACATTACAATGACCCGTCATGCGCGCGGATGTGCCGCGAAAACGAGCAACGATCATCATCAGGAGGGAAGCAAGTCATGTCCATGTGGGCCGCCAAATACCGTGGGCAACTCAGCCGCGACGTCATCGAAGGCCAGCGCACGCGCCGTCAACGCGGCTTCACGCTGATCGAAATCATGGTCGTGATCGCGATCCTTGGCATTCTCGCCGCGCTGATCGTGCCGAAGATCATGAGCCGTCCCGACGAAGCGCGCCGTGTCGCGGCAAAGCAGGACATCGGCACGATCATGCAGGCGATGAAGCTCTATCGCCTCGACAACGGCCGCTATCCGGCCCAGGATCAGGGCCTCCAGGCGCTGGTCCAGAAGCCGACCACCGACCCGGTGCCGAATAACTGGAAGGATGGCGGCTACCTCGAGCGCCTGCCCAACGATCCGTGGGGCAATCCGTACCAGTATCTGAACCCGGGCGTGCATGGCGAGATCGACGTCTTTAGCTACGGCGCCGACGGCAAGCCCGGCGGCGAAGGCAACGACGCCGACGTCGGCTCCTGGCAGTAGTCCCGCACGGGCGATGTCACGCGCGGCGCGCGCCGGTCGAACACACTCGATCACCGCGCCGCGAGACCTCGCCCTGAAGGTTCGCTTTCTTCTCCCGCTCCACGCTCTTCCAGCTCATGCGCCCCCGCACTCTTCGCACCCCGCGCCGCCTTGATCGCGCGCCGACGCCTGCGCGCTCGGCGGGCTTCACGCTGCTCGAAATGCTCGTGGTGCTGCTGATCGCGGGGCTGCTGGTGTCGCTCGCATCGCTTTCGCTCACGCGCAATCCGCGCACCGACCTCAACGAAGAGGCGCAGCGCCTCGCGCTGCTGTTCGAATCGGCCGGCGACGAGGCGCAGGTGCGCGCGCGCCCGATCGCGTGGCAGCCGATCTCGGGCGGCTTTCGTTTCGACGTGCGCACCGAGGACGGCTGGCGCCCGCTGCGCGACGACCTGCTCGGCCCGCGCCAGTGGGAAGGCGGCGTGACCGGCGTGTCAATCACCTATCCCGGCGGCGACGACGACTACCATGCAGACCGGCTGGTGTTCGGCACCGAGGCGGTCGAGCAGCCGGTCGAAATCACGCTGTTCTCCGCGGCGGGCCGTGCCACCATCATCGGCACCGGCGCGGGCCGCTATGAGGTCCGCTGAGATGCGCGTTCGCGCCCCGCAGCCGCGTTCCGAACGCCGCGCCCGTGCGCGCGGCTTCACCATGATCGAGGTGCTGGTTGCGCTCGCCATCGTGGCCATCGCGCTCGCGGCGTCGCTGCGCGCGGTGGGCAGTCTCGCCACCAGCGAGGCCGATCTGCACGACCGCCTGCTCGCGGGCTGGAGCGCCGACAATGCGCTCGCGCAGTTGCACCTGGCGCATGCGTGGCCCGACCTCGGCGAGCGCAGCTTCGACTGCTCGCAGGGCAATCTGCGCCTGACCTGCACGCAGCATGTCGCGGCCACGCCCAACCCTATCTTTCGCCGCGTGGAGGTCTCGGTGACGACGCCGGGCCGCGACGGCAATCTCGCGCAACTCGTCACGGTGCTCGGCAATGAGACGAACCGGTCACTGTGAGTTCGCGATGAGTACGCCACCCAGACCGCGCGCGCCCATGCGCCGCGCCGCCGGCTTCACGCTCATCGAGCTGCTGGTGGCCATCGCGATTCTCGCCGTGGTGGCGCTGCTCTCCTGGCGCGGCCTCGACCAGATCGTGCGCGGGCGCAACATCATCACGCATTCGATGGCCGAGGAGCGCGTGTTCGCGCAGATGTTCGACCAGATGCGCATCGACACGCGCCAGGCCGCGAGCGACGACGAAGCCGGTGCGCCCGCGATCGCCATCGACGGCGGCGCGCTGCAGATCGTGCGCGTCTTCGCCGTACCGCCCGGTGCGCCGCCGCGTTTGCAGGTGGTGCGCTACCGCGTGACCAATGGGCAAGTGGTGCGCTACGCCTCGCCGCCGCTCGCCACGGTCGGCGCATTGCGGCGGGCGCAGCGCGGCGGCGAAACCGGCGCCTGGAACGCCTTGCCGATGATGCAGGGAGTAGGCTCGATCAGCGCGCGCCTGTATGTGCCGAAGGTCGGCTGGACCTCGGACATGGGCGACGTACGCGCGCAACTCGACGCGAACAACAACGGCGTGAAGGTGCCGCAGATCGGCAACGCGCCGGTGCCGCGCGCCGTGACGGGGCTGGAAGTGAGCGTGGGCGCGCGCGCGCTCGCGCGGCCCGTGACGCGTGTTTTCCTGGTGGGGGAATGAGCATGCGCTTCCGTTCCTCACCGCGTACCCCACGCACGACCGCGCGACAGCGCGGCGCGGCGATCATCAGCGCGCTGCTGGTGGTCGCGCTGTCGGCCATTCTGGTTTCAGGCATGCTCTGGCGTCAGCAGGTTCAGTTGCGCCGCATCGAAAATCAGCGCCTGCTCGCCCAGGCGCAGTGGATTTCGCGCGCGGCGCTCGACTGGACGCGTCTCATCCTGCGCTCGGAGGCCGATACTTCGGCGGGCGTGACCTATCTGGGCGGCGCCTGGGGCATGCCGGTCGCGAAAACGCGGCTTTCCGATTTCCTCGGCCAGATCGGCGAGGTCCGCGCCGAACAGGGCGCCGACACCTGGCTGTCCGGCTCGATCGAGGACGCCCAGGCGCGCTTCAATCTGCGCAATCTGGTGTCGGCCTCCGCGCCCGGCGCGCTGCAACTCAACCTAACGCAGATCCAGGCGTTCGCGCGGCTGCTGCAACTGCTCGGCATAGACGGGCAGTTGGCGAAAAGCGCCGCGGTCTATCTGCGCTCGGGGCTCGCATTTTCGGTGACGCGTTTTCAGACCGCAGCGCCCGGCATGACGGCCAGCGGCACCGCCGCGACCCAGCAGCTAGCGGGCGGCTCGGGCGGCGGGGCGAACTTCGCCGACAACCCCGGCATGGCCGATGGCGACGGCAGCAGCACGGCTGCGCCGATCCTCATGACGAGCGTCGATGCCTTGCTCGACGTGCCCGGCTTCACGTCCGACATCGTTGCGCGACTGCGCCCCTTCGTGACGATCCTGCCCACCACGACGCCCGTCAACATGAATACGGCGCCGGCCGAAGTGATCGCGTCGATCGTGCAAGGCATGAGCCTGTCGAGCGCGCAGGCCTTCGTGGCACGGCGTCAGACCGTGTTTTTCCGCAATCTGAGCGATGTGCAACTGGCGCTGACCGGCGCCGGCAGCGCGCAGACGAGCATCGACTCGACGCTCTGCGACGTCAATACGAGCTATTTTCTGGTGCATGGGCGCGTGCAGCACGAGCGCGCCGTGGTGGAGCGCACCACGCTCGTGTGGCGCGACCCGCTCACCCATACGACGCGCATCGTGCGCGTGCGGGATGAATCCTGAAGCGAATCATGAAACCGTACCAGTCCAACATCGAAAAGAGGTGCGTGTGAGCACGCTGATCGTCCTGATGCCGCCGCGCGATCCGGCGGTTCACTCGCAGGAATGGCAGTTGCCGGAACTGCCGTTCGTGCTGCTCGACAAGGCAGGCCGTACACAGCGCGCGGGCCGCGCGGCGCTCGGCCTCTTGCCGAAAGCGTCGGCCACCGTGCTGCTGATTGCCGCTCGCGACCTGTTGATGGTGGCGGCCAGCGTGCCGCCGCTCAAGGGGCCGCGGCTGCGTCAGGCACTGCCGAACGTGGTCGAGGATCACCTGATCCAGGACCCGCAAACCTGCCATCTCGCACTCGACCCCGCGCGCCTGCCTGACGGACGGCAGACGGTCGCGGCGATCGATCGCGGCTGGTTCCGCTTTATCGTCGAGGGCTTCACGGGCGCCGGGCATCGCAACCTGCGCGCAGTGCCGGTGGCGCGCTGCCTGCCCGTCGCCGCGCAAGGCGCGGCCGCACCCGTGGAGGCCGAGCCGGTCGTGGCGGGTGAGCATGCTCAGGCGCCGGCAGCACCCGCTACCGCCGCCACGCTTGAACCGGTGACCGCTTGCGTGCTCGGCCAGGTCATGTCGACGGCGCCCGCGCTGCTGCCCGACATGGCGGTGACGCCCACGACGCCCGCCGCGCTGCTCGAACTCGCGATCGTGCGCGGCGCATCGGCCGAAGGCTTCGCTGTCCCGGCGACGAGCGTGGCCGCGACGGTCGCCGCCCTCGCCGGCGATGCCGATGTGACGCGCTACGTCCTCACCGGTCTGCCCGGCGAGCCCACCCGCGCCGCCGACAAGGCCGCGCTCGCCGCCACCCTGCCCGGCGCGCAGCCGCTCGCGTTCGAGACGCTCGCGCAGCGCGCGCTCGCCTGCAAGTTCGACCTCTGCCAGTTCGAGTTCGCCGCGCAGCCGTGGCGTCTCGACCGCGCGACGCTGCGCCGTCTGCGCGTGCCGATCGTGCTGGTCGCGGCTTCGCTCGTGGTGGCGATCATCGGCGCGAATGTGCAGTGGTTGATGCTCGCGCGTCAGCGCGACGCGATCAACGCACAGATGACGGAGTTGCTGCTCAACGCGTTTCCCAAGACCACCGTGGTGCTCGATCCGGCCGGCCAGATGGCGCGCCAGCTCTCGCAATTGCGCGTGGCCGCGGGCGAGCCTTCGCCCGACGATTTCCTCGCGCTCGCCGACGGCGTCGCGCGCTCGCTCGGCCCCGTGCCCGCGAATGCAATCGCGGCGCTCGACTATCACGACCGGCGTCTCGACGTGACCTTCAAACCGGGCGTCAATGTCGATGCCGATCTGACCCAGCGCCTCGCGCGCAATGGCCTCACGGGCACGCAGGACACCAGCACCGGCAAATGGACCATCAGGAGCGCGTCATGAAGACCTCGGCATTGAGCGGCGCGTGGGCCGAAACCTGGAATAACTTTTGGGAAGGCCGCACGGCGCGCGAAAAGGTCCTGCTGACCTGGGGCGGCGCGGTGCTGGCGCTGGCGATTGGTTATTCGGTGCTGTGGCAGCCGGCGGCGGATGGCCGCGCGAAGCTGCGCGAGAGCCTGCCCGCCTTGCAGCGCGGACTTGCGCAGATGACGGCTCAAGCTGACGAGGCACGCGCGCTCGCGGGCGCGGCGGCGAGTGTCGCCCCGGGCGGCCAGGCGCTCAAGGACGCGCTGACGGCGTCGCTCGCCGATCACGGCATGCCGGGCGCGCAAGTGCAGTTGATCGGCACGACCGCGCAGGTGCAGATGAAGAACGCTTCGTTTCCGGTCTGGACAGGCTGGCTCGACGATGTGCGCAAGCAGTTCAAGGTGCAGGTCGTCGAGGCGCACATTACGGCGCTCAAGGCCGACGGCCAGGTCGATCTGACCGCGTCGCTGCAGAGCGCGAACGCGCGCTGAACTTAAAGCCAGAGGTCGATCGCATGTCTTACTGGATGCGGCGCGTGCGCGCCGCGCTTCCCTGGCTGTTGGTGGCCGTGCTCTCCGTGGGCGCCGTGCTGCTGGTGCGGCTGCCCGCCGCGTGGATCGCGCCGCTGTTCGCGCGCGCGACGCAAGGCCACGTCAATCTCGTCGATCCGCAGGGCTCGCTGTGGCAGGGCTCGGCCACGCTCATGCTCGCCGCGGGCAGTGACGTGCAAGGCGCGACGCTGCTGCCGGGCCGCATCGAATGGCGTACGTCGTTCTGGACGCTCTTCACGGGCCGCGTGCGCATGCAGATGCGTCAGACCGAAGCGATGCCGGAGCCCATCGACGTCGAGGCGACGCCGCGCGCCGCCACGGTGACGGCGGGTGCGATCGCGGTGCCGGCCTCGCTGCTCGCGGGGCTGGGCGCGCCGTTCAATACGCTCGACCTGGATGGCAATGTGCGGCTCGCGTGGAGCCCGTGGCGCGTGTTCGGCACCGATGCGTTCGGGCGACTCACGGTCACGCTCGGCGACATGAGTTCGCGCGTTTCGCTGGTGAAGCCGCTGGGTTCGTATGAGGCGGTGTTGCAGGCGCAGGGCGCGTCGTCGACGCTCGATCTGAGTACGCAGAAAGGGCCGCTGATGCTGGACGGTCACGGCACGTTCTCGCGCAACTCGGCGATGTTCAACGGCACCGCGAGCGCCACGGCCGATCAGCGCGATAACCTCGCGGGGCTGCTGAACCTGCTGGGGCGGCCAGTTGGCCCGGGAACGGTCGCGCTGACCTTCATGCACTGAATCTGATCAGTCGAACACCGGGCGCGAGCCGTTGCGGCCGCGTCCGGCGCGCGCGTTATTGCGCTCGTGCGTTCTGCGCACTTTGCGTCGTGGCGGCAGCGGTGTTTGCCGCTACGTCCGATGCCGTCGGCGCGGGCGCCGCCACGCCGCCGCTTTCGCGCGTCATTTGCGTGGTGTCCCAGCCACCGCCGAGTGCCTTCACCAGCCCCACCGACGACACCATGCGCTGCCCTGCGATGCTCGCGAGCTTTTGCTGGGCCGTGAACGCCGTGGTCTGCGCGGACAACACATTCTGATAATCGGTCGTGCCGGCCTTGTACTCGTTCGTGACGATGAGCAGCGCGTGCTGCGCCGAGTCGACCGCCTGCTGCTGCACGACGATTTCCTGCGCAAGGATGCGCTGCGAGGCGAGGTTGTCCTCGACGTCCTGGAACGCGGCCAGCACGGTCTGACGGTAGGTCGCCACCTGCTGGTCGTAAGCTGCGCGGGCGGCTTCGGTCTGCGCGCGACGCAGGCCGGCATCGAACACCGTGGCCGCAAGCGACGGCCCGAGCGTCCAGAAGCGCGACGGCATTTGCAGCAGTTGCGAGAACACCGAGCTTTCGAAGCCGCCGCTCGCGGACAGCGTGAGCGTCGGGAAAAACGCAGCAATCGCCACGCCGATCTGCTCGTTGGCCGCCGCCGCCTTGCGCTCCGCCGAGGCGATATCGGGCCGCCGCTCGAGCAGCGCCGAGGGCATCGTGAGCGGTACAGTGGGCGGCGTGGCCGTGAGCGGCGAAGCCGCAATCGCAAACGACGACGCAGGCTGGCCGACCAGCACGGCGATGGCGTGTTCGTCCTGGGCGCGCGCCACGCCGTTGTCGATCGCGGAGGCCTGGGCGGATTGCAATTGCGTCTGCGCCTGGATCACGTCCGCGCGGCCCGCCACGCCCTGGGCGTACTGGTTCTGCGTGAGCGTCAGCGACTTTTGATAGGCCGCAACGGTATCGTCGAGCAGCTTTTGCTGCGAATCGAGCGCGCGCAGCGTGAAGTAGGTCTGCGCGAGCGTGGCCTGAGCCGAGAGGCGCGCGTTGGCCAGATCGGCGGCGGCGCCCTGCTGACCCGCTTCTTCAGCGCTGACGGTGCGGCTCACCTTGCCCCAGAGATCGGGCTCCCAGGTGGCGTCGAGGCCGAGATTGACGTTGTTGGTGATGTTGCTGCTCGCGTTCGATACGCGCGTGGGCGTGCTCGAACGCGTGCCCGAGAACGAGGCGCTCACCACCGGGAAGTAAGCCGCGCGCGCTTCGCCCACGAGCGCGCGCGCCTGACGATAGGCCGCCGCGTACTGCGCGACGGTCTGGTTGTTAGTGTTGAGCTGATCCATCAGCCCGTTCAGTTGCGCGTCGTCGTAGATCAGCCACCAGGCGCCGCGATCGGCCGTATCGGCGGGTTGCGCGACCTTGAAGCCCTCGGGCGCTTCCTTGTAGGCCGCGGGCACCGCCGTATCGGGCCGATGATAGTCGGGGCCGACCGCACAGCCGCTCAACTGAAACGCCAGCGCGGCCGCCGCGCCGATCAGCGCGAGCGTGGGCGCGCGACGGCGCAGCGGAGCGGAAAGGCGACCGGGGACAACGAGACGGCGGGACATGCGAGGAATTCCTGTCGAGGCGGCTGGCGATTGAATAAACGGCGGAGCGAACGACGCGGCTGACGGACTGCGGCAATGGTAGCGCACGCGCGTTGCGCGGCGCGCAATCTGTAAGGTTAAGCGGGGAACGGGGACGGATGTGTTACGGCGCGTAAGACGCAGTTTACGCGCCGTTACTGCGTGCGCCGTTGCCACGCAAGCGGCGCAGCGCATGAAGGGCGTCGTGGGCACGCAGGCGCGCGTTGCGCGCAATCCCTGCGCATGCGGGACGGCAAGCACGCTGGGCGCTGGTGCAGGCAGATTTTGCGGTTGCCGATGCCTGAGTTGCCGGGGTGTCGATCGCGACGCTCACGCTCTGGCCGCCGCGCTGAGTGCGGCGCCGATCGGCCCACATCATGAGCACGACAGCGATCGAACCACCCGGCAGCACGAACATGGCCGCATAGAGAGCGATCTTGCGCCAACGCGCGGCACCGCCGGCATGCGCAAAGGCATGTCTTGCTGTGCAGGTGACCGAGCGGCCAATGCCGCCGAGCGCGTTTTTGAGGTACAGCATGGCGCGACCAAAGAAGAAATTCGGGAATCCGATGAGTTTAAGTGCTTGCCGGTAATAATATTGACTATGCAACCAAATCACAAGATACTTTGCGCTGCATCATTTCCGGTGTTGTTTTTACGCTGCGATAGCGACAGATCCATGACGGCAGCGCGCGATACGACCCGATCCGGAATTGATTTCACTGCCCAGGCAGAAAAATAACCGGCTAGAATGCGCTTGTTTACGCGATGGATGAGAACGTCTTTCCCATGAGTGACGGCCCTTACGTGCCAGGCAAGGTCGGCGTCGTGCCGAGTCTCGGCTATTTCCTGTCGACCGCCCGCAACGTGCTGGCGACGCGCATGGATCGCGCGGTCGCGCCGCTCGGGCTGACGTCGTCGCAGATCGGCGTGATCCTGCTGCTCTGGTTCGAGCGCGCCCGCACGCCCAATGAGATGTCGCGCGTGCTCTCGTACGACACCGGTTCGATGACCCGTATGCTCGACCGGCTGGAGAAGAAAGGCTTTCTCGAGCGCAAGCGCAGCCACGCGGATCGCCGTGTCGTGGAACTCGAACTCACCCCGCTCGGGCGCCATGCGGCGCAGCAATTGCCGGATCTGATCGCCGCGGTGATGAACGAGCAGCTACAGGGTTTCAGCGCCGATGAAGTCACGATGCTCATCAGCCTGTTGCAGCGTTTCATCGCTAACGATGCGCAAACGCAAGCAGTCTGCGGTCACGCCGAAAGCCAGGCGGACGCGCTTCCCTGCACCCCTGAGTAATCACCGGGCCGCCGATCCGGTGGTTTGCGCAGCGTAAAGACCGCGGCTGGACAGCGGCCTCATTGCAGTGGAATATCTGTCTGGGCAGACAATGCCCTGGCATATAAATTAGAACGACCGTGCGCGTGCAGCTGATTGCATCGTCAACGGTTCCACCCGAGCAAGACCGATCAACGATCCTGAACAAGGACCCGCAGATGGACGCCACCAGCGCCGCGCCCGCCGCCCCTCCGGCCAGCGCCGAACCGAAGCCCCTGACCGGCGGAGCGCTCGCGCTGCTGACCGTGGGTCTCGCGCTCGGCACGTTTATGGAGGTGCTCGACACCTCGATCGCCAACGTCGCCGTGCCCACCATCTCGGGCAATCTGGGGGTGGCCAACAGCGAAGGCACCTGGGTCATCTCGTCGTACTCCGTGGCTTCGGCGATCGCCGTGCCGCTCACGGGCTGGCTCGCGCGCCGCGTGGGCGAAGTGCGCCTCTTCACGCTTTCGGTGATTCTCTTCACGATCGCCTCGGCGGCTTGCGGCTTCGCGACGAACTTCGAGACGCTGATCGCCTTCCGCCTCGCGCAAGGGCTCGTGTCCGGCCCGATGGTGCCGCTGTCGCAGACCATCCTCATGCGCACCTATCCGCCCGAAAAACGCGGACTCGCGCTGGGACTATGGGCGATGACGGTGATCGTTGCGCCGATCTTCGGCCCGGTGATGGGCGGCTATATCACCGACAACTACACGTGGCCGTGGATCTTCTACATCAACGTGCCGATCGGCCTGTTTTCAGGCGTATGCGCGTTCATGCTGCTGCGCGGCCGTGAAACGAAGATCACGAAGCAGCGTATCGACGCCGTGGGCCTCGCGCTGCTCGTGATCGGCGTGTCGTCCCTGCAGATGATGCTCGACCTCGGCAAGGACCGCGACTGGTTCAGCTCGAAGTTCATCGTCGCGCTCGCGGTCATCGCGGCGGTCTCGCTCGCCTTCATGCTCGCGTGGGAAGCCACGGAAAAAGAGCCCGTTGTCGATCTCACGCTGTTTCGTGACCGCAACTTCGCCCTTGGTGCGCTGATCATTTCGTTCGGCTTCATGGCGTTCTTCGGCTCGGTTGTGATCTTTCCGCTGTGGCTCCAGACCGTGATGGGCTATACGGCCGGCATTGCCGGTCTTGCGACCGCGCCGGTCGGATTGCTCGCGCTCGTGCTATCGCCGCTGATCGGCCGCAATATGCATCGGCTCGATCTGCGCATGGTGGCGAGTATCGCGTTCCTCGTGTTCGCGTTCGTGTCGATCTGGAACTCCACCTTCACGCTCGACGTGCCGTTCAGTCACGTGATCCTGCCGCGCCTCGTGCAGGGTATCGGCGTGGCCGGCTTCTTCGTGCCGATGACGACCATCACGCTGTCGAGTATTTCCGACGATCGTCTTGCCAGCGCCTCGGGCCTGTCGAACTTCATGCGCACGCTGTCCGGCGCGATTGGCACGGCCATCAGCACGACGTTCTGGGAGGACGACGCGATCTACCACCATGCGGTGCTGTCGGAGTCGGTGAACGTGTATTCGCCCAACACCATCGCGTATCAGGACGCGTTGGCGAACATCGGCTACGCGGGTCAAAGCATGACCGCGAAGCTCAACGACGTGGTGACGAACCAGGGCTACATGATGGCGACGAACGACTTCTTCCGTATATCGTGCGGCGTGTTTCTCGTTCTTGCCGTGCTGGTGTGGATTACGAAGCCCAGAAAAGGCGCGGGACCGTCGCTGGGTCACTGAAAGCCCAAAGGACGGTCCCGCGTGTGGGTAGCGAAGCGAAGGATTAACGAGCGGTGACGCCGTTGGTCTGGATCTCTACGCGGCGGTTCTGCGCGCGGCCTTCCGCCGTGGCATTCGAGGCGACAGGCTTCGACGCGCCATAGCCATGCACTTCGTATTGGCCAGCATGCAGGCCGTGCGACTGCAGATAGTTGCGCACGGTTTGCGCGCGGCGCTGCGAGAGGCGTTCGTTATAGGCCTTCGAGCCGACCGAGTCGGTATGGCCGTCAATGACGACGCTGCCAATGTTCACGCCGTCGCTGTCCGCGATGAACTTGTCGAGCGTCTGCTTTCCGCCAGGCAGCAGATCGGACTTGTCAAACGCGAAGTTGGCGTCGGCGTTCAGCGTGATCGTACGCGGCTGGGTGTTGACCTGCGGCGGGGGCGGCGGCGGCGGCGGAGCGGTCTCCTGGACCACCGGCTGCGGCGCCTGGCAGACGAAGAGGATTTCGCGCGGATCGTTTTCCGGCTTGAAGCCCGCAGCGGCGCGATCGACCGACGAGACACGCAGCGGCTGCTTGTCGCCGCAGATCTCGTTGACCTTCTTCATACACGCCTTCGAGCTTTCAAGCAGCCCGAGACACTGCACGCGATAGGCCTGGGTGCCGTTGGCGAGCGTCACGATGTCGAGATTGTGCATGGGCCCCGACGCGGTGGTGCAGCCTGCGGCGACGACGATCAGGAAGGCCAGCACGCTGGCTGGCAGAAGTCGCATTTTCATTTTGGATTCGAATGATTGAAGAGGAATGAAACCGTCCGGCGCACGCCGAAGCACGGCCACGATACGTTTCCTCGATGGTTCGCCCAATCAGAAAATGCTTAAATCCTCAATCGGAATGATTCGATTCGGAGTCCATCTTATTGTTCTCGGTCGTCTTTAAGACAAATCGTGGTGAATGACCGCTACGCGCCGTCGCAACGGGGCTTAGCGGCCACAGAATCTGTCAGTACAAACTCAAGGTGCCGAGGCCGATGCAGTCGGTGCCGCCGCCGAGGCGGGCAACGGTGCGTCGCTGGTGTCGCTCGTATCGCTGGCGCCCGGGATCGACTGCTCGATACCGGTGCGCACGTACTGCTTGAACGCTGCGCCTGCGGCCCAGGGATCGGGCTTGCAGCCGATCGAGCTGTCGCAGTGCGCCGCGAAGCCGATGGTCGTGGTGCCGTCGCCGTTCACCGTTTTCGTGATCTCGTAGGCGAGCGCACGCTTGCCGCCGCCGGGGCCGGAGGTCTGGATCAGCGTGTCGGTGACGGTCTGCACTTCGTATTTCGAATGACCGCGCACCCAGTCCTGGGCGCGTTGCCACCAGATGTCGCACTGAGGTTTGTCGCCGCAGGTGAGCGGTGCGGTGGCGATCTGCATGACGTCGGGGTTGACCTGACCGCGCGGCGCGCAGGCAGCCAGCGCCGCGCAAAGCAGGATCGGCAGGATTCGTTTCATCGCTTGGGTTCCTCCCTGTGTTGGCCGGCGCTCGTGCGCTTCGCATGCAGCGCGGCCCGTCAGTTTGTCGTTGGCGTGGCTCGTGGGAGCGACTGCGTGACTATAAGGGATGAAAGCGCGGCGGGCGCCATCGGGCAGCGTGGCGCCAGGCCCATAAGGACTTGGACCGTGCCCGCCCGATGGCGTTTCCCGCAATTGCGATGCCTGCTGTGTCGAGGCCTGCGTCAGACGCTGAAGCGATTGAGCGTATAGGCGCGGTAGGCAGCCACGAAGGCGTCGAACGAGCCGACCTCCTCGCGCTCGAGCTTGGCCTGCTCGTCGAGCGATTGGCGCGCGAGTTGCTCGAAATGCGCCGTCGTTTGCGCATCGAGTGGGCGTGCGAGGAAATCCGCCGCGTGACGCTCGCTTTGCGCGAGGGCAAATTGCATGAAGGTCTGCTGCTGGTCGCGCATGGTTTGCAGCACGCGTGCCGACGGCGTGAGTGAAGCGTCGGCGAGTTTCGCGCGCTGGGCAGCGAGCGCTCGCGCATGGGCGTCGCCACCGTGTAGCGCGTCGAGCGCGGCAGCCGTGTGCTCGATCTTCGCGAACAACTCCGTCGCCCAGTCCTGCATCGCGACAGGCTGGCCGCCGCGTGTGAGCGCAAGACCCGGCTTGCGGCCTTCCTTGGTCACGAGGCCGAAGTTCTCATTGGCTTCCGCGTATTCGGCCTCGGGCAGCAGCGGGCTGTCGTCGAGCGCACAGGCGAGCAGATAGGCGTCAAGAAAACGCGCCGTTTCGAGCGAGATGCCGGTGGGTTCGAACGGGTCGATATCCATGCAGCGCACCTCGACGTACTGCACGCCGCGCGCGGCAAGCGCATGCAGCGGCCGCTCGCCGGGCCAGGTCACGCGCTTCGGACGGATCGTCGAGTAAAACTCGTTTTCGATTTGCAGGATGTTGGTGTTGATCTGCACCCACTCGCCGTCGCGATGCGTGCCGATTGCCTCGTAAGGCGGATACGGCTGGCTCACCGCCTGGGCGAGCGCGTCGAGATAGCCCGGCAGCGTGTCGTAGTCGGCGCGCAGTGCGGACTGGCCCGTCGTGTTCGAGTAGCCGAGATCGCTCATGCGCAGGCTCGTCGCGTACGGCAGATAGAGCGTGTCGGCGTCGAGGCTCTCGAGCGCGTGCGCGCCGCCGCGCAGAAAACGCGCGTCGAGCGCGGGCGAGGCGCCGAACAGATACATCAACAACCAGCTCGTGCGGCGGAAATTGCGGATCAGTGCGAGGTAGCGTTCGGACTGGTAGTCCGTCTGCGTGGCCGTCGATTGATCGTGCGCATGCAGCACGCGCCACACTTCTTCGTTGAGCGAATAGTTGTAGTGGATGCCCGCGATGCATTGCATGGTGCGGCCGTAACGCAGCGCGAGACCCATGCGGTAGACGTACTTCAGGCGCCCGATGTTCGAGCTGCCATAACGCGCGATGGGAATGCCGTCGTCGCTGGCCGGCAACTGGCCCGGCATCGACTCGTTCCAGAGCATTTCGCCGTCGCGCGCGAGCACGCTGTAGACGTAGCGATGCAGCTCGTCGAGCTTGTCGAGCGTGATCGATGCGTCGTGCTCGGCCGGCGTGATGATCTCGATCAAGGCTTCCGAATAGTCGGTTGTGAGCGACGGATGCGTGAGCGCCGAGCCCAACGCCGCTGCATGCGGCGTCATGGCGAGATGGCCATCGCGCGTCACCCGCAGGCTTTCCTTTTCGATGCCGCGCAGACCGCGCGTGAGCGCGTCGCGATGCGGCCCGGCGCTCAGCACGGAAAGGCGCTGCGTGAGAACGTCGTTCGTGCGTGTAGAGGTCGTGTCTGGCATTGAGGGCAGGTCGGGCACTGGCCGGCGGCGAGACGTTGCACGCGCCGTCGACAGGGATTTTTTCGGTAGCGGGCACTTTAACATCTCGCCGAAAGACCTGCTTGAGGCCACTTCGGGCACGCTTTTGCGGCCTGTTCGCTATCGTCCGAAGCCTTTGCTGGCGCGGCTTTGCCCGATTCTGCCGATTCTCCCTGGACACGTGTGTCCGCGCTGCGGCGATGCTTCGCGCGCCCCTCAAGCGCGCGGCGCTGCCCCAACGTCCAAACCGCTGCTATTGCGCGTTAGCCGCCGCGCGCCGCGCCTGCCCGATCGGCGATTTCGTTCCAGAGATGCATGGCGGCGTAGGCACGCCACGGGCGCCAGGCGTCGGTGCGGGCACGCTGTTGGGTCGCGCGCACGAGGTTCGGATCGCGCGCGGCGATGGTCTGCATCAGGACGAGGTCGGTGGCGGGCCAGGCGTCGGCATCGCGCCAGGCGCGCATCGCCACGTATTCGACGGTCCACGGGCCAATCCCTGGCAACGCGAGCAACCCCGCGCGCATGGTGTCGAGCGTCGCGCGTTCGGTGGCGGCATCGGTATCGGTTGCATCGACACGTCTGCGGCGCTTGCCGGACACGTCCAATGGCGCAGGCGCCCGCTCGACGGCGACCGCACCGCTCGCCACAGCCGCCGCGAACCCCTGTAGCGCCGCGACGCGCTTGCCCGGCATGCCGATACCGGCAAGATCGGCGGCAGCGAGTGCGGCGGGCGTGGGAAAGCGCCACGCCGTGCGTGCATGCGCGTGGCCTTCGATGGGTCGGCCCACGCGCTCGACGAGGCGACCGACGATCGTGGTCGCAGCCTTCACGCTGACCTGCTGCCCGACGATCGCGCGCACCACCAGCTCGAAGCCCGACCACGCGCCCGGCACGCGCAGTCCAGGCGCGGCGGCTACGAGTGGCGCAAGCCACGGATCGACGCCGAGGCTCGCACCGACCGCCGCTGGGTCGGCGTGTACGTCGAACTGGCGCGCAAGCGGCGCGGCAAGTGCGTGCGCGTGGACGCTCACCGGCCCGTCGATTTGCGCGACCAGGCAGTGCTTGCGCGCATGGCGACGGACGGCGAGCGTGCCGCTCGCGCCATTGAAGTCGATGGCGCGCAGCCATGCGCCGTCTTCCACCGCTTCGACGCCGGGCGTCGCGCGACCCGCGAGGAAGCGCAGCATGCGTGGCCAGTCGTAGGGTGCGCGAAACGGCAGTTCGAACGTGGTGCTCGCGGCGTCGGATGAGGGGATGGATTGCTGGACGGCGCTCAAGCAGGGGTCTCCGGCGTGGTGGTGGCGCGGGCGCGCCCGTCCGATTTTAGGGACTTTGCAGTGGGTTCCGGCGCGTCCTGTGCCACAAGCACTTCGCCCGCCCGCGCTTCTGCATCGATAAGCGCCGCCTTGCGCGCAAGTCCCCAACGATAGCCGGCGAGCGCGCCGCCCTTCTGGACAACGCGATGGCACGGAATCGCCAGCGCCACCGGATTCGACGCGCACGCGGTCGCCACGGCGCGCACCGCGCGCGGCGAGCCCACCGTTTCGGCAATCTGTGTGTAGCTGCGGGTTTCGCCATAGGGGATGCGCTGGAGTGCGTCCCAGACGCGTTGCTGGAACGCCGTCGCGGCGATATCGAGCGGTAGCTCGATACGCTCGCTGCGACCGTGCAGATAGGCGTCGATCTGCGCGACGAAAGGCGCCAGGCCCTCGGGGTCCTCGATGCAGTGCGCGTTTGCGAAATCGGCGCGCAGACTCTCCTTGAGCGCATTCGCGCTGTCGCCGAAGGCGATCCGGCAGATTCCCTTGTCGGTGGCCGCGATGATTACGCGTCCGAGCGGCGTGAGCGCGCCGGTATGGCGGATCGTGAGGCCCGCACCCTTGCGCCGGAACGCCGAGGGCGCCATGCCCAGCTCGCCCGCAACGCTCTCATAGAGCCGCGACGACGAATTGAAGCCTGCGTCGGCGCTCGCGCGCGTGACGTCGGCGCCTTGTGCGAGCGCATCGCGCAGCACGGCGCCCCGACGCGCGGCCTGATACTGGCGCGGCGAGACGCCCAGCACGCGCTTGAAGAGGCGCTGGAGGTGGAACGGGCTCAGGTGGACAGCGTCGCTGAGTTGGGCGAGCGTGAGGCGCGCTTGCGGGTCGGCGTCGAGCGCGGCACAGGCGCGGCGCACGATTTCCAGCTCGCGCGGCAGGCCGCCGGGGCGGCAGCGCTTGCATTCACGGTAGCCAGCTGCGCGCGCCGCGTCTGCATCGGCGAAAAATTCGACGTTTTCGCGCCGAGGCAGGCGCGATGCGCAGGAGGGGCGACAGAACACGCCGGTCGTGCGTACACCGTAGAAAAACTGGCCATCGGCGCGGACATCGCGCGATGCGATGGCGGCCCAGCGCGCGGCGTCATCGCCAGTGTCGAGGATGTTTGCAGCGGTGGACGGAGCGGCGTTCATGTCATGACTCCCGGTGAGTGCGGATTCGATGGTCCCACTGTAGCCGCTCGCTGGCACGCGGGCGCGCCGGATCTTGCGCTGCCATTCCGGGCCGCTGGCGGGATTCTTGGCAAGGTCGACCGGACATTCTGCCCTTTTAAACCGGGCGAATTGGCCAGTGATCCGGCGCCGGTACGGGTCCGCTGCCGCGCGTCAAACTCCGCCTGCGACAATTTGGCCCGATTGCGGGTTTTCCCTTAAAAACTTGTTGCAACGCGTCAGACCGCTGTGTATAGTGGTTCTTGTCTCCTCCATGTCTCCTCCTGATATGGATTAAGCCCGCTCACAGCAGCGGGCTTTTTTTCGTCCAGCGGTTTTGCAGGCGTACTTTGCCCTCGCCGCGCGTCGCCTTCCGTTCCCGCGTTCGTATCCCGATTTCCTTCTACACTGCCTGCATCGCCCCCAACGCGACTCGCAGAGGCACGCCATGCAGATCCAGATTCGCGAAATCGACCATGTGGTGATCCGCGCCGCGGATCCGGCGGCCATGACGCGTTTCTACTGCGACGTGCTGGGCTGTCGTGTCGAACGTGAGGAGCGCGAACTGGGGCTCGTGCAATTGCGCGCGGGCCGCTCGCTCGTCGATCTCATCACGGCGGGCGGCCCGCTCGACCGAAACGCCGAAGCTGGCGCAGGCCGAAATATGGATCATCTGTGTCTGCGCGTGGAGCCGTTCGACGGCGAAGCGCTGAAGGCCTGGCTCGCGCAGGCCGGTGCGCGGCCGGGCGAGGTGGTCGGGCGCTACGGCGCGCAAGGATTCGGGCCGTCGCTGTACCTGTTCGATCCGGAGGGCAACATGATCGAGCTGAAAGGCCCTCCCGCTGCCTGACGGCCCTTCGCGTCCTTCGCGATGCCGAGGGTCAGACGTTCTCGGGCGCCTTGAGGACGGTCCATTCGACGGCGACCGGCTCGCTCGTCTCGCTGCCAATCCACGCTGCACCGTCCTGGACGGTGCATTGCAGCCGCATGGTGCGCTCTGCGAGCTTGCCGAGTGCCGCTGCCACGCCCTCGCCGAGCGACCAGACGGTCACGTTGCGCAGGCGCTCCACCTTGCCGCGCACGCCTTGCCACCAGATGTCCGAGGTGCGGCCGCCGTAGGCGATCACAATCACTTCCTCGCTGCGTCCGCTGGCCTTGGCGATACGGCGCTCGTCCGGCTGGCCCACTTCGATCCAGGTCTGAATGGCGTTCGTATAGTCCTTGCACCAGAGATCCGGCTCGTCGGCGTCCGACAGGCCCTTGCAGAACTCGAGTCGCTCGCTCGCGAACAGCGCGAAGGCGGCGATGCGCACCATCATGCGCTCGTCGGTTTCGGAGGGATGGCAGGCGATCGTCAGCGCATGGTCGGCGTAGTAGTGCCGGTCCATGTCCGCAATCTGGAGTTCTGCCTTGAAGATGGTCGATTTGAGTGCCATACCGGATCCCGCGCCGCGCAAAAGCCGCACATGATAGCGAGTTTCCAGCACGTTCTGTGCCGCATTCATCAGCTTGCGGCGTGCCGGATCATCCGGAATGGTCTGACACGAAAATGACGGCGCCGTGACGCCCAGGCGCTCGATCCGCTGTCACTGCCTGATAAAGCGGTCGCTGGTCCAGAGTCCCTGATCGTCGGCGTTCGCGGCGTTCACGAATTCGACATCGTGACCGACCACGCGCACAACGCGAAAAGTCTGGTTTTCCGGCGTCGAGAGGCAGCGGAAATCGGCGAAGTATTCCTGCATCTGCTGACGCTCGCCAGCCTGCTCATGCTGGGAAACGGCATCGAGCTTATCTTTGGACAGACAGCCGTAAGCCCCGGGCTTGAGCTGCACGGTCTGCTGCGGCTGGACAGCGGCGTCCTGCGCCTGCACGGAAGCGGCGCTGGCGAGACCGAGGGTGAGCATGGCCACTGCGGACAGCATGTTCATGTTTGTCTCCTGGCTTGGGCTGGCGCGTTATTCAGGTTAGCTATGTATTTAACTTCCACGCTGGACGCACATCTTTCAATCTAGGAGACCGTGAGCGGACTACAAGAGGTTCTTGTGTGCGAGCGCAGCAGGACCAAGGCTCTGCGGTTATTCGTGCGCTCAGAATGAGTTGACGCGGCGCACACAATCCTCACGCGCGTACGCGCCAAAGCCGTCGCGATTACTCGCCAGCCGCAGAAGAAAAACAATGCCAGCAACCCTCTTGCGCCACCGAAAACTTCGTGGATAAATCAGGCATCCCTACCGGAGAACGTCATGACTCTTGCCCACTGGCTGCCGTTTGCGATCGCGTCGGCCATCCTCGTTGCCATTCCCGGGCCGACGGTGCTGCTCGTCGTGTCCTATGCGCTCGGCCACGGCCGCCGCTATGCGCTCGCGACCACCGCGGGGGTCGCGCTTGGCGACTTCACCGCGATGACAGCCTCGATGCTTGGCCTCGGCGTGATCCTCGCCGCCTCCGCGTCGCTCTTCGCGATGCTCAAATGGGTCGGCGCCGCCTATCTGATCTATCTGGGCATCAAGCTCTGGCGCGCGCCCGTCATGGCCGCCGACTCCCCCGACACCTCCGAGACACGCACTGGCCGGATCTTCGCCCACGCTTACGCCGTCACGGCGCTAAACCCCAAGAGCATCATTTTCTTCGTCGCGTTCGTGCCGCAGTTCATCGACGCGCACGCCGCCCCTCTCTCGCAAATCGTCATCTTCGAGATCACCTTCCTCGTGCTCGCCACGCTCAACGCGTTCGGCTACGCGCTGCTCGCGGCGGCCGCACGCAAGGCGGTGCGCAGCCCGCGCGTACAGCGCGTGGTCAATCGCACCGGCGGATCGTTGCTGATCTGCGCAGGCCTCTTTGCGGCGGTGTGGAAGAAATCGGCGGCCTGACGGCGCGCCAGTCTCGACACGTCGATTTCCGGGCACGCGGCCTGCTTGAAGGTCTGCGTGCGGCGGCGCACCCTGTTTCCGACGAATCAGTAATCGCCCCCAGTACAAGCTGTAGCTTTCCAGCTACAATGAAGTCGCAATCGCTTGACAACCAGGAGGTTATCGTGATCGAGCACGTAATACTGGGCGCGTTTCTGGTTATTCCCCTCGTCATTGTCGTTTTCCTGTTTTCGGACGAAATCCTCGAGGAGCATAGGCAGCGCGTGGAAGCGGGTGCACCTCATATCGACTGGCGTCATCCGTTGCGCAGCATCCTGCACCACTGATTCGCGCCATGCATGACGGCTCGGCATCTTGACGCCGGGCTAATGCTGCTCGCGCCGCGCGGGGCGACGCGTCCGATTCGTTCGACCGAGGGAGGCACTCGTGGAATTCGAGTTCTCCTGGATGACGTACTTCGTCGCCCTGTTCGCGCTGATGGTCTGCTCCATCGCCCTTTCCCTGCTCTGTCCCGGCGCCGGCAGGCGTCGTGATACAGAGCATGACGAGCCTGATCCCGAGCCCCAATCGGGTGCCAGGCCTCGCGCAAATGGTGCTTCCCAGCACTGTTCCCAGCACCGCGCACCGTAATTCATCGGCTGCGTAATTCGTCGTTACCACTTGCAGCACCTGTAATCACGCTTCGCGGCGACAATCGCTCGCATGTTTTCAAAGGTTCTCGAGGAGAACGTCATGCGTAAGATTGCAGCCGTATTGGTATTGGCAGGATGTGCAGTGACGGCCGTGCCGGCCAGCGCGCACGATGGTGGCGACATCGTCGGTGCGCTCGTGGGCGGCGCGCTGATTGGCGCCGTGGTGGGTACCGCAATCAACAGCGCGCCGGCAGTGGTCTACCAGGCGCCGCCCGTCTATGCGGAACCGGCCCCGGCGCCCGCGCCGGTTTATGCCGAGCCGGCTCCCGTTTATGTCGCCGCACCGCCCCCGGCGCCGCGCGGTTGCTACGACCAGTATTCGGGCCGCTACGTGCCCTGCGCGCCGCCGCCCGCACCGTACGACGGCTACGCGCAGCCGGGCTGGTAATCCGGCGTGTTTGTCACGTCGAACGATCTGGGGCGGGTTTGCCGCTGCTGCGCTCAGACCTGCTCGATCGGCGTGATCCGCAGATCGAGCTTTTTCGTCAGCCGCACGACGGTGAATTCGACCACACGACCGATGCGCGAGGCGTCGAGCAAGCGCTGAAGCGCGTCGATTCCGTCGACAGGCACACCGTCGACGGCCACGACCGTATCGTCTACACGCAACCCGCCCAATGCGGCGGGACTGCCCTTCACCACCTCCATCACACGTACGCCGCTCGTCGAGTTCAGCTCGAAAAAGCGCTGCACCTTGCGCGCGATCGGCACATTGGTGCCCGCGATGCCCACGTGAGCGCGGCGTACCCGTCCATGCGCAAACAGCTGCGTGATGACCCACTTGGCGGTGTCGATCGCCGTGGCAAAACAGATGGCCTGCGCGCCCGGAATAATCGCCGTATTCACACCGATGACCTGCCCAGCCGAATTCACGAGCGGGCCGCCCGAGTTGCCAGGATTGAGCGCGGCGTCGGTCTGGATCACGTCATAGATCATGCGTCCCGAGTTCGAACGCAGCGAGCGGCCGAGCGCCGACACCACGCCCGTCGTGACGGTCTGCGCGAGGCCGAGCGGGCTGCCCACGGCGATCGCAATCTGCCCGACGCGCAGCTTCGCCGATTCGCCGAACTCGGCGTGCGGTAGAGCCTCGGATGCGCCGATGCGCAGCACCGCGAGATCGGTGCTGGGATCGTCGCCGACCAGGTCGGCGTCATAGGTCGAGCCGTCGGCGAGCGTCACGCGCAACGCGCTTGCGCCGTGTACGACGTGGCTATTGGTGAGCAGATAACCGTCGGGCGTGAACAGAAAACCCGAGCCGCTGCCGCCGCGAGCGGCGCCTTGGCCCGAAGCGGGCGCGCGATGTTCGACGGCGATATGGGCAACGGCGTGCTGCACGCGTTCGAGCGCGCCGATGACGGTTTGCGAATAGGCGTCGAGCAAAGCTGCGTCGCCATGTGGACGAGTACTTGCGCTATCGGCTGAGAGGTCGCGCGCGAGATCGTCGATGAAGGATGGACGGCTTCCCACGATCAGAATTCTCCGATGAAAGTGGGCCGTACATGCAGGGGACGCCGAACGATTTCAAGAGGCGCGTCTGTTTCGTACGAGCCGTGGGGCGGCCTGGCTATGAGGGGCAGATTGATTTCTGAGCGCGAAAGTTAACGATTGTCAGATCGACCGCGTGATCATTGAAGCGCCACGAAGGAGCTACGACAATGGTTTCGCGGCGACGTCCCCTCGCGCCGTGTAGTCAGTAGTTGGCAAGCTCTTTCGCCGCGGCCCCTGCCGCGGCTATTTTTTTGGGTGGCGAAAATCCGGCAGGCCCGGACTGTGCCGCAAAAAGAAAGAAGCCCGCACTATGGCGGGCTAATCCATGCTCGGGTTACATGGCGAGGTAAATCGAATCGGCAGTGCGCGCCCATTTTTACTTGAGGGCTACGCGGCAATCGGCTCGTCAGGCGGCAAGGCGCGTCTGAAATTGCAGACGTTCGAGTTGCGTCATCAGTGAGTCGATCGTACGAAATTGGGCTTGCGAGAGCTGGGCCGTATCGAGCAGGTTCGAGAGGCGGCGGTGCCAGTAGTCGAACGAGAGGATGGGAACCGTTCCTTCAGTCAGCAGTGACGGCACCATGACGCGCATGATGTGCGCGATTTCCTGATCGATAAACTTCATGTGTTTAGGCCCCCGGAACAAGTTCGGATCTCATTTATCGGATCCGTGGTGTCACTCTAGTTCGCTGGCGGCAGGTGCCTAGCTATCACAATTGATAGGGCGAAGGGAGGGTCGCGGAGAAAACGCGCGGGAGGCCCGCCAGGAGGCGGTTACAGCGTACTCGCCGCGCGGTTGACACGCTTGAGTCAGGAGATATCCTGGTACTGTGACGTTGTACTTAATGTCGCCAGCCGTGACCATAATAGCCGCCGACGCCGACCCCAATATCGACTGAAGGCGTTGCGTAATATCCCGGCGCATAACCGTAACCATAACCATAGGCCGGCGCCGGCGCGTAGGCATAAGGCGGCGCGACAATACAACCGCTCAGGCTCGCGAGACCGGCGGCGATAATCAAGGCGCAGAAGAGTCGAATCGTTTTCATGGCGTTCTCCCAATGCTTCTATTGTCGGCAATGGCGAGGTTTGAAAACGAAACGATGTGTGACGGCTGGTTACAACGGTAAAGTTTGCCGCCCAGCCTCGCTGAGGCCTGCGAGAAGCGGCAGGCAACCGATTCAGCCTCCGTGTCCGACGCCACGCATTCGCTATTGGTGTATTTAGTTCGGTTTCCTGCTTACTTGCCGATACAGAACCGACTGAAAATCACGCCAAGCAGATCGTCGGATGTGAACTCACCCGTGATCGAATTCAGCGATTCCTGCGCGAGCCGCAACTCTTCCGCGAAGAGATCGAGCGACTGCGCGTTCTGATCCGCGTGATCCGCCGCCTGCGCGAGATGCTCGCGCGCTGCGCGCAGCGCAATCAGATGGCGCTCGCGCGCCAGATAGACGCTCTGCGCGTCAGCCTGCCAGCCGGCGATACGCAGCAATTCGGCGCGCAGGAGCGCAACACCATCACCCTTCTTCGCCGAAAGCCGCACTTCGCAAAGCTCGCTACCGTGCTCCGGCGCGCGCATTGCCACTTTGGGCGCGACGTCCGTCAAATCGGTCTTGTTGAGCACACGCACGACTGGAACGCCCGCTGGAAAGCGGGCTGCAATGACGTCATCTTCCGCCGTCATCCCCACGCGCGCGTCGAGCAAATGCAGCACCACATCGGCGCGGCCGATCTCGCTCCAGGTGCGCTCGATGCCGATCTTCTCGACTTCGTCCTCGGTTTCCCGCAAGCCTGCCGTGTCGATGATGTGCAGCGGAATGCCCTCGATCTGGATCGTCTGCGAAATCTTGTCGCGCGTCGTACCGGCCACGGGCGTGACGATGGCGAGCTCCGCGCCCGCGAGCGCATTGAGCAGCGACGATTTACCGACGTTCGGCTGACCCGCGAGCACGACCGCAAGCCCTTCGCGCAACAGCGCGCCCTGGCGTGCTTCCGACAGCACGTGATCGAGCTGCGCACGAATCGCCGCGAGCTTGCCGCGCGCGTCGGCGGCTTCGAGAAAGTCGATCTCTTCCTCGGGGAAGTCGAGCGTCGCCTCCACGAGCATGCGCAGCGTCACCACGTCGTCGACCAGCGCGTGGATGTCACGCGAGAACGCACCGTCCAGCGAGCGCCCCGCGGAGCGCGCCGCGGCTTCGGTACTGGCCTCGATCAGATCGGCGACGGCCTCGGCCTGAGCCAGATCGAGCTTGTCGTTGAGAAACGCACGGCGCGTGAATTCGCCGGGCTCGGCGAGACGCAGGCCGAAGGCGCGGCCCGCCTCGATGCAGCGCTGCAAAACCAGTTGCAGCACGATCGGGCCGCCGTGACCTTGCAGTTCGAGCACATGCTCGCCGGTGTAGGAATGCGGCGCCGGAAAATAAAGCGCGATGCCGCGATCAAGCACGGTGCCTGCTCCGTCGAGAAACGGCACGTAGCTCGCGTGGCGCGCGCTCAGCGTCTGACCGGTCAGCGCCTGCATGAGCGCTTCGGCGGCGGCCGCACCGGCGCGGCCAGCCGACACCCGAACCACGCCAATTCCCCCGCGACCGGGCGCAGTGGCAATGGCGACGATGGGATCGGTATCGGTGGCGAGCATGGCGGGCAGATTCGAGGTGATTCGGTGAGATTGAGCGTGATGCCGTGCGGTTGTGCAGTCGTGCAAACCGCATGGTGCGGGAATTGTAACGCGAGGGGTTGCGCGATCTATCCGGCGGCGCGGGGGCAACTCGTCTTAATTTATCTCGAATTAGATAAGCTTTGTCTTAAACTTAACAACTCAATCTAGGAGTGAAAGTCCCTTGAAGAAGGGGAAATAACCAGCCAGCACGCCTTTTCGACTATCAGCAAGATTGTTGAGGTAGTTGCGTTTTTAGGCGATTTGTAGCTTTCATAAGCTATATGTAGCCCATCTGGTTGTCAACTTCGACGAAAGCCGATTGCACAATCAGCGTCATGCCAACCCCTGAAGAAAAAGCCGCCTTCGCCGAACGTCTCAAGTTCGCCATGAAGCGCGCGCCCGAAAAACTGCGCGGCAGCACCGACCTCGCAAACCGGTTCAACCTGCGTCATCGCGGCGATCAACCGGTTTCGCCACAAACGGCTCACAAGTGGCTGAGCGGTCGCACCATTCCGACCAACGACAAGCTGGAGACACTGGCCGAGTGGTTCGACGTGAATGTGCATTGGCTCCACTACGGACCGTCACCTGGCACCGCCACGCCGGCGGTGCCGAAACCGCGCAAGCCCGACGACAAGTACCCGCTTTCCGAAGAAACCATCGAGCTTGCTTCGAAGATCGAGTCGTTGAGCGCGCATCACCGTTACCTCGTGGAAGAACTGGTGACACAGTTCTACGGCGGCGCCGAGAAGAACTAGCCGCCAGTATCGCCTGGTCACGCTTTGAGGCGGCAATCGGACAAGACGCCGCAGGTCAGGCCAGCGGCATCCCGTTCTCAAGAGCCATAAAAAAAGCCGCCTGGCATCTGCCAGGCGGCTTTGTTTTTTGCGACCCTGAAGAGGCGCAGACGAAGGCGGCATCAGCACCGCCTTGCGCCGAAAGCCATGCCCTTAGGCGGCTTCCTTTTCCTTCTTCTTGCCCTTGCCCATCATGCGCGTGATGTAGTACTGCTGCGCGATCGAGAGCACGTTGTTCACGACGTAGTACAGCACGAGACCCGCCGGGAAGAAGAAGAACATGACCGAGAACGCGATCGGCATGAACATCATCATCTTGGCCTGGACGGGGTCCGGCGGCGTCGGGTTCAGACGCGTTTGCAGGAACATCGACACTGCCATCAGCACCGGCAGGATGAAGAACGGATCCTGCTGCGAAAGGTCGTGAATCCAGAGAATCCACGGCGCGCCGCGCATTTCCACCGACGACAGCAGCACCCAGTACAGCGAGATGAACACCGGAATCTGGATCACCACCGGCAGACAACCGCCGAACGGATTCACCTTCTCGGTCTTGTAGAGCTCCATGAGCGCCGCGTTCATCTTCTGCGGGTCGCTCTTGAAGCGTTCGCGCAGCGCCTGCATGCGCGGCGTGATTTCCTTCATGCGCGCCATCGACTTGTAGCTCGCGGCGGACAGCGGGAAGAATACAGCCTTGATGAGCAGCGTGAGCAGCACGATCGCCCAGCCCCAGTTGCCCACATAGCCGTGGATCTTCTCGAGCAGCCAGAAGAGCGGCTTGGCGATGATCGTCACCCAGCCGTAGTCCTTCACGAGCTCCAGACCCGGCGCGATGCCTTCGAGCATGCGCTCTTCTTCCGGACCCGCGAACAGACGCGACTGCACGTTATCGGTCGCGCCCGGCGCGATCGTGCCAAGCGGCTGCTTGACGCCCACGCGGTAGAGCGAGTTGTCGAACTTCTCGACGTAGATGTCACGCTTGGCGCCTTGCTGCGGAATCCACGCCGTTGCGAAGTAATGCTGAACCATCGCAACCCAGCCGTTGTCGGCCTGGTTCACGAAATCGGCCTTGTTCTTGTCGATGTCGCTGAACGAGATCTTCTGGAAGTGATGCTCGTTCGAGTACACCGCCGGGCCGATGAAGGTGTGCGAGAAGCGCGGCGTTTCGACCGGCTGGCTGTCGCGCACGAGCTCCAGGTAGAGCGTGGGCGACACCGGCGTGCTGCCAACGTTCTGCACCTTCGTGTCGACGCCGATCACATAGCTGCCCTTCGTGAACGTGTAGGTCTTGGTGACCTTCACGCCGCCCTTTTCGGGCGAGTCGAGGCTGATCTGGAACGAGCTGGCGTCGCCGCTCAGTTCGCGCGGACCGGGCGTGGCCGTGTAGACGTCGTTGTGGTTCGGGAAATCGCCACCGAGCAGACCCGTACGGGCGAGGTACGTGTGATCCTTGGTGTGATCGAACAGCGTGATGTACTGATCGGGCTGCTTGCCGTCGCCTTCCTTCACGAGCGAAAGCTTCGTGAGCGTGCCGCCGCGCGTGTCGATCTCACCGTCGTAGACGTCGGTGTGGAAGTGCACGAGCTGGGCGGCGGCTTCAGCCGGCTGGGCCGAACCAGTAGGCGCCTGGCCTGCGGCGGCAGCCGGCAGGTCGGAAGCGGCGTCAGGCGCGCTCGCGGCGGCCGTGCCGCTGGCGGCGGTCTGCGTTTGCGTCGCGCTCGGGAAGAACATCGACTGACGTCCGTGGTCGCGCTGCCAGTTGTCGTACAGCATGACCGCTGACATGAAGAAGATGACCCATAGGACGGTGCGTTTGATATCCATGCGTTGTCTCAGTGTCGATGGAACGGCGCATCAGCGCTTTTTCGGAGGTACAGGCGGGACCGGATCGACGCCGCCCGCCGAAAACGGGTGGCAGCGGCACAGCCGCCGGGCGGCGAGGTAAGTCCCGCGCGCGGCGCCATGATACTGGATTGCCTCGCGTGCGTAATCCGAACAGGAAGGATAAAAACGGCAGCGGTTGCCGAGGAAGGGACTCACGGCAAGCTTGTAGAAACGCAGTAAAGCGATCAGTACCGTTTGCATGGCGTGGCGGCCAGACAGCACCGCGTGGAAAGACGGACATCGTGCCGCACCCACGAGGGCTGCGGGCTTGGCGGGCGCGGCGCAAACATGCGGTTCGCGCGACGCGCTCATGAAGCAGAGGGCGCTTGCGGGGCAACCGTAGTTGCAGTCGCAGTTGCAACATTACGCCGTGCGACCTCACGTGCCGCTTTTTCGAGCAAATACTCGATTTCGGTGCGGCACAGCGTCTTGAGCGGCGGCGACGAGGCGCCCGGCATGGCCTTGCGATCGAATTTCGTGTGCAGACGCAGCAGCAGATCGAAACCTTCGAACTGCGCGCGGCGCACGCGAAACGCCTCGCGGGCGATGCGGCGCACCAGGTTGCGCGTGACCGCGCGCGGCGCGTACTTCTTGCCGATCACGAGCCCAAGCCGCGCGGGCTCGCCCGTGGGCCGGCCGTACACCACGAAGTGCGCGGAGCGACGCCAGGGACGCAAACGAAAAACGGATGAGAATTCATCCGTTTTCAGTAGCCTTGCGGCTTTCGGGAAAGCGGCCTGCGTTCGCAGCGAAGCTGCGCACACATCGTCCGCCTTACCCGTTTCTTCAGGCAGTGTCACGTCAGGCCCGCTATCGTCGATCGTGCGGATAGCGATGCTATCGACAACACTTGAAGCGGCGCTTAGATCGCGAGACGCTTGCGACCCTTCGCACGGCGTGCGTTGATCACTTTGCGGCCACCGGCGGTCTTCATGCGCACGCGAAAGCCGTGGGTGCGCTTGCGACGGGTAACGGAAGGTTGGTAAGTACGTTTCATGTTGCTCTCACTTGTTGAGAAATGACCGCGGCGAGCATCGCGGAAAAAAGCAATGGCCGGTGGTACAAGGGATTGGTTTTCGCGGAACCCTCTATTTAATCCCGTTTTTCTTTGGTCGTCAATAGGTTAGGGTTTCAGAACGCATGAATTTACCCTGGGTCCACCCCGACCCCATTCCCTGGCAGCCTGGTCTGGACGATGGGGCACGAACGTTCGGTGTGTTGATCCGTCCCTGTGGATAACTCCCAGGCCAGGAGAAATCAGCGTTAGAATCTCGCCTATCCCAAGAATCCTGCATGCCGCTCCGGCCCGCCTGCTTGCCGCAAACCCTTTGCCGCGCGGGCTTCCGGAGCATTTGCCGTCGCCCCATCAGGGCCTCGTTGCATTTGTGCGACACGCATCACGCGACCGCAATGCCTGCAAACAAAACGACCACAGCAACTCGATGAACGAATTCTGGCAACACTGTTCCGCACTACTGGAGCGCGAGCTGACGCCCCAGCAGTACGTAACGTGGATCAAGCCGTTGGCCCCGGTTGCCTTCGACGCTGCGGCGAACACGCTGCAGATCGCTGCCCCCAACCGCTTCAAACTCGACTGGGTGAAGAGCCAGTTCTCGGGCCGTATCACCGATATGGCGCGCGACTTCTGGCAGGCACCCGTCGACGTGCAGTTCGTCCTCGATCCGAAGGCGGGCATGCGCGCGTCTCACGCCACCCCGGCTGCCCCCGCGGCGCCGCGCGCGCCGCTGGCGCCTGCGCAGGCGGCCGAACCGGCATTCCAGGCAGCGCCGGCTTATCAGGCTAATGTAGCGAATCCGGCCGGTCCGGGTTCGGCAGCGCTGGCCGCTGCCCAGCTTGCGCAAGCCAACGCCGCGGCCGCAGCCGCTTCCCTTGCTGCCGCCCAGGCAGCCGGCGAAGACGCCGCCGACCTCGACCTGCCGAGCCTCGACGCCAACGAAGCCGCGGCCGGTCGCCGCAGCTGGCGTCCGGGCCAGAGCGCGGCGGCAGCCGCTAGCGCGAACGGCAACGAACCCGATCCGACCTACGAGCGCTCCAAGCTCAACCCCGTGCTCACGTTCGATAACTTCGTGACCGGTAAGGCGAACCAGCTTGCGCGCGCGGCGGCCATCCAGGTCGCGGACAACCCCGGCATCTCGTACAACCCGCTGTTCCTGTACGGCGGCGTGGGTCTCGGCAAGACCCACTTGATCCACGCAATCGGCAATCAGTTGCTGGTGGACAAGCCGGGCGCGCGCATTCGCTACATCCACGCTGAGCAGTACGTCTCGGACGTGGTGAAGGCGTATCAGCGCAAGGCATTCGACGACTTCAAGCGCTACTACCACTCGCTCGACCTGCTGCTGATCGACGATATTCAATTCTTCTCGGGCAAGTCGCGCACCCAGGAAGAGTTCTTCTATGCGTTCGAGGCGCTGGTCGCCAACAAGGCGCAGGTGATCATCACGAGCGATACGTATCCGAAGGAAATCTCGGGTATCGACGATCGCCTGATTTCGCGCTTCGACTCCGGTCTGACGGTGGCGATCGAGCCGCCCGAGCTGGAAATGCGCGTGGCGATCCTGATGCGCAAGGCGCAGTCGGAATACGTGCAACTGAACGAAGACGTCGCGTTCTTCGTCGCCAAACATCTGCGCTCGAACGTGCGCGAGCTCGAAGGCGCGCTGCGCAAGATCCTCGCGTATTCGAAGTTCCACGGCCGCGAGATCTCGATCGAGCTGACCAAGGAAGCGCTCAAGGATCTGCTGACGGTGCAGAACCGCCAGATTTCGGTGGAAAACATCCAGAAAACGGTGGCGGACTTCTACAGCATCAAGGTCGCCGACATGTACTCGAAGAAGCGCCCCGCGAACATCGCGCGGCCGCGCCAGATCGCGATGTACCTGGCCAAGGAGCTCACGCAGAAGAGCCTGCCGGAAATCGGCGAGCTGTTTGGCGGGCGCGACCACACCACCGTGCTGCACGCCGTGCGCAAGATCGCCGACGAGCGCACCAAGGACGCCCAGCTCAACCACGAGCTGCACGTCCTGGAGCAGACGCTCAAGGGCTGATGCGCCGCTGGCGCGCCCTTGCGCGACCGAAGACCTGTTTATTTCGCGGATCGCCCCCAATTTAGGGAAGTGGTCGGTTTTCAGGCACAATATGGGTTTAACCGCGGGCGGTGCGACCGTCTGCGGATTTCACGCCGCGGCCTGCGCTGCAGGGCGGCGCCAGGGCTTGCCGCCGTGCATCGGTGAATTGCGTGCGAGCCCTGGACGGGATGCGCAGACCGCCACATCAACGAAGGAACTCTATGCAACTGGTCAAGACCGAACGCGATAACCTGCTGAGGCCGCTGCAAACGGTGAGCGGCATTGTCGAACGCCGCCATACGTTGCCGATCCTCGCCAATCTGCTGATCACCAAAAACGGTCCCGACGTCTCGTTCCTGTCGACCGACCTCGAGTTGCAGATCACCACGACCGCCGACTTCGGCGTGGGCAACGACCAGGTGGCCACCACCGTCGCCGCGCGCAAGCTGCTGGACATCCTGCGCGCGATGCCCGACGGCCAGGTCACGCTCACGCTCGCCGACAAGCGCCTGACGGTGCAGTCGGGCAAGAGCCGCTTCGCCCTGCAAACACTTGCCGCGGACGAGTTCCCCACGGTGGCCCAGGCCAAGGACTTCGGCGCGAATCTCGCAGTGCCGCAGAAGACCTTCCGCCAACTGCTCGGCATGGTCTACTTCGCGATGGCGCAGCAGGACATCCGTTACTACCTGAACGGCATGCTGCTCGTGGTGGACGGCGACCAGCTGATGGCAGTCGCCACCGACGGCCACCGCCTCGCGTTCTCGTCGATGAAGATCGAAGGCTCGTTCGCGCGCCAGGAAGTCATCATCCCGCGCAAGACCATTCTCGAACTTCAACGCCTGCTCGAAGACATCGACGACTCGCTCAAGATCGACATCGGCTCGACCCAGGTGAAGTTCACCTTCGGTCAGGTCGAACTGGTTTCGAAGCTGGTCGAAGGCAAGTTCCCCGACTTCCAGCGCGTGATTCCGAAGGCGCACAAGAACACCTTCGAGATCGGCCGCGAAGAGCTGCAACGCTCGCTGCAACGTGCGGCGATTCTCACGTCCGACAAGTTCAAGGGCGTGCGCTGCATCATCGAGCCGGGCCAGCTCAAGATCATGTCGACCAACGCCGACCAGGAAGAGGCGCAGGAAGAGCTGGAAATCGCCTACCAGGGCGACACCATCGACATCGGGTTCAACGTCACGTATCTGCTCGACGTCCTCGCGAACCTGAAGGTCGACACGCTTCAAGTGAGCCTTGGCGACGCCAGCTCCAGCGCACTGCTGACGATTCCCGAGAACGAGGAATTCAAGTACGTGGTGATGCCGATGCGCATCTAAAAAGCGCAACAGAAGAAGAACACCAGGGGGCGCTGCGCCCCTTTGGCGTTTTTATGGCTTTTCGAAAAAGTCTAGAGCAGCAACACAGGCAGTACGCAGAACCGGAAAAAATCCATGACTGATACGAACAACTCGCAACCCGATAACAGCAGCTATGGCGCCTCGTCGATCCAGATCCTCGAAGGTCTGGAAGCCGTGCGCAAGCGGCCCGGGATGTACATCGGCGACACGTCGGACGGCACCGGTCTGCACCATCTCGTCTTCGAAGTGCTGGACAACTCCATCGACGAAGCGCTGGCAGGCTACTGCAACGACATCCATGTCGTGATCCATGCCGACAACTCCATCACGATCACCGACAACGGCCGCGGCATTCCCACGGACGTGAAGATGGACGACAAGCACGATCCGAAGCGCAGCGCCGCCGAAATCGTGATGACCGAGCTGCACGCGGGCGGCAAGTTCGACCAGAACAGCTACAAGGTCTCGGGCGGCCTGCACGGCGTGGGCGTCTCGTGCGTGAACGCGCTGTCGAGCGTCCTGCGCCTCACGGTGCGCCGCAACGGCAAGAAGCACTTCATGGAGTTCCACCGTGGCGTGCCGCAGAACCGCATCGTCGAAGAGCGCGACGGCCACACCATCTCGCCCATGCAAGTGCTCGGCGACACGGAAAACCGCGGCACCGAAGTCCACTTCATGGCCGACGAGACCATCTTCGGCAACGTCGAGTATCACTACGACATTCTCGCCAAGCGCATCCGCGAACTCTCGTTCCTGAACAATGGCGTGCGTATCCGCCTGACCGACCAGCGCTCGGGCAAGGAAGACGATTTCGCTTTTGCAGGCGGCGTGAAGGGCTTTGTCGAGTACATCAACAAGGCCAAGACCGTCCTGCATCCAAACATCTTCTACATCTCGGGCGAGAAGGACGGCGTGGGCGTCGAAGTGGCGATGCAGTGGAACGACAGCTACAACGAAAGCGTGCTGTGCTTCACCAACAACATCCCGCAGCGCGACGGCGGCACCCACCTGACCGGCCTGCGCGCCGCGATGACGCGTGTCATCAACAAGTACATCGCCGACAACGAAATCGCCAAGAAGGCGAAGGTCGAAACCTCGGGCGACGACATGCGCGAAGGCTTGTCGTGCGTGCTGTCCGTGAAGGTGCCGGAGCCGAAGTTCAGCTCGCAGACCAAGGACAAGCTGGTGTCGTCGGAAGTGCGCGCGCCCGTGGAAGACGTCGTGGCGAAGGCGCTCGAAGAGTTCCTGCTGGAAACGCCGAACGACGCCAAGACCATCTGCAGCAAGATCGTCGATGCCGCGCGCGCGCGCGACGCCGCCCGCAAGGCGCGCGAAATGACGCGCCGTAAGGGCGTGCTCGACGGCGTGGGTCTGCCGGGCAAGCTCGCGGACTGCCAGGAGAAGGATCCGGCGAAGTCGGAAGTCTATATCGTCGAGGGTGACTCGGCAGGCGGCTCGGCCAAGCAAGGCCGCGACCGCAAGTTCCAGGCGATCCTGCCGCTGCGCGGCAAGGTGCTGAACGTCGAGAAAGCGCGCTACGACAAGCTCCTGTCGTCCGAGCAGATCGTCACGCTGATCACCGCGCTGGGCTGCGGCATCGGCAAGGAAGACTACAACCTCGAGAAGTTGCGCTATCACCGCATCATCATCATGACCGATGCTGACGTGGACGGTGCGCACATCCGCACGCTGCTGCTCACGTTCTTCTATCGCCAGATGCCGGAGCTGATCGAACGTGGCTACGTCTATATCGCGCAGCCGCCGCTCTACAAGCTCAAGGCGGGTAAGGACGAGCGCTATCTGAAGGACGACGCCGATCTCAACGCGCACATGCTGCGTCTTGCGCTGCAAGGCTCGGAACTCGTACCGAACGAAGGTGCAACGCCGATCGCCGGCGACGCGCTGGGCGAACTCGCGCGCTCGTATCAGCTCGCACGTGGCGTGGTGGATCGTCTCTCGCGTCTGTATGACGTGCGTGCACTTGAAGCCATCATGGACGGCGTGTCGATCGATCTGTCGAGCGAAGAATCGACCGAGGCTTCGGCGCGTGCGCTCGAAGCGCAACTGCGCGACGATCCGCTGAAGCCGGAAGTGACCGTGGTGCCGATGTACGACCAGGTTCGCGAGCAGCGTTCGCTGCGCGTGGAGCGCCGCCATCACGGCAACGTGAAGGTGTCGGTGATCGACGAGGAGTTCCAGCTCACCGCCGATTATCAGCAGCTCGTGAATACGGCCAATACGTTCAAGGGTTTGATCGGCAAGAACGCCTTCATCAAGCGCGGCGAGCGCAGCATGGCTGTGAACGACTTCAAGAGCGCGATGAAGTGGCTGATCGCCGATGCCGAGCGCAATGTGTCGAAGCAGCGCTATAAGGGGCTGGGCGAGATGAACCCTGGTCAGCTCTGGGAAACGACGATGGACCCGACTGTGCGCCGTTTGCTGCGCGTGCAGATCGAGGACGCGATTGCAGCCGATGGCATCTTTACGACGCTCATGGGTGACGATGTGGAACCGCGTCGCGCGTTTATTGAGAGCAATGCGCTGCGGGCGGGGAATATTGACGTTTGAGCGTCAAGTCTCACGTATCGCGTAGTCACTGAAAAAGGCTCCTTCACGGAGCCTTTTTCGTTTCTGGTTCACCCGCGACGCCCAAGGCGAGGGCACCAGATTGTTCAGGGCCGCCGTGTCGTTCTATGGGCCGAAAAACTGCTGCCAAGCCGACTCCCCCCCAAACCTATCCACACCACCCAGCGGATAACCCCCGGAAAACCCCAGGAAATGACTGTGCACGCATTGGGGATAACTTCGACCCAGGAAAAACTGTGGAAAAGTTGTCCCAGGCTGCCTGGGTTTTTCCCGTTTACGCCCGCAGACTTATGAATTTTCCACAGCCTTGTTTACTCAATGGTTTTCTGGGGTTATCCACAGATTACCCAGGGGCTTGTTAACTATTACTACGTTTACGTATACATAAATTATTAAAACCTTAGAACCCATTTCCGTAAACGCAAAAAACCGCTGGAAAACCTCTCCAGCGGCTTCGATCAGACGATACAAACCCAGCCCTCAAGCCAGCGGAATATAAAGCTCCGTCTTGAGATCCTCAGGCGCGGCCTCATCCGGCGTATTCAGATACACCTCGAACGAAGGCGCCGAAAAATCCGGCTGGCGCCCGAGCTTCTGCAAACCTTCGTTGTAGAACCACATCCACGCCTGTTGCAGCCCCTGATAAGGCCCCGTGTGGAGCACCACCGCGTGCTCGCCGCCACGCAGCTGGAGCTTCTCGACCGGCGAGATGATCTCCGCATCGGTTTCCTCTTCCAGATGCAGTCCCGCTTTCGAGCGCAGTTTCGACGCTTCCACGGTATTGGGATCGTCGTAATAAACGCCGACCATCTTCGCGCCTGCCGTACGCACGTTGCGCTCGCTGAGCCACTGCGCGAGCGTGTAGAACGCATCGCCGATCTTCATGTACGGGCCCACGTGACCGACGGCGAGCAGATCCATCGGTTCGAGGGTGAGGAGTTTCACGTCGCGGTCTTGCATGATGGGTCTCCAGATTCGGCGGCAGCGGGAGGCCGCACAGGTTTGGGCGCGCGAAAGCGCTTGAGGATGTGCCTCAAGATAGCACTGCGCTCCTGGAGACGTTCGAAGCCCGGCCGTGCCCCGTCAGAGGCTGACCCGCGTAACCGGATGGCTTTCGAGCCACGCGTTTTCTTCGTCGCTATAAAGCCGCGAACGCGTGAGAAAGCGCAGCCCAGTGGGCCGTTCGAGCGAAAACATGCCGCCGTTGCCCGGCACCGCATCGATGATGAGCTGGGTGTGCTGCCAGTACTCGAACTGCGATTCGGTCATGTAGAACGGCACGCCGCCGATTTCGCCGAGCTGCACGTCGGCGTTGCCGACCATGAACTCGTCAGCGGGGAAGCACATGGGCGCGCTGCCGTCGCAGCAGCCGCCGGATTGATGAAAGAGCAGGGAGCCATGCTCACGCGCGAGTTGCTCGATCAGCGTGAGCGCGGCGGGGGTGGCGGTGACGCGTTCGACCATGTCCGATGCTCCTGGGCGAATGAAAAGAGCGGGGCGCCGCCTGGTGCGGCGCCCGCGTAGCCGCCTCGCGCTTAGAAGAAGCCTAGCGGTTGTTCACTGTAGCTCACCAGCAGATTCTTGGTTTGCTGATAGTGATCGAGCATCATCTTGTGGTTCTCGCGGCCGATACCCGACTGCTTGTAGCCGCCAAATGCCGCGTGCGCCGGATAGGCGTGGTAGCAGTTGGTCCACACGCGCCCCGCCTGGATCGCGCGGCCAAAGCGATAGGCGCGCGTGCCATCTCGCGTCCAGACGCCCGCACCGAGGCCATAGAGCGTGTCGTTGGCGATTTCCAGCGCTTCCTCTTCGGTCTTGAAGGTCGTCACGGAAACAACCGGCCCAAAGATCTCTTCCTGGAAGATGCGCATCTTGTTGTGGCCGCGGAACACGGTGGGCTTCACGTAGTAGCCATCGCCGAGTTCGCCGGACAGCGCATTGCGCTCGCCGCCGATCAGACATTGCGCGCCTTCCTGCTTGCCCAGATCGATATACGAGAGGATTTTTTCGAGCTGTTCCTGCGAGGCCTGGGCCCCGATCATCGTCTTCGTGTCGAGCGGATGGCCCTGCTGGATCGCGGCCACACGCTTGATCGCGCGCTCCATGAAACGGTCGTAGATCTTCTCGTCGATCAGCACGCGCGACGGGCAGGTGCACACCTCACCCTGATTGAGCGCGAACATCGCGAAACCTTCGAGCGCCTTGTCGAAATAGCTGTCGTCGTGGTCGAGCACATCGGCGAAGAAGATGTTCGGGCTCTTGCCGCCCAGTTCCAGCGTCACCGGGATGATGTTCTGGCTCGCGTACTGCATGATGAGGCGGCCGGTGGTCGTCTCGCCGGTGAAGGCGATCTTCGCGATGCGCTTGTTCGACGCGAGCGGCTTGCCAGCCTCCAGCCCGAAGCCGTTGACCACGTTGAGCACGCCCGGCGGCAGCAGGTCCTGGATCACCTCGACCAGCACCAGCAGCGAAGCGGGCGTCTGTTCGGCCGGCTTGAGCACCACGCAGTTGCCGGCGGCCAGCGCGGGCGCGAGCTTCCACGCGGCCATCAGGATCGGAAAGTTCCACGGGATGATCTGGCCGACCACGCCCAGCGGCTCGTGGAAGTGATAGGCGACCGTGTCGTGATCGATTTCGGAGATGCCGCCTTCCTGCGCACGCACGCAGCTCGCGAAGTAGCGGAAGTGGTCGGCGGACAGCGGGATGTCGGCGGCGAGCGTTTCGCGCAGCGGCTTGCCGTTGTCGATCGTCTCGGCCACGGCGAGCTTGTGCAGGTTCTGCTCGATGCGATCGGCGATGCGGTTGAGGATGTTGGCGCGATCGGTCGGCGAGGTCTTGCCCCATGCGGTCTTCGCCTTGTGGGCGGCGTCGAGCGCGAGTTCCACATCGGCTTCGCGCGAGCGCGGAATCGACGTGAACGGATGACCAGTGATCGGCGAAATGTCGTCGAAATACTCGCCGCCGAGCGGCGCCACCCATTCGCCGCCGATGAAATTGCCGTACTGCTTCTTGTAGGGGAACTCGGTCGTCAGAAACTGCATGTCCGCGTGATTCATCTGCGTGCTCCTCGTTGTGCTCTGTCTAGATATGGTTGGGCGCGTTCTGCAAGACGGCTGCATGGCGCGGGGCCGGTGCACGCTTACGCCAGAAGCGTGCCAATGGGCGCGCGGGCACGGTGCGGCGGGCGTTGGCGGGAAAACGCGATAGAGGAGGGACGCCGGGAAGCCGCGCGAAATCGAAAAACCGCGCGTTCGGGCTGTATCGCCGTGGCGCAGTCCGCGGCGCGCGTGCTCAGAAAATGAACAGCGTGTGGATCAGCGCAGTGGAGGGCACATGAAGGGTGCAACGGGAAAAAAACGCCGCGCAGGGCGCGCATACGGTAGGCTTTGCACCCGTAACAGCAAGGAGAATCTGCAATGTCCGAAGAAATGTTCGTCTGCCGCAATCAATCGTGCGGCACCCCGTGGGAACAAAGCGAAGTCGTGATCAAGAACGAGGGCCAGGGGCCGCTGTTCCGCTGCCCGATGTGTGGCGCCCGTAATTATCTGGAGCAGTTCCAGGACGACGACGGCAACGTCGTCTATGAACAGGTGGACGGCAAGCCCTTCCTCTGAGCCGACGGCGCGCGCCGTCGCGGTCCTCAAAGGATCTCGGAGGCGAGCGAAATGCCGAAGATGATGCCGCCGATCAGACCGAGCGCGCGGCCGAGCAGCATCAGATTCAGGTCTTCGTCGAGCAGGTTGGGGTCGCGCTTCTCGTGCAGTACCGTTCGGTGCAGCAGGGGACGCGGGAACAGCAGGCAGGCGGAGACGAGCGCCGGTACGGCCAGCCGGATCGGCGCGCTGTAATGGCGGTCGGACGGAAAGTCGAGCCAGGCCATCAGGACGACGAGTAGTGCGGTGAGAATGGCGCCGACGATCGAGCCGGCGACGAGCTTGTCGGTGGGATGCTCGTGCATAGGGATTACCTCAGGAAAGAGTTCGGGTGCTGCGATAGACAGGCCATGATCTGATTTCCGTCAGAAAAGACCTATCGGAGCAGTCCGAAAACGGATGAGGTCGGGCTGACACAGGCGGGTGCGGCGCGGTGAGCATCGCGCGTGCCCAAGGCGCTCCTGGAGGGGTGCTTTTCCCCTATCCGTTCGAGTAGGCTGGCGAGGCCGCCCGGGCGTCCTACAGTTACGTCATACGATAAGAAACACTGTGGGACGTGTAGGACTTGTCAGACACATACCGGGGGCTGGGCCATGAACTTCGTTGAACAGGAAATCGCGCACATCGCGCGGGTGATGCCGCAATCGCTGGCGGGCGACTTCGAGATGCCTGTGATGGGTGCGGGCTACTGGCGCCGTCGGCTATTCACGTTGCTCAAGCAGAATCACCTGACACACGTGCAACTCGCAACGGTCGATACGCTGCTGCGCCAGCTCGACGGCTTCGAGGCGCTCGGCCGCTGGATGCCGCAACCGAAGAAAGTGAAGCGGCTGACGGTACGCACGCGACGCGATAGTCGTGCGCCGGTGGCGGTGTGAGGTTGCGTCTGGATTGAACCGCGCTGAATGGGTTCACGCGCGTCGCGCGAAACGGACGCAGAAAAGCAAAAAGCCCGGTCTTTCGACCGGGCTTTTCACATGAATTAGCTGGTGGGGCGTGAGTGACTCGAACACTCGACCTACGGATTAAGAGTCCGCTGCTCTACCAACTGAGCTAACGCCCCCAACAGAAGAAAGATTATGCCTGTCGTTTTGAGTCTTGGCAAGTCCTTTTCGCAAAATTCCTAAAAATACTTCGGAGGGTGATTCGCGGCCAGATCGGCCGGCCCTCCCGAACCGCTATCGCCTGCCGTTTCGCCGCCGCTTATCCGCCCTCGACGTTGCCTGCCGGTATCATGTGGCGACGCTACGCGGCGCGTATGCCCCGCCGCTCGGCGCTCAATCCCTATAAGGCTAGAACAGGCAAGAGACAGACGATGGACGAGAAGGCAATCGACGCGCTGCTGGAGCGCGTGCTGGCGCCGTGGGTGAAGGCGCTTGGGTTGAGGCCCGTTGAAGTCACCGACGAGAGCGCCACGCTGCGCTTGCCGTTTTCCGGCGAACTGCGCCACGCGGGCGGCGTGATCTGCGGCCAGGTGTTCATGGCGGCTGCCGATACGGCGATGATCGTCGCGATCGCTGCGGCGCTCGGCGAATTCAAGCCGATGACCACAGTCGCGCTCAACACCAGTTTCATGCGTGCGGTGCGCAAGGGCGATGTGACGATCACGGCACGCGTGCTGCGCATGGGCCGCAATCTGGTGTTCGGCGAAATAGAACTCTACGACGAAGAGGGCCGGATGGCCGTTCACGCCACCTCGACTTACGCGCTGCTCGACTAAGCTAACGCCTTCGGTATTCGAAACGAGACGAAGGACATGTTCGATCAGGTGGTCTTTGCTGGCGGCGGCAATCGTTGCTGGTGGCAGGCGGGGTTCTGGGACGTGGTGCAGCCGCAGTTGCAGATCCGTCCGCGCGTCATCACGGGCATCTCGGCGGGTGCGGCCACGGCCTGCATGATCTACACGCGCGATTCGCAGTGGGTCATGCGCTATTACGAGGAAGCGCTCAAGCACAACAAGCGCAATGCCTACTGGGGCAATCTCCTGCGCAGCGAGTCGGTGTTTCCGCACTACCGCATCTATCGGCAGGCGCTGCTCGACATCTACGGTCCCCGTTTCGGCAAGCTGAAGGACGCGCCTGAGATTCGCATCGGCGTGTCGCATCTGCCGCGCTGGCTCGGCGCGCGCAGCGCCGTCGCGGCGGGGTTGATTGCCTACAACATCGAAAAACACATCCGCAAGACGTTGCATCCGACGCTCGGCCAGAAGCTCGGCTTCCATCCGGAGTTCGTCACGGCGCAATCCTGCGAGCGCGTCGATGATCTCGCCGATCTCATCCTGCAATCGTCGTGCACGCCGCCATTTACGCCGGTCCTGCGCCGCAATGGCCGCGCGGTGCTCGATGGCGGCATGGTCGACAACGTGCCCGTGGGCGCGCTCGACGATACGCCGGGCCGTGTGCTCGTGATGGTCACGCGTCTTTACCCGCGCCCGCAGATGTTCGTGGTCAAGCACCGCACCCAGGCGGGCGGCGAACAGCAGCGCCTCTACGTGCAGCCGTCGGCCAAGGTGCCGATCTCGAGCTGGGACTACACGAGTCCACAGCAGATGCAGCACGCCTACAACCTCGGCTACGAGGACGGTCAGCGCTTTCTCGAACGGGTGCACGACGTGTTCGAGGCTGCGGCGCACGCATAAACCTGCGAATCAAAACGAAAAAAGGCGGCCCAAAGCCGCCTTTTTGCTTGAGATGCTCGCCTGGAGGCGCTCTGCCGCTTACTTGCGACGACCGCCCTGCAACGCATCCGGATTCGCCACGTGCGAGAGATCGCCCGCGTCGAAGCCGAGGATGTTGCGGAACGCCGCACCAAAGTACAGCTCGTAGCTCTCGCGCTCCACGTAGCCGATGTGCGGCGTGCAGATCACGTTCTCCATGCGCAGCAGGCTGTAGCCCTGAAGGATCGGCTCGCTTTCGAACACGTCGATGGCGACCATGCCCGGGCGATTGTGCGAGAGCGCGCCGAGCAGGGCGTTTTCTTCCAGCAATTCCGCACGGCTCGTGTTGACGAGCAGCGCCGTGGGCTTCATGCGCATCAGGTCTTCCTGCTTGACGATGCCGCGCGTGTCGTCGTGCAGGCGCAGGTGCAGCGAGAGGATGTCGCTTTCCTCGAACAGCGCCTCGCGGCTCGCGGCGGCTTCATAGCCGTCGGCGCGCGCGGCTTCGAGCGAGTGCTCGCGGCCCCAGATGATGACGCGCATGCCGAACGCCTTGCCGTAGCCGGCCACCAGACGCCCGATCTTGCCGTAGCCCCAGATGCCGAGCGTCTGGCCGCGCAGCACCTGGCCGAGGCCGAAGTTCGGCGGCATCGCCGAGGTCTTCAGGCCCGACTGCTGCCACGCGCCCTGCTTGAGGTTGGCGACGTACTGCGGAATGCGTCGCTGGGCGGCCATGATGAGCGCCCACGTGAGTTCGGCGGGCGCGACGGGCGAGCCGGTGCCTTCGAGCACGGCGATGCCGCGCTCCGTGCAGGCCGGGATGTCGATGTGCGGACCGGCTTTGCCGGTCTGGCTGATCATGCGCAGATGCGGGAGTTTGTCGAGCAGTTGCGAGGTGATACGCGTGCGTTCGCGAATCAGGACGAGCGCTTCGACTTCCGAGAGGCGGCTGGCGAGCTGGCCGAGGCCGCGCACCGTATTGTTGAAGACCTTGACCTCGTGTTCGGCGAGCAGTTCAAAGCAGTCGAGCTTGCGGACGGCGTCCTGGTAGTCGTCAAGGATGGCAATTTTCATGGCAGCTTGGGTAAAGGGTGAGGCAGTTCGGGTTGAGACACGTCGCGAAGCCGTTCGACGCGGTGCAACACGGTGTTCATCTGGTGGTTATCCCACTATGCAGCGTCGGGAAGGCTGGTATGAATACAAGGGTGCGTTTCGTTATCCCGTTGCACGGAACATGCAGGCATTCGATTTGCGTTTCTTGCGACGGCGCTCAATACGGCTGGATGCAGTTTGAACGAGAATTTTTCACTTTTATCAGTTTGAAGGGCCGCGATGCAAGCCGCTTTACAGACGGTTGCGATCCCTCGCCGATAAGGCCTTGACGACCTGCCCAACCGCGCGAACCAGGGTGTCCGAAATACATGCCTCGCCGCGGTTGCGCCTCTCGCTAGCAGCGTCGAAAGGGCCTGAACAGATTTTTTATCAGCCCAGATGGAGACACTATGAATCACCCCGATTTCCCCGCACAGGCCGCCGCCCAGGCGCCGGCCTGGGTACGCCACCGAAAACTGGTGGAGTGGGTGCAAAGCGTTGCCGCGCACACCCAACCCGAGCGCATCGTGTGGTGCGACGGCTCGCAGCAGGAGTATGACCGCCTGTGCCAGCAGATGGTCGATGCCGGCACGATGCGTCGCCTGAATCCGCAAAAGCGCCCGAATTCGTATCTTGCCTGCTCCGATCCCTCGGATGTGGCGCGCGTCGAAGATCGCACCTTCATCTGCTCACAGAAGGAAGAAGACGCGGGCCCGACCAACAACTGGATCGCACCGGCCGAGATGCGCACGACGCTCGACGGCCTGTTCGCCGGTTCGATGCGCGGCCGCACGATGTATGTCGTGCCGTTCTCGATGGGGCCGCTCGGCTCGCCTATCGCGCACATCGGCGTGGAGCTGTCCGATAGTCCTTACGTGGCCGTGAACATGCGCATCATGACGCGCATGGGGCGCGACGTGTACGACGTGCTGGGCGAGGACGGTGAATTCGTGCCGTGCGTGCATAGCGTGGGCGCGCCGCTGGCAGCCGGCGAACAGGATGTGCCGTGGCCCTGCAACAAGACCAAGTACATCGTCCACTTCCCGGAAACGCGCGAGATCTGGAGCTACGGCTCGGGCTATGGCGGCAACGCGCTGCTCGGCAAGAAGTGCTTCGCGCTGCGCATCGCCTCGACGATGGGCCGCGACGAAGGCTGGCTCGCCGAGCACATGCTGATTCTGGGCGTGCGCTCGCCGCAGGGGCGGAAGTACCACGTGGCGGCGGCGTTCCCGTCGGCCTGCGGCAAGACCAACTTCGCCATGCTGATCCCGCCGCCGGCGATGAACGGCTGGGAAATCAGCACGATCGGCGACGATATCGCCTGGATCAAGCCGGGCGCCGATGGCCGTCTGTACGCGATCAACCCGGAAGCGGGCTACTTCGGCGTCGCGCCGGGCACGAGCGAGAAGACCAACTTCAACGCCATGGCGACGCTCAAGGAGAACGTGATCTTCACGAACGTCGCGCTTACCGACGACGGCGATGTCTGGTGGGAAGGCATGACCGACACGCCGCCCGCGCATCTGATCGACTGGCAGGGCAACGACTGGACGCCCCAGATCGCGAAGGAAACGGGGCGCAAGGCGGCGCATCCGAACGCGCGCTTCACGGCGCCCGCTTCGCAATGCCCGTCGATCGACGCGGACTGGGAGAACCCGAAGGGCGTGGCGATCGACGCGTTCCTGTTCGGTGGCCGGCGCTCGACGACGGTGCCGCTCGTCACCGAGGCGCGCGACTGGACCGAAGGCGTCTACATGGCGGCGACGATGGGCTCGGAGACCACGGCGGCAGCGGCAGGGCAGCAGGGCGTGGTGCGCCGCGACCCGTTCGCGATGCTGCCGTTCTGCGGTTACAACATGGCCGATTACTTCGGTCACTGGCTCAAGATGGGCGAGCGCCTGACGCAACTGGGCGCGACGCTGCCGCGCATCTTCTGCGTGAACTGGTTCCGCAAGGGCGAAGACGGCAAGTTCGTGTGGCCGGGCTTTGGCGAAAACATGCGCGTGCTCGAATGGATGGTGCGTCGCATCGAAGGCGATGCGCAAGGCGAGGGGCATGCATTCGGCGTTTCGCCGCGCTATGACGATCTCGACTGGCGTGGCCTCGATTTCACGCCCGCGCAGTTCGAGCAGGTGATTTCCGTCGATGCGCAGGCGTGGCGTGACGAACTCGCGTTGCACACCGAGTTGTTCGAAACGCTCGCACAGGGCTTGCCGCAGGCGTTACGCGACGCGCGCACGGCGCTGGAAGGGCGTCTGTAATTCGGCGAAGCTGAAAATGTAAGTGCTCACTAACAAAATAACCCACGTTTTTGAGCACGATTTGAAAATAGGGCCGCTTTCGAGCGGCCTTTTTTATTTTTGGGGTCGCAGTAATTGCGCGATTTAGCGCACATCGCGCCATTCGTCTGTTCGTAGCAGAGTGCGCGGTTTCGCTGCATCGCGCAAAATTGTTTCGCCACAGGAAACAATAGACGCATGACCAATGCGTATTCAGCGACAGTCGCGAAAATTTTGAAGAAATTCAGGGTTGTGGAGGCAACTTCTGCACGAATTCCGATGTCGTAGGAGAATTCCCGGTTTCCTCCGCCGGTTTTCGGCGGACAGTAACAGGCAGGAGTTGTCTCATGGATCATTTGCAGTCGATGCGAGTATTCGTCAAGGTGGCAGACCTCGGCAGTTTCGCCCGGGCCGCTTCGGCGATGGATATCTCGAATGCGGTTGCAACGCGTCACGTCGCCGACCTCGAAGGCCGGCTTGGCACGCGTCTGCTCAACCGCACGACCCGCAGCCTTTCCCTCACCGAATCCGGTCAGGTTTATCTCGAACGCGCCCGCCAGATTCTCGACGAGCTAGAAGATGTCGAGCAGATGGTGGTCGCGCGCAACCACGAGCCCGTCGGCACGCTGCGTATCGTCGCGCCAGTCGTTTTCGGCCTGCACAACCTCGCGCCCGTGCTGCAAACCTATACGCAGCGCTATCCGCAGGTGATTCCCGATGTCACGCTGGTCGACCGCCAGGTCGATCTGGTCGAAGAGGGCTTCGATCTGGGTGTCGTGACCGCGCGCCAGATGCGCAGCGCGAGCATCGTCACGCGCCGCCTCACGACCGGCTGCATGACCGTCTGCGCGACGCCCGCCTACCTGGAAAAGCACGGCACGCCCACGCGCCCCGAGCATCTGATGGAGCATCCGTCGCTGTCGCTGCCCTCGGAATACTGGGGCGACGAGCGCGTGTTCACGGGGCCGGATGGTGAAGTGCGCGTGCGCCCGAGCAATGTGATCGTGGCGAACAATACCGAGATGCTGCGCCAGTTCGCGCTGCTCGGCATGGGCATCGCGATCCTGCCGAGCTACCTGATCGGGCGCGACATGACGCGCGGCCGTCTGGTGCGTCTGCTGGGCGACTACCGCCTGCCGCAGGTCGAGATCAACGTCGCGTATCCGAGCCGCCGCCATTTGCCGGCGAAGGTGCGTACGTTCATCGACCATCTGGTCGAGCATTTCAGCCAGACGCCGAACAGTCAGCTCGGCGAGCAATGGGTCAAGGATGGACAGGCGCGTCCGGCCGAGCCGTTGGCGGCGGCGCACAATGGCGCAGCGCATCACCCGGTGGTACCTGAGGCCTTCGACGGTGCGGAGCCGGTCTCCGAACTGCTCGACAACGCTCACGGCAACGCAGTGGACGTCGAGCGTGCCCCGAAGGCGGCACGTGCTTCCGCAGGACGCGGGCGTAGTTCGGCAGTTTCGCCGTTGTAAATGGCTTAGTGCGTCGCAAAGACGCAATTTACGGCGATAAAAAAGGCGCAGCTTCGAAAGAAGCTGCGCCTTTTTGTTGAAGCGCGATTCGCGGACGAACCGCGATCAAGCGAGCATCACGACCCGGTCTTGCGCGCCGGCGTCTTGCGAGCGGCGGTCTTGCGGGCCGGAGCGGCCTTGGCGGCCGTGGTCTTGGCCGCTGCGGTCTTGCGCGCCGGCTTGGCGCTGACCTCGGCGGCGTCGTTGGCCGCGTCGTTCGCGGCATCGTCCGCATCCGCGCTCGCAGTGCTCTTCTTCGCCGTTTTGGCGGCCGTTTTCGCGCTCGGCTCTTTCTTCTCGAACTCGAAGCCGATCTTGCCGTCCGGCTGCTTGACGAGGAACGCCTTGAAGTTGCGGCCCGTACGCGACGACTTGAAGTTCGTCAGCAGGTCCGTGCGGCCCTCCGTCAGCAGCTTGGCCATCTGCTCGCGTGCGATCTCCTGCTGGAGGATCACCTTGCCCGAGCGGAAGTCGCAAGTCTTCGGATTCGCGACCGAGTTCTCGCAGACGTAGCTCATGCCGTGCTCGAACACGCGGCCCTTGCACTTCGGGCAGGCACCCACGGCTTCCTGCTGCGAGAAGTCCGGCGCTTCACCGTCTTCCGTGCCCGAATCCTGCCCGAAATCGAATTCGAGCTTGTAGTTCTTGATCTCGTCGTCCAACGAGAGCTTGAGGATCGCCGAGAACGGCCGGCCCATCTTGCTGCGGAAACCCGAAAGCGGGCCGATCGTCTTGTTCTGCAGCAGCTCTTCGACTTCGGGGATTTCGAACTGGCGGCCACCCGGAATCTTCGAGATCGAGAACTCGCACTTCGTACACGCGAAACGGCGATAGTTTTCCTTCACCTGGCCGCCGCAATGCGGACACGGCGTTGCCAGAGTCGCGTAGTCGCCGGGGATGGTGTCCGAGTCGTATTCCTTCGCGCGCTTCACGATGGTCTGCGTCATGCGGGCGATTTCCTGCATGAAGGCGTCGCGCGCGAGCTTGCCGCGCTCCATCTGCGAAAGCTTGTACTCCCACTCGCCGGTCAATTCCGGCGCGGTGAGTTCCTTCACGTCCAGGCCGCGCAGCAGCGTCATGAGCTGGAACGCCTTGGCGGTCGGAATCAGGTCGCGGCCTTCGCGCACCAGATACTTTTCGCCGAGCAGACCTTCGATGATGGCCGCGCGCGTGGCCGGCGTGCCGAGACCCTTGGCGGCCATCGCCTCGCGCAGTTCCTCGTCGTCGACGAGCTTGCCCGCGCCTTCCATCGCCGAGAGCAGCGTCGCTTCGTTGTAGCGTGCGGGCGGTTTGGTCACCAGTTGATGCGGGGCGATCTTGTCGGTCTTGACCTTCTCGTCCTTCTGCACCGGCACGAGGTTGGCGTCTTCGCCGGTCGTGTCGCGGCCATAGATCTGCAGCCAGCCCGGTTCGACCATCACCTTGCCTTCGGTCTTGAAATGATGGCCGGAGACTTCGGTGATACGCGTGGTGACGCGGAATTCCGCTGCCGGGAAAAACACGGCGAGGAAACGCTTCACGACGAGGTCGTACAGCTTCTGCTCCGGCTCCGACAGATTCTTCGGCGCCTGCAGCGTCGGGATGATTGCGAAGTGGTCGCTGATCTTCGAATTATCGAAGATGCGCTTGTTCGGCTTCACCCAGCCCTTGTCGAGCGCCTGCTTGGCGAACGGCAGGTAGTTGTTGCTTTCCTTGAGCATCGCCATCGTCTCTTTGACGGTGTCGATGTAGTCCTCGGGCAGCGCACGTGCGTCGGTACGCGGGTAGGTGAGCACCTTGTGCTTTTCGTACAACGCCTGGGCGAGGCCGAGCGTGTTCTTGGCCGAAAAGCCGAAGCGCCCGTTGGCTTCGCGTTGCAGGCTCGTCAGGTCGAAGAGCGCGGGCGAGAGCTGGGTGGACGGCTTCGATTCTTCCGTGACGGTGCCTTCGCGGCCGTGACAGGCGGCGACGATGGTTTCGGCGGCCGGCAGGCTCCAGAGGCGCGAATCGCGCTTTTCCGGATCGTGCTCGTCCTTCTTGAATTTCGGGTCGTACCAGCGGCCTTCGTAGAAGCCACCCGCGCAGACGAATTCGGCGCGCACTTCCCAATAATCGCGCGGCACGAAACGACGAATTTTCTCTTCACGTTCGACGACGATCGACAACGTTGGCGTCTGAACGCGACCGACGGTCGTGAGGAAGAAGCCGCCGCCCTTGCTGTTGAAGGCCGTCATCGCGCGCGTGCCGTTGATGCCCACGAGCCAGTCGGCTTCCGAGCGGCAGCGTGCGGCGTCGGCGAGCGGCAGCATGTCGTCGTCGCTGCGCAGGTTCGCGAAACCGTCGCGGATCGCCTGCTGCGTCATCGACTGGAGCCACAGGCGCTGGACCGGCTGCTTCGCCTTCGCGTGCTGCGCGATCAGGCGGAAAATCAGCTCGCCTTCGCGCCCCGCGTCGCAGGCATTGATCAGCTTCGTGACGTCCTTGCGCTTGAGCAGCTTCGTCAGCACCTTGAGCCGCGACTCGCTCTTGGCGATCGGATTCAGGTCGAAGTGGGGCGGGATGACCGGCAGGTTCGCGAAGCTCCATTTGCCTCGCTTGACTTCGTACTCCTCGGGCGCAGCGATCTCCAGCAAGTGGCCGACCGCCGACGACAGCACGTAGTCGTCGCTTTCGTAGTACTCGTCATGCTTGGTGAATCCGCCCAGCGCGCGCGCGATGTCGTTCGCGACGGATGGCTTCTCGGCGATGATCAGAGCTTTGGACATGACTGGTTGTGTGTGGGTGTATCCGGGTTGGCGCCCGCGGTTATGCCGTCTGGATTCGCCGCGTGGCGGGCGCGCCGTCGGGCGCCTCGTTAACGACCGCTTTATAGCACATGGCGCGCAGGCGGCGATTTTCTTGTCATCGGTTTGGCAGCCCGCGGGTCGATTTTGGCGCCCTTGGTCAGGGCGCCAATAATAAAGGCGCGACGCAACGCGGGGCAAGCGAGCCGATCAGGCCCCGCAATGCGGCTGGCGGGTTGGAATCGCCCGTGCGCGCTGCGTTTCAGGCTTCGATCAGCGCGGGTCGCAGCTTCGGCGCATCGGCGACGCCGGGTAGCGCCGTCAGATCCGAAAGCATGCGTTCGACCACTGCGCCATGCGGCAGCACGGTGCCGAAAAAGCGCGTGGCCTTGCTGTCTTCGATCAGGATGGTGGGGAAATTCTCCACATCGAGATCGTCGAAGCGGTCGGCGTGCGTTTCGATGTCGATGTATGCGAAGCAGATTTCGGGATGCGCGTCTGCGATGCGGTCGAAGGTCGCCCGATAGTCGCGACAGGTGCCGCACCACTGCGCGCACAGGCACGCGACGAACAGCGTGTCGCGGTCGCTGACGCGCTCGGCGATCTTGTCGGCGTCGGTGTCGAGGTCAAGCGCGGGCATGGTCGTTCCTTGCGGCCTCATATATATAGAGGCGGTGGTGTTCGCGCTGGCTTCTGGCGCCAGCGGGCTCGAGGGTGCTGATCATGTGGATGGTGCCAAACGTGCTTTTGGCGCGAATGTAACACGCTCGCACGCTAGCAGTGGGACACCCGCATGAAGCGGCCACCCGGCAGTGCGCTCACATGCCCGGCCAGTTCGAGCCTGAGCAGCGTGGCTTGCAGCACCGCTTCGGCCATGTCGGTGCGTTGCGCGAGGATTTCAAGCGTGGCGGGCGCGTGACCGAGTGCGGCAAGCAGGGCTTCGGCCTGCGGCTCCAGAGCTGGCCTGTTGGCGGCCTCCGCCTCTGGGACAGTGAACGTCAGCGGCAGCGTTTGTGAATCTTTCGCACTGCGTCCGCGCGTCGCGAGTGAGGCGGGTGCCTTCGGTTGCACGGGTTGCGCAAGCCCGAGCGCCTCCAGCACCTCCTCGGGCGTTTCGACCAGTTGCGCGCCTTCCTTGATGAGCCGATGACAACCGCGCGAGAGCGGCGCATGGATCGATCCGGGCAGTGCGAACACGTCGCGGCCCATTTCGTTCGCGAGCCGCGCGGTGATGAGCGAACCCGATCGCATCGCGGCCTCGACCACGATCACGCCTTCCACGAGCGCCGCGATCACGCGATTGCGTTGCGGAAAGTTTGCGGAGCGCGCGGGCGTGCCGAGTGGCCATTCGGTGACGATCGCACCCTGCGCGGTGATCTGCCGGGCGAGTCCATGATGGGCGGCGGGATAGACGAGATCGGCACCTGTGCCGGTCACAGCGACCGTGCCGCCAGGCTCGGCTAAGGCGCCCTCGTGCGCCGCGCCGTCCACCCCGAGCGCGAGGCCTGAAACGACCGTGATGCCCGCCGCCGCGAGCACGCGCGCGAAGCGTCGCGCGTCTTCCAGTGCCTGCGGCGTCGCACTGCGGCTGCCGACGATCGCCACGCCGCGTGCGTGCAGCAGCTCGAAGCGGCCTTTCACGTAAAGCAGCGGCGGCGGGTCGGGCATCGTCAGCAGGCGCGGCGGATAGGCAGGATCGGCGAGCGTGACGAGCGCGTTGCCCGGCTGCGCGCGCCACGTCTCGATGTTTGCGAGATGCTGTGCGAGATCGGCCTCTGGCGGGGCAAGCACCGCTTGCGCGGCAACGGTGCCCGCCACCGCAGCAAGGGCGCTGAACGGCTGCGCCAGCACCTGTTGCGGCAGCCCGAATGCGCCGAGCAGCGCGCGCAACGCGGCAGGCTTCAAACCGCGCGCATGGGCGAGGCGCAGCCAGGCGTCGAGTTCGTCGGCCGCGAGCGGCAAGGGAGCGGGCATGGGCGTTTCTCCGTCGGCGGGCGAAGCCGGGCCCGTCGTGATAAAATTTTCACGATCCGAAATTCATTTGCGGCGCTGTGACGCATCGTCACCGCGGGCTGTCGGCATGGCGCCGGCCTGCCGTGTGCGCGCCGTTTTGCCCGTGCGCGCACGGATGGCGTCGCTGCGTTGATTCCGGTCGATTTGTCCGTATATCGTCCGTACATCTTCTGTTTTCCGCGTAGGGCTCACCAGTTGGCCGAACGGCCAGCGCGCGCAAGAGCGCCAGAAAACAGCGCACGCCCCCGCGGCGCCCAACGAGAAACCTGTCGAATCATGGCTCTACTGAACATTCTTCATTACCCGGACAAGCGCCTGCACAAGGTCGCCAAGCCGGTCGAGGTCGTCAACGACCGCATTCGCAAGCTCGTCGCCGACATGGCCGACACCATGTACGCGGCGCCCGGCGTTGGTCTCGCGGCCACCCAGGTGGACGTGCACGAGCGCGTCGTCGTGATCGACGTGTCCGATGACCATAACGAACTCCAGGTCTTCATCAACCCGGAAATCGTCTGGTCGAGCAAGGAAACGGAAATCCACGAAGAGGGCTGCCTCTCGGTGCCGGGCATCTACGACGAAGTCGAGCGTGCGGAGAAAGTGCGCGTGCGCGCCCTCAACGAAAAGGGCGAGAGCTACGAGGTGGACTGCGACGGGCTGCTGGCGGTATGCATCCAGCACGAGATGGATCACCTGATGGGCAAGGTGTTCGTCGAATATCTCTCGTCGCTCAAGCAGACGCGCATCAAGAGCAAGATGAAGAAGCTCGAACGCGCGATGTAATGTCGGCGCGCCGCGTCTTTTTCCTGTTCGATAGCTGATCTGCCCGTGCCCATGAGCCATTCCCTTCGCGTGATTTTTGCCGGTACGCCGGAATTCGCCGCCGCCGCGCTTGCCGCGATCCACGAGGCGGGCTTTCCCGTGCCGCTCGTGCTGACCCAGCCCGACCGTCCTGCCGGACGCGGGATGAAACTCCAGGCGAGCCCCGTCAAACGCTACGCCGAAGAGCACGGCATCGCCGTCGCACAGCCGACTTCGCTGCGCCGCGCGGGCAAATATCCCGAAGAGGCTGCCGCCGCGCTCGATCTGCTGCACGCGACGCCGCACGACGTCATGGTGGTGGCGGCCTATGGCCTGATCCTGCCGCAGGAAGTGCTCGATATTCCGCCGAGCGGCTGCATCAATATCCACGCGTCGATCCTGCCGCGCTGGCGCGGCGCCGCGCCGATCCATCGTGCGATCGAGGCAGGCGATACCGAGACCGGCATCACGCTCATGCAGATGGACGCGGGACTCGACACCGGCCCGATGATCTCGGAAGTGCGCACGCCGATCGCGGCGACCGATACCACCGCGACGCTGCACGATCGCCTCGCGAAGCTGGGCGCGCAACTCGTGGTGGACTGGCTGACCCAGCTCGAACGCACGGGCCAGTTGCCGATCACGCCGCAGCCCGCCGACGGCGTGACCTACGCCGAAAAAATCGGCAAGCAGGAAGCGGCGCTCGATTTCCGTCGCCCCGCTGCCGCGCTCGCGCGCCAGATTCGCGCGTTCGACCCGTTCCCGGGCGGCGCGGCCACGCTGGACGGCGCGCTGATCAAGCTCTGGGCCGCCGAAGTTGCCGAAGACGCGAGCGTGCCCGCGCACGCCGCGCCCGGCCAGATCCTCGAAGTCTCGCCTGCTGGCGTGGTGGTGGCGTGCGGCGAGGGCGCGCTGCGCGTCACGCAGTTGCAGAAACCGGGCGGCAAGCGCCTGCCTGCGCGCGAGTTCCTCGCGGGTATGGCGCTGGCCGCCGGGCAGCAATTTGCGCTCAACGATTCCGCCACTGCCTGATTCAGCCTGAGCGCTCCGGCAGGGGCGCGCCTGGCGGCCACTCGGCCACCAGGCCGTTCGGCCAGTTCGCGCTGCTCACGTGCGCCACACGGCGCGCGTTAGAATCGAAGAGGTTGTCGAGACGCCTACACAGAACGGCTCGCCGCCGTTTTCGAGTCTTTTGCAGAGAACGTCATGCTTGGTATTTCCCATTTCGGCTTTTTTCTCGTCGCCGTTCTACTTCTGAACGTCACGCCGGGCCCCGATACGGCCTACATCGTCGGGCGCAGCGTTGCGCAAGGGCGCAGCGCCGGGCTCGTGTCGGCGCTGGGGATCTCCGCGGGCTGCTGCGTGCACGCGCTGGCCTGCGCGTTCGGGCTCACCGCGCTGCTGGCGGCGTCGGCCACCGCGTTCACCATCATCAAGCTCGTGGGCGCGTGCTATCTCGTTTATCTCGGTGTGCGGCTGATCTTCACGAAGCAGTCGGCACCTGCTGCCGGGAACAGCGCAGCACCGAGCGCCGTCACGCCGCGCCCGCTGCGCCAGTTGTTCCTCTCGGGTTTCTGGACCAACGTGCTGAACCCCAAGGTCGTGCTGTTCTTCGTCTCGTTCTTCCCGCAGTTCGTGAGCGTGACGAGTTCGCACAAGATCCTGGCTTTCCTCACGCTGGGCGCGGTGTTCGTGCTGATGAGCACGGTCTGGAACAGCTTCGTCGCGTGGATCGCGGGCAGTGTCACGCAGCGTTTCTCGGGCAAGCCGGGCGTGCGCAAGTGGCTGGACCGCACCGTCGGCTCGGCGTTCGTCGGCCTCGGTTTGAAGCTCGCGACCAGCACGCGTTGAGATTGAATTTTTCCGACCTGCCCATATCTAACAAATCGCTTACAATGCGCTCGCTGTCGCCGGAGTCTACGGCATAACGCCAGGGCTGGCGGTGGGCATCCGGTGATTTGATTCCCGATTCGATTATTGATGGGTGAAGGAGCACAGAACATGTTCAACTGGGTCAAAACCGCGATGTTGATGGCCGCGATTACGGCCCTTTTCATCGTCATTGGCGGCATGATCGGCGGGCGCAGCGGCATGATGCTCGCGTTGCTGATCGCGCTCGGCATGAACTTCTTCTCGTACTGGTTCTCGGACAAGATGGTTCTGCGCATGTACAACGCGCAGGAAGTGGACGAGACCACGGCGCCGCAGTTCTATCGCATGGTCCGTGAGTTGGCCACGCGCGCGAATATCCCCATGCCGCGCGTCTACCTGATCAACGAGGATGCGCCCAACGCCTTCGCCACGGGCCGCAATCCCGAGCACGCGGCGGTCGCGGCGACCACGGGCATCCTGCGCGTGCTATCCGAGCGCGAGATGCGCGGGGTGATGGCGCATGAACTGGCGCACGTGAAGCACCGCGACATCCTGATTTCGACGATCTCGGCGACGATGGCCGGCGCGATCTCGGCGCTCGCCAACTTCGCGATGTTCTTTGGCGGTCGCGACGAGAACGGTCGCCCTTCGAATCCGATCGCAGGCATCGCCGTTGCCTTGCTGGCGCCTATCGCGGGCGCGCTGATCCAGATGGCCATTTCGCGTGCGCGCGAGTTCGAGGCCGATCGTGGCGGTGCGCAGATCTCGGGCGATCCGCAGTCGCTGGCCACGGCGCTCGACAAGATCCATCGCTACGCGCAGGGCATCCCGTTCCCGGCCGCCGAGCAGCATCCGGCCACGGCGCAGATGATGATCATGAATCCGCTGGCGGGCGGGGCGATCGCCAATTTGTTCTCGACGCACCCGGCTACCGAAGAGCGCATCGCGCGCCTGATGGAGATGGCGCGCACGGGCCGCTTCGATTGAGGCGCACGCAAGCCGCAAGCGTAAAGGCACAAAAGGGCAGACCACGGTCTGCCCTTTTTTCTACGCGCCTCGTTTGCCCATGCCCGCGTGCACCGATGCGGCTTCCTTTGTCTCGGCCCCTGAGCGTTGCGCCCGCGCCACGCTACAATGGTTCGCTTGTGCTCCATCCGCCGCGTCACGGCGCGGCCAGCTCCCGGTTTCTCCATGACATCCAGTAACTCCCGCCGCCCGTCCGGTCCGGCTAGCGCCAAACGTCCCGCTTCGCCCGTCCGTCGGAAAAAAGAGTCCGCGGCCAGTCAGGTCGTACGCCTCGCCCCCGACTCGCTCGGCTACGCGCTCAATCAGGCCGCCGAGGCCGTCGGTGCGGTTCGTGCGGGCGCGGCGCTGCCGGCGGCGCTCGCGAGCGTCTTCGCCGCCTTGCCGGGCGAGTTCGCCCAAACGGCGCGCGGCGCCGTGCAGGACATCGCTTACCGCACGATGCGCCGCCTCGGGACCGTGGACTGGCTGATCCGGCAGCGCGTGAGCAAGGCGCCGCCGGCGCATGTGACGAACCTGCTCGCGTGCGCGCTGGCGCTGCTCGTCGATGACGACGCGCACGCAGCCTACACGCCCTTCACCGTGGTCGATCAGGCCGTGCGCGCGATTGGCGCCCACCGCGAAGTGGCCTTCGCGAAGGGCCTCGTGAACGCCGTGCTGCGTGGCTTCCTGCGCGAGCGCAACAGCACGCTCGCGGCGGCTCAGGCCGACGAAGTCGCGCGCTGGAACTATCCGCAATGGTGGATCGACGCGACCCGCCGCGCGTGGCCCGATCAGTGGCAGGCGATCCTCGAAGAGGGCAACACGCACGGGCCGCTCACGCTGCGCGTGAACGCGCGCCGCACGAACGCCGCCGACTACGTGGAACGCCTCGCCGCCGCGCACATCGCGGCGACGCAGATCGGTGAATACGCCGTGCGCCTCGCCGCGCCCATGCCCGTCGATCGCATTCCGGGCTTCATGGCGGGTGACGTCTCCGTGCAGGACGCGGGTGCGCAACTCGCGGCGCCCTTGCTCGACGTGCGCGACGGCATGCGCGTGCTCGACGCCTGCGCGGCGCCGGGCGGCAAGAGCGGCCATCTGCTCGAACTCGCGAATATCGACCTGATCGCGCTGGAAAGCGATGCCGCGCGCGCGTCGCGCATCGGCGAGAACTTCGCGCGCCTGGGCTTTGCACAGGACGTCGAAGGCCGCACGGCGCGCGTTGTGATCGGCGATGCCGGTGTGCCCGACGCGTGGTACGACGGTCAACCGTTCGACCGTATTCTCGCGGACGTGCCGTGCTCTGCCTCGGGCATCGTGCGCCGCCATCCGGACATTCGCTGGCTGCGCCGCGTGACCGACATCGCCGCGCTCGCCGACGAACAGCGCCGCATCGTCGACGCCCTGTGGGGCTTGCTCAAGCCGGGCGGCGAACTGCTCTATGTGACCTGCTCGATCTTCCCCGAAGAGGGCGAGGCGCAGGCGCGCTGGTTTGAAAGCAGCCACGCGGATGCGGTACGATTGGACGCGCCGGGGCAACTGCTGCCTGCTGGGCGTGCCGCCGAAACCGGCGCGAACGCCGGCGCCGTTACCGATCGCAACGCAGATCACGACGGCTTCTTCTACGCGCGCTTTCAGAAACGGTGATCCTTAAACGCTTCTTCCCGCTGCGCTTCGCGGCTCTGATCTGGCTTGCGCTGGCTTTCGGCTTTCTGGCCGCCGCGTCGGCGCGCGCCGATTCGATCGCGGTCCAGCGCGCATCGGTGCAAGCCGATGGCACCGGCTGGAGCCTCGACGCCCGCTTCGATTTCGAGCTCAACAGCAGCCTGGAAGACGCGGTCAACAAGGGCATTCCGCTCTACTTCACCACCGACTTCGAACTCACGCGCCCGCGCTGGTACTGGTTCGACGAACAGCCCGTGAGCGTGTCGCAAAGCATCCGCCTGTCGTTCCAGCCGCTCACGCGCGAGTACCGCGTGTCCAGCGGCGGCCTGCAACTCGGCTTTCCGACGCTTGCGGAAGCGCTCGCCGTCATCAAGCACGTGACCTCGTGGCACGTGATCGAGCGCAACCAGGTCCACGCGGGCGAGACCTACACGGCGTCCGTGCGCATGCAACTCGACGTTGCGCTCATGCCCAAGCCTTTCCAGATCGACGCGGTCAACAACCGCGACTGGAATCTCGCTTCCGACTGGAAGCGCTTCAGCTTCACGGTGACCGATCGTGCTAAATAAAGTGCGCCGCGCCACCGGAGGCAGTTTCAGCAGCTTCGTCGTCAGGCTGCTGGTCTCGACCGTCGCGCTCACCGCGACGCTGCTGCTCGTGCTGCTTGCCGCCGCAAGCGCCAATACCGAATTCTTCGACCGCTACTACGGCTGGCTCTACGCGGCCAACATCGGCGTCGCGCTGATCTTCCTGTCGGTGGTGACCGCGCTCGTGATCGTGATCGCCGTGCGATTGCGGCGCGGCAAGTTCGGCACGCGATTACTGGCCAAGCTCGCGTTCTTCTTCGCGCTCGTGGGCGTGGTGCCGGGCGGCATCATCTACATCGTTTCGTATCAGTTCGTTTCGCGCTCGATCGAGTCGTGGTTCGACGTGAACGTGGAAACCGCGCTCACCGCCGGCCTCAATCTCGGCCGCGGCATGCTCGACGCCTCGCTCTCCGACCTGCAGACCAAAGGCCGTCTGATGGCCGAGCAGATCGCAAGCGGCGATTCGGCGGGCACGACGCTCACGCTGCTGCGTGCGCGCGACCAGTTCGGCGTGCAGGATGCGACCATCGTCGAGCCGGTGCGCAGCATGTCGGGCGCGGCCCCCGACATGCACGTGGTGGCGCAGGCATCGAGCAACTTCTCCTCGTTGATGCCGTCCGATCTGCCCACGGCGTTGATGATCGATCAGGCGCGGGGACGCGGCTACGCGGCGATCGAAGGCGAGGTCGATGGCGACCCGCACCTGCATGGCCCGAAGGGTGCGCTGCGGCTGCGCGTCGTCACGCGCATCCCCGATTCGATCACGACCGATCTGCAACCCTCCGAGCGCTTCCTGCAACTGGAGCAGCCGGTGCCGGCCGCGCTCGCGCGCAACGCCGACGCCGTGCAACGCGCCTATCGCGAGTACCAGGAAAAGGCGCTGGGCCGCACGGGCCTGCGCAAGATGTACATCGGCACGCTTACGCTCGCGCTGTTCCTCGCGACCTTCGTGGCGATGATGCTGGCGCTCGCGCTCGGCAACCAGCTCGCGCGGCCGCTGTTCCTGCTCGCGCAGGGCACGAAGGAAGTGACCGAGGGCGATTACACGCCCAAGCGCGAAATCAAGTCGCGCGACGAACTGGGCTTCCTCACGCAGTCCTTCAACGCGATGACGCGCCAGCTCTCCGAAGCGCGTCTCGCGGTGGAGAAGAATCGCGTCGCGCTCGAACACTCGAAGGCCTACCTCGAAAGCATTCTCGCCAACCTCACGGCGGGCGTGTTCGTGTTCGACCGGCAGTTCCGCCTGACCACGGCGAACCCCGGCGCGGAGCGCATCTTCCGTCATCCGTTCGAGACGCAACTGGGCTTGCCCATCGATCATGTGGCGGCGCTCGGCGATTTTGCGGCGATGGTGCGCAAGGCCTTCGCGGATCAGGAAGCCTCGCGCAGCCACGGCGAAGGCGATGGCGTGGATCGCGGCCACTGGCAGCAGCAGTTCTCCGTGCCCATTGCAGGCGAAACCGATCCGCTCACGCTGCTCGTGCGCGGCGCGCGGCTCGTCTCCGACACCGGTCGCGACGCCGGCGACATGCAGACCTCGGGCTACGTGGTGGTGTTCGACGATATCTCCGATGTGATCTCGGCACAGCGCTCGGTTGCGTGGGGCGAAGTCGCGCGACGTCTCGCGCACGAGATCAAGAACCCGCTCACGCCGATCCAGCTTTCGGCCGAGCGTTTGCAGATGAAGCTCACCGACAAGCTCGCGCCCGCCGACGCCGAAGTGCTCAAGCGCGGCGCGACGACCATCGTCAATCAGGTCGCGGCGATGAAGCAGATGGTGGACAACTTCCGCGACTACGCGCGCACGCCGCCGGCCGTGCTCGCGAGCCTGCAACTGAACGACCTCGTGAGCGAAGTGCTCATGCTTTACGGCGCGGAAGAAGGCAAGAGTGCGATCAAGGTCGAGCTCTCCAATCTGCCCGTGATACGCGGCGACGCCACGCAGTTGCGTCAGGTGATCCACAACCTGCTGCAAAACGCGCAGGATGCGGTGGCCGACGTCGCTGTGCCTCGCGTGACGCTGGAGACGCGGGCCGTAGAATACGGCGATCCCGATGCGGAGGGCCGCACGCATGTCGCGGTGCGCCTCACCGTCTCCGACAACGGGCCGGGTTTTTCCGCGCGCATTCTCACGCGCGCGTTTGAACCCTATGTGACGACCAAGGCCAAAGGAACAGGACTCGGGCTTGCGATGGTCAAGAAGATCGTCGACGAGCACGGCGCGCGTATCGACATTCGCAATCGCATGAAAGCGGGCGATGTGATAGAAGGCGCGCAGATCTCGATTCTCTTTCTCCAGCTGGCGGGGGACACCACCCCGGATGCGCAAACGCCCGGCCGACCAGGCAGTGGGACGTCGCGCGCGGCAGCGGAGCAAGGAACAAAAGCAACAGTGCAGACAAGGGCAGCGTAAATGGCGACCATCCTGGTGGTAGACGATGAAATGGGCATCCGGGAATTGCTCTCGGAGATCCTGAGCGACGAAGGACACGTCGTGGAACTTGCGGAGGACGCGCAACAGGCGCGCGAATTCCGTCAGCGTCAGGTGCCGGACCTGGTGCTGCTCGATATCTGGATGCCGGACACCGACGGCGTCACGCTCCTGAAGGAGTGGGCCGCGCAGGGACAGCTTTCGATGCCCGTCATCATGATGTCGGGCCACGCGACGATCGACACGGCGGTCGAGGCGACCAAGATCGGCGCGCTCAACTTCCTCGAAAAGCCGATCGCGCTGCAAAAGCTGCTCAAGGCTGTCGAGCAGGGTCTTGCGCGCGGTACGGCTGCGCCCGTGTCCGCGTCGGGTGCGCCGGGTGCGAAGCCTGCTGCGGGCGGTCCGTCCGTGGTGGCCTCGGCGGCGGCGCTGCCGGTGCTGGGCGGCGACGGCACGCCGGGCATGAACGCCGCGCAGACGGCATCGATTTCGTTCGACATTCCGCTGCGCGACGCTCGCGACGCGTTCGAGCGCGCCTACTTCGAGTACCACCTCGCGCGCGAAAACGGCAGCATGACGCGCGTGGCCGAAAAGACCGGTCTCGAGCGCACGCACTTGTATCGCAAGCTCAAGCAACTCGGCGTCGATCTCGGCAAGGGCAAGGGCGAGTGATGCGACCGGTGCGCTCGACTGAAGCGCATCGCGAATCTTTTCGCAAAGTTTTGAGAAAGGGGCTTGCCAAGTACGGAAAAAGCCCCTATACTTTGCCTTCTTCGTTGGCCCGGTAGCTCAGTTGGTAGAGCAGCGGATTGAAAATCCGCGTGTCGTTGGTTCGATTCCGACCCAGGCCACCAGAATGCAGAGCCCCAGGAGATCGTTCGATTCCTGGGGCTTTTTCATTGGGGCTGCGTTGTCTTTGCAGGTCCGCCCGTGTGGGCGGGCTCAGTCCAGGCGATGCCGGCATCCGGATATCAGCGGTATAAAGTGGCGCCGATATCGGCTCCAGAGCCGCGGCCTATACTGCATGGGCCGGCCGGCGACAAGCCCGGGCCGGTCCGCCCGGCAGGTTTCGAAGGCTTGCGACCGCGCGGAACCTCTCAACACGGAGTTTCACGGTGACTCGAACAGAAACCAGGAACGGCGCGCTCGTGCTGTTTTCCGGCGGCCAGGACTCGGCAACCTGCCTCGCATGGGCGCTCGACCGATACGAGACCGTCGAGACGCTCGGCTTCGACTACGGCCAGCGTCATCGCGTCGAACTGGAGTGCCGCGAAGGCTTTCGCGCCGCCGTCGCCCGCGAATTTCCCGAGTGGAGCGAGCGCCTCGGCGAAGATCACATGATCGACCTGTCGGTGCTTGGTTCGATCAGCGATACCGCCATGACGCGCGAAATCGAGATCGAAACGGCCGCGAGCGGCCTGCCGAACACCTTCGTGCCTGGCCGTAACCTGATGTTCATGCAGATCGCAGCCGCCATCGCCTATCGGCGCGGCCTGCGGGTGCTGGTGGGCGGCATGTGCGAAACCGACTTCTCGGGCTACCCCGACTGCCGCGACGACACCATGAAAGCGCTGCAAGTCGCGCTCAATCTGGGCATGGACACGCGTTTCGTGCTGGAAACCCCGCTCATGTGGCTCGACAAGGGCGACACGTGGCGACTCGCCGAGCAACTGGGCGGCGAAGCGCTGGTCGAGCTGGTGCGCGTGGAAACGCATACGTGCTACGTGGGCGAGCGCGCCGAACTGCACGCCTGGGGCTTTGGCTGCGGCGAATGCCCGGCCTGCAAGCTGCGCAAGCGCGGCTACGAGGCGTATCTGGCGGGCGAGCAGGTCACAGAAGCACCGGTCTGAAAGCGCGCCGCCGCGAGGCGATCGCGCAGGCCATCGAGGCTGTGCAGTCAAGACGAAGTGGCGCACGGGCAGCGCCCTTCGTGACGAAAGAGCGTGACAAGCAAGCGGGAATCGAGCAGATTCGCCGCAAACACGACACAATAACGCCCGCAAGAACCGGTTCCCCACGAACCTCCCGTCGACTCCTGGCAGGCGCGATCCGACAGCACGCAGTGAGCAGGCCGCTAACCGGCCGCTAACGATCCGCCAGAAACCAGCCAGAAACCAGGCAGCAGCATGACTTACGCGGTAAAGGAAATCTTCTACACGTTGCAGGGCGAAGGCGCGAACGCCGGGCGTCCGGCCGTGTTCTGCCGGTTCGCCGGCTGCAATCTGTGGTCGGGCCGCGAGGAAGACCGCGAGGCGGCCGTGTGCCGCTTCTGCGACACCGATTTCGTCGGCACCGATGGCGAGAATGGCGGCAAGTTCCGCACGCCTGAAGAGCTGGTCGCGAAGATCGCGTCGCTCTGGCCCGAAGGCGAAGGCAACCGCTTCGTGGTCTGCACGGGCGGCGAACCGATGCTGCAAATCGACCAGGCGTTCGTCGATGCGCTGCATGCGGCGGACTTCGAGATCGCCATCGAAACGAACGGCTCGCTGCCGGTGCTGGAGACCATCGACTGGATCTGCGTGAGCCCGAAGGCCGACGCGGAACTGGTGGTCACCAAGGGCAACGAGCTAAAGGTCGTGGTGCCGCAGGACAACCAGCGTCTGGCCGATTACGCGAAGCTCGACTTCGAGTATTTCCTGGTGCAGCCGATGGACGGTCCCTCGCGCGACCTGAACACGAAGCTCGCGATCGACTGGTGCAAGCGCCATCCGCAATGGCGCCTGTCGATGCAGACGCACAAGTACCTGAACATTCCCTGATTTTGTCTTTTTCCGCTGAAGCAGCCGTGCTGACGATCACCCGAAAACTCGAATTCGATGCGGGCCACCGCATTCCCGACCACCGCAGCCAGTGCAGGAATCTGCACGGCCATCGCTATGTGCTCGAAATCACGCTGCAAGGCGACACCGTCGAGACGGAAGGCGCGCCCGACCGCGGCATGGTGATGGATTTCGCCGACGTGAAGGCGCTGGCGAACCAGCATCTCGTCGATCTGTGGGATCACGCGTTCCTCGTCTTCGAAGGCGATACGCAGGTGCGCGGTTTCCTCGAAACGTTGCCGGGCCACAAGACCGTCGTGATCGACCGTATCCCGACCGTGGAAAATCTCGCGGCCATCGCGTTTGAGATCCTCGCGAACGTCTATGACGCGCACTATGGCGTGAATCTGCAGCTGCACAAGGTGCGTCTGTACGAAACGCCGAACTGCTGGGCCGAAGTCATCCGCGACTGACGCGTTCAGTCATACAGGGTCACCCCGCGTCACCCCGCGCCGCGCTCCATCGAGTGCGGCCACTCCGCCGCCCCCACGTTTTCTGCGCCGCGCAAGGCCGGGTTTTCCGCCCGGCCCGCGTACTTTTGGCGCGGTATGATCGTTGCCGCAAGGCCGTGCCGTCTCTGGCGCGGTCCTCATATAACGACGCATAACGAAAGCGAGACATGCCGGCCGTGGCGCTGCCGGGCCACGCGGCCCGCGCGGGACGCACGTGTCCCGCAGGCTCGCCGGGAGCACGGCGATGAGCACCTTCACCAATCCCCTCAAGGAACGCCTCAATCTGGCCGAGCCGCTGTTCGGCCTGTGGTTGTCGATGGGCAGCGAGACGGCCGCCGAAGCGCTGGCGCATGCCGGTTTCGACTGGCTCCTGATCGACATGGAGCACACGCCCAACGATAGCGGCGACACCATCGCGCAACTGCGCGCGATCGCGGCCGCCCATCTGCCGACCGAGCCGGTCGTGCGTGTGCCGGCCAATGAGCCGTGGCTCGTCAAACACGTCCTCGACGCAGGCGTGCGCACCGTGATGTTCCCCAACATCGCCTCCGCTGAGGAAGCGGCGCGCGCGGTCAGCTATACGCAGTACCCCGATGCGAAGTCGCCGAATGGTCAGCGTGGCGTCGCGGGCGTGGTGCGCGCGGCCGCCTACGGCATGCGGCGCGACTATCTGCAAGGCGCGAATGCGCAGATCGCGTCGATCGTGCAGATCGAATCGGCGGCGGCGCTTGCCGAGGTCGAGAAAATCGCGGCGGTGCCGGGCGTCGATTGCCTCTTTGTCGGTCCAGCGGATCTGGCGGCGAGCCTTGGCCATCTGGGCGACTCGAAGCACCCCGACGTCACGAATGCGATGACACGCATCGTCGCGGCGGCGCGTGCGAAGGGCGTGGCGTCGGGCATCTTCGCGATGGATGCGGCCCAGGCGAAGCAGTATCGCGAGATGGGCTTCAGCTTTATCGCGCTGGCCGCCGACGTGATCTGGCTCGTGCGCGCCACGCGCCAGGCGTTGCAGGAGGCACGGGCATGAGGGTGTCGAAAACAGGGCGCTTTGCGTTGGCATTGGCCATCGCGTTGGCTTCGGCAAGTGTGAGCCAGATGGCGAACGCCGAAGGTACGGGCGGCACGGGCGGTCAGCCTTCGGTGAGTGCGGAGTCCGATCCGCAGACGGCCAGTGCCGTCGCGGACTACAACGCCGGCAATCTCGCGGTCGCGCGCACCGAGTTTCAGGGCGCGGCGCAGCGCGGCAACCGTCTCGCGGAATTCAACTACGCGATGATGCTACTCAACGGCGAGGGCGGCGCGGCCGACGTGAGCGAGGGCCGCAAGTGGCTGCACAAGGCCGCCGACGCCAACATGTCCCACGCGCAGTACGTGTACGGCAAGATGTACGACGATGGTGACTTCGTCGACCGCAATCCGGCCGAAGCGCACCAGTGGTTCCTCAAGGCCGCGAAGCAGGGCCACGTGCAGGCGGAGCTGGCGCTCGCGAACCAGTTCCTCGACGGACGCGGCACCACGCGCGACAACAAGCAGGCTTTCTACTGGTACAAGAAGGCCGCGGAAGGCGGCGACATGACGGCGCAGTACGTGACCGGCTCGTTCTACGAGCGCGGCGGCGACGGCGTGCCCAAGAACCTCAACGTCGCGCGCGCGTACTACGCAGCGGCGGCGGCGCAGGGCGATCCGGTGGCGCGCCTCAAGTTTCAGCAGTTGAGCGCGCAATTGCTGAAGTCTGCGCCCGCGCAGCCGCAATAAGTGTCGTTCAAAAGCGCTGGTTCAAAACGCAAACGCGCCGGTCGAAGCCGGCGCGTTTTGCTTTCTGCGATTCCCTGCAATCGGGCGATACAGGAACGTCAGCTCTGCATGAGCCGCTTCTGCCGCCCGACACTCATGATGAGGCCGATGGCGATGCCGAGCGTCGTGAGCGCGGTGCCGCCATAGCTCATGAACGGCAGCGGCACGCCCACCACTGGCAGGATCCCGCTCACCATGCCGATATTCACGAACGCGTAGGTGAAGAACGCCATCGTGAGCGAGCCGGCCAGTAATCGCCCAAACAGCGTTGCGCCGTTGGCCGCGATATAGAGCCCCCGCGCGATCAGACACATGTAGAGGGTGAGCAGCACGATGCCGCCCGCCATGCCGAATTCCTCGGAGAACACCGCGAAGATGAAGTCGGTGTGCTTCTCGGGGATGAATTCCAGATGCGACTGCGTGCCCTTGAGCCAGCCCTTGCCGAGCGGGCCGCCCGAGCCGATCGCGATAACCGCCTGAATCGTATGGAAGCCCTTGCCGAGCGGGTCGGAGGTGGGATCGAGCAGCGTGCAGATGCGGTGCTTCTGGTAGTCGTGCATGAGCGGCCAGTTCACCTGCGGCTGGCAGATCTTGTCCTGGAACGCGGCGATCGAGGCCACGGCGATCACGCCCGCGATCAGCACCGGGACGATCAGCTTGAACGACAGCCCGGCGAAATAGATCACGAAAAAGCCCGAGGCGAACACGAGCACGGCGGTGCCGAGGTCCGGCTGCTTGGCGATCAGTCCCACGGGCACCAGCAGGATCACGAAGCCCACCAGGAAGTCGTACCAGCGCATCACGCCCTCACGGCGCTGGTAGTACCACGCGAGCATGAGCGGCGTGGCGATCTTGAGAATTTCCGACGGCTGGATGACGACGCCCACGTTGATCCAGCGCTTCGCGCCCTTGCGCGTGAGGCCGAATGCCGCCACCGCAATCAATAGCGCGATACCGAAGGAGTAGATCGGCACCGCGAAGCGCATCAGCGTATTGGGCGGCACATTGGCGAGCGCCCACATCAGCACGAAGGTGAGCATGATGTTGCGCAGTTGATCCTCGACGCGGCCCGGCACGTCCAGACTCGCGCTGTACAGCGTGACGATGCCCACGCAGAGCAGCAGGAACACGGTGAGCGCGAGCGGGCGGTCGAAGCCGAGGAACATCTTGCGCAGCGTGTCGAGCACGGCGCGCTTGTCGATCTTGTCGAACTGTAGGAGAGGCATGGTGATTCCTTACTCGTCGATGCCGCCCGTGGCGGGCTTGGGCGGCGGCGCGAGCGTGGCCGCGGGCGCACTCGGCGGGCGGTGCGGACGATGCGGCGGGCCGAAGTGGCGCGGCAAGGAGGCGGCGGCGGGGCGCTGGGCCGGGGCGTCATCGTCCGTGCTGCCGTTCACCGAGGTGCCGCCGTTCACGGCGTCGGTGGGGGCGGCGGGCGTCGCGGCCCTGGCGGCTGGCGCCGCATTCGCGGGTGCCTTACCGGGCGTCGCGGTGCTTATAGCAGGACTGGAGGCGGCGTTCGCACCTGAAGCCGCCGATGCCGCCGCCGCTGCCGAAGCCGCTTCGGCGGCCGATGCCGCACCCGGAATCGGCAACGGCGTGAAGCCCATCGCGATCTTGACCGGCTGCGAGACGGTGCTGACCGCATCCGAGGCGCCTTCGGGCGGCTGGCCGATCACCGGTGCGGACGCGTCCTGGGTCGCCGACGCCGCCGCGGCCACGGCGGCCTGCTGGGCGCCGGGTTTGAGGCGATCGACGAGGTAATAGTCGAGCACGCGGCGCGCGATCGGGCCTGCGGACTGCGCACCCCAGCCGCCGTTTTCGACGATCAGCGCGATGGCGATCTGCGGCTTCTCGGCGGGCGCGAAGGCGATGAAGAGCGCGTGGTCGCGCAGATGTTCGGCGACCGCATGCGCCTGATACTTCGCGCCTTGCAGCGAATACACCTGGGCCGTACCGGTCTTGCCCGCCGACGTGTAGGCCGCGTTCTGGAAGATCTTGAACGCCGTGCCCGACGGATTCATCGTCACGTTTTCCATGCCGCGCTTCACGACGTCGATGTCGGCCTGTTTGACGTCGAGCCGTCCGCTCTCGCTCGGCACGGTCAGATGCTCTTCCTTCGTGATCGGATTTTCGATTTCCTTCACGAGGTGAGGCTTCATCAGCACGCCGTTGTCGGCGAGCGTGGCCGTGGCGTGCGCGAGTTGCAGGATCGTGAACGAGTTGTAGCCCTGGCCGATGCCCAGGCTGACCGTTTCGCCCTCGTACCACTTTTGCTGCTCGGGCTTGCGGTACGCCTTGCGCTTCCATTCGGTGGAGGGCAGGATGCCGCGCGCTTCGCCCGCGATGTCGATGCCCGTCAACTGGCCGAAGCCGAGCGGCTTCATGAAGTTCGCGATGTTGTCCACGCCCAGGTCGTGCGCGAGCATGAAGAAGTAGGTGTCGTTCGACACCATGATCGCGCGGTTCATGTCGACCCAGCCCTGGCCGGAGCGCACGTCGTTGTTGAAGCGGTGGCCGCCGAACATGTAGTAGCCGGGGTCGGAGAAGCCCCAGCCCGGCGTGCGCTTGTGCAGCGTGAGCGCGGCGAGCGCCATGAACGGCTTGTAGGTCGAGCCCGGCGGGTAGGTGCCGTGCAGCGGGCGGTTCAGCAGCGGGTGATCGGGCGAGTTGTTCAGCTCGTCCCAGGTCTGCTGGTCGATGCCGTCCACGAACGAGTTCGGGTCGAAGCTTGGCGCCGAGACGAAGGCGAGAATGTCGCCCGTCGACGGCTCGATCGCCACGAGCGCGCCGCGTTTGCCCGCGAAGGCCTGCTCGGCAACCTGCTGCAAACCGATGTCGATCGACAGCACGAGGTTGTTGCCGGGCGTGGCCTGGGTGCGCGAGAGCGTGCGCACCGGGCGACCGCCTGCCGTGACTTCCACTTCCTCGAAGCCGGTCAGACCGTGCAGCTCGGTTTCGTAACTTTGCTCGACGCCGATCTTGCCGATGTAGTCGGTGCCGTTGTAGTTGTTGGCGTCCAGGCGTGGATCGTAATGCTCCTGATCGTTGTCGTTCTGGTCGCTGGCGTCGTCGATGCGCTCCTGGTCGCGCTGCGAGATGCGGCCGATATAGCCGATCACGTGTGCGGCCGTCGGCCCGAGCGGATATTGGCGGAACAGACGCGCGCGCACTTCCACGCCGGGGAAGCGGAAGCGCTGGGCGGTGAAGCGCGCGACTTCGTCGTCGGACAGGCGCGTGCGGATCGGCAGGCTCTCGAAGTTCTTCGAGTCTTCGAGCAGCTTCTTGAAGCGGCGGCGGTCACGCGCGTCGATCGGCACCACGGTCGAGAGCTGGTCGATCGTGTTGTCGAGCGTGTCGGTGAGCTTCGAGGGCGTGATTTCGAGCGTGTACGCGGAGTAGTTCTTCGCGAGCACGACGCCGTTGCGGTCCGTGATGATGCCGCGGTTCGGCACGATTGGCGCGACCGAAATGCGGTTTTCGTCGGCTTGCAGCGAGTATTTGCTGTGGTTCCAGACCTGCAGATAGAGGAAGCGGAACGCGATCAGCCCGAAGCAGACGAACACGAACAGTCCCGCCGCCGCGACGCGCAGGCGGAACTTCGTGAGCTGCTGCTGGGTGTCCTTGAATTCGGTCATGCGCTCAGACGCCGAGGCCCGCGCCAGGCGCTAAGCGCTGCGGCGGGCCGGTAGGAAGAGGTGGTCATCGGTTGCGACTTTCAACGGTGAGCGGCGCGCGGCCGCTCAGATGGGCCGCGTATCGTCGGGGTCGACGGGGCGGCGCTGCGGCAGCAGCAGCAACAGGCTGGTGATCGGCCACAGCACGGTTTCGGCGAAACCGCTGATCAGATAGCCCCAACCGGGGAAGGATGCGCCCATCAGAAGGCGGATCACGAACGGCACGACCTGCGCGCCGACCAGCATCGGCATGACGGCAAACATCTGCACGCCGATCGACATCCACAGCACGCGGCGGTGAATGGTGATCGCGCCGAAGGAGAGCAGCGTGTAGGCCAGTGCGTGCTCGCCGAGCAGGTTGGCGTTATGCACGTCCATCAGCAGGCCGAGGCAAAAGGCGATGCCCATGCCCACCTTGCGCGGCTGATGGATGTTCCAGAACAGCAGTACGAGCGCGACGAAATCGGGCACGCCCGGCAGTTTGCCCCACGGCAGCAGGTTCAGCAGGAACGCCGCCGCGAGACTGAACGCGATGAAGTACGGATTGACCGGCTGGAGGATGTATTGCGGACGCGCCATCAATGGCCCCCTTGGGCTGCGGGCTTCGCGGCTGCGGTGTTGCCAGCGCTGGTGCCCGCATTGGCGGTGGGCGCTTTGGCCGGTGCGGCTTGCGGTGCGGCCTGCGGCGCGGCTTGTGGCGCATTCGCGGCAGGCTTGGCCGGTGCGGCGGCGGCCTTCGACTTGTCGTCGGCCTTCTTGTCCCCGCCCTTGGCGGCCTTTTTCTTCGCGTCCTTGGCTTCGGCGGCAGCCGCTGCTGCGGCGGCCTCCGCGGCTTCGACCGGATTCGGCGGCACGGGCCGTGTGAAGTGCAGCACCAGCACCTGACGCGCGCCACGCACGGCCGCGAGCGGCGCGCATACGACGCGTGCGAACGCCGTGTCGGCCTGCTTGTCCACGCGCAGCACCTTCGCCACCGGCAAGCCTTGCGGATAGACGCCGTCGAGGCCGCTCGTCACGAGTTCATCGCCGGCCTGCAAGTCGGCGCTGATCGGCACGAAGCGCAGATCGAGCAGATCGCCCTTGGCGGTGCCATAAATCACGCTGCGCAGACCCGTGCGCACGACTTCGACCGGCACAGCCTGGTCCTTGTCGGTCACGAGGGTCACTTCGGACTGCATCGGAAATACACGCGTGACCTGGCCGATCACACCGTCTTCGCTGAGCACGGGCGAGCCGTTCTGCACGCCCTGCTGCGAACCGCCGCCGATCACGACCTTTTGCGTGAACGGATCGCGCGTGTCGTACTGGATCTCGGCCGGGGTGGTCGGTGCGCCGATACGCTGCGAAAGCTGTAGCAGCGCGCGCAGATGCGTGTTCTCGGCCGCGAGCGAGGCGGCCTGATTGGCCTGCTGCGAAAGCTGCAAGTTGCGCGTGTGAAGCTGCTCGTTGTCCTGGCGCAGCGAAGCGCTGGTGACAGCCAGATCGGCGGCGCCCATGAAGAGGTCGCGCGGCACGAGAGCGGCGCGCTGCAACGGATAGAGGCCAGCGCCGAGCACGCCGCGCACGATTTCGAGCGTCTTGAAACGCGCGTCGGAGATCAGCAGCGCGATCGACAGCACCACAAAGAAGAGCAGCCGTGCGAGTGCCGAGGGGCCTTGCTTGAACAAAGGCGGCGGACTGTATTCCATGGTCGGCGCCGGGGGCGTGTGCGGTTCGGTGAAACTAACGGTGAAACGTGAGGTGCAGCAGCGGCATCACTCGGGAAACCTCAAGGCAATCCCGGGGACATCGCGTGCACACCCCGCTGCGCGCGGCGGCATGCCTGCCGCCCCACATTCGTTGCGCGTCGATGGTAGCGGATTTGCCGGCAACCCGGCCGCGCCGGTTGCATCGGCGCCGGCTCCATCGACCGCGCCCGCAGCGGTGCGCTTACTCGTACGAGAAGATGCTGCCCAGCTTGTCCATGCGCTCGAGCGCCATACCCGAACCGCGCACGACGCAGGTGAGCGGATCTTCGGCGACCAGCACCGGCAGGCCGGTTTCTTCGGCGAGCAGGCGGTCCAGGTCGCGCAGCAGTGCGCCGCCGCCCGTGAGCATCATGCCGCGTTCGGCGATGTCGGCGCCCAGTTCCGGCGGCGTTTGTTCGAGCGCGATCTTGACCGACGAGACGATCTGGTTCAGCGGGTCGGTGAGCGCTTCGAGAATTTCGTTGCTCGAAATCGTGAAGCTGCGCGGAATGCCTTCCGACAGGTTGCGGCCCTTGACTTCCATCTCCTTGACTTCGGAGCCCGGGAAAGCCGAACCGATTTCCTTCTTGATGGCTTCAGCGGTTTGTTCGCCGATCAGCATGCCGTAGTTGCGGCGGATGTAGTTGACGATGGCTTCGTCGAACTTGTCGCCGCCCACGCGCACCGAGCCCTTGTATACGATGCCGCCGAGCGAGATCACGCCCACTTCGGTCGTGCCGCCGCCGATGTCGACGACCATCGAGCCCGTGGCTTCCGAGACTGGCAGACCGGCGCCGATTGCAGCGGCCATCGGCTCTTCGATCAGGTAGACCTGCGAGGCGCCCGCGCCGTGTGCCGCTTCCTTGATGGCGCGGCGCTCGACCTGGGTGGAGCCGCACGGCACGCAGATGATGATGCGCGGCGACGGCGAGAACATACGCGATTCGTGTGCAGTCTTGATGAACTGCTTGATCATCTGTTCCGTGACGGTGAAGTCGGCGATCACGCCGTCCTTCATCGGGCGGATGGCTTCGATGTTGCCCGGCACCTTGCCGAGCATTTGCTTGGCTTCCTTGCCGACCGCCTGGATCGTCTTCTTGCCGTTCGGGCCGCCTTCCTGGCGGATGGACACGACCGAGGGCTCATCCAGGACGATGCCCTTGCCGCGCATGTAGATCAGCGTGTTGGCGGTGCCGAGGTCGATCGCGAGATCGTTGGAGAAGTAGCTACGCAGAAAACCGAACATTCAAAAATCCTGTCTCGCTTGTGGCCGACCTACGAGACGAGCGGGTCACGGGCGGCAGCGGAAAAAATAACAGCCTCAGGACGGGCGGAAAGCGCCGCCGCGAGGAGCCTGAAACTGCGGGAATGGTGACCGGAGGCGGCCCCGCTATGTGCCAGCTGAACGCAAATTGCAGCGATCAGGGCTGAAAGGCGGGCGCAAGGCGGTCCGGGTTTGAGTCGAACGCGTAATGATACCTTATAATTTTGCCTGTTTTGCAGGATCCGAAAGCCAGTTTTTGACCTCGTCGAAGCTTTCTTCCAACCTCGGATCCGGCGCGATAAACCGCTGTTACAGCACCGTTTTTTTCGGACTGCTTCAGCCTCAAAATTTTTCCGGTGACCGCATGGCCCTGACCCTGACCGATGTGAAGCGCATCGCGCATCTCGCGCGCCTCGAACTGGCCGAAGCCGAGGCCGGCAATACGCTCGAGCGCCTGAATAATTTCTTCGGGCTCGTCGAGCAGATGCAGGCCGTCGACACCACGGGCATTGCGCCGCTCGCCCATCCGATCGAACAGATCGAAGACGTCGCACTGCGACTGCGCGAGGACGCGATAACCGAAACCGTGGATCGCGACGCCTACCAGCGCCCCGCGCCCGCGGTACAGGACGGACTTTACCTCGTACCGCGCGTGATTGAGTAAACAGACGCGCATTTAGCGGCATTTTCGAAGAAGTTCGAGTCTTCTGAACTTAACTCCCGAAAACGCCGCCACCCCCGAATTGGCGGGGCGCGGCCCGCGCATGCGCGAGGCGCTCCGGGTGGGGCGGTCGTTGTGACCGCGCCGCTACGATCTTCCAGGAATCACGCAATGCATGACAAAAGTTTGACCGAACTGCGCGCCGCACTGGCCGCGAAGGCGTGCTCCGCCGTCGAACTGGCCCAGCATTTTCTCGGCCGGATTGAGGCACATCAAGACCTGAACGCGTTTGTCGACGTCAATCCCGAATTGACGCTCGCCCAGGCGAAAGCCGCCGACGCGCTCCTGCACACGGGCCACGCCGGCCCGCTCGCCGGCATTCCGCTCGCGCACAAGGACGTGTTCGTCACGCGCGGCTGGCGCTCGACGGCAGGCTCGAAAATGCTTGCAAACTACGTCAGCCCGTTCGACGCCACGGTGGTCGAGCGCCTCGAGCGCGCCGGCATGGTCACGCTCGGCAAGACCAATATGGACGAATTCGCGATGGGCTCGTCCAACGAGAACTCGCACTTCGGCGCGGTGAAGAACCCGTGGGACACGAAGGCTGTGCCGGGCGGCTCGTCGGGCGGTTCGGCCGCGGCCGTGGCCGCGCGCCTCGCGCCCGCCGCGACCGGCACCGACACCGGCGGCTCGATCCGTCAGCCCGCCTCGTTCTCGGGCATCACCGGCATCAAGCCCACGTACGGCCGCGTGTCGCGCTACGGCATGATCGCGTTCGCCTCGTCGCTCGACCAGGGCGGCCCGATGGCGCAAAGCGCCGCCGACTGCGCGCTGCTGCTCAACGCGATGGCCGGATTCGACGAGCGCGATTCCACCAGCCTGCAACGCGACAACGAAGACTACACGCGCCACCTCGGCCAGAGCTGGACGCCCGACGCCTCGGCCGACAAGCCGCTCGCGGGTCTGCGTATCGGCCTGCCGAAGGAATACTTCGGCGCGGGTCTCGCCGACGACGTGCGCGCGAGCATCGACGCCGCTTTGAAGACGTACGAATCGCTCGGCGCCACGCTCGTGGAAGTCACGCTGCCGAAGACCGAGCTGTCGATTCCCGTGTACTACGTGATCGCCCCGGCGGAAGCCTCGTCGAACCTCTCGCGCTTCGACGGCGTGCGTTTCGGCCATCGCGCCGACCAGTACACCGACCTGCTCGACATGTACAAGAAGTCGCGCGCGGAAGGCTTCGGCCCCGAAGTGAAGCGCCGGATTCTGGTGGGCGCGTACGTGCTCTCGCACGGCTACTACGACGCCTACTACCTGCAGGCGCAGAAGATCCGCCGCATCATTGCGCAAGATTTCCAGGAAGCGTTCAAGCAGTGCGACGTCATCATGGGCCCGGTCGCTCCGAGCGTGGCATGGGACATCGGCGCGAAGGGCGACGATCCTTTGCAGATGTACCTCGCAGACATCTACACGCTGTCGACCAGCCTCGCGGGCCTGCCCGGCATGAGCGTGCCGTGCGGTTTCGGCGCGGGCGCGAACGCACAACGTCCGGTCGGTCTGCAGATCGTCGGCAACTATTTCAACGAGGCCCGCATGCTGCAGGTCGCCGACGCTTTCCAGCGCGCGACCGACTGGCATCGCAAGGCGCCGGCAGGGGTGTAAAGCATGACTACGCAATGGGAAGTCGTTATCGGTCTTGAAACGCACGCGCAGCTGTCCACCGCGTCGAAGATCTTCTCGGGCGCATCGACGCAGTTCGGCGCGGCCCCCAACACGCAGGCCTGCCCCGTCGATCTCGCGTTGCCGGGCGTGCTGCCGGTGATGAACCGCGGCGCCGTCGAGCGCGCGATCCAGTTCGGTCTGGCGATCGGCTCGACGATCGCGCCGCGCAGCATCTTCGCGCGCAAGAACTACTTCTACCCCGATCTGCCGAAGGGCTATCAGATCAGCCAGTACGAGATTCCGGTCGTGCAGGGCGGGACGATCACGATCCAGGTGCCCGCCAACGAAAAGGCCGGCAAGGAAGCCTACGAGAAGACCGTCAATCTCACGCGCGCGCATCTGGAAGAAGATGCGGGCAAGTCGCTGCACGAAGACTTCGCGGGCATGACGGGCATCGACCTGAACCGCGCGGGTACGCCGCTGCTCGAAATTGTCACGGAACCTGAAATGCGCAGCGCCGCGGAAGCGGTCGCTTACGCGAAGGCGCTGCACACGCTGGTCGTGTGGCTCGGCATCTGCGACGGCAACATGCAGGAAGGCTCGTTCCGTTGCGACGCGAACGTCTCCGTGCGTCCGGTCGGCCAGAAGGAATTCGGCACGCGTGCCGAGATCAAGAACCTGAACTCGTTCCGCTTCCTCGAAGAGGCCATCCAGTACGAAGTGCGCCGTCAGATCGAGCTGATCGAAGACGGCGGCACGGTGGTGCAGGAAACGCGTCTGTACGATCCTGACAAACGCGAAACGCGCTCGATGCGCAGCAAGGAAGACGCGCACGATTACCGCTACTTCCCCGACCCCGACCTCATGCCGCTCGTGATCGACGCGGCGTGGATCGCGCGCGTGCAGGGCGAAATGCCCGAGCTGCCCGCGACGATGCAGGCGCGCTTCGTCGAGCAATACGGCGTGACGCCGTATGACGCGAACGTGCTCACGTCGAGCAAGGCGATGGCGGCGTACTTCGAAGCCGTCGTGGCGAAGGCGGGTCCGGCGCAAGCCAAGGCCGCCGCCAACTGGCTGATGGGCGAAGTCTCGTCGCAACTGAACCGCGAAGGTCTCGATATCGGCGCGTCGCCGGTCTCGGCCGCGCAGTTCGCGCTGCTGCTTGCGCGTATCGCCGACGGCACGATCTCGAACAAGATCGCCAAGGAAATCTTCCAGGCGATGTGGGACGAGAAGGCCACGGACGAAGCCGCGGTCGATCGCATCATCGACGCCAAGGGTCTCAAGCAGATTTCCGATACCGGCGCGCTCGAAGCGATCATCGACGAGGTGCTCGCCGCGAACGCGAAGTCGGTCGAGGAATTCCGCGCGGGCAAGGAAAAGGCCTTTAACGCGCTGATCGGCCAGGCCATGAAGGCCACCAAGGGCAAGGCGAACCCGCAGCAGGTCAACGAACTGCTGAAAAAGAAGCTGGGCTGATACGCTTCAGGCTGTTGAAGGGCCAGGCTGGCGAGGCGGCGTCGTGCAAGGTGTGCGACGCCGCCTCGCCGCTTCAGGCGGCCGAACTCATATGGAGCAATAGCGATGGCAAAGTCCCCGAGTCTCGACGATTTCCGCGTGCCGTATTTCGGCGACAAGAAGGCCGAGAAGTTCTCGCCCGAGGCGATCGACCCATCGGCGAAACCGTTCTCCACGGGCAGCAAGGAGGGCGACCGCGACCGGCTGACCGCGATCGGCGACAAGCTCGATGTGTTGCAGGAGCGTTTGCACGCGCAGCGTCATCAGCGCGTGCTGCTGGTGTTGCAGGGCATGGACACGAGCGGCAAGGACGGCACCATTCGCGGCGTGTTCCATGAGGTCGATCCGCTGGGTCTGCGCATCGTGCCGTTTCGCGCGCCGACGCCCATCGAAGCCTCGCGTGACTTCCTCTGGCGCGTGCACATGCAGGTGCCGGGCGCCGGCGAGCTGGCGATCTTCAATCGCAGCCACTATGAGGACGTGCTGGTGCCGCGCGTGATGGAGCAGATCGACGCGGCGGAATGCGAGCGTCGCTATGCGCAGATCCGCGACTTCGAACGCATGCTCGCGGAAAACGGCACGACCATCATCAAGTGCTGGCTGCACATCTCGAAGGACGAGCAGCGCCGCCGCATTCAGGCGCGTATCGACGATCCCTCCAAGCACTGGAAATTCGATCTCTCCGATCTCGAAGCGCGCAAGCATTGGGACGCCTATCAGGCGGCGTACCGCGACGCGCTTGCGGCCACCTCGAGCGAACATGCGCCCTGGTACGTGATTCCCGCCGATTCGAAGACCCATCGCAACGTGATGGTCGCCGAATTGCTGCTGCGCTTGATGGAAGACCTGAAGCTCGAATTTCCGCCTGCCAAGCCCGAACTCGAAGGCATGAAGATCGAGTGAGACTCGATGCTCTGCCCGTCAATGACACTCCAAAAGGACTGAAAAAATGCTGCGTGTGATCACCGCGAACCTCAATGGCATCCGCTCCGCGGCGAAGAAGGGCTTCTTCGAATGGTTCGGCGAGCAAAACGCCGACGTGCTCTGCGTGCAGGAAATCAAGTGCTCGCAGGACGACATGACGCCCGAATTCCTTGCGCCGCACGATTTCAAGGGGTACTTCCAGCATGCGGTGAAGAAGGGCTACAGCGGCGCGGGCGTGTATGCGCGCCGCGAGCCGGATGAAGTCATCATCGGCTTCGGCAGCGAGGAGTTCGACGCCGAAGGCCGCTATGTGGAACTGCGCTTCGGCGATCTGTCGGTGATCTCGGTGTATGTGCCGTCGGGTTCGAGCGGCGACGAGCGTCAGCAGGCCAAATATCGCTTCATGGACGTGTTCATGCCGCATCTGGCCGAACTCAGCCGCGAGCGCGAAGTGATCGTGTGCGGCGACGTGAACATCGTCCACAAGGAAATCGACATCAAGAACTGGAAGGGCAACCAGAAGAACTCCGGCTGCCTGCCCGAAGAGCGCGCGTGGCTTACGCAGCTTTTCGACGAGGTGGGTTATGTCGACGTATTCCGCACGCTCGACCAGCGCCCCGAGCAGTACACCTGGTGGAGCAACCGCGGCCAGGCCTACGCGAAGAATGTGGGCTGGCGTATCGATTACCAGATCGCCACGCCCGGCGTCGCGGCTACGGCGAAGAGCACGTCGGTGTTCCGCGACATCAAGTTCAGCGACCACGCGCCGCTGACCGTCGACTACGACTGGAAGGTCAAGAAGCGCTGATCGGAAGCGCGGTGCCTGGAGTCAGGGCGCCGCCACCTTGCGCCGCTGCACGGCCGGGATGCCCTGGTAGTCGGGCAACTCGTTAAGCGGCTTGCCGATGGCCTTCGCGTAGATCGGCATCATGTCCGCGAGGCGCTTGGCGATGTCCGCACGCCGCGCGGGCGTGTACGGATGGACGTAGATGAAGCCCTGATCGTGGTCGGACTTCGTGGCCGCCGCGAGCTTGTCCCAGAGCGTGAGCGCGGCGCGCGGATCGAAGCCCGCGCGCGCGGCGATGTCGCTGCCGATCACATCGGCCTCGGTTTCGTCGGCGCGGCCATAATGCATTTCCATGAGGCGCGAGCCGATGCCGAGCGGGAACATCCCGAGATCGGCGAGACCGAATAGCTGCGGCACCACGCCCGATTCGATCTGCGCGGCCTGCTGCTCGCCCAGGCGCTCGCGCACGTGCTCGCGCACCGCATGCGCGATCTCGTGGCCGAGCAACATGCCCAGTTCGTTGTCGTTGAGCTTCACGCGGTCTAGCAGGCCGCCATACACCACGATCTTGCCGCCCGGCAGGCAGTACATGCGGATATCGGGCGAGCGGATCACCGCCACTTCCCACTTCCAGTTCTTGACGCGATCGCTCCATTTGAGCGAGTAGGGCGCGAGCCGGTCCACGAACTGGCGCACGCGCTGCACGTGGGGATCGTTATCGGCGTAGAGCAGCTTCGAATGGTTGGCGCCACGCACGATCTCGTTGTACTCGGCGGCGGCCTGGGCTTCGAGCGTGGGCGACGGAATCAGATTGCGGAACACGCCGATATTGCCGAAGCGCACCACGCGGCCCGTGTTCGGGCCGCTGTTTTGCGCGGCGTTAGGATTGAACGAGGCGGCATTGCCCGCCGGTGGCGCGGTCGAGGCGTTCGCGGACGCCGCGCCTGCCGTTTCCGCGGCGTTCGGGACTGCGGCTGGCGTGGGCATGGAGGCGGAATTCACCGCATTGCCTGGATTGGCCGCGGGGTTTTCTGCAGCTTGCGCAAAGCTTGCAGGGAGCAGGCCGGCGAGTGCGGCAGGCAGCGCGGCAGCCAGCGTCAGCGCGAGCGTGCGCAGTGTGGTGCGTAGCGTTGTACCGCGCCGATCGCCTTGTGGCCCCACGGCGCGCGAACCGCTTGCTCCCGCACGGCGACGTGTCGGGCGGGAAGCGGAAACAGCATGCTGAGGCGGGGTCACGACCGGTTTCTCCAGGGGGCGATACGAATGAGCAGGAGCATACCCGGTAGAGCGAGCAGCGTGCAGGCGACGAAGTAGTCGAACCAGCCGATTTTCGCGACGACATAACCGCTGGCGGCGGACGCGAGCGTGCGCGGCACTGAGGCGAGGCTCGTGAACAGCGCGAACTGCGTGGCCGTGTAGCGCGGGTCGGTGGTGCTGGCGATGTACGCGGTGAAAGCGGCGAGCGTCAGGCCGGTCGCGAAGGTCTCGAAGCCGTACACGAGCGCGAGCGCGACGGCGCGAGGATCGAGCGTGAGTTGCGCGCTCGCGCCAAAGACTCCCGCGATCTGCGAGACACCGTGGCTGACCGCCACGACGGCGTCATAGATCAGCGCGAGCGAGGGCGAACCGGGTCCAAGCTGGGCGAGCCACGCGAAACCGAGCGTCGAGACCATCTGCAGAAAGCCGAAGATCCACAGCCCGCGCCCGATGCCGATCTTCACCAGCGCAATGCCACCGAGAATGCCGCCCGCGAGGCTCGCGCCAAAAGCGGTCATCTTGGCGATCACGCCGATTTCCGTGCGCGAATAGCCGATATCGAGGAAGAACGACGTCGAGAGCGTCGTCGCCATCGTGTCGCCCAGCTTGTACAGGAAGATGAACGCCAGCACGAACAACGCGGCGGCGAGGCCGTCGCGGCCCACGAATTCGGCGAACGGCTGCACGATGGCTTCGCGCAGATTCTTCGGCGGCGCGCCGTGCACTTCGGGCTCGCGCACCACGAGCGAGAGGATCATGCCGGGAATCATGAACGCCGCCGTCACGACGAACACCGTGCTCCACGGCAGGTGATCGGAGAGGATCAGCGCGAGCGAGCCCGGCACCAGCGCCGCGATCTTATAGGCGTTCACGTGCACGGCGTTGCCCAAGCCCTGCTCGGTGTCCTTGAGCAGTTCGCGCCGGTAGGCGTCGACGGAGATATCCTGGCTCGCGCCGAAAAAGGCCACCAGCGCCGTGAGCGCGGCCACGGTCCAGATCGAGTCTTTAGGGGAGACGAAACCGAGCGTGGCGATGGCGCCCGCGACGAGAATCTGCGTGACCAGCATCCAGCCGCGCCGGCGGCCCGGCTTCCAGCCCGGCAGGCGCGGCACGTAGCGGTCCATCAGCGGCGCCCAGACGAATTTCCACGTATAGGGAAACTGGATCAGCGCGAAAAGGCCGATTTCCTTGAGATTGACGCCTTCGGAGCGCAGCCACGCCTGCACCAGATAGACCAGCGTGAAGAGCGGCAGCCCCGAGGTGAAGCCGAGGAACACGCAGATCAGCATGTGCGTGTTCAGATACGCGCGCCAGCCGGGGTGTTCTTCGTGTGCGTTGACGTCGTGGGCGTTGTGAGCGTCCTGGACGTCGTGGGCCTCTTGGGTCGTGGCCTCTTGGGGTGGGATCGGCATGTCGGCGGGTAGCGGCGGCGCGGTGGTGTGTTTGAAAACGGCAGAACGCGCGACGCCGCTGCCGGCGTCACCGTTTCTTCACGCGATAGACCGCAAGACTACCACGCCAGTTCACGCCCCATCGAACGGTCTGGCCCCCATGCAGCACGGCGCGGTCGAGAATTTCGATGCCGACTTCGGGCGCGAGCGCCTCGAAATCCTTCACTGTCAGCACCCGCACGTTCGGCGTGTTGTGCCACTGGTAGGGCAGTGATTTCGACACCGGCATGCGCCCGCCCAGTACCGAAAGCCGATGCGGCCAGTAGCCGAAGTTCGGGAACGAGACGATGCATTCCTTGCCCACGCGGGCCGTCTCGCGCAGGATCGCGGCGGTCTGGTGAATGGTTTGCAGCGTCTGCGAGAGGATCGCGAAGTCGAAGCTCGCATCCTCGAACAGGCGCAGGCCGTCTTCCAGATTCTGCTGGATCACGTTGATGCCGTTCTTCGTCGAGGCGAGCACGCCCGCGTCGTTGATCTCGATGCCGTAGCCGGTGCACTCCAGCTCCTCGCCGAGCAGCGAGAGCAGCGCGCCGTCGCCGCAGCCGAGGTCGAGCACGGTCGAGCGCGGTTCGATCCAGCGCGCGATGGTGCGAAAGTCGGGACGGGCGGAAAGACTGTCGAAAGCGCTCTGGTTCATGCGCCCACCTCGTTGGCGATACGTTCGTAATAGGCGCGCATGACGTTGTGATAGCGCGCGTCGTCGAGCAGGAACGCGTCGTGGCCGTGCGGCGCGTCGATCTCCGCGTAGGTCACCTGGCGCTTGTGATCGAGCAGCGCCTTCACCAGTTCGCGCGAGCGCGTGGGGGCGAAGCGCCAGTCGGTTGTGAAACTCGCCACGAGGTACTTCGCCTTGGTGCCGGCGAGCGCGAGCGTGAGGTCGCCGTCGAAGTCCTTCGCCGGATCGAAGTAGTCGAGCGCGCGCGTGATGAGCAGATACGTGTTGGCGTCGAAGTAGTCCGCGAACTTGTCGCCCTGGTAGCGCAGGTACGACTCCACTTCGAATTCCACGTCGAAGTTGAAGTTGTAGGCGTCTTCGGCGCCCTCCGCGCGGCGCAGTGCACGGCCGAATTTCTCGGCCATGTCGTCGTCGGAGAGATAGGTGATGTGGCCGACCATGCGCGCCACGCGCAGGCCGCGACGCGGCTTCACGTTGTGCGCGTAGTAGTCGCCGCCGTGGAAGTCGGGGTCCGAGAGGATCGACGAGCGCGCCACTTCGTTGAACGCAATGTTCTGCGCCGAGAGCTTGGGCGTGGAGGCGATCACGATGCAATGGCCGAGCCGGTCGGGATAACGCAGGCTCCACGCGAGCGCCTGCATGCCACCGAGGCTGCCGCCCATCACCGCGGCAAACTTCTCGATGCCGAAGCGATCGGCCACCCGCGCCTGGGCGTCCACCCAGTCTTCCACGGTCACGACCGGAAAGCGCGCGCCCCACGGCTTGCCCGTGGCGGGGTCGATGCTCATCGGGCCGGTCGAGCCGAAGCACGAGCCCAGATTGTTCACGCCGATCACGAAGAAGCGGTTGGTGTCGAGCGGCTTGCCCGGCCCGACCATGTTGTCCCACCAGCCCACGTCTTTGGGATTGTCCGCGTAGACGCCCGCGACGTGATGCGACGCATTGAGCGCGTGACAGACGAGCACCGCGTTGCTGCGCGCGGCGTTGAGCGTGCCGTAGGTTTCGACCACGAGGTCGTACCCGGCGAGTGCCGTGCCGTTCTGCAGTTGCAGGGGCTCGTCGAAATGCAGTGTTTGAGGAGCGACGATGCCGATCGATTCCATTCGTTCCGCCTTGGTTTTCGGGCGGCTAAACGGCGTCGGCGAGCGCGGAGTGCGAAAGGATTGGCGCAGCTGACGACCTCTTTAGCCGCATTTATATCGAACCCCGGACTGACCGTCCTGGAGTTCACGCGCCCGCAATCGAGTCAGCAAATCGGCGCGTGGGTATAGCAAAAGGAACGCAGAGTATATCGGAAAAAGTGCAAAGGAACCGTTCGGGCAAGCCAGGGCCGTGGCTCGCCCATGCGCACACGTAGTCGGTGCGTGCTCAGCGCGTGGCCGGATGCGCGTGGCGCCAGCGGCGCAATTGCAGCGCCGCGACGATCATCAGGATGCCGTAGAAGACGGCGTAGGCGGCGATTACCCAGATTAGCGAGAGCGCGCCCGCGCCCGGAAACATGACGATGAAAAAGCCCACCGCCGCCGAGAGCAAACCCGAGAGGCCGACCGCCCACGGATGCGCAATGGCATGGCGGTACTGGATCGCGTAGATGATCTCGAAGATGCCCACGGCGAGTGCCCAGAAGCCGATGATCATCACCAGCACGATGGCCGTTTCGCCAGGCCAGAAGAACGCCACGAGGCCGGCGATCAGACCGATCAGTCCGACCACGATATAAGCCCAGCGCCGCGTGCCGCCGCCGCGCGCGCCGTAGATCAGTGCGAAGGCGCCATCGACGATCGCATAGGCGCCCCAGACGATGGCGAGCGTGAGCACGGTGAGGCCGGGCCACGCGAAGGCAAGCAGACCGAACAAGATGGCAGCGACGCCGCGCGCAAGCAGCCATCCCCAGTGGGCGGACAGACTGGTGAGCAGCGGCGGCAGGCCGATGGGCGGGATGGGACGGTTCATGCGCGGTCGCTCCGTGCTGATGGCCGCCCTTCTCAGACAACGCGCACAACGAGCGGCTGCGTTATTGCAGGATCACGCGAATCTGTTCGTCGGCGTGCTCGCTGGGCAAGCGCGTGAAGCCGCTTTGCGCATAGCGGTGCCAGCAGCCGATCACATAACGTACGACGAGATTCGCGCGCACCGCCGGATCGTAACCGTTCGGCAAGGCCGCTGCGCCGGGCGTGCGCGCACCGGCCTCACGGTCCTCGGCGAGACCCACGCGCAGGCACTGGCGCAGCGACGCTTCGACGCGATCGAGCATCTGGTTCACGCGCTCGGCCAGGCGTTCGTGCTCGCCCACCAGCGCCTCGCAGGTCAGCACGCGCGTCATGCCGGCATTGCGTGAGGCGAAGTTGACGAGCATGAGCGCGATCGCGCGCGCCTGCAGCACGCCGCCTGGCTCTTTTTCGACGATCTGGTTGATGAGGCCGAACAGCGTCTGCTCGATGAAGTCGATCAGGCCTTCGTACATCTGGGCCTTGCTTGCGAAATGGCGATAGAGCGCCGCTTCGGAAACGCCTAGGCGCGCGGCCAGCGCTGCCGTGGTGATCTTCTCGCCGCGCGGGGTTTCGAGCATGGCGGCGAGCGTCTGGAGGATATGGATGCGCCGCTCGCCCGGCTTCGGGCGGCTGCGGCGCGGTGCGGCTTCGGGTGCATCGGGTGAGTCGGGTGCTGCGGCTGCTACGACTGCGTCACGCGTTTGGCTCGGCTGCATGAATGTCGCCCCTGAGTGCGGCTGGCGGACTGTCATGCCGCCGCGCCGCTTGAGTCTTGCCGTTTATCGTCGCACCGGATGCGCATGCGCTCCGGGTGAATATGGGTGTGTCGCAGGCCGCGCCCGTGGTCCGTCGGGCGTCGCGCTTGCCGTCGTCAGGCGCCTCAGGCGCTTCAGACGCGCGGCCGGCCCCGCAACGGCGCGTGTTGCAGGCCGCGCTGGAGGGATTTTAACGAACGAATGCGGTGATCGACATAGTGGGGCCGCCCGCCGCGCACCATGTGCGCGGGCAGGTGCCCCGTGATCCAGACCGTGCGGATGCCCAGGCGCCGGTAGCGCTTCAGATGCCCGTGCGTGTCCTCGACGAGGATCGCATCCGCGAGCGGCGCGCGCGCCTCGCGCAGCACGGCGCGCAGCATGCCGTGGTCGGGCTTGGCGCGCCAGCGGCCGCGCGACTGCATGTGCTCGATCGCCACGACCCGCTCGAACAACTGCTCGATGCCCAGCTCCGCGAGCATGGCGCGCGCGTACACCTCGGGCGCGTTGGTCAGCACGATCTTGCGGCCCGGCAGCGCCGCGAGCGTGCGTGCGAGACCGCGCTCGGCGTGGACCATGTTGGGCAGATCGGGGAACGTGTGCACGACCTTGAGGAAGTCGTGCGGATCGATCGGATGATGGCGCGTGAGGCCGAGCAACGCCGCGCCGTAGCGCTGCGTGTAGCTGATGCGCAGATGATTGGCGACGTCGCGGCTCACGCCGAGCGCGTCGATGATGTACTGCGTCATGCCCCGGTTGATGGCCGGGAAGATCGCGCGCGACGCGCCGTGCAGCGTGTTGTCGAGATCGAAGAGCCAGACGGGCGTGTGGCGGCCGGGGGCACAGGCGCCGCGTGAACCGCGTGCGGCATGCGGCCGGCGGCGAAGCGGGCGGGAGACGTTCATCGTGCTGCGTTCATCGAGCTGCGTTGATGCAATCAAGGCGCGGGCAGGAAGGCGGCAAACAACGCGGACGCCGCGCGCGGGGGCACTGCTACGAAACCGTTGCCGGACAGACGCAACGCCGGCGGCAGCGCGAGGGGCGCCGCCGGCGGGTCGCACGCTTAGTGCGAGCGGATCATCGTGCCGAACGGTTGCTCGGTCAGGATTTCCAGCAGCACCGAGTGCTCGATGCGGCCGTCGATGATGTGCACCGAACGCACGCCGCTCTTGGCCGCGTCGAGCGCCGACGAGATCTTCGGCAGCATGCCGCCCGAGATCGTGCCGTCTTCGAACAGGCCGTCGATTTCGCGCGCCGAGAGGTCGGTCAGCAGGTTGCCCGACTTGTCCATCACGCCCGGGATGTTCGTCATCATGACGAGCTTTTCGGCGTTCAGCACGACGGCGAGCTTGCCCGCCACGAGGTCGGCGTTGATGTTGTACGACAGGCCGTCTTCGCCGAAGCCGATCGGCGAGATCACCGGAATGAACGCGTCGTCCTGGAGCGCCTTCACGACCGCCGGGTTGATCGCCTCGACCTCGCCCACCTGGCCGATGTCGATGTACTGACCCGGATTGTCGCGATCCGGCATCATCAGCTTGCGCGCGTGGATCAGGCCGCCGTCCTTGCCGGTCAGGCCGACTGCGTGGCCGCCGAAGTGATTGATCAGCGTGACGATGTCCTGCTGCACTTCACCGCCGAGCACCCACTCGACGACTTCCATCGTTTCTTCGTCCGTGACGCGCATGCCCTGGATGAAGGTGCCCTGCTTGCCGATCTTCTTGAGCGCCGTGTCGATCTGCGGGCCGCCGCCGTGCACGATGACCGGGTTGATGCCCACGAGCTTGAGCAGGATCACGTCGCGCGCGAAGCCTTGCTTGAGACGCTCTTCGGTCATGGCGTTGCCGCCGTATTTGATGACGACGGTCTTACCGTGGTACTGGCGGATATACGGCAGGGCTTCGGCCAGGATTTCGGCTTTCAGGGTAGGCGCGATCTGCGAGAGGTCGATGGGCTCGGACATGGCGGCGGGACTGGACAGGAAAACGGGGCGAAAAACACCTGAACGGGCGCACTAGCGAAAGCGCGGGCCAATCAGGCCGGAAACAGGGCGAATTGTACAGGACTGGCGCGCTGCAACAGGGTTTTCGATAGGTCGGGCGGGTGGCGATGCAACGACGCGACAGCAGGCGGCGCTGCGGCGTCATCATGGCGCATCTTCTCTGATATTGCGTCAATCTTCGTGAATTGCTCGTGACATGGCAGCGGGTGGCGTGCAGTTGCTGTGAATAGGGGCGTCAGCGCGGGACCCGTGCGGGTGCCTGGATACGGCTCGCACTGTGGCATCATTTCTTCATCGCCTGGCCGGCTTTCCAGGGAGCGCGCCGCCATGACCGCCTCCGCCCCATCTGCTGACGCCCTCAAGCGCGCGCGCTGTCCGCGCTGCGGCACCGCTTTCGACTGCGGCCGCAACACCGAGCCATTCGACTGCTGGTGCAAGGCGCTGCCCGCCGTGCCCGCGAACCAGCTCGACCCGCGCGGGCGTTGTCTGTGCCCCGAATGCCTCGCCGCCGCTGTTGCTGCGGGCGGGGCGACCCGCTGACGCTCGCGCCCGGCGCTCAGACCGCCTTCGCCCGATGCGTGGCGGCGAGCTTCGCCAGATCGGCGCTGACGTTGTCGAGCACCGGCTCCCATTCCCTGAAGTGCTGTTGCCGATAGAGCGTGGTGTTCGGATACCACGGACTGTCCTTGCGATCGAGCATCCAGACCCAGTGCGGATTTACGTCCAGCAGCACCCACGTGCGCTGGCCGAGCGCACCGGCCAGGTGGGCGCTCGACGTGCACACCGAAATCACGAGATCGAGCGCGTCGACGAATGCAGCGGTGTCGTCGAAGGTTTTCCACTCCTGCGTGTAGTCGTGCACCTCGAAGCCCGCTGCGCGCGCGGCTTCGATGTCGGCTTGCGCGCCGGGTTGCAGCGAGTAGAACGCCACGTTCTCGACTCCGCCGAAGTGGCGCGCGTACCGCTCCAGCCCGACGCGCCGGAACGGGTTGCGTTTGTGCATGAGGCTGCCCGTCCAGGTGAGCCCGACCTTCAGGCGCGGCTCGCTCGCGAGCCGTTCGCGCCAGTGCGCGGCGGCGTTGCTGGCGGGCGCGAGATAACCGGTTGGGCCGGGAATCGTCGCTTCGGTCGTGCCGAAGAGGAGCGGCAGGCTCAGCAGCGAGATCTCGCAGTCGTAGGGCGGCAGGTTTTCGACACCGCCGCCCGCGCTATAGACATCGACATGGCCGCCCAGGCTGCGCGAGAGCAGCTCGCCCATCTGCGGAAACGAGTTCCAGACGAGCCGCCCGCCTTCGCGGTGCACGCGTTCGGCCAGCAGCGGAATGTAGCGGCAGAACTGCAGCAGATCACCCATGCCTTGTTCGCCCCAGACCAGCAGCGTGCGTCCCGCGAGCGGTTCGCCCAGCCATTGGGGCTTCGGGAAGACCGGGCGGCCGGAAGCCAGCTCACTCGCCCCTTGCCAGCGCAACTCATGATCGGCCCAGCCATCAGCGAAGTTGCCGCGCAGCAGCTGCGTCATCGACAGGTTCAGGCGTATCGAAGCGTCATTGGGGGCATACTGACAGGCGGCGCGGGCGGTGCGCTCCGCTTCGTCCCAGTGCTGGGCTTCCTTGCAGGCCATCGCAAGATTGTTGAGGGCGAGCGCGTTGTGCGGGGCGAGCGCCACGGCCCGACGGCTTGCCTCCAGCGGCCGTGCGGTATCCATCTCGTTGGGGCGCAGGCGCCCGAGATTGATCCATGCGTTGACGTCGTTGGGATGCGCCGCAATGCTTTCCCCGAGCAGATCCGCGACCTCATCGTTGTTTGAATTGATCTGCATCAAGGCGGTCGCAAGATTGTTGCGCAGATTTGGAAACGTTCGATCGATTGCGAGTGCGCGGCGGTAAGGTGCTACGGCGTCGGCGTGGCGATTTGCGAGTTGGAGCGCAAGGCCGGCTGCGAACCACGCCGCCGCCCGTTGCGGTTCGAGCCGGGCAATCGCGGCACAGAGGCGGATTGCCTCGTTGGCCAGTTCGGGTTGTTGGGCACGCGCGGCCGTGAGCATGAGCGCATCGTCGTTGAGATCTCGCAGCGCTGCGCGGGTGGCGTCCAGCAGCGTGTTCACCGATGACATATCGCCGCAGGCGGCGTCGACGAAATCGAGAAAGAGGTCGCGCGTCTTCTGGACGGGATCGTGCGTAACGGAAGTCATCTGCTGCCTGCCTTGTCAGAAATAGTCGCCAACTTGCTGTCGGCGGATGACAGACATTGAATCAAACCTTTTCAAGACGATGAATCAGACAAGTCCGAACAGGAAGCACGAACAGGTAAACTGACACCATGCATCGCATCACTGTCAGTGCCCGCGTCAATCTCAGCCATGTGTTCTGGCTGCGCAGTCTCGCCATCATCGGCCAGCTGTGCACGATTGCGTTCGTGCAATTCTTCTTCGGCGTGCAATTGCCGCTGCCCGCCATGCTGTTCGTGATCGCCCTCGAAGTGGCGTTCAACGGCGTCACCTGGCTGCGTGTCACCCAGGACCGTCCCGAGTCCGATCTCGAACTGTTCGGTCAACTATGGGTCGATCTGGGCGCGCTTTCCGCACTGCTATTTCTCTCGGGCGGCACGACCAATCCGTTCGTTTCGCTCTACCTGCCGTCGCTGGCCATCGCGGCCGCCGTGCTGCCGTGGTATCTCACCGCGTGGCTCGCGTGCTTCGCCGTGGTTTGCTATGTGCTGCTCGGCTTCGACAACGTCCCGCTCAATCTCGACAACCCGGCGAATCTGTTCGACTACTATCGCGCGGGCATGTGGGTGAACTTCATGGTGAGCGTCGCGCTGATCGTGTGGTTCGTGGCGCGCATGTCGCGCGCGCTGCGCCAGCGCGAGAACGCGCTCGCCGACGCGCAGCAGCGCCTGTTGCGCGACGAACGCGCGGTGGCGCTCGGCGTGCAGGCGGCGACCGTCGCGCACGAGATCGGCACGCCGCTTTCCAGTATCGCCATGCTTACCGAGGAACTGCGCGACATCGCGCGCAGCGACAAGGGGCTCGCGCCGTATTCCGCCGATCTCGAGCTGCTCGACAAGCAGATCACGCTGTGCACGTCGGCGCTTGCGCGGCTCAGGAGCCGCGCGTCGTCCACGGGCAGCCGTCAGGCGGTGAACGAATGGCTCGGACCGTTCGTCGAGCAGTGGCGTCTGCGTCATCCGCATGTGCATTTCGAACTGCTTGGCGATACGCCAAACGAGCTGTGCCTCGACGACACCGTGGCGGTCGGGCAGATCCTCACCATCCTGCTCGACAACGCCGCGCGCGCGAGCCGCGACTTTGTGACGCTACGCGCGCTGCCGCTTCCGGGGTATATCGATTTCGAAGTCTGCGACGCGGGGCCGGGCATCCCGCCGTCGCTGCGCGCGTCGCTGGGCGCGGCGCCCGTGGACAGCACGCAGGGCGGTCATGGCGTGGGCCTGTATCTCGCGTTTTCCTCGGCGGCCCGTCTTGGCGGCTCGATCGATCTCACGGACGCTCCGGCCGCAAGCCCGGCAAACGGCACGGCCGGCGGCGCCCGCCCGCGCAAGGCGCGCGGCACGCGCGCGGTGCTGCGCGTGCCGGTGAGCGAGGGCCCGCTGGCCGGCGAGGCGACCTCGACCGCGGGCTCGCACGACAGCGCGGCGGCAACACGTTAGGACATGGCATCAGGCCAGGGGGCGACCCACCCCGGCGCGGCCTGAACAAACATCGGTGAAACACGGAGAAAGTGGCATGAGCGATATGAATTTTCTGGTGATCGACGACGACGAAGTCTTCTCCGACATCCTCGCGCGCGGTCTCACGCGACGCGGCTACCAGGTGGAGCAGGCGCACAACGCCGAAGAAGCGATCCGCTTCGCGAACCAGCAGAAGTTCGGGCAGATCACGGTCGACCTGCATCTGGGCAACGATTCGGGCCTCACGCTGATCGCGCCGCTGCGCGATCTCCAGCCCGACGCGCGCATGCTCGTGCTCACGGGCTACGCGAGCATCGCCACGGCGGTTCAGGCCGTGAAGGATGGCGCGGACAACTATCTTGCCAAGCCCGCCAACGTCGAAATGATCCTCACGTCGCTGCAAGGCGACGCGAGCGCACTGCAGGCCGATGCGGCCATCGAGCATCCTGCGCCGCTTTCGGTCGCGCGCCTCGAGTGGGAGCACATCCAGCGCGTGCTGTCCGAACACGGCGGCAATATCTCGGCCACGGCGCGAGCGCTCAACATGCATCGACGCACGCTGCAACGCAAGCTCGCGAAGCGTCCGGTCAAGCAGTGACGCTGCGCGCTTCGCCGCTTTAATGCCGCTGTAATGAAAAAAGCCCTGCGTTTGCAGGGCTTTTTGTTTGATGTGGCTTTAAGCGACGATCAGCGTCGCCTGCGCTTACAGCACGTAGCGCGACAGATCTTCGTCCTGCGCGACTTCACCGAGCGCCTTGTCGACGTAAGCGGCATCGACGCGCACGCTCTGGCCCGCGTGATTGCCCGCGGCGAACGACACATCTTCCAGCAGCTTTTCGATGACCGTATAGAGACGGCGCGCACCGATGTTCTCGGTCTTTTCGTTCACCGAATAAGCGATTTCCGCGAGGCGGCGGATGCCGTCTTCGGCGAAATCGAGCTGCACGTCTTCGGTTGCGAGCAGCGCCTGATACTGCTTGACGAGGCTCGCGTCGGTGGCGACCAGAATCGCTTCGAAGTCCTTCACAGACAGCGAGTCGAGTTCCACGCGGATCGGGAAACGGCCTTGCAGTTCGGGAATCAGATCGCTCGGCTTCGCAAGATGGAACGCACCGCTCGCGATGAACAGGATGTGATCGGTCTTGATCATCCCGTACTTCGTGTTGATGGTGGTGCCTTCCACGAGCGGCAGCAGATCGCGCTGCACGCCCTGACGCGACACTTCGCCGCCGCCGCTGCCTTCGTTGTTGCGAGAAGCGATCTTGTCGATCTCGTCGAGGAACACGATGCCGTTCTGCTCGACGTTCTGCACGGCCTTCTGCTTGACCTCTTCGTCGTTGAGCATCTTCGCCGCTTCTTCGTCGGTCAGCAGTTTCAACGCTTCCTTGACCTTCACCTTGCGGCGCGTCTTCTTGCCGCCGCCCAGATTGGCGAACATCGAACGGATCTGCTCGGTCATGTCTTCCATGCCCGGCGGCCCCATGATGTCCATGCCCGCTTGCGGCTGTTCGACGTCGAGCTCGATTTCCTTGTCGTCGAGCTGGCCTTCGCGCAGACGCTTGCGGAAAGTCTGGCGCGTGGCGTTGTCGCCTTCACCCGTCGTGGCGGCCGCATCGGTCGAGCCGAAGCCCACGGGGCGTGCGCTCGGCAGCAGGATGTCGAGGATGCGGTCTTCGGCCTGATCGGTGGCCTTGCTGCGCACCTTGCGCATTTCCGTTTCGCGCGTCTGCTTCACCGAAATTTCGATGAGATCGCGCACGATGCTGTCGACGTCGCGGCCCACGTAGCCCACTTCGGTGAACTTGGTCGCTTCGATCTTGATGAAGGGCGCGTCCGCGAGCTTGGCGAGGCGGCGCGCGATTTCGGTCTTGCCGACGCCCGTCGGCCCGATCATGAGAATGTTCTTCGGCGTGATTTCCTGGCGCAGCGGCTCGGCCACCTGCTGGCGGCGCCAGCGGTTGCGCAGCGCGACGGCCACGGCCTTTTTCGCCTTCGCCTGGCCGATGATGTGCTTGTCGAGTTCCGAGACGATCTCGGCGGGGGTCATGGTGCTCATCCTTGATTCCTTGTCGTCTGGGAGGCGGGTTACTCGATGGTCTCGATCACGCGGTTGTGATTCGTATAGATGCACATGTCGCCGGCGATCTCGAGCGACTTCTCGACGATCTCGCGCGGCGAGAGGTCGGTGTTGTCGACGAGCGCCTTGGCGGCGGCTTGCGCATACGAGCCGCCCGAGCCGATCGCGCAAATGCCGCCTTCGGGATCGAGCACGTCGCCGTTGCCGGTGATGACGAGCGTGGTGGTGGCGTCCGCGGCGATCAGCATCGCTTCGAGACGGCGCAGCATGCGGTCGGTGCGCCAGTCCTTGGCGAGCTCGACAGCGGCGCGCGTGAGATTGCCCTGATGCTTTTCGAGCTTGGCTTCGAAGCGGTCGAGCAACGAGAACGCGTCAGCGGTGCCGCCCGCGAAGCCCACCATCACCTTGCCGCCGTAGATGCGTCGCACCTTCTTGGCGCCGCCCTTCATGACGATGTTGCCGAGGGTCACCTGACCGTCGCCGCCGAGGGCGACCTTGTCGCCGCGACGCACGGATACGATCGTCGTGCCGTGAAATTGCTCCATGTGCGTTCCTTTTTACCGTTGATGCCAGGTAGGGACAGGCGCGGCGGCGCAGTTGATGCCGTTGCGCCGCGCCGTCGGGATTCGGTACGCGCCGCGCGGGTCCGCAGACTTTACTGCGGGCTGCGCGAGCGGGCGTGTCGGTAGAAGTTTAGGGCGGCAGCGGGCAGTTCAAGGGCTCGCTGCGCAGAAAACGGGATAAGGGGAACGAGGCGGTGGCGTGCCGGGGGCCCGGTGCGCGCAATAAAAAAAGCGCACGGGACTCCGTGCGCTTCGACAAGGAAGGCAGTCGATCCGGCACGCGCCTACGAAGAACGTGGCGCCGCCGGGAGCCGCTCAGTCGCCGAACAGCTTCTGGCGCAGTTCGCGGCGCTCCTGCGCTTCGAGCGAGAGCGTAGCGGTCGGGCGCGCGATCAGACGCGGGATGCCGATCGGCTCGCCGGTCTCTTCGCACCAGCCGTAATCGCCCGATTCGATGCGCGCGATCGATTGCTGCACCTTCTTCAGCAGCTTGCGTTCGCGGTCGCGCGTGCGCAGTTCGAGCGCATGCTCTTCCTCGATCGTCGCACGGTCGGCCGGATCGGGAACGATCACGGTTTCGCGCAGATTCTCGGTGGTTTGGCCCGCATTACGGAGAATTTCCGCTTGCAGCTGTTCGAGCCGGTTCTTGAAGAAGGCGAGCTGATCCTCGTTCATGTAATCCTTGTCGCTCATCTTCAGGATTTCGGCTTCGGTCAAGAGTCGTGTCGTCGTCATCTGGCTTGCTTCTTCAATGAGTGAGGCAAAACTGGCACATCTTGCCTGCACTTTTGTGTTGCCCGCAGTGGCCTTACCACCCAAAACCGCGATATGCGCGCGCTTTTTTCGCGCCAAGGTGCGCGCCGGCGGGCACGGACGGTGAATTGTCGTGACGCCTGAGCGCCGCTGCGGGGCCGAACTCCTCTGGAAACCGTCGTTCAGATGCAAAGAGGCATATTTCGTACCGGCTGCGCGCTGAGACGCGCGATGCGTAGCCGGGGAAATGAAATCCTGCCGGAGACCGGTGATTGGGAGACTCCGGGGCGCCTCTCTTCCAGTGGGGCCGTATTGTAACCGAACCGCAAACTCGCGCCGCAAGCGGGAAATCCCTGCAATGACGGCATCGGCTTACGTTCGATATCCAGAAAATATAACGCGCCAATCGTGAAAAAGCGATGGTCGGGTACGTTATTTGATGTGCAGCGCACGGAAAGACCGAATTGCGCGCTTCGCAAGGGCGCCAAAAACGACAACGCCCGGCGCAAGGCCGGGCGTCAAGGCGACGGGATCGCGAATTCAGCGTATCGCGTGCGCCGTTGGTTGCGTCGTCACGGATTTCAGACGAGGCAGGCGTCGAGACCGTCGGTGATCAGATCCGTCGGCAGTTCGATGCCGATGAACACCATCTTGCTGTTCTTCTTTTCGATCGGCAGCCACTTGGCGGCCAGGTCGCTGCCCATCATCTGGTGCACGCCCTGGAACACGACCTTGCGGTCCACGCCCTTCATGTAAAGCACGCCTTTGTAGCGCAGCAGATGCTCGCCGTAGATCTGCAGGATGCCGCCGAGGAAGTCTTCCAGGCGGTTCGGATCGAACGGGCGGTCGCTGCGGTACACGAACGACTTGATCTTGTCGTCGTGGTGCGCGTGGTGATGATGGCCGTGGTCGTGGCCTTCGTGCGTGCACTGGCCGTGATCGTGATCGCAGTCGGCATGATCGCCGTGCGCGTGGCCGTGGTCATCGTGAGCGTGCGCATGGTCATGCGCGTGATCGTGCTCGTCTTCGGCGAGGAAGTCGGGGTCGATTTCGAGCTTGGCGTTCAGGTTGAAGCCGCGCAGATCGAACACTTCCTTGATGTCCGCTTCGCCGAAGTTCACTTCGCGCACTTGCGCCTTCGGGTTCATGTGCAGCACGCGGTGACGCAGGTCGGCGACTTCCTTCGCATCGACGAGATCGGCCTTCGTGATGAAGATGCGGTCGGCGAAACCCACCTGACGCTGCACCACTTCATGCTCATTGAGTTGCTTGTTGCCGTGCTTGGCGTCCACCAGCGTGATGATCGCGTCGAGCAGGAAGGTGTCGGCGATCTCGTTGTCCATGAAGAAGGTCTGCGCGACCGGGCCCGGATTGGCGAGGCCGGTCGTTTCGATCACGACGCGCTCGAAGTCGAGCTTGCCGTCGCGCTTTTGCTGCGCGAGGTCGCCGAGCACGCGTGCGAGGTCGCCGCGGATCGTGCAGCAGATGCAGCCATTGCTCATCTGGATGATCTGCTCGTTGCTGTCCTGCACGAGAATTTCGTTGTCGATGTTCTCTTCGCCGAACTCGTTCTCGATCACGGCGATCTTCATGCCGTGGTTCTCGTTAAGGATGCGCTTGAGCAGCGTGGTCTTGCCGCTGCCGAGGAAGCCGGTCAGGATCGTGACGGGAATCATGCTGTTTGCCATGCTCTTTGCCTGGTGAATGTCGGTGAGGGCGCGGCGCGCGGTCCGCGCGCCCTGTCGCCAGTGTTACAACATAACTATCTATTGAATCATATCTGCGGCAGGTGCGCAGGGCATGCTTGCGCAGACCCGTTTCGGGGTCGAATCGCTAGCGTGCGCCGCGACGCGAATCGCATGCAGATAAGGCCGTATCAGGCGATTTGCAACAGCAGGCCCTTGAGGTATTCGCCCTCGGGGAAGGCCGTGAGCAGCGGGTGATCGACCCCGGCGCCCAGGCGCTTGATGATGCGCGCGTCGACCTTCGCGTCGGCGGCCGCGCCTGCGACGATCTTCTGGAACAGCTCCGCGTCGATCGCGCCCGAGCACGAGTACGTGAACAGCAGACCGCCCGGGCGCAGCAGCTTGAAGCCCGTGAGGTTGATGTCCTTGTAGGCGCGCGCGGCGCGATCCACGTGCTCGCGCGAGGCCGCGAATTTGGGCGGATCGAGCACCACGAGGTCGAAGCGCTCGCCTTCTTCGTGCAGGCGGCGCAGCGTCTTGAAGGCGTCGGCGTCGAGCCAGGTCGCGCGTTCGGCGTCGAAGCCGTTGGCCTCGACGTTCTTCTGCGCCGTGGCCAGCGCCTCGCCCGACGAGTCGATCGACACCACGCGTTTCGCGTTGCCCTTCATCGCCGCGAGCGAGAAACCGCCCGTGTAGCAGAAGCAGTTGAGCACGTCGCGGCCCTCGGCGTAGGTCTGCACCAGCGCGCGGTTATCGCGTTGATCGACGTAGAAGCCGGTCTTGTGGCCGTTGCGCACGTCGACGTGATAGCGCACGCCGTTCTCGTTCGCGATGATCGTCGCGGGCGGCTCGTCGCCGGCCAAAAGCCCGGTGATCTGCTCGAGCCCTTCCTTCTGGCGGATCGACACGTCCGAGCGTTCGTAGACGTTCGGGCAGCCCGTCGCCTGGGTCAGCGCGTTCACGATCGCGTCTTTCCACGCTTCCACACCCGCCGCCATGAACTGGCAGACCAGCTGGCCGCGCGGATTCTGCGCGTCTTCCGTGTACCAGTCGACGATCAGACCCGGCAGGCCGTCCGCCTCGCCGAAGATCAGACGCACCGCGCCCGTGTCCTTCACCATCGCCTGACGATGCGCGAGCGCGCGCTGCACGCGGCGCTTGAAGAACGCATGGTCGATCGGCTCGTTTTCGTCGAAGCTCCAGACGCGCGCGCGGATCTGTGAATGCGGGCTGTACGCGGCGCGCGCAAGAAAGCGGCCATCGTGCGAGCGCACCATCACCGTGGCGCCGGGCGCGGGTTTGCCGTCGACGCGATCGATCGCGTTGGCGTAGACCCACGGATGGCGGCGCAGCAGGGATTTTTCTTTCGACGGCTTGAGAGTGACGATATTCATGATGGATGCGATGCCAGTGATGCGGCGGCGTCCGCAGGCCCTGTGCGAGGGCGCCGGACGCGCAAGAAACGGTGAATGCGGGCGAAGGTCTTAAGAGTTTTTACTCTTCGCGCTTCTTCGCGCGCGGATGCGCGTTGTCGTACACCTTCGCGAGATGCTGAAAATCGAGCGACGTGTACACCTGCGTGGCCGATATGCTGGCGTGGCCGAGCAGTTCCTGGACCGCACGCAGATCGCCGCTCGATTGCAGCAGATGTGTGGCGAACGAGTGCCGCAACACGTGCGGATGGACGTTCGCCGGAATGCCGGCCAGCAGTGCGGCGCGCTTGACGCGCTCGCGCACGACGCCCGGCGCCATGCGATTGCCGCGCACGGACAGAAAGAGCGGGGCGTCGTCGTGCTTGACCCAGGTGTGGCGCACGGCGAGCCACGCATCGAGCGCGTCCAGCGCCTTGCGCCCGACGGGCACGACGCGATGCCGGTCGCCTTTGCCATGCACTTCGACTTCCGCGGCGTCGCGCTTGAGCCAGCCAGCCGATTCGTAGCCATCGCGGCGCATGTAGTGCACATCGAGGCCCACGAGCTCCGCGAGACGCAAGCCCGACGAATAAAACAGCTCCAGCATCGCCTGATCGCGCAGCGCTTCGAGGCTGCCCGCGGCGGCTTCGCTGGCTGCGCCGGGCGCTTCCATGAGCCGCGTGGCGTCGTCGACGGAAAGCGCTTTCGGCAGCGTCTTCGCGCGTTTAGGCGCGCGTATCGCCGCGACCGGATTCGCGTCGAGTTCGATGCGTCCCGCGAGCCAGCGATAGAACGCGCGCCAGGCCGAGAGCCGATGCGCGATCGAGCGCGCCGAGAGGCCGCCCGCGTGCGCGCGCGCCACCGCGCCGCGCACATCGGCGGGCGTGACCTGTTCGAGCGGCCGGCCATTGGCGAGCTTTTTCAGCTCGTCGAGCTCATGCGTATAGCCGCGCAGCGTGTGCGCCGAGAGCCGGCGCACGTGCTCGAGGGTGTCGAGGTAGTCGGCGATCGGATCGGTCGGGTTCACGGTGACGGCTTCTTCGGTACGGGTCACAACAGCTTCAGGGTGGGGTCAATGCGGCAACAGACGCGCGAGCGCACCGCTCGCGAGCGTGCCGATCTGGCGCAGGAAATCGGTGCCCATGCCGTCGTGGAAACGGCGCGGATCGGGCGAGCCCATCACGAGCAGGCCGAACGCCTCGCCGGTCGGATCGCGTTCTTCATCCGATGCGCGCTTGCGCAGCGCGATGATCGCGACCGATTGCGGCTCGCCTTCGGCGCCGTCGAGCCATTGCGCCGCTTCGAAGCCCGTATTCGCGCCGCAATACGGCGTTTCGAGGCCATTGGCGAAGAGACGCACTTCCTCACCCGTGTGCTTCGCGAAACTCGCCTGCGCATGGGTTTCGGCGACATCCCAGACGCGCAGCGCCGACTGCGGCACGTCGAATTCCGTGCGCAGGCGCTCGGCGATCATGCGCGGCAACGCGTGCGGATCGCGCTCGGCGAGCACGAGCGAGGTCCAGTGGACCATCTTCGCGGCGATGCTGTCGTTCTCGTGGCCGTAGCGCAGCAGCTCGGACAGGCGCAGCTCCAGATGCTTGTTCTTCTCGCGCAGCATTTCCATCTGGCGCTCCTGGAGCGACACGGCGGCCTTGCCGTGCGGATTGCCCAGTTTGAGCGAGACCAGCAGTTCGGCGTGCTCGACGAAGAAGTTGGGGTTGGCAAGCAGATAATCGGCGACTTCGCGATCGGTCATGTCGTTAATACGTCAATAAGCGCGTTCGGTCAGGAAGCGGCGCGCAGCTGCACGCCGGATGAGGCGATCTATCGTGACAACGCCGCGGATACGTTCGCGGCGCTCAAGGTCTTGCGTAGTGCTGGGTGCTGCGATTACCAGGTTTGCTGCGTTGTTGCCTGCTTCAATCCGCGATGTCGATTTCGCCTTCGAAGACGGTCGTGGCGGGGCCCGCCATCGTCAGCGCGGTGCTTTCGTCACGCGCGCCGTCCCAGGCGATCGTGAGCATGCCGCCGTGCGTATGGACCTTCACCGGCGAGTCGAGCAGGCCGCGGCGAATCCCTGCCGCCACCGCCGCGCACGCGCCCGTGCCGCACGCGAGCGTTTCGCCCGCGCCGCGCTCGAATACGCGCAGCTTGACCTCGTTGCGCGAGACGATCTGCATGAAGCCCGCGTTGACCTTGTTCGGGAAGCGCGCGTGCTTCTCGATCACGGGGCCGTCCTGGAGGACCGCGAAGGCTTCGGCGTCGTCGACCACCTGAACCGCGTGCGGATTGCCCATCGACACGGCCGAGATCCAGCGCGTCTGGCCATTCACCTCGAGCGGCCAGAGCGTGTCGTTACCTTCGCGACGGCCTTCAAGGCCGCTGGCGTCGAACGGCACCTCGACCGGCTCGAACACCGGGCTGCCCATGTCGACCACGACTTCGCCGTTTTCCTGCATGACGAGCGTGATCACGCCCTTCTGGACCTGCACGCGCACGCGGCGCGCGTCGGTGAGCTTCTGGTCGCGCACGAACTTGACGAAGCAGCGCGCGCCATTGCCGCAGTGCTCGACCTCGCCGCCGTCGCAATTGAAGATGCGATAGCGGAAATCGACGCCGTCGATGGTCGGTTTCTCGACCAGCAGCAATTGATCCGCGCCGACGCCGAAGTGGCGGTCGGCGAGCGCGCGCACGCGCTCCGGCGTGAGCGAAAGCGTCTGGGTGTAGCCGTCGAGCACGACGAAGTCGTTGCCCGCGCCGTGCATCTTGGTGAATCTAAGCTTCACGTGTTCTCTCTTTTCCTTGCTGCACAAGGGTTTTCCGTCGTGGTCGGGGATGGAAAACTCGCGTGGCGACCCGAGTGGCGACCCATTTGGGCCGCGCTGGGCTGAAATCGAATGATACACGTTGATAGTGTTGGCTTTGCGGTCGCACCAAGGATGCGGGCGGGGCGGTGAAGAAACCGGGGCATTTCTTATGGGCCGCCAGGCAGGGCTTTCGCTCTCATACGCGCTCTTACGGGCAACGTTTTGAAGCGGCGAAAGTATGCTTTTTGCATCGAATGCTAGCTGGTCAATGTAGCGCAAGGTCGGCCGTCGGTAAGCGTGCTACGTACATGGCCCCAGCGACGCGAAGAGGATCAAATGAGCAACTTCATCCGTGCAGGCGATAGAACGACGGTCGGCGGCGTGGTTCTCGACGGTGCTGGCGGCGTTTCAATGGACTGTCGGCCGCTGTCGTTCATCGGCGCGCGCGTGTCTTGCCCTGAGTGCGGGGCGATCGGATATGCCCAGAGCCTACCTCAGGGTTCGGCAACGGTGACGATTAATGGCCGGCAGCTCGTTCAAGCTGGGGACAAGTGCATCTGCAATTGCCAGCCTTCGACCTTGGTGGCCTCACAGGGCATCGCGTCATTGAATCCAGCAAGTGGGGTCCAGTCGTATCAATACGTGCCCGCTCCTGTCAGTGGCGACGAGATGCAGTTAGCCGGTAGCGAGGGACGACCGCGCAACCATCTCGCGCAGAACAAACAGACCAATGACGTTGCCAGAATTTTGCGCCTGACTCCAGAGCAGGCCCAGCAGCTTCACTATGAACTCGGCGGCGAACCTCCTATGGGATTTCACGAGATCATGGAGCGGGCCAAAGACATGTTCAACTTGTGGTAACGCCAGACGGCTTGAGGAAGTTCTGATGATCAACGATCAAATAGAAGTTGAGCGCCGCCTGTCCATCCTTGTCGGACTGGAGTGGAGCGGCATCAGTCGCGCGGCGGATATGCTCACGTTAGGTTTTGGTCCAAAACGTGAGGAGAAGAATTTTTACGGTGTTCCGAGGCAGGTCAGCGCATGGGCACTGCATGTTCAGTGCCCATGGGCCTTAAGCGAAGAGGGAAATATCATCGCAACCGAGAAGTCGCTCGCGTGCTCTGATGAAGAGGCAAACGCGTTCGTCATGCGGTTGCAGCAGATGTTGGCGCGGCGTCAACCGATTGTTGTCGAGCGACTATCTGCCAGCCCGGATTGCGGTCTCGTCGTTTCCTTGTCGCAAGCACTCCGCCTGGTGATCGCCACAGACGCAACATCGGATGACGAGAGCTGGCGGTTCTTCGAGAGGCAACGCGATGCCCGACATTTGGTGATTGAGGGCGGTACGATCGCCCGCGAGTCCCGCTAGTGAGCGACGGTCGAAAGCGCGCCCGTCTGGCCGGAGCGCTGGGTTGCTTCGTTCAGCAGTACGCGCGAAAGGCGCGCGCCGGCGGCCTTGATCCCAACGACCGGCGATACGACCACAAGATTGAGAAGACGATGCGACGGCTGCGCCCCGAAGAGCTATCCGGGTTGCTTTCGGGCGACGAAACCGTTGGTGATCCGGATCCGACCGGTTAGAACGCAAAAGCCGACCCTCGCGAGTCGGCTTTTCTATCCCGGCAGCACCGATTTCAAGCGTGCCCGTGCCACGCGTCGCTTAGCGGTTCGACCGTGACCGACTCTACTTCGGCGCGCGCGTCGAGCCACGCACGTACGGCTTCACGCTGCGCATCGGTGGCCGATGCGCGAATGCCGTCCGCGACGAGATAGCCGCTCAGCGTCGAACTCATGCCACCGCCGAACAACAAACCGCTCGCCTCGACGCACTCCTCGATGAAGGCGTCGATCAGGATGTCGCGCTGCTCGACATCGAGCGGGCGGTGAAGCGCTGCGGACACAGCGAACCCCAGTTCCTGAAACTCACCCAGACGCAGTTTCTTGCGCTGGCGTTGGTTGTGGCGTGCTGCCATCTGCAACCTCTATAAAGCGTCAACGTGAGAAAAACATCATGGATCCTGGAGCCTGCCGCCATCGCAGGCGGCGTCCCGATGGATCCGCTTCAATAAACCCCCGGCTCACCCGGCGGACGCGTCTTGAAGCGCTTGTGAACCCAGTAATACTGCTCCGGAATGCGCGGAATCTGCTCTTCGAGAAACGCGTTCATGCGGCGCGCGTCCTGTTCATCGTCGCCGGTGGGATAGTTCTCCCAAGGTTTGAACACCTTGAGCCGATAACCCTTGTAATTGGGCAGCACTTCGCCGATGAACGGCACGACCTGCGCATGCCCCACTTTCGCCAGGCGGCCGACCGCTGTGAGCGTGCAGGCGGGCACGCCGAAGAACGGCACAAAGGTGGAATTGCGCATGCCGTAGTCCATATCCGCACCCAGCATTACGGGCTTCTTGTCGCGCAGCCAGCGCAGCACGGCGCGCGCGCTGTCCGCGCGGCTCACCATTTCGGCGCCGAAGCGGCTGCGCCCGGCTTTCGCGGCGGCTTCGAATTCGGGGTTCGAAAACGGCTGATAAAGCGAGCCGCACGGGCGATGCAGCGAATAGTTGAGGAACATGGAACCCGCCTCGATGCCGACGAAGTGCAGCCCGAGGAACAGCGTGGGCGGCAGATTGGGGTCGGTGAGGTCGATCTCGCTGTCGAGCTGCACGAGCTTTTCGAGCTTCTTCGCCGAGCCGAACCACTGCACGCTGCGCTCCATATAGCTGCGAATGGCCTGGCGGAAATGCTGGCCCGCCACTTCCTCGCGCTTTTCTTCGCTCCATTCGGGGAAGCACAGGCGCAGGTTGGTGTGCACGACGCGCTTGCGGCGGCTCGGGATCTGGTAGAGCAGCCAGCCCAGGCCGTCACCCAGGCGGGCGACGAAGCCATAGGGTAGGATCGCGAAAAGTTTCAGCAGACCAATGGCGAAACGTGAGCCGAGCTTGCCTAGCATAGGGCGGCTCCCGCGATGTGCCAGTGAACGGTGGAGAAAACGATTGACAACACTCGGCGTGACTCTGCGACAAATTGGGGAAGTCGCTATAATAAGGGCTTCGCCGAGTTAATAGACAACTTGCGGGGCGAAGCCGGTTTGTCATGTATCGCGCCAAGGAGCTAAGTGTGCGTGCATGAGCTAGCCGGGCATGTAATCCGCTAAAGCGTCGCCGCTTCAAAGCTCCCGAAGCTGGCTACGTGAAATTCAACCGTCACCAGCTACAAGGAGCCTTACACGTGGCAAACGACTATTTCTTCACTTCTGAATCCGTTTCGGAAGGCCATCCGGACAAGGTCGCGGACCAGATCTCGGACGCGATTCTCGACGCCATCCTCACGCAAGACAAGTACTCGCGCGTTGCAGCGGAAACGCTGTGCAACACGGGTCTCGTCGTGCTCGCCGGTGAAATCACCACGACGGCCAACGTCGATTACATCCAGGTCGCGCGCGACACGATCAAGCGCATCGGCTACGACAACACCGACTACGGCATCGACTACCGCGGTTGCGCGGTGCTCGTCGCCTATGACAAGCAGTCGCCGGACATCGCCCAGGGCGTGGACCGTGCGCACGACAACAACCTCGATCAAGGTGCGGGCGACCAGGGCCTGATGTTCGGTTATGCGTGCGACGAAACGCCCGAACTGATGCCGCTGCCGATCCACCTCTCGCACCGTCTGGTCGAGCGCCAGTCGAACCTGCGCCGTGACGGCCGTCTGCCCTGGCTGCGTCCGGACGCGAAGTCGCAGGTCACCGTGCGTTACGTCGACGGCAAGCCGCACGCAATCGACACGGTCGTGCTCTCGACGCAGCACTCGCCGGACATCGATCTGGCCACGCTGCGCGAAGCCGTGATCGAAGAAGTCATCAAGCCGGTGCTCCCGGCCGAGCTCATCAAGGGCGACATCAAGTTCCTCGTCAACCCGACCGGTCGCTTCGTGATCGGCGGCCCGCAGGGCGATTGCGGTCTCACGGGCCGCAAGATCATCGTCGACACGTACGGCGGCGCAGCCCCGCACGGCGGCGGTGCGTTCTCGGGCAAGGATCCGTCGAAGGTGGACCGTTCGGCTGCCTACGCTGGCCGTTACGTGGCGAAGAACATCGTCGCCGCAGGTCTCGCGTCGCGCTGCCTGATCCAGGTTTCGTACGCCATCGGCGTGGCCGAGCCGACTTCGGTGATGGTCAACACGTTCGGTACGGGCAAGGTCTCGGACGCCACCATCACGAAGCTCGTGCGCGAGCACTTCGACCTGCGTCCGAAGGGCATCATCCAGATGCTCGACCTGCTGCGCCCGATCTACGAAAAGACCGCTGCTTACGGCCACTTCGGCCGCGAAGAGCCGGAATTCTCGTGGGAAGCGACCGACCGCGCACTCGCGCTGGCCGAAGCCGCCGGCACGGAGCCGGTGGGCGCGCTGGCTTAAAGCTGCCGCGCGAAGGCCGGCGTTAGCGCCGGTCCTCAGCCAATAAAAACCCCGCCAGAGCGCAAGCCCTGGCGGGGTTTTTGTATTCAGCGTGCCAGCGCGCGGCGGTGACGCGTTCCGCTTGCGCTTTAACGAATGGCGAAGCCGAACCAGCCTTCGCTGCTCGCGGTGATGCGGCGCGGCCGACGCGGATTGCGCGCCGTATGCACGGTCGACGGCGCGGCAAGCGCGCGCAGCGTCGCGTTCGGGCGATACAGCAGCGTGCGCAGTGAGAAGTGGCGTGAACCTGCGCGCTGGCGCAGCACCGAGAAGAACGTATGGAACCACGAGCGCATGCTGTCCACCGGATGAGCGGCACGCACCTGCTGTGCGAGCGCGCGCGTGCGCGCGGCATGGTGGCGCAGGGCGCGCACGACATGACGGCGGGCAGGGCGCGCCGCTTTCAGGGCGGCATGAGTCACGCGTTGGGTATCGGAAATGGTGTGCATGGTTTTGGGTATCAGGTTCGAAGCGCGCCGCGCGGCGCATCGATTCGAGCAGCAAGCGTGCCTGTTTGCAGCGTGGTCACAATAAAAGGAAATGCAGGACAGGCCGTGAGGCGTGCGCAGGGCTGGGGAGGGCGCGCCGGGATGGACCTCTCGGAGCCGCGCCCTTGCTGGGCAAGGGCTGGGCGGCGGTCCGTCCGCGCGATAGATGTTCTGGGTGGGAAAACAACATGCCGGCAGACTACACGCGAATCATGACGCCCGAAAGTCGGTTAATACCCGGAATACCCGGCCCTGCGCATTCCTGATGCATGCGATTGCACCCTTTGTCGCCACGCCGGTGCGGCCTGCTTCAAGGAAGTGCGCGCCGATGTTGGTGCAAAGTCCACGCGAAGCCAGTGCGGCCCCGCTTCCAGCCGCGTGCGCGCCCTCTTACAATCGGAACAGACGGTGCGCGCGCTAGCGCGGCGCCGCAGCCGCGGTCCGGATGGCCGCGGACCACGCAGGCCTCGAATAACGGAAGTCCCATGTCAGTCCAGTCAAAGAAGGAACAGGTGCAGGCGCTGCGCGAGCGCGGTTTCGTGGTGGTGCCGGGGCTTGTTTCGCCCGAACGTTGCGACGAGATCAAGCGCGTTGCGCAGGAGCAGTTGGAGGCGGCCGCCGCGCCGCTGGAATTCGAAGCCGATTTGCGTTACCCCGGCGCGCCCGACTCAAAGGATGCGCCTGGCGGCCATACGGTGCGGCGTCTGCTCGACGCCTACTCGCGCCACCCGTCTTTCCGCCAATGGGCGACCTCGCCCGAGATCGCCGGCTGGATGGAGCTGTACTTCGGCGAAGAGCCCGTGCTCTCGCGCGCGCATCACAACTGCATGATGACGAAGCACCCCGCGTACGGCAGCCTCACGGGCTGGCATCGCGACGTGCGCTACTGGTCGTTCGAACGCGACGATCTGGTGTCGGTGTGGCTCGCGCTCGGACCGGAGACGATCGAGAACGGCGGCCTGTGGTTCGTGCCGAACTCGCATACGGCGCCGTTCACCTCGGGCAGCTTCGACAACGCCAAATTTTTCCGCTCCGATGTGCCCGAGAACCAGGCGTGGATCGACCGCGCGACTTCGCCCACGCTGCAAAAGGGCGATGTCGTGTTCTTCCACTGCAACACGCTGCACTCGGCGGGCCAGAACCAGAGCGACGACGTGAAGTTCTCGCTCGTCTACACCTACCACGGCGCGAGCAACGTGCCGCTGCCGGGCACGCGCTCGGCGTCGGTGCCCGAGGTGAAGCTCGTCTGAGCGACGGCGAGCCGGGAGCGCGAGGAAGTCGCGGGGAAAGCGTCGGCCTAGCGCCGGCGCCCCGAGACCACGAGACCCGTGAGCCCGGCGACGGTCGCGGCCGCGCCGGCCACGATCAGGATCATCGTGCGGTCGGTGGGCGCGCCGGTCACGAGGCGCGAAACGTCATTCGAGAACGAGTGAAACGACTGACCGCCGAAGTAGAGCAGCGCGACGCCGCAGGCGATCAGCGCGAACGAAAGCGCTTTGACCATAAAGACCTCATGCAGGGGACGGACGCCGCAGTGTAGGCGAGCAAGGCGGCAACGTCCATTGCCCTGTCCCACATGATGGGCATCTGCACGAAGCGCCCGGATTGGCTAACATGGCAGGCCGCGCGGTGCGCCACATCGCCACATTGGGCGATTTTGCGGCGCTATTGCTGCGCTTTTTACGCGATATGCGCGGATTATGTGCAGCGTATGTGCCGATAAGCACGCCGCCGCCGGACTTTCTGAAACCTGTTCCCGTTCGAGGATTCAAACGATGGCCTACGAAGCAGCTGCTGAACGCTATTCGGAGATGCAATACCGCTTTTGCGGCAAGTCGGGACTCAAGCTGCCGGCACTGTCGCTCGGCCTGTGGCACAACTTCGGCGACACCACGCCGATTTCGACGCAGCGTGAAATCCTGCGCACGGCCTTCGACCTCGGCATCACGCACTTCGACCTCGCGAACAACTACGGCCCGCCCTACGGCAGCGCCGAAACCAACTTTGGCCGCCTTTTCAAGGACGATTTCCGTCCGTACCGCGACGAGCTGCTGATCTCGTCGAAGGCGGGCTGGGATATGTGGCCGGGTCCGTACGGTCAGGGCGGCGGCTCGCGCAAGTATGTGCTGGCGAGCCTCGACCAGAGCCTGCAACGCATGGGTCTCGATTACGTCGATATCTTCTACTCGCACCGCTTCGACGCCGAAACGCCGCTGGAAGAAACCGCAGGCGCGCTCGCCACGGCCGTGCAGCAGGGCAAGGCGCTCTATGTCGGCATCTCGTCGTATTCCGCGCAGAAAACGCGCGAGATGGCGAAGCTGCTGGCCGAGTACAAGGTGCCGCTGCTGATCCATCAGCCGGCGTACAACCTGCTCAACCGCTGGGTCGAGCATGAACTGCTCGATACGCTCGAAGACATCGGCACGGGCAGCATCGCGTTCACGCCGCTCGCGCAAGGCCTGCTGACGAACAAGTATCTGAACGGCGTGCCGGAAGACGCGCGCGTGAACCGTCCGGGCGGCGGCTCGCTCAAGAGCGAGCATCTGAGCGCCGAGAACATCGAGCACGTACGCAAGTTGAACGAGCTCGCCCAGCGCCGTGGCCAGAGCCTCGCGCAGATGGCGATCGCGTGGACGCTGCGTGGCGGGCGCGTGACGTCGGCGCTGATCGGTGCAAGCCGCGCGGAACAGGTGCGCGAAAACGTCGCCGCGCTGAAGAACCTGGAGTTCTCGGCGGAAGAGCTGGCCGAGATCGACCGCTACGCGACCGAAGGCGGCATCAATCTGTGGGAAAAACCGTCGACGGATCAGGCGATCTGATTGCCGTGCATCGCATGAAAAACCGTCTCGCTTCGCGCGAGGCGGTTTTTTTTCGTCGCCACGATTTGGGTGGTCGATGACGCTCGCGCGCGCGTAACGCGGCGCAAGATACGCGTCTTCGCGCTGTCACGCGGCGCTGCTATTTTCGCGGCAGTCTTAGCCGCGAGGAATGCCGATGGAGTCCACGAGCGCCGTTCGTTCTGCCGTTCGTCCCGAAGCCGCCGTCCCCCATGCCGCGCCATCCACGAAGCCTGCCACGCAGCGCGAGCCGCATGCGCGTGCGAATGCTGTGCTCATCGGCGTGGCGGTGCTGGCGCTTGCCTGGCAGTTGTTCGGCTTGCCCTTGCTATTGCGTGCACAGGGTGGTCTGTCGTTCGTGCTGCTGGCATCGCTTGCGCCCGTCGTGCTCGCTACGCCGATTCATTGGGGCTTGATCCACGAAGGCATTCACGGCCAGTTGCTGCGCTCGCGGCGCGCCAACGAAGCGCTCGCGCGCGCGCTTGCGATTGGAATGGCGATGCCATTCGACGCAGTACGTTTCGGACACCTGATGCATCACCGCTTCACACGCGAAGCGTTCGACCGTCCCGATGTCGACGATGCGAGCGGCCCGCGCTGGCTGCGCCGCATTGCGTGGTACGTGCGCCTGCTGGGTGGCTTGTATGTGGGTGAACTGCTTGCGCCGCTGCTCGCGTTCGTGCCGGTGCGTCTTGCGCGCAGCGTGATCGAGCGCGGCGTGGGCGCGCACGGCGCCGAAGGCCAGCAGGTGCAGCGGCTCTTCGCGAATCACGTGCAGGACCCCGTCAAACGACGCCGCGCGCGGCGCGACTGGCTGGGCTCCTGCGTGCTTTACGCGGGCGCGTTCGCGCTCTATGGGAAGGCCTGGCCGGTGCTCGTGCTGGCGATGTATCTGCGCGGCTTGTGGCTGTCGCTCGCGGATAATCTGCCGCATTACGGTGTCGCGCTCGACGAGCCGGGACGAGCGCGCGACTTTCGCGTGCCGCGCGGTGTCGGCATCGTGCTGATGAATCACCATCTGCATCGTCAGCATCATCTGCATCCGACGTCGCCGTGGGTGGCGCTTCCTGAACTCGCAGCCGCTGACATGGCTGCGCCCGCGCCAACACGCGAAGCGTACTGGCGAGCCGTATTGAGGCAGTTTCGCGGTTTGCAGCCAGGCGTCGGTGTGCGCTGAACACACGCTTACCCACGCGCCCGTAACGGGCGCATTGGGCACGGCTGGAAATGAAGACTAAAGGGTCGCTCGATCGCTACATCAACGCCGGCAACGTTTCGACGAGCGCGACGGCCGCGAGCGCCCCGATCAGCGCCCCGACGATACGCAACGAGTTGTGTCTGAATTCGGTCGCGCAGGGCACGGCGCCGAGAAAGAGCGCGCCGGCAAGGGCCATCGGGATGATCATCACGAAGTCGCCGATCGTGAAATAACCTGACATGCTCGTCTCCTTATCTTTAAGGGCCGGCGAGTACGCTCCATGCCGCCATCGCGTCGCGCGCGGCGCTGCGGCTTCGGCCCTGAATCGAGTATAGGCGAGGCCTGCCAACCTGGCGGCGGTTGTATCGGCATTGCCTACAATGTTACGAACACCTTTCGTCGATCGGTGTTGTCAGGCCGCGCCCGCCCGTTCGCGTTTGCGCAGCAGCGCCGCGCCTGCCAGCCCCAGGATCAGCAGCGCGCTCACGAGACCCGCCACGCCGCCCCAGCCCCAGGCCGCCCAGAAGTGGCCGCCGACCGAGCCCATGATGCTCGAACCCAGGTAATAGCTGAGCAAATACAGTGCCGCGGCCTGGCCCTTTGCTTCGCGCGCGAGGCGCCCAACCCAGCCGCTCGCGACCGAATGGCCCGCGAAAAAGCCGATGGTGAGGCATGCGATGCCCGCCGCGATCGCACCGATCGGCGCGAACATCGTGAGCACGACGCCCACGAGCATGCACGCGAGACTGACGATCAGCACGCGGCCGCGCCCGAAGGTATCGGCCATGCGCCCCGACCACGGCGAGGCCACCACGCCGGTCAGATAGACGAGGAAGATTGCGCCGATGGCCGCCTGGCTCATGTTGTAGGGCGGCGCGATCAGCCGGTAGCCGATGTAGTTGTAGAGCGTGACGAAGCTGCCCATCAGCACGAAGCCGAGCGCGAACAGCACGGGCAGTCCCGGCCGCGCGAGATGGCGCAGCAGGGCCGCGCGATGATGTGCGAAGCCGAGTCCGCTTTTCGGCACGAAGTGGCGCGAGGGCGGCAACAGCGAGCGAAACGCGAACATCGAAGCGAGCCCGAGCACGCCGATCACGGCGATGGCCACGCGCCAGCCGAACAGGTCGGTGCAGATGCCGGTGATGACACGTCCGGCCATGCCGCCGATGGCCGTGCCGCCCACGTAGAGGCCCATCGAAAGGCCGAGGCCGTCGGGGTGCATCTCTTCGGCGAGCCAGGCCATCGCGACGGCGGGCACGCCGCCGAGCGCAATGCCTTCGAGCGTGCGCAGCACGAGCAGCGTCTGCCAGTGGGGCACGAACGCCACCGCAAGCGTGAGGAGTGCCGAAGCCGTGAGCGACGCCGTCATCATCGTGCGGCGGCTCCAGCCTTCGGAGACGAAGCCCGCCACGAAGATCGCGCAGGCCAGTGCCGCTGTGCTGAACGAGAGCGAGAGACTGCTTTGCGCGGGGCTCACGCCGAACGTTTGCGAGAACGCGGGCAACAGCGGCTGCACGCAATAGAGCAGCGAAAACGTGGCGTAGCCCGCGAACAGCAGCGCAAGGCTTGCGCGCCAGAAGGGGCGCGTGCCGCGCTCGATATAGGGAATGGCCGAAGGGGCGGCCTTGCTGCCGGCGCCCGGTGATGCAGTCACGACAGGTACTCCTCACGGAAATTGCAAAGGCGAAACGATACGCCTGTTGCGCGATCCTTGCCGTCTTGCCTTGCAATTCGAGGGCTATTTTTCGTGTTGCTTGCGCGCGAATCGTGATTCAGGCGTGCTCAGCGTTCTGCACAGTTGTGCAATCGCATCGTTGTGTGCGCAACTGAGCGAATCGACTTCGTTGCGGTAATCGAGCCTCGACGACGCACGCCTCGCGCCCGATCATGGTCACAGAAATGTCGCTGGAATGCGCTATGGTCTGCGCTCCGGGGAGCGGTCGTCAGCATGCTGAACTTTCTGGCGCCGATTCACCATCTGGTACAGTCAGCGTTTCGCCAAGCCGGTGCCGTCTGCGGAAATCACTGCAACCGGGCCGGCTTCATGCGAAAGTGGTGGCGGGGACGCGTGCGCGAGCGGTGTCATGCACCGTGTTGCGTGTGGATCGTCCCCCCTATTTTTTTGCTTTGCGCGAGCGGCCAAAAAGGCAACAATGCGTAAACCGGTTTAGCACGCACGTGCGCTCGAGCGGGTATCGGCAACGATGCAATGGAGTGCGCGGGCAGGCCGCCGGGGCAGGTTGAATGTGTGCGCAACCTCGTGTGCGCACGGGTTTTTGTCAGTACACTGACCGGCCTTTCCTGCGGGTAAGCCGGCATCGGGAACGGGGAAACATCATGCAAATCGGTTCTATTGTCCGCACTGTACACATCGCCGTGCCCCATGGCGCGCGCGGAATCGTGATGCGCATTCTCGGCGACATGGCCATGGTTACCTGGTACATCGGCGAGCCTGGCGCGTCCAGACAGCTCAACACCGAGCCCTTTTTTCTGGAGGATTTGATCGACACGGGCGAGCAGGTCATGCCCGCCGGCGCGAAAGTCCACTGAGATTGCACAGAGCGGCATCACGCTCCGCTCCGACCCCGGCGTGCGCCTCGCGCGCCGCCTCATCCCCGCAGCGCCCGCGCGCGGCGTGTGCGCCCCGCACGCCGTGTCCTGCCAGGCACCATCCGCGATGGCATTGAGCGACGCGCGCGCAACTCGCCGCCGCGGCCCGCACGATGCACAATGCGGGGATGAACGATCACACCTCTTCCTCTTTCGATACGTCTGACGAATCCGGCGCGAACGGCGATACGTTGGCGCCCTATGCGCGTCTCACGCCCGAGTGCGTCCTGGATGCCGTCGATGGCGTGCTGATGCCCGCAGGCCGACGCACCGACGGGCGCATGCTCGCGCTCAACAGCTACGAAAATCGCGTGTATCAGATCGGCGTAGAGGACGAGGCGCCGATCGTCGCCAAGTTTTATCGGCCCGAGCGCTGGAGCGACGAAGCCATTCTCGAAGAGCACGCCTTCGTGGCCGATCTGGCCGCGCGCGAAATTCCCGCTGTGCCCGCCCTGGTGCTCGAAGGCCGCTCGCTGCACGAGCACGAGGGTTTTCGATTCGCACTGTTCGAGCGGCGCGGTGGCCGTGCGCCGGATCTCGATCGCAGCGACACGCTCGAATGGATCGGCCGCTTTATCGGCCGCATTCATGCGGTTGGCGCAGCGCAGCCGTATCTTTCGCGGCCTTCGATCGACATCGAAAGCTATGGCTACGAGCCGCGCACCTATCTGCTCGAACACGGTTTCGTGCCCGCCAATCTGCTCGATGCGTGGAAGGCTGTGGTCGGGCTCGCGCTCGAAGGCGTCGAAGCGGCATTCGAGCGCGCGGGCGATGTGCGCAAGCTGCGCCTGCACGGAGACTGCCATCCGAGCAACGTGTTGTGGACCGATGCGGGCCCGCATTTCGTCGACTTCGACGACAGCCGCATGGGTCCCGCCATCCAGGATCTGTGGCTGCTGCTGCCCGGCGACCGCGCGGATGCCTCGCGCGCGCTCGCGGATCTGCTCGCCGGCTACGAGGACTTCTGCGAATTCGATCAGCGCGAGCTGCATCTGGTCGAAGCACTGCGCACGCTGCGACTGATTCACTACTCGGCGTGGCTCGCGCGACGCTGGCACGATCCGGCCTTCCCGGCCGCGTTCCCGTGGTTCAACACGCAGCGTTACTGGGAAGAGCGCATTCTCGAATTGCGCGAGCAAGTCGGCGCGATGCAGGAAGGGCCGCTCTGGCCGGTTTGAGCGCGGCGCTTTTCTGCGGCTGCACAGCAAACTTCAATCGCGCGTGATGTTCCCTTGCGCGCTCACACCCGAGGCCGTCTTCGCTTCGGGCTTCACGATCAACGGGGCGCGCAGGTCGCGCGCCATCGTCTCGAACGCGGGCCGCATCTGCGCGAAATCCGTGGCGCTGCACACGTCGCTCGCGAAATGCGTGCGCCCCGTGCGGGTCACGCGCAGCACGTTGGCCTTCGCATCCAGCGCATAGCTCGAACTGAAGTCGATAAACGCATTGCCCGCGTGTTGCGGCGTAGGCATGTCGAGCACGTGCAGGCCCGGCGGCAACACGATGCGCGCGCGCTCGGTGACTTCCATGTTGCGGCACACGAACGGCTGCGTGCGACGCGGCTCGCCCAGCCAATAGCGCAGGCTTGCATCCAGACCGCCTACGAGGCTCGTGAGCGTCGGTACGGGCGTCGTCATCTCCGGATCGACGAAGCCGTCCAGCGTGCCCGTGAGCGTCACCACGAGCGGCCCCGCCGTGGCCTCGAGCGGGCTCGACGCGAGCGTGGCGTAGCCGCGCAGATTGGCATTGCGCAACTCCCATTGCAGCGATTCCTCGCGCTGCGCGGGCGTTTGCAGACGCAGCACGCTGCGCGTCTGCTCGGCGGCCCAGCCGGTGGATTCGAGCCGGTAGACGAAGCGCGCCGAGCCATCGGGCGCGACCGTGATGTCGAGATCGCTATCGCGCGTGGTGCTGGCCGTCGAGGGTGTGCGCAGGCGCGTGCCGTCGCCGGCCAGCACGGTTTCACGGTTCATGTCGGTCGAGGGCAGATAGCCGAACTCGACATTGTTCGCGGTGGAGTCCGCGAACATCTGTAGATCGGGCAGCCAGGTGATGACGTGATTGATCACGCCGAAGCCGGGCACGGCAGGCAGCGTGTAGATCGTGCCGCTATTCACGAGTGCGGGCACGTTGCGCACACCCACGGCGTCGAGCAGCGCGCCATAGAGCGCCACGTGATCCTTGCAGTCGCCGTAGCGGTTCGCGAGCACGTCGGTGACGCGATGCGGCACGATCTCGCCGCGCCCGACATTGATCGCCACATAGCGGATATTGCGGCGGACCCAGTCGTAAAGCGTCTGCGCTTTCGCACGCGGCGTGGCGTCGTGCGCGGTGAGCGATTGTGCGAGCTGGACGATGGCGTGGTCGCGCGTGCTGGGGTCGGCAGACGCATCCCGATAGACTTGCGCGAACGCGCCGTAGTCGGGGAACGTGGAAACCATCAGCCGGTCGCCGTAACTTACATAGGAAACCGAACCATATTCGAGCCGATCGAAATTCGTCTTGTCGTAGCGGTATTCATAGCGCGTGCGGCTGTTCGCCACGACGGGTTTGAGCGCCGTGAAGCCGCGCGCATCGGCGTAAAGCGGCACGTTCGCGGGCAGATCGTAGATCACGCGGAAGTTGTGCGTGGGCGCCATGTCGGGCGGCGTGAAGTCGCTGAACCAGCCGGGCACGAGCGGCACGCGCTGGGTCTTGCGCCACGTGAGATGCACGCGCGCGCCGGGTTCGACGGCGGGGAATACGATCACCTTGTCCTGCACGTCCTGGAACATCGGCGCATCGAACGAGCGAACCTCCTGCACGTCGCGGATCTGATCGGGCCGCACTTCGTGACGGCCGCCCTGGGCGTCCTCGGTCCAGGCGTCGAGGATCTCCACGTGCGCCATCTCGCGGTTGAACCAGACGTAATACTGGCCCGCGCGCGCGACGCCGGCTTCGGTGTTCACGCGCAGGGTGAGCGTGTCGAGCTTGGTGTAGGAGCCATCCGCGTTGACGGTGAAGGTCTGGGTTTCCGCTTCGTTGGTATAGGGCGCCTGGCTGGCGGCGGACAGCGCGGCGGACTGCGAGGCCGATAGCGAGGCCGACTGCGCGGCGTTGAGGTCGCCGCTCGCCTGCGCGCAGAAGCTGGGCGCCGCGCCGATCAGGGCGATGCAAAGGACGAGGACGTGGCGCATAGCGGCATTCCGTTGGCGGCGCGACGGTTGTGGGGGGACGGCTTTCGAGTGTCTGGCGCAATCCTCCCACTTAAAAGTCATGCTATTCGCTTGTCAAGCAAGTCCTCTGCGTAGACGTGTGGAATGCCGCTTTGCCACGCTTTAAGGGGGCATTTTCAACACGTTTTGGCCCATTTCACGCGCTTTCTTCGCGACGACTTGCGGGCGTCTTTCGTTGTGCTTGCGCCGCAAACCGTCAAGCACCTTTCTGCTATGTAATAATAACCATTCTCAATTGTAAGCTGAGCGCGCGGCTCGACCGGCGCTTGCCGTGTCTGGAGTTGTGCCTTGAACGCCCGTCTTGACGAGCCCTTGATCGAGTCCCCGAACGCCCCTGTAGCCGACTTCGCGCGCCGCGCGGGCCAGCCCCTCGACGCCGCCGATCTCGCCGCGCGCCGCAAGCGCTCGCGCCGCGCGAACTTCATCAAATGGCTGCGCAAGGTGCATGGCTGGGTGGGTTTGTGGGGCGCGGTGCTGGGCCTGCTGTTCGGCGTGACCGGTTTCCTCCTCAACCATCGCGCCGGGCCGATGAAGATTTCCTCGGGCACGGCGCAGGTCAAGGAGATGCAGGTGGCGCTGCCGGCAGAACGTCCGGCCACACCCGAGGCGCTGGCGCGCTGGCTCCAGCAGACCCTCGCCTTCGACGGCAAACCCGGCAAGATTCGCCGCGAGAAAGCGCATCCGGTGGCGTGGGGCGATCGCAGCGTCGTGCAACCCGAGTCCTGGCAATTCGCGCTGATGGGACCGCACGAGAGCATCGCGGTGGAGTACTGGGTGGGCAACAACGCGGTGTCCGTGCGGCGCACGCAGAGCGCGTTCCTCGCCACGCTCAACAATCTCCATCGCGGCGTGGGGATGGGCATCGGCTGGGTGTTGCTGATGGACACCATCGCGGGCAGTCTGATTCTGCTGTCGCTGACCGGCGTGCTGCTCTGGACCGAACTCAATCGAAGAAAGACCGTGGGCGTGGTGCTCGTGGTCGGCTCGGTCGCGGCGGCGTTCGCAATCGGTCTGCTTTAACACGCTGTTTTTCTCCTGCGCATGCGCAGCGGGGCTGGTTTCGTTTCGCTCTCCTCTACGGATCGCCGTGGCCGCCCGGACGATGCGACGCAGCCACGTCAGCCCCATATGCATCGCCATCTCATATTGCCAAGTGCCCGGTTGTCGCACTAACGTTCGGGCGTGCCGGATTTCCGGCACGTAAGTGCTTCGTGCAGCAGCGCGCCCACGCGTTCAAAACCGCCTTCGCGGCTGGTCTTTATAACAACCCGCGCGCCTGCACGTGATGACGAACCTACGCTTCCCAGGGAGACCGACCAATGAGCAGCGTTGCGGATACGACGCGCGGCGGAACAGCCGCGCCTTTCTTTTCTAAAGAGGCCACCATTGCGCCGCCCGGCTTTTCGCGCTGGATGGTGCCGCCCGCCGCGCTCGCCGTGCATCTGTGCATCGGCCAGGCCTACGCCTTCTCCGTGTTCAACGCGCCGCTCACGAAAGTGATCGGCATCACGCAGTCCGCGCCCGACGACTGGACGCTCACCTCGCTCGGCTGGATCTTCTCGCTCGCGATCGTGTTTCTGGGCCTCTCGGCTGCGTTCGGCGGCAAGTGGCTCGAACGCGTCGGCCCGCGCCGCACCATGTTCACGGCAGCCTGCTGTTTTGGCGGTGGCTTTCTGGTTTCCGCGCTCGGCGTGTATCTGCATCAGATCGTGCTGCTGTATCTGGGCTATGGCGTGATCGGTGGCATTGGCCTCGGGCTGGGCTACGTCTCGCCGGTTTCGACGCTGATCCGCTGGTTCCCGGACCGCCGCGGTCTCGCTGCGGGCCTCGCGATCATGGGCTTCGGCGGCGGTGCGATGATCGCCGCGCCGCTTTCCGTGATGCTGATGAAGCACTTCGCGAGCGACACGAGCGCAGGCGTCGCGCAGACCTTCGTGGTGCTCGGCATCGCCTACTTCATCTCGATGACGATCGGCTCGATCGCGATCCGCGTGCCCGCGCCGGGCTGGAAGCCCGCAGGCTGGACGCCGCCCGCGACCACCGGCAAGCTGGTGTCGCGCGCGCATGTGCATATCGACCAGGCGCTCAAGACGCCGCAGTTCTATCTCATCTGGCTCGTGCTGTTCCTCAACGTGACGGCGGGCATTGGCATTCTCGGCCAGGCCTCCGTGATGATCCAGGAGAGCTTCAAGAACACCGTGAGCGCGGGCGCGGCGGCGGGCTTCGTCGGCCTGCTCTCGCTCTTCAACATGGGCGGGCGCTTCGTGTGGGCGTCGGCGTCGGACTGGGTGGGCCGCAAGAACACGTACTTCATCTTCTTCGTGGCCGGCGCGCTGCTCTATTACGCGGTGCCGCAGTTCGCGCAGAGCGGCAATATCGTGCTGTTCGTGCTGGCCTACTGCCTGATTCTCTCGATGTACGGCGGCGGCTTCTCGACCGTGCCCGCTTATCTCGCGGATATGTTCGGCACCGCTTTCGTCGGCGGCATTCATGGCCGTCTGCTGACCGCCTGGGCGGCGGCGGGCGTCGCGGGCCCGGTGCTCGTGAACTACGTGCGCGCCTATCAGGTGGCGCACGGCGTGGCCAAGGCCGATGCCTACACGATGACCGTCCACATCATGGTCTTGCTGCTGGTGGTGGGTTTCGTCTGCAACCTTCTGGTGCGCCGCGTGCACGAGAAGCATCACATGAGCGACGCGCAACTCGCGGCCGCCGGCAAATAAGGAGCGCACGATCATGACGAACGCAAGCAACGCTGCGACCACGGCGAAGTCCTCTAACAAGGCGCTGATGGCCGTTTTCTGGCTCTACGTGCTGGTGCCGCTCGTGTGGGGCGTGACCAACACGATCGCACAGGCGATGAAGCTGTTTGGCTGATGAGTCAGCGCTAGCGCGGCGGTGACGCCGCGTGCTCATCGATGACAAAAAACGGGCCGCAGGCGTCATGCCGCGGCCCGTTTTTCGTTGGCGCGCGCAGCATCGCGCTACGTCGCGCCGCTCGGGCGTAGCATCGCATTCTGTTGACACGGCGAACGACGGAGCGTGGCGATGGTGCGGCTGATGATGATCCTGCTGGGCGTCGATTACCTGCGCGCGCGCTGGCGCGGCGTGTTGATCGCGGGCGCGTTGAGTGCGCTCACCGGCGCGGCGCTCTTCATCGACGCGCTGGACGGCGTGCTGTATTTCCACATCGCGCCGTTTGCGTGGCTGCTGCTGATCGAAGGACTCGCGACGCTGGCCGTCGCCTGGACCGGCATGGGCGGGCAGCGCACGTTGCGCTACGTGAAGGGGCTGACGTTTTGCCTCTCCGCCACGCTGCTGCTGTCCGGCTACCGGCACGCGTCCTTCATCATCTCGATGGGGTTCGCGACGCTCTTTCTCGCCGATGGCCTCTTGCAGATCGTCTCCGCCTGGGTCGTGCGCTATCGCACCTGGAAATTCGCGGTGGCGGGCGGTGCGCTGGAAATCGCCATCGCCGTGTTTCTCTATCAGCCGTATCCGACGCACTACAAGGGCACCGTGCCGTACTGCCTTGGCCTCGTGCTGATTTTCGCGGGCTGGAACCTGCTGTTGCTCGCGCTGCGCGCGCGGCGGCTGGGCGTGAATCCGGCGGCGGCGCAGGGCGGTGCGGCGGCGCTCGCGGCGAGCGCCGTAGGGGTGACAGGCAGCGTGAGCCCGAGGCTCGCACAGACGGTATTCGACGGCCCGCCCGAAGATCACGAGGCGGCGCTGACCGTCCATGTGTGGACGCCGGTGGGCACCTCGAAAAGCGAAGCGCGGCGTCAGCCCGTGATCGACCGCTATATCGCGGCGGTGGATCGCAACGGTGTGATCTCGACGGGCCACGCGGCCCTGGAGTCGCCCGAGGCTATCTACATCAGCTTGTATCCGGCCGTGGAGATCGACCGCTCGCCCGACGACTTTTCGCGCCTGCTGCGCGCAACGCAAGAGAACGATGTGCCGGGCCTCTTCCAGCCCGACTACGCGACCGAATCGGCGGCGTGGTGTCCGTCGACGCGCAAGGTGCGCATCCGCAACTACGATCCGCAGCGGCTCGCGCGCTTCTGGCAGCACTATCGCGCCGATACGACCTACAACCTCACGCACCGCAACTGTTCGAGCACGGTCTCGCAGGCGCTGGAGGCGGCGCTCGAAGGCGCGACGCCGCGCGTGTGGGGCGGCGGCTGGCTCGCCTTCGCGCGCATGCTCTCGACGCCCGAACTCTGGGTGGCCGCGCAGCTACGCAAACGCGGCCAGACGATGGCATGGACGCCGGGCCTCACGCTCGATTACGCGCGCGCCTTGAGCATGCTGGCGGACCCGCGCCCCTCGGGCTGGACACGCGCGTTGCGCATGGCACGCGCGCGGCTGGGGCGGATTGTCAGGCCGCGCCGCGCGCGTGAAGCGAAGCGGGAGATATGAAGCCTTCGCGTTTCAAACGTCGCAACTCGATCCCACGCTCGCGGCCTGCTCGCGCGCGGCCTTGGCGCCTTCGACCTTGAGAATCGTGGGTAGCGAGACGCCGTTCTTCGCGGCCGTGACTTCGGCAAGGATCGACACGGCGATCTCGGGCGGCGTGCGGCTGCCGATATAGATGCCCACCGGCCCATGCAGGCGCGCAAGTTCGGCATCGCTCAGATCGAACTCCTTGAGGCGTTCGCGGCGCGCCTGATTGTTGCGCCGCGAGCCGAGCGCGCCCACATAAAACGCGCGCGTCTTGAGCGCTTCCATCAGTGCGAGATCGTCGAGCTTGGGGTCGTGCGTGAGCGCGATCACGGCGCAGCGCTCGTCGAGCTTCATGTCGAGCACGGTGTCGTCGGGCATGGTGCGCACGAGCGCGGTGCCGGGCACGTCCCACGTATCGGTGTACTCCTCGCGCGGATCGCACACGGTCACCTGGTAGTCGAGGCCCACGGCGATCTGGCAGAGATAGCGCGAGAGCTGTCCCGCGCCGATCACGAGCATGCGATAGCGCGGGCCGTGAATCGTGAGCAGGCGCTCGCCGTCGAAGTCCACGCCGTCGGTGGCACTCGCGGGGCCGAGCGTGGCGCGGCCCGAGGCGACGTCGAGCGTGCGCGCGACCAGCTCGCCGCGTTCGACCGTTTCGAGCAGCGCGCGGATGCCGGAGGCCTCGACGAGCGGCTCCAGCACGAGCTGGATCGTGCCGCCGCAAGGCAGGCCGAAGCGGTGCGCTTCTTCGGCGGTGATGCCGTATTTCACGGCTTCGGGTTTGACGATGTGAATGCCCTCGCGGCGCACGCGGTCGATGAGGTCGTCTTCGATACAGCCGCCCGACACCGAGCCGACCACGAGACCGTCGTCGCGCACGACGAGCATCGCCCCTTCCGGACGCGGCGACGAGCCCCACGTCTTCACCACCGTCACCAGCAGGGCGCGGTGACCTTCGTCGAGCCAGCGTACGCTGGATTTCAGGACTTCGAGATCCACGCTGTCCATGATCGTTTCCTCTTTTGCGGTTCTTCGCCGCCGTCGGCGGCTTGTGTATCGGTTGTGTCTTGCGGCGCTTCGGTATCGGCGGAGGCGTCATCGTCTTGTGCGCCCGCGCCGAGTTGTTCACCGAAGCGCTTGAAAAATTCCGTCGCGATCTTGCGCGCCGCGCCATCCACGAGCCGCGAGCCGATCTGCGCGAGCTTGCCGCCCACCTGTGCGGTGGCGGTGTAGCTCAGCGTGGTCGCCTCCTCGCCCGCGGGTTCGAGCGTCACGCGCGCGTCGCCCTTGCCGAAGCCCGCCGCGCCGCCCTGGCCTTCGAACTGGATCGTGTAGCTGCGCGGCGCGTCGATATCGGCGAGCTGCATGCGGCCCTTAAAACGCGCCTTCACGGGGCCCACGGCAGCAGTCAGCGCGACAGCATAAGCGTTTTCGCCATCGGCTTCGATGCTCTCGCAGCCCGGAATACAGGCCTTAAGGATTGCCGTATCGTTGAGCGCCTCCCACGCGCGCTGCTGTGGTACCGGCAACGTGTGGCTTTCAGTCAGCTCCATCGTATCGCTCCTTGCGTTGTGGCACGCGCAGCGCCACGTTGCGTCGTCTGCAACGGCGCGCGGCCCGGTGGCGCCTGGCGCAGGCTGCGCCCGAACGCTTCGAGGCTGTCCAGGTTGTGAACGGGGTAGTGGGCATCGACGTGCGGCAGCATGGCCTGCACGCCGCGCGCCTTCGGCGTGAAGCCGCCGAAGCGCAGCAGCGGATTGAGCCACACCACGCGATGCGCGAAGCGATGCAGCCGCGCCATTTCCGCTTCGAGCGCGCCGCCCGGATCGTGGTCGAGTCCGTCGGTGACGAGCAGCACGGTGGCGCGCCCGCCGAGTACGCGGCGCGCCCAGCGCCGGTTGAACTGCGCGAGCGTCTCGCCGATACGCGTGCCGCCCGACCAGTCCGCCACCTGCACGCTCAACTGGGCGAGCGCCACATCGGGATCGCGTTCGCGCAGCGCGCGCGTGGCGTGCGTGAGGCGCGTGCCGAACAGAAACACCTGCAGGCGCTCACGCGATTGCAGCAGGGCGTGGCAGAAGTACAGCACCGCGCGCGAATAACTGCTCATCGACCCGGAGATGTCGAGCAGCAGGACGAGCGGCAGCTTGCGTTCGACGCACGCGCGGTATTTCCACACGGTCCAGTCGCCGCCCGCGCGCACGGCCTGGCGCGCGCTCGCGCGCAGGTCGGCGTGGGTACCGTGCGAGGCAGCCTTTAAACGGCGCGTGCGCGCGGTGGCGAGCGGCAGGCGGCGCGCGCGGATCAGATGGCGCAGCGTGCGCCATTCGTCGGCGGAGAGTGTGTCGAAATCGCGCTGGCGCAGGCGTTCTTCGGCGCTGAAGGTCGCGTGCGCGCGCAGCTCGTGTTGTTCGTGGCTGGCGGGTGGCGGCGTGCCCGCGCGTGCGGCGGGGCGCGCGGCGAGCGCGTCGGCCAGGCGGTTATTGCGGCGCGGGGGCGGCAGGCCGCCTTGCACCTTCGGCAACAGCAGCGCGCGCAGCTTGCCTTCCCAGTCGGGGTCGCGCCAGAACAGCGCGAACGCCGCGTCGAACAGCTCGCGCTCGTCGGGCGCAGCGGTGAGGACGGCGGCGAGCGCCGCCTGCACGTCGGCGCGGCGGGCGAGGTCGATATGGCTGAGCGCTTCGAGCGCATCCACGGCGCGCGCGCTTGCCATTGGCAGGCCCGCGCCGCGCAGGACGCGCACGAAATGCACGACGTTGCGCGCGAGCATGGGCGGCGCGCTGTCGTCGGCTGATGCGTTTGCATGCTTGATCGGCATCGGCGTTACTCGGCGAGCGCGAGCGTTTCGGCGATCCGTTGCGCGTCGAGCTGCGCGAGATCGTCCTGATACTTGAGCAGCACGCCCAGCGTGTCCTGTACCGATTGCGGGTCGAGTTCCGTCACTGCGAGCGCAGACAACGCGCGGCACCAGTCGATCGTTTCCGCAATGCCGGGCGCCTTGAAGAGATCCATCGTCCGTAGCTGATGCACGAAAGCCACGGCGCGCCGCTGCAATTCCTCACTGATTTCCGGCGCACGCGCGGCGACGATCGCCAGTTCTCTATCGCGCTCCGGATAACCGAGCCACTGATAAAGACAACGCCGCTTGAGCGCGTCGTGCACTTCGCGCGTGCGGTTGGACGTGACGATCACGAGCGGTGGTACGTTCGCGCGCACCGTGCCGTATTCGGGAATCGACACCTGGAAATCCGAAAGAAGTTCGAGCAGGAAGGCTTCGAACGGTTCATCCGCGCGGTCGATCTCGTCGATCAGCAGCACGCGGCGTGCGTCGGGCTGCTGTGGGTCAGGCAAAAGCGCCTGCAAAAGCGGGCGCTTCAACAGGAATTCGTCGCGATAGAGCGTGTCGCTGCGCGGCTTTTCTCCGGCGGCTTCGGCGAGGCGCAGCGCCATGATCTGGCGCGGGTAGTCCCACTCGTAGAGCGCGCTCGCCGTGTCGAGTCCTTCGTAGCATTGCAGGCGCAATAGCGTCGTGCCGGCGAGTGCGGCGGCGGCTTTCGCGAGTTCGGTTTTGCCCACGCCCGGCTCGCCTTCGAGAAAGAGCGGGCGTTCCATCTTGAGCGCGAGAAAGAGCGCCGTCGCCAGTTCGCGGCTCGCGAAATAGCGGTGCGCTTCGAGTTGCGCGAGGGTGTCGTCGATGGTGGCGGGGAGCATGGCGGGCCTGTCGGATGCGAACGGAGCCAGAAAACACCGCTACCCGCGCTGTGCCTTAATGCGGCGAGCGCGGGTAGCGTGAGCGAGCGCCGCTAGCCGAGCGCCTTCGTCACCGCTCGCGCCGCCAACACGGGAATCAGATGCGCGCGATAGTCGGCGCTCGCATGCAGGTCGGTGTTGAGGTCGTCGGGCGCGATGCTCACCGCGCGCGCGGCGGCGGGCGTGAAGTCGGCCTTGAGCGCATCTTCCAGCGCGCTTGCGCGGAACACGCAGGGCGCTGCGCCCGTCACCGCTACGCGCACGTGGTCGGCGAACTGCGCGACGAACACGCCCGTCAACGCGAAGTGTGAGGCGGGGTTGCGAAACTTTTCGTAGGCCGAACGATTGGGAACAGGGAACTCGACGGCTACGATCAACTCGTCGGGTTCGAGCGCGGTTTCGTACATGCCCAGAAAGAAGTCGTCGGCCGCGATGCGGCGGCGATCGGTCACGACTGTCGCGTTCAGGCCCAGCACGGCGGCGGGATAGTCGGCGGCGGGGTCGTCGTTGGCGAGCGAGCCGCCGAGCGTGCCGAGCGCGCGCACCTGGCGATCGCCAATATGCGCCGCAAGCTGCGCGAGGCCGGGCAAGGTGGCGAGAATCTGCGGGTTCGCAGCCACATCGGCATGGCAGACCGCCGCGCCGATCCTCACGACGTTGCCGTCCACCTGGATCGTCTTGAGTTCGGGAATGCGCGTGACATCGATGAGCGTGGACGGCTGCGCGAGGCGTAGTTTCATCGCCGCAAGCAGGCTCTGGCCGCCCGCGAGGAATTTGGCGTCGCTGTCGGCGGCGAGGGTCTTGACCGCGCCTTGTGCGTCGCTGGCGCGTTGGTAGTCGAACGAATACATGGTGCGCCTCCGCTCAAGGTTGGTTGGACGACTTCGCGGCCTGAATCGCCTGCCATACGCGATGCGGCGTCGCCGGCATCTGCATGTCCTTCACGCCGAGTGGCGAGAGCGCATCCAGGATCGCGTTGATGACGGCAGGCGGCGAGCCGATCGCGCCTGCCTCGCCGCAGCCTTTCACGCCGAGCGGATTGTGCGTGCAAGGCGTGCCCTTCGCCGTTTCCACCGTGAACGAGGGCACATCGGACGCATGCGGCATCGCGTAGTCCATGTACGAGCCCGAGAGCAACTGGCCGCTTTCGTTGTCGTAGACGCAGCGCTCCAGCATCGCCTGGCCGATGCCTTGGCCCAGCCCGCCATGCACCTGCCCTTCGACGATCATCGGATTGATGACGTTGCCGAAGTCGTCGACGGCCGTGAAGCGCTCGATGCGCGTCTCGCCCGTATCGGGATCGATTTCGACTTCGCAGATGTACGCGCCCGAGGGGTAGGTGAAGTTGGTCGGGTCGTAGAAGGCGCTTTCGTCGAGGCCGGGTTCTAGCGTCTCCAGCGGATAGTTGTGCGGCACATAGGCTGCGAGCGAGATTTCCGCGAAGGCTTTGGTGCGGTCGGTGCCCGCGACGCGGAAGATGCCGTTCGCGAATTCGATGTCATCGACGCTCGCTTCGAGCATGTGCGCGGCGATCTTCTTCGCCTTTGCCTCGATCTTGTCGAGCGCCTTCATGATCGCCGAGCCGCCCACGGCGATCGAGCGCGATCCATACGTGCCCATGCCGAACGGAATGCGTGCGGTGTCGCCGTGCACGATCTCGATCTGCTCGATGGGCACGCCCAAGCGCTCGGAAACCACCTGCGCGAAGGTCGTTTCGTGTCCCTGGCCATGGCTGTGCGAGCCCGTGAAAACGGTCACGGAACCCGTAGGATTCACGCGGATTTCGCCCGCTTCGAAGAGGCCCGCCCGCGCGCCCAGCGCGCCCGCGATATTCGACGGCGCAAGTCCGCACGCTTCGATGTAGCACGAGTAGCCGAGGCCGCGCAGCATGCCGCGCGCCTTCGAGGCATCGCGACGCGCGGCGAAGCCTTTGACGTCGGCGAGTTCGAGTGAGCGCGAGAGGCACGCTTCGTAATCGCCAGTGTCGTAGGTGAGGCCAACTGGCGTCGCATACGGGAAGGTCGTGATGAAGTTGCGGCGGCGCAGCTCCGGCGGGTCGATGTTCAGTTCGCGCGCGGCGGTTTCCACGAGGCGTTCGACCACATAGGTGGCCTCGGGGCGGCCCGCGCCGCGATAGGCATCGACGGGCACGGTATTCGTGAACACGGCCTTTACTTCGGCGTAGATCGCGGGCGTGGTGTACTGGCCCGCGAGCAGCGTCGCATAGAGGATGGTCGGCACGCTCGACGCGAAGGTCGAAAGATACGCGCCCATGTTCGCCGTGGTGTGCACGCGCATGGCGAGGAATTTGCCATCCTTGTCGAGCGCGAGTTCGGCCTTCGTGACGTGGTCGCGACCATGTGCATCGGAAACAAAGGATTCCGAACGTTCGGCGGTCCACTTCACCGGACGGCGGATTTTCTTCGAGGCCCAGGTGAGCGCCACGTCCTCGGCGTAAAGGAAGATCTTCGAGCCGAAGCCGCCGCCCACGTCGGGCGCGACGATGCGCAGTTTCGTCTCAGGCAGTCCCAGCACGAACGCAGCCATCAACAGACGCTCGACGTGCGGGTTCTGGTTCGATACGTAGACCGTGTAGCTGTCGTCGTGCTGCGTGTAAGTCGCGTTGACGGCGCGTGGCTCGATCGCGTTCGGCACCAGACGGTTGTTGACGATGTCGAGCGTGGTGACGTGCGCGGCTTGCGCGAAGGCGGCGTCGGTAGCGGCCTTGTCGCCGTGGCCCCACGTGTAGCAGGTGTTGTTCGGCACGCCGTCGTGCACGAGCGGCTGGCCGTCGTCGGACGCGCGGGCGGTGTCGATCGAGGCGGGCAATGCTTCGTAATCGACCTCGATGAGTTCGGCCGCGTCCTTGGCCTCCTTCAACGATTCGGCGATCACCAGCGCGACCTGGTCGCCCACGTGCAGCACCTTCTCGTGCGCGATCACGGGATGCGGCGGCTCGTGCATGGGCGTGCCGTCGATGCTGTGGATCAGCCAGCCGCACGGCAGGCCGCCCACGTTTTCCGCCGCGAGATCGGCGCCGGTGAACACGGCGACCACGCCGGGCGCGGCTTTCGCTGCGGTGGTGTCGATGCTTTTGATGCGCGCGTGCGCATGCGGCGAGCGCACGAACACGGCCCAGGTTTGCGCGGGCAGGACGACGTCGTCGGTGTACTGGCCTGCGCCGGTGAGAAAGCGGTAGTCTTCCTTGCGCTTGATCGAGGCGCCGATCATGTGCGGCGTAGCGGAGTCGGGTGCGTTCATGGCCGTCTCCTCCTTCACGCCGCAGCGGCGGGCTGCGCCGCCTGCATGCCTTCTGCGCCCGCGAGCACGGCCTTCACGATGTTGTGATAGCCCGTACAGCGGCACAGATTGCCGTCGAGATTCGCGCGCACGTCGGCTTCGGTGAGGTTTGGCTTGTCGGCGGCGAGCGCGGTGGCGCTCATCACCATGCCGGGCGTGCAGAACCCGCACTGCAAGCCGTGACACTCGCGGAAGGCCGCCTGCATCGGATGCAGTGCGCCGTTGCCGTTGCTCGCATATCCCTGCGCAGCGGCGAGCCCTTCGATCGTCGTCACGCTCATGCCTTCGCACTGCACGGCGAGCGTGTTGCACGACTTCACCGCGCGTCCGTTCAGGTGGACGGTGCAGGCGCCGCACTGAGCGGTGTCGCAGCCGACGTGCGTGCCGGTGAGACGTTGCTGTTCGCGCAGGAACTGGACGAGAAGCGTGTGGGGTTCGATCTGGGCGGTCACGGGCTTGCCGTTGACCGTCAGGCTGAGACTGATCGTCATGGACTGTCTCCTTCGGGCAGAGGTGGCGCTTTTGCGCCTACTCTGGCCCCACGCCCGTAGGGCGTCGCCTGAAGTCGCGCTGCGCGTTGCTCCGGTCCCATACAAGGTTATGGGGTAGAGACCGGCCTGGGCCCGCTTGCCACCATTTGCCTCGCGCTATCCATCGCCCGAGGCCGAGGGTCCGGCTGGTGCGTTGCTGTTCAGTAATGCCTGGAATGCCTGGAGTCTTTTTGCGTACTGCGAGAAATATTGCGATAAGCCCGATCAGTAAAGCACAAATCTCTGCCTGGCGCTGCGCGGACTTTTACCCGGCGTCGGGCGATGCCGCGCCATAAAAAACGGCCCACGCGGAAAACCGGGCGGGCCGTTGCAGTGCAGCGAAAAACGCCGCGTCTTACTTATGTGGCTGATGCGCGAGACGCGAATGACGGCGCGAGTACAGGAAGTAAATCGACAGACCGATCACGAGCCAGACGATGAACGCAACCCAGGTAAGCCACGCGAGGTTCAGCATCAGGAACAGGCACGACGCGACCGCGAGAATCGGCACCACGGGCACGCCGGGGCAGCGGAACGCGCGCGGCAGATCCGGGTGGGTCTTGCGCAGCACCAGCACGGCGATCGACACCATCGAGAACGCCGCGAGCGTGCCGATGTTGATCAGTTCGGCGAGCACGTTCAGCGGCACCAGCGCACCGATCAGGCCGAAGAAGATGCCCACGAGCCAGGTCGTGAAGAACGGCGTGGCGTAGCGCGGATGCACTTTCGAGAGCTTGGCGGGCAGCAGGCCGTCACGCGACATCGCGAAGATGATGCGGGTCTGGCCATAGCTCATCACGAGAATCACGGTGAGCATGCCGAGCACGGCGCCCAGGTCGATGAAGCCCGCGACCCACTTCTCGCCCGCCACCTGCAGCGCGTACGAAACCGGGTGGCCGATATTGGCGAACTGGCGCCACGGCACGATGCCCGTGACCACCGCCGCGACGGACACGTACAGCACCGCGCACACGACCAGCGAGGCGATGATGCCGACCGGCAGATCGCGCTTGGGGTTCTTCACTTCCTCGGCGGCCGAGGAGACCGCGTCGAAGCCGATGAACGCGAAGAACATCACTGCCGCCGCGCCGAACACGCCGCTCCAGCCATTGGGCATGAACGGATGCCAGTTGGCGGGCGTGACGTGGAACGCGCCCACGGCGATCACCAGCAGCACGACCGTGACCTTGATCGCGACCATGATGTTGTTGATGCGGGTGGATTCGCGCACGCCGATCGAGAGCAGCGCGGTGATCCCCATCATCACCAGGAAGGCGGGCAGGTTGAAGAGCGTGTGCACGCCGGGCAGGGCGCCGGGCGCGGCGGTCAGCGCCGCTGGCAGCGAGACGCCGAAGCCGGACAGCAGCGACTGCAGATAGCCCGACCAGCCCACCGAGACGGCGGAGCTGGCGAGCCCGTATTCGAGCATCAGATCCCAGCCGATGATCCACGCGATCATTTCGCCGAGCGTGGCGTACGAGTAGGTGTAGATCGAGCCGGCCACGGGAATGGTCGAGGCGAATTCGGCGTAGGAAAGCGCGGCGAAGCAGCAGGCCGCGGCGGCGATCAGGAACGAGATCATCAGCGCCGGACCGGCCTGCACGGCGCCCGTGCCGGTCAGCACGAAAATGCCGGTGCCGATAATCGCGCCGACGCCGAGAAAGGTGAGGTCCAGTGCGCCGAGGGCCTTCTTCAGGCCGGCGCCCTTGGCGCTCGCCTGCAGCATGTGTTCGACGTTCTTCTTGCGAAAGAGGGACATTTGGCGGGGAACTCCAGGTGTAACGCGCGGGCGGCGATCGATCTATCGGATCCACGTTCGGATCGAAGGTGATCTAAAGCGCAGGGATCGACAGGATCGGGCTCGCGTGCCGTATGTCGGGGGAAACCCATAATTTTAGCGGATCGCGGCGCCAGGACTGGCCGAATCGGGTCGGATTGCGCCGGAAACCGGCCAGATAGTGTGGTCGATTCCGCGCCAAAGCGCGTTGGGCGCGCGCAATCCTTGCCCGCGCGCGTCGCAAACGGCGGAATTCATTTCCGCATCAAGGGCTTATGGCGTGAAGGCCGCCTTAGTGGCGTGCTGGTGCCGGTGTGAGGGCTGTGCTCAGACGGCCGGAGCCGGCGACAGGTCGATGAGCTGATTGCTCATCACGTAGAAGGTCAGCTCGGCGTTATTGGCGAGCTTCATCTTTTCGAGCAGGCGCGTGCGATACACGCTCACGGTCTTCACCGAGAGCGAGAGCGACACCGCGATGTCGGTCAGACGTTTGCCCGAGGCCAGCATGCAGAGCGTCTGGTACTCGCGGTCGGAGAGCTTTTCGTGCGGCAACTGCTCGCCGTCGATCAGCACGTAGTCGGCGAGCGCTTCGGCCATCGCCGGGCTCACATACTTGCGCCCGCTCGCGACCTGCTGGATCGCCGCGGCCATTTGCGCGGCATCGACCGTCTTCGAGAGATAGCCCGATGCGCCGGCCTTGAGCGCGCGCACGGCGTACTGATCCTCGCGATACATCGAAAACATCAGCACCGGCACGCGCGGCGCCTTCTTCTTCGCGCGCTTGAGCACTTCGATGCCGCTCATGTCGGGCAGCGAAATGTCGAGCAGGGCCACGTCGCAGGCGTGGCGGGTGATGGCGGCTAGCGCTTCCGTGCCGGTCTGCGCCTCGATGACCTCGCTGGCGATGCCGCGGTCGAGCAGCAGCTGGCGCACGCCCTGGCGCACCACGGCATGATCGTCGACGAGCAGGATGCGCAGGGTCATAGGCGTTGGCCTTTCACGTGAGTCGGGGTGAGGTCGGCGGGCGTGCGCGAGAGCAGCGTGTCCCAGAGGAAGCGCGCTTCGACAGTCGTGCCGGCGCGCGCGGGGGCGTTCGTTGCTGTGCTGGAAAGCGGATTGGCGGCGGCGCGCAAGGTGCCGCCAAAAGCGGCGCAGCGTTCGCGCATGCCGGCGATGCCATAAGCGCCGCGACGATTGGTGCCGTCCTCTGACGACTGCGCAGTTTCATCGCGCGCGGCGCCATGCCGTTTGGCGCGCCGTGCGGCTTCGCGCGACAGGCCGACGCCGTCGTCGATCACGCTCAGCACCAGTTCGTGCGGCGTGCAGGCGAGGCGCACCTCGACGTGCGACGCCTGGGCGTGGCGCGCGACGTTAGTGAGCGCTTCCTGCGCGATGCGAAATACCGCGAGGCCCGCCTCGGCGGGCAGGCGCGCGAGACGTGCCGCGTCGTCGGCGCAGTGGCCGTCGTCGCTGCAGTCGCCGGACGAGCGGGTGGTGAAGCGCGCAGCGAGGCCCGTGCGCGCACCGAAGCCGCGTGTCCAGTTCGCAAGCGCCGTCGTCAGGCCTTCGTCGAGTTCTGGCGCATGGAGTCCGTCGAGCACCTGGCGCACGGCCTCGGCGGCCGCGTCGAGCGATTGCACCACCAGTGCGAGTGCTTGCTCGCATTGCGGCGGCGAGTCGGCGGGCAGCCACGTTTGCACGTTGGCCAGCGCGAAGCGCGTCGCCGCGATTTCAGCGCCCACGCTGTCGTGCAGTTCGCGCGCGAGACGGCGGCGGGCCGCCTCGTCGGCATGCACGCGTGCGGCGCCTGCCGCGACGATCTGCCGCTGCACGCGCGCAATGGCGTCGAGCGCTGCGCGCGCGCCTTCGGCGTCGGCAAGGAAGGAAAGGCCGCCGGCCGCATGCGTGGCGCGCGTGCCGGGCGCGTCCGCGCGAGGCGTACGCGCGTCGAACGCGGCGTAAGTCGACGTATCCATCAATCCCCCGTTAATCCCAAAAAGGAATCGGTTCCCTGCTTTTCTTCTGCGTACGCCGTCAAAGCCAGCGCGGCGAAAGCCGGCGTGGTCCCACGGCACGGCGCAGCGTAACGAAATTTACATGCAGTAACAACCTGGCACTGACACCACCAGGCACATCTACAGGTCCGATGCTGCACCGCGATATTATCCCAAAAACCGAAAATATTCAGTCTGGACAAGGCTTGGCGACACAACCCTCAGAGCCTGCATGAAGTTTTATCCTGAAATTTTTGTAGGAAAAACGCTGACACGCAACCTACGCGAATTCCGTGAAACATGTAACCGTCGCGCATATTCTCAAGCGACCATGCGGCGCGCAAGCGGCAAAAAAAAACCGGAGCGCGAAGCTCCGGTTTTTTGGGGGGCGGCGTCAGCCTGAAACTGGCTGCAAGGCTTAGCCCACGAATGCCTTTTCGATCACGTAGTGACCCGGCTCGTTGTTGCTGCCTTCCTTCAGGCCGGCCTTTTCGAGCAGTTCGACCGTGTCGCGCAGCATGTGCGTGCTGCCGCACAGCATGATGCGGTCGCGCTCGGGCGTAAACGGCGGCAGGTCGAGGTCGGTGAACAGCTTGCCGGTTTCGATCAGTTCGGTGATGCGGCCGCGGTTGTCGAACACTTCGCGCGTGACGGTCGGGAAGTAGACCAGCTTCTCGCGCACGATCTCGCCGAGGTATTCGTGTTCGCGCAGCTCTTCGGTGATGAATTCCTTGTACGCGAGTTCATCGACGAAACGGCAGGTGTGCGTCAGGACGATCTTGTCGAAACGGTCGTAAATGTCCGGGTCCTTGATGATCGACATGAACGGGGCGAGGCCCGTGCCGGTCGACAGCATCCACAGGACCTTGCCGGGCAGCAAGTTGTCCGCGACCAGCGTGCCGACCGGCTTCTTGCCGATCAGAACCTTGTCGCCGACCTTCAGATGCTGCAGGCGCGACGTGAGGGGGCCGTCCGGCACCTTGATGCTGAGGAATTCGAGATGCTCTTCGTAGTTGGCGCTCGCGAGCGAGTACGCACGCATCAGCGGCTTGCCGTCCACTTCCAGGCCGACCATGGTGAACTGGCCGTTGTCAAAACGCAGAGCCTGGTCGCGCGTGCAGGTGAAGCTGAAAAGCGTGTCGGTCCAGTGATGGACGCTCAGAACGGTTTCTTCGGTGAATTTGCTCATGGTTCCTGAAGGTGCGAAACAAGGTCCGCCAAACGGGGCGTTCCTTCCGGCCGCGCATGCGAGGCATGACGGGCGCGGTTCTGACGATGCGCGGCGCGCGCAGTTTGCACAGCGGGGTGCCGCAGTGCGCCCCACAGTACGTCCGCAGTACGTTCTTTCACCCGGTGTTGCCTGTTTCCGGGGACCGCCGGCCAGCCGTGCTGTGGCGCACGAAGCGCAATCCGCCATTTTACCGCGAGCGCGCCTCTTGGGCGCCGCCGCGTCGAAAGGGGAAGGAGGCCCGCCTGGCGGCGAGGCGTCTTGCTGGCACCCGCACGCAGGGCGTGACGGGGATCGCTGGCATTGGCCGGGAAGACGGCGCCAGGACGGGGCGCGCTTGCCGCAAGTGGTGGGCGCTCAACACGGGATCGATACCCGAATATCGACGCACACCGGCGATAGTTCACCTTCAATGATACCGGAACGTCTGACAGGCCGCAGCATAGACCCTGCTGCCGAGGTAGATTCGGCGCGCTTTGCGCGGCGTTTTACCGCTGTTTCGGCGGGTTTTGCCGCTTTGACGCCGGATGCGCGGCTAAAGCGGCTGAGGCGGCTGGATTGGCGTTATCGATCGGCGGCGAGCTTGGCCGCGAGACCGATCAGCGCCGTGCCGCAGAAGGCGTCGATGGGGCGGCGCAGGCGTTTGTAGCCGCGCTGCGTGCGGTGATCGGCGAACAGCAGCGCGAGGCTCGCGTGCCAGCCGAACGACATCGACGCGACAAGAGCTAGCGCGGCGCCGTAGAACCACGTGGGCGGATGAGCGGGAAACACCGCCGCGAACACGCTGGTCCAGAACACGCAGGACTTCGGGTTGGTCAGGCAGGTGAGAAAGCCCGCGCGCCACGTGCGCAGCCAGGTGCGGCGATCGGGCGGCGGCAGCGGCGCGACGGGCGTGGCGGGCACCGGGCTGGCATCGGCGGATTCCTTGCGCATGCCCGAGCGCAGCAGCTTGAGGCCGAACCACAGCAGATAGAGCGCGCCCGCGACGCGCACGCCCTGATAGAGCCAGTCGATCTGCTGCAGCACCGCGGCGAAGCCGAGCATGGCGAGCGCGGCCCAGAGCGTGGAACCCGCGCCGACGCCGAACGCCGAGGCAATCCCCAGACCGCGCCGCCCCGCGAGCGAAAGCTGCGTCACCATGAAAAAGTTGGGGCCTGGGCTGATGAGCGCGAACAGGTAGACGACGGCGATCTGGAGCAGTGTGGCGAGATGGTGCATGGCGGCAGGCGGCGAAGAAAAAGCGCGCCATTACCGATTCATGGCGCGCGACGCGACATAGTAGCGCGATTGCATCGGTGTCCTGCCGATGTTGCGGACGTGGCGTTGCGTACGTACGTCAGCGCTGCCCGGGCCACCACGCCCGCGCGCCTCATTCGAGCCGCAGCCGCGCCATATAGGGCAGGTGATCGGAGAGCCACGCCGTTTCCTGCGCGGGCTGGATCAGCTCGACGGGCTTGAGGCCGCGCACGAACATCTTGTCGAGCGCAAGCGCCGGCGAGAAGGCCGGAAAGGTGCGCGCCGGCTCGCCGAGCAGCGTCGCCACTTCCTGCAGGCCGTGCTCCGCGAAGAGCGGCACCGAGTCGTTGCGCCAGTCGTTGAAGTCACCCGCGAGCACGAGCGGGCCAACGGGCGCTTCCTTGGCGATCCAGTGCGCGATCCAGCTCATCTGCCGCATGCGCGCGCTGCGCGTGAGCGCGAGGTGCGCGCACAGCAGCGTGACCGACTGCCCGGCGACGCTTGCGCGCGCAACCAGCAGGCCGCGCCGCTCGAAGCGATGCGCCGAGATGTCCCAGCGCCCGCCCAGATCGAGCGGATGCGGTGAGAGGATCGCGTTGCCGTGCCGCCACGACGGCTTGAACACGTTCGGCCCGAGAGCAATTTGCAGATCGAGCGCGTGTGCGATTTCGGTCGCCTGGCACTGCCAGACATCGTCGAGCGGATCGCCGAGCGGCGCGCCGAAGGTCGAGGCCAGCAAGGGCTGCGGCAGACGCCGCGCCATCGCTTCCTGGAGAAACCAGGCGTCGGCGTGAGTGGATTGCACCCAGCGGCGCATCGCCTCCCAGGCCTGAAAACCGAGCGGTGAGCGGCCCTTATGCAGGTTCCAGCTCACCGCGACGAAGTCCCGGGCGTGGGCCGGGTCCATGTCGATCAGAGGTTGTTCGAAATTTCGCATGCTGGTTACGACGGGTTCTTGAGACGGTTTCGATCGAACGTCAGGGCGCGCATTCGAATGCGCATCACGGTTGCGCGGACGGCGGCGCGAGGCCTGCGTGCACGCGGTAGACGATCGTCGGGTCCTTGTCCACGATGGTCCAGTTCACCCACTGCCCCGCGGGCACGTTCAGGCCCGGGTGGCTCGCACCCACCTGGCGCGGCTGCGGCGGCAGCTTGCAGCCATCGGTGGTGGTGGGGGCGACGGGGTTTTCGAGCGTTTCCTGAGCCTCGATCTGCAGGATCGCGTTGCTCGCGTTCGCCTGCAGGGGGGAAACGGTGATGGTGCGTTGCAGGTCGATGCTGCCCGCGGGCTGATCCTTGCAGCCGACGTTGTGCGCGGTGACTTTGTGATGCGTGTCGGTGCGCGCCTGGCCGACCGTGGTGGTGCCCTCGAACGAATCGATCTGCTGGCCGTCGCGCATCACCTGGAGCGTCCATTGGACCGTGGGCGGCGTGCCGCCGGGCGTGGCCGGCAGCGTTGATGACGCCGGCTGCGTTGGCGCTGCCTGCGAGGCCGCTTTCGCCAGCGCCGCGCTGGCGGCTGCGTCCGTGAATCCGTTGGGCGCCGAGGCCTGCGTGGTTTGTGCGGCTTGCGTGCCTTGCGCGTGAGCGCTCGCGGTCAACAGGCTGGCGGCGGTGCACAGCGCGGCTGCCAGGTAAGGCTTCAGCGGGTTCCAGCGCGGGTTCCACAACGTCATATAGAGGCTCCATGCACGCTTGCCGCGCGAGGCGACGGGGTCGGTTCGCAGCGGCGGGCGGGTTCCTTATGACCTTCGATCCTATACCGGGTTCGCAAATGCCGGACCGCAACAGTCCATTGCAGATGGGGACGCCGAGCCCGCGGTTCAACCAGAGCGCATATCTGAATTGACGATGCATGCGCAACGATGGTGCATTTTGAATGAGTGGATTGATCGTATTGTTGTCTCCGTTGCAACGGTGACTTGCTGTTTATCGGAATGATCAATCGATAGTAGATGTTTACACTGAATTCAGTTCGATTCGCCTGTCACGCGCGAATGCCGGCATCAACGGCCAGATTTGCACGTGCTTATCCCCGATAAAACACCGAAAAGTCACCGATAAAGGATTCGCCATGAAGAAGACTGCTTCGATCGCCGCGCTCGTTCTCGCCGCCGCTACCGCCTTCGCCGCCGCCCCGGCTTTTGCCTCGGCCAATGCACCCAAGACCCGCGCCGAGGTGAAGGCGGAACTCGCCCAAGCCCGCGCCAGCGGCGAGATGCAGAACCCGAACGCGCCCGATTACCCGCAACAGTTCGCCACCGGCGGCTACACGGTGCCGCGCGTGCAGATCGCCACGCCGCGCACCCAGAACTAAACCCCTCGCTCCCCGCGCTTCCCGGCGCCGCATGTTCGCCAGCACGCCTTCGCTGACGAACGGGCTTCGGGCCTGGCGTCGCCCACGGCGTACAATTTTCGTGAGGCGGCGCTGGCGTTATGTCGATTCGATTCGCAGGGAAATCGGCGATTCGAGCGGATTCGATCCGATGCACGGCGCCGCGCCCCACGCATAGACGCGGACGGCGCACTGAGTGCAGACAGCGCCGCCGCATTCGCCGGAGGCGGGCGCAGCGACATGGATCAGATCGAGTGTGTAGTGATCGGCGCGGGTGTGGTTGGCCTCGCCGTGGCGCGCGCGCTGGCGGCGCGTGGTCGCGAAGTGATCGTGCTGGAGGCCGCCGATGCCATCGGCACCAGCACCAGTTCGCGCAATAGCGAGGTGATTCACGCGGGCCTGTACTATCCGCGCGGCTCGCTCAAGGCGACGCTGTGCGTGCGCGGGCGCGAGATGCTCTACGACTACTGCGCGTCGCGCAACGTGGCGCACGCGCGTTGCGGCAAGCTGCTCGTGGCGACGGCGCCCGCCCAGGTCGCGCAACTGGAGGCGATCCTGGCGCGCGGCAAGGAAAACGGCGTGTTCGACCTGACCCGCATCAGCGCGACGGAAGCGCTGTCACTCGAGCCGGCGCTCGAATGCGTGGCGGCGGTGTACTCGCCGCAAACGGGCATTGTCGATAGTCATCAGTTGATGCTCGCCCTGCAAGGCGACGCCGAACGCGATGGCGCGGTGATTGCGCTCAAGTCGCCCGTCGACACGATCGACGCAACGCCCAACGGCTTCCTGATCCGCACGGGTGGCGACGCGCCCACCGAAATCCGCGCGGCCTGCCTCATCAACAGCGCGGGCCTGCACGCCACGCAACTCGCCAAACGCATCCGCGGGCTCGATCCGCGTCACATCCCGCCGCTCTATCTCGCGCGCGGCAATTACTTCAGTGTGTCGGGGCGCGTGCCGTTCTCGCGGCTCATTTATCCGATGCCGAACGAAGCGGGGCTAGGCGTGCATCTCACGCTCGACCTGGGCGGTCAGGCGCGCTTCGGTCCCGACGTGGAGTGGATCAAGTCGATCGACTACGACGTCGATCCGCGTCGCGCCGAAACCTTTTACGCGCAGATTCGCAGCTACTGGCCAGGCCTGCCCGATGGCGCGCTGCAACCAGCCTACGCGGGCATCCGGCCGAAGCTCTCGGGCCCGGGCGAGCCCGCCGCCGATTTCGTCATCCAGGGCAGCGCCGCGCATGGCGTGCGCGGGCTCGTGAATCTCTTTGGGATCGAGTCGCCGGGACTCACGGCGTCGCTGGCGATCGCGCAGCGCGTGTGCGAGGTGTCGGGGCGCGCTTAGGTCTTGCCGGGGTGCGTCCTTGCGTCGATTAGCCGCGCTTGCCGTGGCAGACCCCATTTTCTCCTGATCAAAGCGCATCGTCCGCAAGATGCGCTGCGCTTATCTCCGGAATTTCGGGCGCACTTGCCGTGGCTGCGTTGCTATCCTTCACGCCACGCCGTCGTCAGAACGGTGTGCCCCACAATACTGGAGTACGTCCCATGAAATCGTCCCGCCGCAGCTTTCTGATCACGAGCCTTGGCGTCGCCACGACCGTTGCGCTGTCGCGCCAGGCTTTCGCCGACGCGCCGAAGGCTGCCGAATCCGATCCCACCTCGCAGGCGCTCGGCTACAAGCTCGACGCCACCAAGGTCGACAAGGCCAAGTTCGCGAAGTACGCCGCTGGCCAGGATTGCAGCAACTGCACCTTCTATCAGGGCAAGGCCACCGACGCCTTCGCACCGTGCCCGATGTTCGGCGGCAAGCAGGTCGCAGGCAAGGGCTGGTGCAGCGCGTATAACAAGAAGGCTTAAGCCTTTATCGTTGTCGCGGCGCGCCGGTTTCAGGTCTTAAGAAAGGCTTCACACCCGCGCCATCAACAGAGGCGGACGTCGCGCGAACCACGGGCGCGCCGCTTCGAGTTGCGCGGCGAGGCGCAGCAGCAAGGCATCGTTGCCCTCGCGCGCCGCGAACTGCACGCCAATCGGCAGACCGCGCGCATTCCACGCAAGCGGCACCGACATCGCCGGCTGTCCGGTCAGACTGAATAGCTCCGTGCAGCCCGCCCACGCGAACGCCTTGTTCGAGGCTTCCGTCAGCAGTTTTCTCATCAGCGCTTCCACCGGCATCGCCGTGACGGCGCGCATCTGCATGCGCTCCGATTGCGTTGGCTTCAATTCGCCGATCTTCACCGGCGGCCCCGCGAGCGTCGCGCACAGGATCACATCGAAACGCGTCATCAGATCGGCGAGTTGGGCCGTGATGCGCTGCTGCACTTCCAGTGCCGCAGGCAACTCGCGCTCGCCGAATTTGCGGCCGATATGCGCCATCGCCCAGGTCGAAATCTCGAAGTCCTGGCGGCGCGGCTTCGTGCCGGTGATGGTGTCGGCGTTGAGCACGTATTGCTCGGCGACGACCGACCACAGCATCAGGAACGCCTCGCGCGCCGCCGAAAAATCGATGCCGAGTTTCACCGGCTCCACGTTGTGGCCCAGCGACGTGAGCAACGCGGCGGCGTCGTCGAGCGCGCTGCGCACGTCGGGCGAGAGGACATCGGCGAACAAGGGTTCTGCGATATAGGCGATCGCGAGCGGCTTGCCGCCGTCGAGCGGTTCGCGCGCTGCCGCGAGCCAGGTGCCCGGCGCACCAGGCGCCAGCGCTGGGTCGCCCGCGAGCAGGTCGAGCATGAGCGCGCTGTCGCGCACGCTGCGCGACACGGCGAGATCGACGCCAAGCGCGCCCGGCGGGGGCGGCAGGTTCGAGGGCGGTTGTCTGCCGCGCGAGGGCTTCAGGCCGAACAGCCCGCAGCACGACGCGGGAATGCGGATCGAGCCGCCGCCGTCCGACGCATGGGCGATCGGCACGATGCCGGCCGCGACCGCCGCTCCCGCGCCGCCGCTGGAGCCGCCCGGTGTGTGATCGAGACTCCACGGATTGCGGCACGCGCCGAACAGCTCCGGCTCCGTGTAGGGCATCTGGCCGAGTTCAGGCGCGCTGGTCTTGCCGAAGATGTTGAGGCCCGCGGCGCGAAAGCGCTCGACGATCGGCGCATCGACCGTGGGCACGTAATGACGATAGTGGCGGCTGCCGAGCGTCATGCGCAGACCCGCGACCGCCGCGCCCAGATCCTTGACCAGAAATGGCACGCCCGCGAGCGGGCCCTGCGCGAGCGCTTCGAAGCCGTCGCCGCCCGCCTCGATCCGCAGCGCGCGCTTGCGCGCCACGTCGTAGTCCTTGAGCACGACCGCGTTGATCGCGGGATTCGTGGCCTCGGCGCGCGCGATCGCATCGTCGAGCAACTCGCGCGCGCTCACCTCGCGGCGCTGCACGAGGTCGGCGAGGCCGATGGCGTCGTAATCCAGATAGTCGGACTGCAAGTCGCGCACTCCTTGTAGGCGTGGGGAAATCGACAGACGAAAAAAACGGCCATTGCAGCGATTCTGCCGCAATGGCCGTTTTTCGGAGGCTCACGCGTTGTGCACGCGCGCCGCTATTTACAGATGCTCGGCGAGGAACGCGAGCGTGCGGCCATGCGCGAGCGCCGACGCGTTCTGGTTGTACGACGCGCGCACCGAGCAGTTGAAGCCGTGATCGGCGCCCGGGTAGATGTGCACTTCGGCGTTGTCGCGGCCCGCGAAGCGCTCCTTCACCTGCCCGACCGCGTCGAGCGGAATGCCGTGATCGAGCTCGCCGTAGTGGAACAGGATCGGCTGCTTGATCTTGTCGGCCAGATCGAGCTGCGTGTGGATGCCGCCGCCGTAGTACGACACGGCCACATCGACCGAGCCGCTGCCCGCCGCCATATAGGCGAGACGTCCGCCCAGGCAATAGCCGATCGCGGCAACCGTGCCCGTGCACTCGGGCAGCTTGCGCAGCGTGTCGGCGGTGGCGCCGATGTCGGCGATCACGTTGTTGAAGTCGAGTTGTTTCATCAGCTCGATGCCGCGGTCGCGGTCGGCGCCCGTGTATTCCAGTTCGACGCGCGGCGCGCTGCGCCAGAAGATGTCCGGGGCGATCGCCACATAGCCATCCAGTGCGTACTGCTCGACGACGTCACGGATATGACCGTTCACGCCGAAGATCTCCTGCAGGATGACGATGCCCGGGCCCTTGCCGCCCTTGGGCAGGGCGAGATAGGCGCCGAAGCTGTCCTTGCCGGCGGGAATGTCGATCCACTTGGTCGTTACGCTCACGTTGCTCTCCTTCTTCGCGAATGGGGGTTACTGCCAAAACGGGGAGCCAGTTTGCCATAGGCCGGTGTCAGCTTGCAGCGACGGGTTCTCACCTCCGCTTTCGCGTTCGCTCTCAGGTTCGCTCACGTTCGTTCTCGCAAGCGGATCGTAATGATCTCGATTATTCATTTATCGGGCGCGAGGGGCTTCGCTAGAGTTGTTGGCAGGCAGGGCGTCGTGTACGCGGCGTTCCTTCGTATAGATAGATCAGCCAGGACAACGCCATGACTTCTGCTTCCGCATCGCCTTCCACACCGTTCAGCCGCCGTTTCGATCTGCGCTTGCCGCTCGTGCAAGGTCCAATGGCGGGCGGGCCGACCACGCCTGCGCTCGTCGCTGCGGTATCGAATGCGGGCGGCCTGGGTTTTCTCGCGGGCGCCGCGCTCGCACCGGAGAAGATCGCGAGCGAAGTCGCCGCGATTCGCGCGCTCACGGCGAGGCCGTTTGGCGTCAATCTCTTCGTGCTCGACACGGCCCATCCCGATGAGGCCACCGTGCGCCGTGCGCTCAGCGCAATCGACCCGTTGCGCGCGCAATTTGATCTCCCGCCGGGCGGCCCGCTCGCGGCTTACGCGCCCGACTTCCGCGCGCAGCTCGACACGCTCGTGGAACTGCGCGTGCCAGTCGTGAGCTTCACGTTCGGGCTGCTCGGCAAGGACGACGTGGCGCGCCTGCATGCGGCGGGCAGCTACGTGATCGGCACGGCGACGCACGTGGCCGAGGCGCTCGCCTGGCGTGACGCGGGCGCGGACGCGATCGTCGCGCAGGGTGCAGAGGCGGGTGGTCATCGCGGCACCTTCATCGGCGAGGTGGCGCAGGCGTTGATCGGCACGATGGCGCTCGTGCCGCAGATCGCCGACGCTACTGGCCTGCCCGTGCTGGCGGCGGGCGGCATCATGGATGGACGCGGCATTGCCGCCGCGCTCGCGCTGGGCGCGCAGGCGGTGCAGATGGGCACGGCGTTTCTCGGCTGCGCGGAGAGTGCGATTCCCGCCGACTGGAAAGCGCGCCTGCGTGCATCGGCGGATACGGCCACGTCGGTTACGCGTGCCATCACGGGGCGTCACGCGCGCGGCATCCGCAACACGTTGATGACGCAACTCGAAGCGCATGTGCAGGACGTCGCGCCGTATCCGGTGCAGAACGCGCTCACCCAGGAGTTGCGCCAGCGCGCGGCGCGTGCGAACGACGGCGACTTTCTCTCGTTGTGGTCAGGGCAGGGTGCGCCGCTGTCACGCGTGCGTCACGCGAACATGGGTGCCGCGCAACTCGTCGATGCGCTCGACGCTGAATGGCGCGCCACGCTGCGTAGTCTTCAAGGTTGAAGCCGATGCGCGAAGGCGCCTGGCGATAGACGAATACGTCTACAGCAAAGCGCATAAGCACAAACCCCTGGCGCGATTCGCGATAGTTGGGCGCGCCAGGAATTAACCGAAGACTGACTTTAATTCCACCCAATCTCCTGATCTTCAATTCGGCTACATAAGGCAAAAAGCAAACGTTACCGAGTGCCTTGCAGATGCTTCGCATAACTCGCCAAAAATCCCGAAAAATATTCGGATGTACTTTGTAGAAGGCTTTCTACAAGATTGCAAACATCTTTTTTGCGCCTTACTGGGTAAGGCTTGCAGGCAAATTGATCAGGGTTTCGAAGCACTCGGGTGAAAGCCTATTGGTACTCGCCCCGATATCTGAAAAAAGTCCCTCAAATTAATTTGATCACCTACACTTGCGCGCAAGTATGGATGGGCGGCTCGCCATAAACGGGCTTTTCGCCATACTGGCCAGGTGCATCAAGGATGCATCCTGCGTGGTCGTCCGCACGGGGAGCGACACGTTCGGGGCGCGGGGGCACAGGGCGATTACGTTGCTTTTGGGTTCGAAACTGGAGACTTACATGAATATCAAGCTTCACAAGCTGTTGCCGATTAGCGCGGCAGTCGTACTGTTCGCGTCGTTCGCAACGGCAGCGAGCGCGGACGAAACGGTCAAGATCGGCCACGTTGCTCCGCTGACGGGCGGTATCGCTCACCTCGGCAAGGACAACGAAAACGGCGCACGTCTCGCAGTCGAAGAGATCAACGCGAAGGGCCTGACGATCGGCGGCCAGAAGGTCACGCTCGCGCTCGACGCACAAGACGACGCGGCTGACCCGCGTACGGCGACGCAGGTTGCGCAGAAGCTCGTCGACGACAAGGTCGTCGCGGTCGTGGGTCACCTGAACTCGGGTACCTCGATCCCGGCTTCGAAGATCTATAGCGATGCGGGCATCGTGCAGATCTCGCCGTCGGCCACGAACCCGGCCTACACGCAACAAGGCTTCAAGACGACGTATCGCGTCGTGGCGACGGACGCCCAGCAAGGCCCGGCGCTCGCGAACTACGCGTCCAAGAACCTGAAGGTCAAGAGCGTCGCGATCGTCGACGACTCGACCGCTTACGGTCAAGGCCTCGCGAACGAATTCGAGAAGACCGCCAAGTCGCTCGGCATCAACGTGCTGTCGCATGACGCGACCAACGACAAGGCCGTGGACTTCCGCGCAATTCTGACGAAGATCAAGGGCGAAAACCCCGACGCGATCATGTACGGCGGCATGGACGCCACCGGCGGCCCGTTCGCCAAGCAAGCCAAGCAGCTCGGCCTGCGCGCCAAGGTGCTGGCAGGCGACGGCGTCTGTACCGACAAGCTCTCGGACCTGGCTGGCGACGCAACCGACAACATCGTGTGCTCGGAAGCCGGCATGGCGCTCGAAAAGATGGCGGGCGGCAAGGCCTTCGAAGCGAAGTACGAGAAGCGCTTCGGTCAGCCGATCCAGATCTACGCGCCGTTCACGTATGACGCGGTGTACATCATCGTCGACGCGATGAAGCGCGCCAACTCGACCGATCCGGCCAAGATCCTCGCCGAAATGCCGACCACCGACTACAAGGGTGTGATTGGCGAGACGACCTTCGACTCGAAGGGCGACCTCAAGCACGGCGTGATCTCGCTGTACAACTACAAGGCAGGCAAGAAGTCGCTGCTCGACGTGGTGAAGATGTAAGTCTCGATTCGACGTTGGATGGCGTGCCGCCTGCGGGTGGCGCGCTCGCCGACGACGATGGGAAAAAGCCCGCGGATTTTGTGTTCGCGGGCTTTTCTATTTGCGTTCGGGCGCAGCGCTCACGCCTCTTTCAAATCCCCAGCCACCGCAACACCCGTGGCCCCGCGAACGCCACCAGCGCCGCACACAGCGCGACGACGGCGAGGCCCACGGTGAGGTTCGTCACCTGTGTGATCGCGCCGATCACGACCGGCCCGAACAGCAGCCCGAAGTACGCGATGCCCGCGACGTGCGCGAGCCCTTCGGCCGCGTGGATGCCCTTCACGCGCGCGGCGGCGGCGAACAGCACCGGCATCATGTTGGCGAGGCCGAGCCCCATCAGCGTGAAGCCGGTGAGCGCCGTGAACGAGTACGGCAACAGCAGCGCGCCGATCATCCCTGCGCAAGCCAGCGAGGCGCTCGCGAGTACCAGTTGCGGCGCGCCAAAGCGCGCGCGCACGGCGTCGCCCGCGAAGCGCGCCACGGCCATGCCGCCCGAGAACGCCGCGTAGGCCGCGCTCGCGAGCGCGGGTGTCGAGACCACGACGTCGCGCATATAGACGGTGGCCCAGTCGTACATCGCGCCTTCGGCGATCAAGGCGATCAGCGCGATGCCGCCCAGCGCCCACAGCGCGGGCGTGCGCCAGCGGTTGCCGGTCTTGGCGTGCTCGCCGTGGGCGGCGTGCGGCACATGAGGCAGCACGGCGGGACACGATACCCACAGCACCAGCGCAGCCAGCGCCGACGCGAGGAACAGATGCAGCGCGGGCGCCATGCCGCGCGCAAGCAGCGCGCCGCCGATCGCGGCGCCGGCCATGCCGCCGAGACTGAACATGCCATGCAGCGCCGACATGATGGGCCGTCCGATGGCTTCCTCGACGGCGCTCGCCTCCGCGTTCATCGACACATCGAGCGTCGCCATGCCGATGCCGAACACTGCGAGCACGACCAGCAGCATCCAGTAGTACGGCACGACGAGGATCAGCGCGCCGCACACGGCCATCGTGAGTCCACCGGTCAGGCAGGCGCGTCGCGAGCCCACGCGCGCGATCCAGCCGCCGATCGTCGTCATCGCGGCGATCGAGCCGCCCGCCACGGCGAAGAGCGCGTAGGAGAGCATCGCCGCGCTCAGGTGGAACTTGTCGCGCACCGTGGGCACGTGCACGCCCCAGGAGGCGTACATCATCCCGGCGATGAAGAATAAGGCCATCGTCGCGTAACGGGCGCGCTGGCGCGTGGCGGCGGGCAACGCGCGATGGGCGGCCGAAGGTGACGCAGAAGATTGCGCGGCGGGCGACGCTGAAAGCGCCGGATCGATGGAGCGGTCGGACACGGAAAATCCCGTCGAAGAGAGGCTGCGCGCGCGTTGGTTGCGGCGAGCAGAGCGGATACGGAACGCGACGGCGCCACGCGGTCGAAGCCGGCGGCACAAGCCGTCTGAAAGGCAAGCGATGATTCTAGCGAAGGCGCGCGGGTCCTGCTTACGCCTGCGCGACATGGACCAACGGGCGCGCGCCGTGCGAATCGCTTTGCCGCGCGGCCTGCTCTAATAGAGCTAGCGATGCGCCCAGGCCCGCCGCCCACTCCATCGACCGAGGACGTTTCCTTGAAGATTCCTGCTCACGCTCCGCTTAACCTGCTGCACCAGGTGTCCACCGGCACGCTCGCCACGCACGCGCGCGAGCCGCACGGTTTCCCGTACCCGACGCTGTTGCCCTTCGCGACGGATGCGCAGCATCGCCCGGTGATTCTCGTGAGTCGCCTTGCCGAGCACACGCGCAATCTCCAGGGTGATCCGCGTGCGGGCTTGCTGGTCGCGCAGACGAGCGGCGAGGACGTGCTCAGTGCGCCGCGTATGACGCTGCTCGGCTTGTTCGAGCCCTTGGATGCCGACGCGGATTCGCCGCTCGCGCGCCGCTATCTGCGCTATCACCCGGACGCCGCGCGCTATCTCGCGCTCGGCGACTTCACCTTCTGGGCGATGCACGTCGAGCGGCTGCGCTACATCGGCGGTTTCGGCGCGATGGGCTGGCTCGACGGCGCGGAACTCGACACGCTCGATCCGCTATCCGATGAAGAAGAGGGTGCGCTGATCCGTTTCGTCGAGACGCACCCGGCACGGCGCGATGGCCTCACGCTACTCGGCGTCGATCGATACGGCGCCGATCTTCTTATAGACGGTCAGCGTCAGCGTGAGGTATTCGAGACACCGCAACTCGATTCGGCATCCTTGCATGCCGTGCTAGCCGATTGTCTTGCGCGCCACGCAAACTGAATATCTTCTCTAAACGGCGGCGCCGCGAGCGCGCCGCTGTAAATGGTGCAGCGCGCAATTCCAGGATAATTGACCGGTTTCGTCAGAAGTTATCATGCGATGAAATGTTCGTCGGTTTTTAGTCGATTAATTTTCATCCCTTGCGATTTATGAGAAACGGATTTATGCGGCAAATTGAGTATTTAGTAAAAATACCGATTTGCACGATATGAAAGATTCTTTCCATTTCTTCGCGTAACAAACGCCGGCCTCAGGCGGGGCAATCGCCCGGCAAACGTTTCGTAAAATATTCCGATTATTTTTATTGCCTCTTTCTTTTCCCGACATTCGATTCTGTGTTAATCTCGCCTCCAATTTCCGAGGCAATTCACCTGTCAATCGGCATACTGGCATCAGATCGGTAGCCATTATCAACAACCACTGGGCACCCATAGTCATGTCGTCATACAAGGAACTCCTCGCTCAGCGAGAAAAGCTGGAAAAGCAGATTGAAGAGGCGAAGGAGCGTGAATACGCTGAGGTCCTCGACGAAATCAAGCAGAAAATGGCCGACTACGGCATCACGATCGCCGAACTCGGCGGCAGCCGCGCCGCAGGCAAGGCAGCGAAGGCCGCTAGCCGCTCGCGCGCCAGCGTCGCGCCGAAGTACCGTGATCCGGACAGCGGCAGCACGTGGTCGGGCCGTGGCAAGCCGCCGCGCTGGATCGCTGGCAAGGATCGTGAGAAATACCTGATCCAGAAGTAATTGCAGTAATGAGATGGGCTTTGCGCCCATCGGTAAAAGAAGCCGTGCAGTCTCGGGGAGACGCGCGGCTTTTTTGTTGCCTTCCTTACTGTGGCTTTCTCCTCCTTACCGTGGTGTGACTATGCGTTCTGAGACGCTTGTGCAGCACGCATTGAACGCGAATAAGAAGGGTTCTTGTAGTCGTCTGATTTAAAAGAAGATTTCAGGGTTATCTCCAATTGGGGACGGCGTGGCGCATACAATCCAAGAAAATTCTCAATTTGCCTGGATCCGCATGTCCTCTTCCACCGCCGCCGCGTTATCAGATAAACAGCAGGTCGCACGCAAGACAACGTTAGTAAGCGTTGCCTTGAATTCAGTGCTTGTCGTCCTGCAAATTGTCGTCGGCGTGTTTGCCCATTCGCAGGCATTGATCGCCGATGGCGTGCATTCGCTTTCCGATCTCGTTTCCGATTTCGTCGTGCTGATTGCCAATCGGCATAGCGGCGCAAAGCCCGATGCCGATCACAATTACGGTCACAGCCGTTATGAAACGGTCGCTTCATTATTTCTCGGCGCATTGTTGATTGCTGTCGGCGTGGGCATGCTCGCGCGCGCCGGCACGCGTCTGGCTAATCTCGGCGATATTCCGCCCGTGCACGCCAGTGCACTCGCGGTCGCCGTGCTCGTGCTCGTTTCGAAGGAAGCGCTGTTTCGCTACATGCTGCGCGAGGCGCAACGCGTGCGCTCGGCCATGCTGATCGCCAATGCGTGGCATGCGCGCTCGGATGCGGCGTCGTCGCTCGTGGTGGCCATCGGCATTGTCGGCAGTCTCGCGGGCGTGCGTCTGCTCGATCCGATCGCCGCCGCCATCGTTGGCTTCATGGTCGCGCGCATGGGCTGGGTGTTCGGTTGGGATGCGCTACAGGATCTCTCCGATCGCGCGCTCGACGAGTCGGCCGCCGCCGATCTGCGCAAGCTGCTGCTCGGCACGCCGGGCGTGCTCGACGTGCATGAGATGCGCACGCGCAAGACTGGCGACCTCGCGCTCGTGGACGCGCATATCCTCGTCGATCCGTTTATCTCGGTGTCCGAAGGACACTACATCGCCGAGATGGCGCGCGTGCGCCTGCTCACCGATTCGCGCGTGCTCGACGCGCTGATCCACGTCGATCCCGAGGACGACATGCATGTGCGCTCGGTGTCGAACCTGCCGGCGCGCGACGAAGTGGCGAGCGCGCTGCGCGAGGCGCTCGCCGCGCACGATGTGCATGTGGAGGCTGTGACGCTGCATTACCTGAGCACGGGTCTGGAGATCCAGTTCGTGCTGGCCGCGCGCGACGATGCGCGTCGTCTCGCCGATGTCGATCTGGACGCGCTGCGGCGCAAGCTCGGCGCGAGCCGGCTGGAAGCCGTGCAGATGACGGCGGATACGCAAACGCAGTCGTCGCGTTGATCGCTCGCCGGATAGAACAACGCCGCGCGGCCTTCGGCGGCGAGCGCGGCGTGCGGGATGACGGTGGGCGAGTGCGCTAGAGCGGCAACTGCGTGTCGAACTTGATTTCGCGCAGCACCACGCTCGTGCGCACCTGCGCGACGGCAGGAATGCGGAAGATGCGTTCGTGCAGGAAGGTGTCGTAGGACTTGATGTCGGGCGCCACGATCTTGAGGATGTAGTCCGATTCGCCCGTTGTGCTGTAGCACTCGGTCACTTCCGGGCAAGTGGCGATCTCGCGCTCGAACGCCTCGACGCCGCCTTCCGTGTGGCGCGTGAGATGAATATGCGCGAGCGCGCAGACGTGCAGGCCGAGCTTTTCGCGATCGAGCAGCGCCGTGTAGCGCTGGATCACGCCCGACTGCTCCATGTCCTTGATGCGGCGCCAGCAGGGCGTGCTGGACAGCCCTACCTGATCCGAGATTTCCTGCACCGAGCGGCGCGCGTCGAGCTGCAACAGGCGCAGGATCTTCTGAGAGAACGTATCGAGTGTCAAATGCGCCTCCATGTGCGTCGCCGTATTCCCGAATGTTAGAGGTCGGGAAAACGAAACGCAATGCAAACCGCAGATGACGAGGGAGATTGCCTAATTTCGCATTCAGCTCGCGGCGTTTTGCCCTGACGTGTCCCCATCATCGGGCGTGGCGTCGGCGCGCGACGTGGCCTGGTTTGCAGCCTGATTTGCTGCCTGCTGCGCGCGCAGATCGGCGAGCATGTTGCAGAAGAGCGCGCCTTGCTCGATGGCGTCGTCGAGCGCCACGTGCGTGTGCGGATGATCGTCGAACCAGTGCTTCGGAAAGCGCGGTTTGATGCACTTGCGATAGGGCAGGCCCGTCATCGCAAAAGCGAGCGTCTTGATGTCGAGCGCCGACCACGAGAACGGGCAGCGCCCCGTGAAGCGCATCATGTACCAGAACATGAAGGTGAAATCGAAGCCCGCGGGCATGGCCACGAACACCGGCTTGCCGGGCAGCTTCTCCACCCATTCGACATAGGCGACCAGCGCCGCAGCCGGGTCCTGCAAGTCCTTGCGGCAGGCGGCCCACGCTTCGGGCTGCGTTTCCCACCACGCGGCCTGCACCGGATGCGGCGCCGCGCCCTCCAGCGTCTGGAGATTCGCCGAGAACGTGGCGATCAGGCGCTTGTCGGCCGTATAGGCGGCCGAGGCGAAACTGAGCATCGAGTGCGGGCCGGGAATCGGGCCGTCGGCCTCGACGTCGGTGCTCACATAGATTTCTTCGATGGCGGCTTGAGTCATCGCTTCCTGTAGATGGCGCGCGTGGCGCGTGTTCGTAGAGTGTCGGGCAGGGCGTTCAGCCCCACTGCGCCTGGCTCGGGCCGCCGGTCACGCCGTCGGCGACATAGGGGTTGGAGCGGCGCTCCTCACCGAACGTCGACACCGGGCCGTGACCCGGCACGAACGTGACATCGTCGCCCAGCGGCCAGAGCTTTTCGCGGATCGAGCGGATCAGATCCGCGTGATTGCCGCGCGGAAAGTCCGTGCGGCCGATCGAGCCCGCAAACAGCACATCGCCGACGATCGCGAGCCGATGCTCGCGGCTGAAAAAGACCACATGACCCGGCGTGTGCCCGGGGCAGTGATAGACCTCCATCTCCTCGTTGCCGAAGCGCACGGTGTCGCCGTTCAAGAGCCAGCGATCCGGCTCGAAGGCCTGCGCGTGGCCGAAGCCAAAGCGCACGCTCTGCTGCGGCAGCTGCTCGATCCAGAAGCGCTCGTCTTCCTGCGGACCCTCGATGGGCACGCCGAACTTCTCGGCCAGCGCCTTCGCGCCCGCGCAGTGATCGAGATGGCCATGCGTGAGCAGCACTTTTTCGAGCTTCACGCCCTGGCGCTCGATCTCGGCTTCGATGCGATCGAGGTCGCCACCCGGGTCGACGACGGCGGCGCGTTGCGTCGCTTCGCAGACGAGCAGCGAGCAGTTTTGCTGGAACGGCGTGACGGGGATCAGCGTGACTTTCATGCGCGCGGTCGGACAGGATCGAGGAGTGGGGAGGACGTTTGCTTTCGTGGGGTCCAGCCTCGCAAAAGCGCCGAAGCCGGACCCAAAACACGATTGTACCGGGGGCCGCCCGCCCCCGCCCGCGCTCGCGGACAGATCGCCGCAGCCCTTGTCAGACAAGGGCTGCGGGGCGCTCGCTAAACGGCTTTATTACATCAATAGTTAGAAATCATGGCTTTTTGCGGGCGGCGAGCATGACAACAATTACTTTTAGGTATAATGCGACCCATCAAGCACGTTTTCGCGTGCATTCACTGGGCGGTGTGACCCGCAGTAAAAAATGGGTCTCGATACACCGCCGTCAAGCAGTGCCGTCTACCGAGGCTAGCTAAACAGGCTGCCTTACAAGACGGCAAATCAGGTGCCGATCCGTTCGGCACCGCACGTCTTGCCCAGCCAGGCGCCACGCGCCTGCAACGGACTTGCTTCCGTGACGTTGGGTGGGGCCTACGCCGCCGTTCCTGTGCGCCGTGTGTTATCCGGCGCGCCAGAACGTGGTCATCGTTCGATGGCGGCATGTGGGGTCTGGTCAAGCTGCCGGGGACAGGTTGCGCCAGACGTGAAAGAAAACCAGCGGTTAGCGGCAAAAGGTGCCGCATCCGGGTATTGGCACTTGCACGCCTTTTGTTCATACGACAAGGCGCGCTGGGCGTCCTTTTGCCTGCGACCGCCGGGGTCATCCACAAATGCACCAACAAGGTGCAGGACGGCCTCGACATGTGAAGGCTAACTTATGAAATTTGGACTAACTCGACGACGACTCGGGAGTCTCGCCGCCGTGTCCGTGCTGGCCGGTTGTGCCATGCCGCCCAGCTCGCAGGACCAGGCCCAGGGCAACGCGCTGAGCACGAAGGACGCGCACACCGCGTTTGCCGCGCCGCAGAGCTACGGCTCGGCGCTGGCCGCGCTGCCCGCCTCGGGCACCGGCAAGGGCAGCTCGCTCGCCGACGCTGATGCGATCGACGACGGCGCGGTTGACGCCGGCTCGTTCCACCAGATCGGCCGCGCCTCGTGGTACGGCCGCGCGTTCCACGGTCGCAAGACCGCCAGTGGCGAGCGCTTCAACATGGAAGCGCTGACCGCCGCGCACCGCACGCTGCCGCTCGGCTCCTACGTGCGCGTGAGCATTCCGGCAACGTCGCGCTGGGTGGTGGTGAAGATCAACGATCGTGGCCCGTACGTACACGGCCGCGTGATCGACCTCTCCTACGCAGCGGCAAAGATGCTGGGCCTGCAACACGCGGGCACCGCGAAGGTGAACATCGAAGGACTCTCGCGTCAGGAAGCGAAGGCCGCTCAGGCTGAGCAGGCCGAAATGCTGGCGTCGAACACGAACCAGTGATTGCCTGAACTTCGGGCGAGGGATGGATCGGAGTGATTCGTCCGCGTTTTTCGTCCGTGTTGGCGCGTTGCGCGCGCCGGACGATGTACGTCCCGAAGCTCTTTATGTCTGATGTACGAAGGGCCGCCCAGATGATGCTGGGCGGCCCTTCGGCTTTTCTGTCGGCTAGAAGGTTAGCGGCGACTCAGTCCGCCTCATCCTCGCCGTCTTCGTCCCCGTCGCCTTGCTTCAGTTCCAGCGCGCGCGCGTAGAGCGCATTGCGCGACGCACCCGTAAGCGCGGCCGCGATCTTCGCCGCACCCTTCACCGGCACCTCCTGCAGCAGCACGCGCAACAGCGCATCGTGATCCGCCTCGCCGGACTCGGGCGCGCTCGCGCCTTCAACCACCAGCACGAACTCGCCGCGCTGACGGTTTGCGTCGGCGGCGAGCCACGTTGGCCCTTCGGCCAGGGTGCCGCACCAGAGCGCCTCATGTAACTTGGTCAACTCGCGGGCGATCAACAGACGCCGCGCAGGACCGAACGCATCGGCGAGCGCCTGCACGGTCTCGACGATGCGATGCGGCGCTTCGTAAAAGACCATCGCGTGCGCATGCGTAGCGAGCGGCTGCAACGCGCTCGCGCGCTGCTTCGCCTTGGGCGGCAAAAAACCGAGGAAGGTGAACGTCGATACCCAGTCGCCCGCCGCAGAGAGCGCGGTGGCAAGCGCACTTGCGCCCGGCACCGGCACGACCTGGAAACCGGCGGCGCGCACCGCATCGACAAGCTTCGCGCCCGGATCGGAAATGCCCGGCGTGCCCGCGTCCGAGACACAGGCCACGCGCTCGCCCGCGCGCAGATGCTCGATCACGCGCAGCGCGGCCTCGCGCTCGTTGTGCTCGTGGACGGCGATGAGCGGCTTCGAGATGCCGTAGCGCGTGAGCAACTGGCCGGTGTTGCGCGTGTCCTCGGCGGCGATGCGATCGACGAGACCGAGCACATGCAGCGCGCGCACGGTGATGTCGGCCGTATTGCCGATGGGCGTCGCCACGACGTACAGCGTGGCGGCCGGATACTGCTGGGCCTGGGCGAGTTCGAAAGGAGACGACGTCATGACACGGAACGCGCGAACGCAAGCAAAGAGGCCGACATTGTGCCATGTGGAGGACAGCGCGACGCCGCCTGCGCGCGTGCGGGAAGGACGCATGAGCACGCCAAACCGCGCCGACAACTTTTCTGCACGCACCCGGTCCAACGCGGAACGCCGCGCGGCGGGCGCACGTTTCGAAGGCCATGCGCTGACGTACCTGCAACGCCAGCGACTCGTGCTCGTCGCGCGCAACGTGCATTGCCGAGGCGGAGAACTCGACCTCGTGATGCGCGAGCGGGATGGCACGCTGGTGTTCGTGGAAGTGCGCGCGCGAGTGAATGCCGCATACGGCGGCGCGGCGGCGAGCGTGGGTTGGCACAAACGGCAGCGCGTGTTGCGCGCCGCGCGCCACTACCTGCTGGCGTATGCGGGCGAGCACGACGCATTGCCGCCCGCGTGCCGCTTCGACGTGGTGACGTTCGAAGGCGGCCGGCTAGCCTGGTTACGCGACGCGTTTCGCGAGGACGAAAGCTGAACGCGCCGCACGCAGGCGTCGCGCAACGGCCAGCGTAATAGCGGCCCAGAAAAAGAACGCCGGAAGAGAACCCCTGCGAGTGCGCTAAACTTGCGGCACGCCGCAACCAAGGGGATTTTCGCGAGGAAACTGGCGAAACCCGCAGTACAGATTAGAGAGTCGATGTCCGTCGAACGTATTCAACAGCATTTCCGCGATAGCGCAGCCACGAAGCTCGCCGCGATGGAAACCCTGGCGGTGCCGATTGCCGCCGCGGTCGATACGATGTTCGCCGCGCTGGCGAACGGCAACAAGATCCTGGCCTGTGGCAACGGTGGCTCGGCCGCCGACGCCCAGCACTTCGCCGCCGAACTGATCGGCCGCTTCGAGCGCGACCGCCCGGGCCTGCCCGCGCTCGCGCTCACGACCGATGCATCGGTGCTCACGGCGGTGTCGAACGACTACGCCTATGAACAGGTCTTCGCGCGCCAGGTGCGCGCGCTCGGCCAGCCCGGCGACGTGCTGCTCGCCATCACGACATCGGGCAACTCTGCGAACGTGCTGGCCGCGATCGCGGAAGCGCACGAACGCGAAATGATCGTGATCGCGCTGACCGGCAAGGGCGGCGGCATGGCGAACCAGACGCTCGCGGACACGGATATTCACCTGAGCGTGCCGTCCGACCGGACCGCGCGCATCCAGGAAGTGCACCTGCTGACCATCCATTGCCTGTGCGACGGCATCGACGCGATGCTGCTGGGCGAAGATTGATCCCGGACTGACACCGAAGGAACAAGGAGAGGGAGTTGATGAGCAGAAACAGCATGACGCGCGCGCTGGCACGGACCACGCTGACGATCGGCTTCGCGGCCTCGCTGTGCGCGAGCCTGCAGGGCTGCTTCCTCGCGCTCGCGGGCGCAGCGGGCGGCACGGCACTGGTGGCTACGGATCGTCGTACGGTGGGGTCGCAGACTGAGGATCGCGAGATCCAGGTTAAGGCGCTTTCGAATGTGACGAGCGGCTTGCCGGATACCGCGCATGTGAATGTGGCGGTGTTTAATCAGCGCGTGCTGCTGACGGGTGAGGTGCCTGATGAAGGCGCCAAGCAGAAGGCTGAGAGCATCGTGCGTGGCATTCCGAATGTTGGGTCGATCGTGAATGAGCTGTCGGTGCAGCCGGCTAGTTCGTTCTCGTCGCGTGCCAATGACTCGTATCTGGAAGGGCGCGTGAAGAGCGAGCTGGTGATGTACAAGGACATCTCGGCGAATAACTTCAAGGTGGTGGCCGAGCGCGGCAATATCTATCTGATGGGGCTGGTGACGCAGCGTGAAGGCACCGTTGCGGCGGATGCGTCGAGCACGGTCTCGGGCGTCGCGCAGGTGGTGAAGTGCTATCAGTATATTCAGCCGAACCAGGCGATGGCTTCGTCGAATACTGCGCCGGTTTCGAATGCGCAATCGCAGGCTAATGTGGCCGATGCGCCGACGGTGGGTGCGGTGCCGGATTCGGGGATTAGCTCGCGTCCGATTGATCAGCAAGCGCCCGCGCCGGTGATGGAGTCGGCGCCCGCTGCTGGGTCTACCGGGGCGGCGATGTGATGGTGCGGAGTTTTGTGGTTGGTTGCGTGCTGATGGGCGCTGCTGTGTCGGCGTTTGCTGGGGATGGGCTGGCGATTGCGAAGGCTAATGCTTGTATGGGGTGTCATGCGGTGGATCGGCGCCTCGTTGGGCCGTCTTTTAAGGATATTGCCGCTAAGTACAAGGGTGATGCTGGGGCACAGGCCAAGCTCGAGAAGAAGGTGCGGGATGGGGGCGCTGGGGTTTGGGGCGCTATTCCGATGCCTTCTCATCCTGGGATGAGTAGCGGGGATATTCATGATATTGTGGCATGGGTGCTGGCTGGGGCGGGGGCTGCCAAGTAGGCTCTGCCTGAGGCTGTCGCGGCGTCGGTTTTGGGGTGGCACACGGAAAAATAGGTGTGCTACACTCAAAACGCAGTGGGGGGGTAGCTCAGCTGGGAGAGCGTCGCGTTCGCAATGCGAAGGTCGGGAGTTCGATCCTCCTCCTCTCCACCAAGAATATCAAAGGGTTACAGGTGATTTGCCTGTAACCCTTTTGCATTTGTTAGGCCAGAGTAACTCCATTCGGCACCGACGATCAGTGTTGCTCCATATGACGTCGAAATCTGCTGTATCGCACACGGCGTGTCGGCGGATTCGCTTGGGCGTGTACTGGTATTGCGGTCGCGAGTTCGATCCCCCTCCGCCCAACCGAATTCCAGTGCCGTTGAAAGCCTCCCCGAAGATCTTCTAATAGCTGCGTGAAACTGACCCTTGCAGCTAGGGGGTAAGGTGAATGCCTCAGCTGAGCTTTTCATTTGACAGCGCTTGATGGGGCAGGTGATGTTTATAGAACAGAAGCCAGCTTTTCGACCACGTGGTTGGCAGCACCTTAAAGTGACCGCTGTCGCCGAGACGATATCGCTAATTGGCGGAAGTGCCTTAAGCAGCCATGCCTAGATACAGGCATCCGGAGCGAACTCGCTATCTCCGCCCCAAACCCCATCGCCTAAACTTCTCGCATACGCTCGCACCACCAAGCGCTTGAGCGCCAAAAGAAGGAGGCCACCACCATGCCCACCCCTCAATCCGAGCCCAAAAGCTTCGACTACGAAGGCTTCGAGATTCACGTCACGGCAGCCGCGACAGACGAAAACGCGACGCGCTACACCTACACGGCCTACGTCTGCCATCCGGGCGCTAATCCGGCGCTTCCGGGCCACGCGGTGACCTACCACGCAGACGGCGAAGAAACCTTCCGAACTCCACAGGAAGCGACAGAAGAGGCCGCGCATATAGGCCGGAGCATCATCGACGGCACGCATCCTGACCTATCGGTGCTGTCGCTAGTCACCAAAGGCTTTTAAGCGCAACTAACTGTCACGCAAAACGCGCCGCGGCACCCACCTCCAAAAGCGGACGCCGCGCTCACGCTCGCCGTCACAGCGATGCCGACGCGCCTCGCGCGTTTAAAGCGCATCCAGCCAGCACACAGCGAAATGCGTGCAGACACCGTCACCACGGAGTAGACAGGGCGAGAGAAAGGCTGAGAAAAGACAGGCCTGCCCAACGCCGCCAACGCAGCGCGAACCAACACAGCAGACCGTGCAGCGCCCACAAGATAGGAAAAAGGCCCGGGCACCAAAGTGCCCGGGCAAGCCGCCGGAAATCCGGCGGCGGAGGTTTCCTGGAGCGTGCCTCGCGCGACGCAACGCGCAAAGCAACAAAAACTAACGTCTCAATACAAGAGACTAAAAGACGAAAAGACTAACGGGCCCGCTCCCAAGTTCCCAGGAGAGCGGGCCCGTCTGGCGTAGCTCCCGCAGCGTGTGCCGCTAGGCACCTCACTGCGCTTAACCGCGCGAATCAGCCAGATTACTGACCGAAATAAACCGGCTTGATATTAGCCGTCGTACCGCTACCGGCTTGGGTCGAACCATTGGTCGACGCGCCGTAGGCCGTGTTTTCAGCCGTAGCATTCTGCTGCGCGACACGCGCTTGCGCGGCTTGCAGGTCTTCCGGGTAGTACGGGCTCGAGAGGCCCGGGCGATAGCCGGCCTTTTCGAGCTGGACGAGCTCGGCGCGCACTTGGGCGCGGGTCAGCGGCTGCTGGCTGGCTTGAGCGAACGACAGGGCCGGGGCGGCGAGAACGGTAGCGGCGAGCGCTGCGGCGATAAGGGACTTCATGATCTACAACCTCCGAAAATTATCATTCGAACCGTAACAATGTGCTTGTTCGATTCGTTGACGAGACTTTATTGCGGTGCACATCAAAGATAAATATCGGGATACGGCAAACATCATTGCGGAAAACGAGATAATTCCGACCCAGATTCGGTGCCAGAGCGCTCCACCAGAAATGCCGCACCCCAACGCGTAAATCGGCGCCGCCGGGTGCTGAGGCAAAATAGGGCACACGAGGCCGCGTCTCACGCGCCATCCGCAACTTCCAGGAGATTTCCCATGAAAAACGCGCTCGGCCGTCAGGCCGTGATTGCTGCCGCGCTGGCGGGTCTTGCGACGGCGGGCGTCGCGCATGCCGATGAAACCGTGAACTGCTACGGCGTCGCCAAGGCTGGCCAGAACGACTGTGCGAGCAAGACCGGCGTGCACGACTGCGCGGGCCAGGCCAAGGTCGATCATGACAAGGGCGACTTCAAGTCGATGCCGAAGGGCACCTGCGCGAAGCTCGGCGGCACGCCGGAAAAGTAACTCGCATGCACGACAAACGATGACGACGCCCACGTCCGCAGGTTCATCACAGGCGCAGGGCGTCGGCATCGGTTTGCGTCACGCGCACTTCGAGGCCTTCATGCATTCGACGCCGCCCGTCGGCTGGGTCGAGGTGCATAGCGAAAACTACTTCGGCGATGGCGGCTACGACCTGCACGTGCTCGACACGGTGCGCCGCGACCTGCCGGTGAGCCTGCATGGCGTGGGTCTCGGACTCGGCTCGGCGATGCCGCTTGATACGGCCCATCTCGCGCGGCTTGCGCGCCTCGTGGAGCGCATCGACCCTGCGCTCGTCTCCGAGCATCTTTGTTGGGGCGCAACACCGCACGCCGCGCTGCACGATCTATTGCCGATGCCGCTCTCGCACGCCGCGCTCGATCATCTCTGCGCGCGCGTTTCGCAGATGCAGGACACGTTGCGCCGCCGCGTGCTGATCGAAAACGTCTCCACCTACGTGCGCTTTCGCGACGACGAATACGGCGAGGCCGCGTTTCTCGCCGAACTGGCGCGGCGCACTGGCTGCGGCGTGCTGCTCGACGTGAACAATCTCTACGTGAACCAGCGCAATCATGGCGAGGATGCGCTGGCCGCCATCGAAGCGCTGCCACCTGACGTAGTGGGCGAGTTACATCTCGCGGGCCATCGCGTGACTGATGTGGCCGTGATCGACGATCACGGTTCGCGCGTCGCGCCCGAGGTCTGGTCGCTCTACGAGGCGGCGTTGCGTCGCTTCGGCGCGGTGCCGACGCTCATCGAGTGGGACACCAACGTGCCGCCGCTCGACGTGCTGGTCGACGAAGCGCGTCTCGCGCGCAAGCGCATGAACACAGTCACGCAGGCGCATGCATGAGCACGTCGCTACAAGATTTGCAGTCGGCCTTCGCCAACGCCCTCGACGATCCCGCAGCCGATACCGTGCTCGTCGCGCATCTGCAAACGTCCAATGAATTGGCAATCCACGATCGCCTCGGCCTCTATCGCGGCAACGTGCGCGCGGCGCGTCGCTCAGCGTTGGCGAGCGCGTATCCGGTAATCGCCCAACTCACCGGCGACACCTACTTCGATGCACTCGCACTAGCCTACGCGCGCGCTCATCCGTCGCGCGACGCGGACCTGAACCGCTTCGGCGAATCCTTGCCCGACTTCATCGAACGTTACGAAACCGATGCACGCTACGCCTGTTTCGGCGATGTCGCGCGTCTCGAATGGGCGCTGCATATCGCCAACTTCGCTGCGAATGCCACGCCGCTTGCACCGGCGCAGTGGCAAGCCATCGGCGTGGAGCGCCTCATGTCGTCCGGGCTTGCAGTGCATCCGGCCTGCGTCGCGCTGGAGTCGCGCTTTGCTGCATTTGAGATCTGGCGCGCGCATCGCCAGGGCGACGCGGCAAATGCGCAGTGGCCCGAGCGTATCGACGTACCCAACTGGACGCTGATCGTGCGTCCGCAATGGCGTTGCGCCGCGCTCGCTCACACGCAGGCCGCGCACGGAGCCTTCGTCGCGTTGCAACGTGGCGCGACGCTCGACGAAGCGCTGGAGCGCGCTTTCTCCATCGACGAAAATTTCGATTTCGCGAGCCAATGGCGCACGTGGATCGAGACGAATGCCATCATCGGATTGCGTGCCTCTGACTAGCGGCTAACGCACATACAGCAGAAGAATCCCACCGCATACTCGAATAAATTCTCCGATAAAAAGCAGGATTCCGAACAAATCGAAAGCGCGATAAAAGCAGGCAAATCGTCAGGCAATTTCAGCATGCAAACCCGGTGCCAACCCGCATGGCGCGCGCGCGGTCCGCGGGGCTACGATCATTGCAACGCCGCGTGATGCACGCCACATAAACGCCACGCGCGGCGCAATTTCAGGATGTACACTCGATTGCAAACCGGCACTTCACGTGCGCCGCGTATCGCCTCGCGCCGCAAGCTTGTCACGCCGCCGGATGGCCGTTCTTCGCCCGCGCGTAAGCGAGTTCACCGCCATGATGACCCGCCGACCGAACGTCATGATCATCATCAGCATCGTGCTGGCTGCCGCCCTCACTGCGGTGGCGGGCTGGGTCATGGCGCAGATGCGCGAGGACGCGCTCGCGAGCGCGCGTGCCGCGGCCTTCAACATGGCGCTGCTGTTCGAGCGCGACACGCAGCGTAACTTCGATGTCTACGCGCTTTCCTTGCAATCGGTGATCGACACCATCGACGATCCGCGTCTCGCCGAACTCCCCGCCGATATCCGCCAGAACGTGCTGTTCGACCGCTCGGCGACGGCCAAGAATCTCGGCGCGATTCTCGTGGCCAACGCAACGGGCGATGTCGTATTCGATTCGCGCGCGTCGACGCCTCGCGAGGTCAATGTGGCCGATCGCGATTACTTCATTGCCCAGCGCGATTCGCCGCACACGGGTCTCTACGTCAGCCGGCCTTTCATTCCGCGCGAAGGCCCCGCCGATGCCTCCATCGGCCTGAGTCGCCGCCTCGAAAAGCCGGATGGCTCGTTCGCGGGCGTGGTGGTGGGCACGATGCGGCTCGACTATTTCCGGCGTCTCATGAGCGGCATCGAGATCGGCGCGCATGGGGCGGTCGCGCTCACGCTCGCGGACGGGACGCTGCTCATGCGCCGTCCCTACGCGCCCGATCTGATCGGCAAGAGCCTCGCCGATTCGGCGCTGTTCCAGCGTTTCGAGCGCGAACAGGAGGGCGGTTTCTTCGCCATCGGCCCCGTGGACGGCGTGCGGCGCTGGTTCGCGTTTCGCCGTGTCGATGGCTATCCGCTGGTGTTCAGCGTGGCCGTGGCGGCGGGCGATATCTACACGGAATGGCGTGCGCGGGCGTGGATCATCGGCACGCTGACGGTGCTGCTCGATGTTTCGCTGATTGCGCTCGCGGTGCTGCTCTCGCGTCAGTTGCGTCGACGCGAACTGCTCGAGGACGAGCTGCGCGCGCTGGCGGGCACCGATGCGCTCACGGCGCTGGCCAACCGCCGCGCCTTCGAGGCGCGCGCCGATCACGAATGGCTGCGCGCGCGCCGCTCGGGTCAGGCGCTTGCGGTGATGATGCTCGACGTCGACCGCTTCAAGCCCTTCAACGACCGCTACGGTCACGCGGCGGGCGACGGTGCGCTGGCGGCCGTGGCGCGCGCGATCGGCGCCCATGCGCGGCGGCCCGCCGACTGCGCGGCGCGCTACGGCGGCGAGGAGTTCGTGCTGATGCTGCCCGATACGAACGCGGCCCAGGCGCTCGCGCACGCGGAGAAACTGCGCTCGGCCATCGAGACGCTGGACATTCCGCACGCGGATAGCCCGAACAACGTGCTCACGGCCAGCGTGGGCGTGGCGAGCACGTCGGCGAGCAGTTTCGAAAGCTGGCGCGCGCTGGTCGAGGCCGCCGACGCGGCGCTCTATACCGCCAAGCGCGCGGGCCGTAACCGCGTGGCGGTCTGGCAGCCGAGTCTCGCGCGCGAGCCGCACGGGGCCGGTCCGGATCTTTGACTAAATTTTACCCGGGTGATATTGCGTGCCTAAATTTATCCGGGTAATATTCGCTGCATCATTCGAAGCAGGAGAATCATGATGACAGCGACATCTAGCCATTCAACGCATGGCGCAAGCGTCACGGCATTCGCGGGAACCCGGCTGATCGGGCGCGGCACGCCGCTCGACGTGGCGCTGGCGGTGAAGGCGGCATTGGAGCAGGGGGAATCCGCGTCGGTGCTGATCTTCGACGACCGCGACGCGAGCCAGGTGGAGTTCGATCTGCGCGGCCGGCCCGCCGACGTCGCCGCGCGACTGTCGGCCGACGCCGCATGGCAGGCCCGCACCGAAAGCGCGAGCGAGCCTCAGCAAGACGAGATCAACGACGATGCCCCGCGCGGCCGTGGCCGCCCGAAGCTGGGCGTCGTCGCGCGCGAAGTGACGCTGTTGCCGCGCCATTGGGACTGGCTGGCGGCGCAGCCGGGTGGCGCATCGGTGGTGCTGCGCAAGCTCGTGGAAAACGCGCGCCATGCGAGCGAGGCGAAAGACCGCGTGCGTACCTCGCGCGAGGCCGTGCATCGTTTTATGACGGCGCTGGCGGGCAATCTGCCGGGCTATGAAGAGGCGCTGCGCGCGCTCTATGCAGGCGAGCGGGCGCGTTTCGAGGCGTGGAGTGTGGATTGGCCGGAGGGCGTGCGGGATTATGTGCGGGAGCTGGCGCAGGGCGCGTTTGCTTGAGGCTGTGTTGGTGTCACCCGTGAAGATACGACACCCCAAAAAAAAGCCGCTCAAGCCAGGGCGGCATGAGCGGGAAGTCGGAGAGTTTACAACTTACAACCTCTGCATGAACAGTCATGGGGTCACGCAGTAGATTGAGTCTACGAGCGGCGTGGCCATGCTGATATAGGAGTTGTCCGAAACTCCTCGCGGCCCGGTTCGAAGCCGTTGCGCGCCGGCTGTTTCGTCCTGTCCACACGCAGGAAGACTCGCCTTGCCACGCGGATTGCGGCTCCGTACACTCGCGCGTGATTTCTCTGACGGGCCAGGCCTCGCGTGCCCACGCCCCGAACCCCGATCCAAAAAACAGCACCCGACCACGCCGGCGGCTAGCGCGCGTCGCCCATCGAACCGCTCGATAGCGCCGCGCCCAAGGCATGCCAAGCCACGCCAACCCGCTCGGCGGCGGTCGCAGGTCACAACGGCACACCAAAGAGGAGCCCCAATGTCCGATACCTGGTTTCCCCGCTGGCGCACCCAGACGGGCGTCGCGAAAAGCGTCGTCGCGCCCGACGAGCGCCTGCCCTGGCCGCAAATGTTCGCGATGGGCGTGCAGCACGTCGTCGCGATGTTCGGCTCGACGGTGCTTGCGCCGCTGCTCATGGGCTTCGATCCGAACCTGTGCATTTTCATGTCGGGGATCGGCACGCTGCTGTTCTTCGTCGTGGTGGGCGGGCGTGTGCCGAGCTATCTCGGCTCCAGCTTTGCCTTCATCGGTCTCGTGATCGCGGTCACGGGCTACGGCGGGCACGGCCCGAACACGAATATCCCCGTCGCGCTCGGCGGCATCATCGCGTGCGGGGTGGTCTACGCGCTGATCGGCGTGCTCGTCTCGGTGATCGGCACGAAATGGATCGAAACGCTCATGCCGCCCGTCGTCACGGGCGCGATCGTCTGCGTGATCGGTCTGAATCTCGCGCCCATCGCCGTGAAGGGCGTGAGCGCCACGCAGTTCGATTCGTGGATGGCCCTCGTCACCGTGCTTTGCGTGGGCGGCGTGGCCGTGTTCACGCGCGGCATGTTGCAGCGTCTGCTGATTCTCGTCGGCCTGATGATCGCTTACGCGATCTATGCGGTCGTCACCAACGGCATGGGTCTGGGCAAGCCGATCGATTTTTCGATCGTCGCCAACGCTGCCTGGTTCGGCATGCCGAAGTTCAGCGCGCCCGTGTTCGATCCGCACGCGATGACGCTGCTCGTGCCCATCGCCGTGATTCTCGTCGCGGAAAACCTCGGCCACATCAAGGCCGTTTCCGCGATGACGGGCCACAACCTCGATCGCTATGTCGGCCGCGCGTTTATCGGCGATGGTCTGGCCACGATCGTTTCGGGTTTCGCGGGCGGCACGGGCGTGACCACTTACGCGGAAAACATCGGCGTGATGGCCGTCACGAAGATCTATTCGACGCTCGTGTTCGCGATTGCCGCGGTGATCGCGCTCGTGCTCGGTTTCTCGCCGAAGTTCGGCGCGGTGATCCAGACGATTCCGGGTCCGGTGCTGGGCGGTGTCTCCATCGTCGTGTTCGGCCTGATCGCGGTGACGGGCGCGCGCATCTGGGTCGTCAACAAGGTGGACTTCTCGGATAACCGCAATCTGATCGTCGCGGCTGTCACGCTCGTGCTCGGCGCGGGCGACTTCTCGCTCAAGCTCGGCAACTTCGGGCTGGGCGGCATTGGCACCGCTACGTTCGGCGCGATCATTCTTTACGCGCTGCTGCGCAGGAAGCCGGCTCAGCAGGCAGCGGTTTAAGTCTCGAATCAGGTCTCACCGCGCAACAAAAAACGCGACGCCTTCAACCGAAGGACGTCGCGTTTTTTTCGTCTGCGTACTACGCAGCTTTAACGGCGCTCAACCACGATTACGCCCGCGATTCATCATCGCCGTTTCGGTGAGATCGACCTCGCGCATGAGTTTGGCGAGCGTTTCGTCGTTGATCGTCTGCTTGTTGCGCAAGTCGAGCAGCGTCGCGCGCTCGGCACGCATGGCCGCAAGCCGCATCTGCACTTCGAGCGATTCCGCCTGGCGCGCGTTCTTGCTGCGGTCGTGATCGGCGTCGAGGGTGGCGAGGCGTCGGCGATAGGTGTCCATCACGCGTGCGGTGGTATCGGCGGCATGGGCGAATTCCGATTCGTCCATGTCCTTGGTCGCCGCTTCCATGTGTGCGTCCACGGCGCGGATCGCGGCCTGCGCGGCCTGCACGCGCGCGCTGCGTTCCTCGGCGGCGTGCTTCGATTCGCCGGTGCGCCGCACGCCGCGCAGCAACAGCGGCAAGCCGACGATCGCCACCAGCAGCGACGCGAGGATCACACCCGTCGCGATGAAAATCGCAGTGTCGCGGCCCGGCAGCGGCAAGCCGTTGTCGAGCGCGACCGGCAGCGAGAGCACGCCCGCGAGCGTGACCGCGCCGCGCACGCCGGCTACCGTTGTGATCGCCACGGTACGCAGGCCCGGTACCGCGTTAGCCACGCCCTCGCGCGCGGCGCGACGGCTCGCGACCCAGCGCAGCAGCCAGACCCAGCCGAAGCGCATCGCGTAGAGCGCGACCAGCACGGCGGCGATGTACATGATGAGGCGCAGCATCTGCAGATTGCTCGTGTGGTGCGCCTCCAGTAGCGCCTTGCCGAGAATGCCGGGAAACTGCAGGCCGAGCAGCGTGAACACCATGCCGTTGAAAACGAACTCGATCATCGACCACGTGCTCGCCGCGCGCACGCGCGCCGAGACCGGCCCCATGTGCGCGACGCTCGTGTAATTCATCATCATCCCGGCGGCCACGGCGGCGAGCACGCCCGAGACTTCCAGGTGCTCGGCGAACAGATACGCCGCGAACGGAATCAGCAGCGTCATGACGACGCCGGGCGCGGGGTCGCCGTCCTCGGTGAGGTTCAGGAAGCGTTCTGAAATGAAGCTGAACGCCCAGCCGATGATCGCCCCCACGGCGAGCCCGCCCGCCGCGATCAGGAAGAAGCTCAGCGTTGCCTCGCGCAGCGAGAAGTAGCCCGTGAGCGCCGCCGCCACCGCGAATTTGAGCGCGACGAGGCCCGAGGCGTCGTTCATCAGCGCTTCGCCTTCGAGGATGTGCATGAGTTGCGCGGGGATGCGGTCCTTGCCCGCGATCGCTGAGAGCGCGACCGCGTCGGTGGGCGAGAGCACGGCCGCGAGCGCGAACGCCACGGGCAGCGAAATCTGCGGCACGAGCCAGTGCACGAAGTAGCCGACAGCCACCACGGTCAGCAGCACGAGGCCGAGCGCGAGCATCAGGATCGAGCGGCGCTGCATGAAGAATTCGCGCTTGGGGATGCGCCAGCCATCCGCGAACAGCAGCGGCGGGATGAACAGCGCCATGAAGATATCCGGGTCGAAGGTGACGTGCGGATTCACGCGCGGAAAAGTCAGCAAGGCGCCGATGCCGATCTGCAGAAGCGGCAGCGGCAGCTTGATGGGAATAAGACGCACGATGACGCCCGAAAGGGCGACGGCCAGGAGCAGAATAAGAACGGTGAACAGGGTTTCCATCGATCAAGCAAAGGGTGCGGCAATAGACGGGGCGCCAAAGCGCGCGATGAGCGGCTTCAGTGTGTCCCTTTATGCGGAAGCGTTGCGAATGGAGGCGCGGCTGACGAGGCAGGCGGCTAGCTTACGTTTAGTTTAGCCCGAGGGCGGTGTAGGAGGCCGCGAAGCGCGCATCAGGCCGTCGGCTGCCGCGCGCAGCGTCCAGGCTGGGTGCACGACTTTGGTGCGTGAGGGGCAGGGTTGTGCCCGCTGGGCGCGCACAGGCGCGTGCGGCGGTGCAGGCTTCGATGCGTACCGGGTCCAGATGCGTGCGTGCACGGACCTTGCTTTATCGCCTCGTGTGGCGCAACGCATCGGCTGCCGGCAGACAGGCCGCGGCGATCATCTTGCGCGAAGAGGAAGGCATGATCACAGAGCAACAGGAAAAGACGGCGCTGGCGCCGCACGGGTTCGATTTGAGCGTCACCTCGGGGCTGCAGCGCTATAGCGCGCAACATGGCGAGCTCACGCTCACGAGCGTGTTCCAGCCGGTTTTCAGCCTCTCGCACATGCGCGCGATCGGCTACGAAGGGTTGCTGCGCGCGCACGACGCGCTCGACCGGCCCGTTCCGCCGATCGACGTGTTCGGCGAGGCCGCGCGCGTGGGCGAGGTGCTGCATCTCGACCGGCTCGCGCAGGGGTTGCATCTGGAGAACTTCTCGCTGCTCGGCGCCGAGCGCGAGTGGCTGTTCCTCAACGTCCACCCCGGCACGCTGATCGAGCCGTATCACGCGGCTGCACTGCTCGCCAATCTCAAGCGTCTGGGCCTGCCGCCGCGCCGTGTGGTGCTCGAAGTACTCGAAGCCGACGCCACCGATCTCGACGCGCTCGCGCATGCGGTCGCCGCGTTCCGCGAGCGTGGCTTCCTGATCGCGCTCGACGACTTCGGCGCGGGCCATGTCGATATCGGCCGCGTGTGGCAACTCAATCCCGACATCGTGAAACTCGACCGCATCATGCTGATGCACGCCGCGCATCGCGCCGATATGGCCGCGACGCTGCCCGCGCTCGTCTCGCTGCTGCACGAGGCGGGCAAGCTGGTGCTGATCGAGGGCGTGGAGACGGAGCAGGAGGCGCAGCTCGCGCTCTCGTGCAACGCCGACTTCGTGCAAGGTTTCTTCTTCGGGCGGCCCGCGCCGGGGCTGACCGACGCGCCGCACGCGCAGACCGTGATCGGCGAGGCGACCGATCGTTTCCGTCAGCAAACCGAGGCGCGCGAGCGCGGCACGGCGAGCCGGCTCGCGCCGTATATGCGTGCGTTCGAGCGGGCGGCGGAGCGGCTTGGTGCGGGCGAACCGCTCGAAGAGGTGTGCTGGAATTTTCTCGCGCTCGATCATGCGGCGCGTTGCTTTTTGCTCGACGCGAATGGGCGTCAGGCGGGCCGCAATGTCGTGCTGCGCGTGGACCGTGCGGAGCACGATGCGCGCTTTCTGCCGCTCGATGATGCCCAGGGCGCGAACTGGCTGCGCCGTCCGTATTTCCGTGCGGCGCTCGTGGCGCCGGGGCGTGTGCATGTGACGGAGCCGTATCTGTCGATCAACGAGGCGTTGCCGTGCGTGACGCTGTCGATGGCGGTGCAGGTGGGTGACCGCCTGTGCGTGCTGTGCGGCGACGTGGACTGGCTGGCGGAATTGCTGGCCTGAATCGCCTGGCCGGTTCGCGGACAAAAAAACGGCGCGAGTGTGTATCACTCGCGCCGTTCGTTTCATGCCTTAAAAAAGGCCTTATTTCGCTACCACCACCGGAATCCCGCGCAGCGCGCCTGCGCCCTTGAACGAGTCGATGGCTTCCTGCACGACCGCGCTCGTCTTCACGTCCACCTTCAGGCGCGCGCCGAGGTCGCGCTCGCTGCGCTTGACCGCCGCGAGATTCGCGAGCTTCACATGACCATAGCCACGCACACGCCGATGCAGGTTCGCGAGCTTCGCGATCTCGTCGGCGTTGTCGGCCGAGAGCTTCGCTAGCGCGCTGCGCAACGTCGTCTCGTAGTCGTCGGCGAGGGCGCGTTCCATGCGGCGCTCCAGCGTCTTGCCGAACGGATCGAACCACGTTCCGCGCACGCCACGACCTTTCGATAGCAGCGCAAGCGCGCCCCAGAGCCACTGGCCGAACTGCATCTTGCGCGGCGCCTGGCCGTGCTTTTCGCGCGCGATGAGCGGCGGCGCGAGATTGAACTTCACCGTGAAGTCGCTGCCCGCCTTACCTTCGAATTGCGCTTCCAGCGCGCTGCGGAAAGCCGGATCGGCGTGCAGGCGTGCGACTTCGTACTCGTCCTTCACCGCGAGCAGCTTGTAGAACGTAGTCGCGACGGCGCGTGAAAGTGCCTGTTCCGTCGAACGATCCGCATGGCGCGCGGCATCGGCCAGCGCGCGATAGCGCTTCACGTAGCTCGCACCGCCGTACGCCAGCAGACGCGCTTCGCGATCGGCGATCAGTTCATCGAGTGTTTGCGTGAGCTTGCGCGTGCTCGCCTTCGCCTGTGCGACCGCACGCGTGTCGAGCGCTTCGAGCGCGGCCGGATCGGCGGCAGCCATGCGACCGATTGCGAGCGCGAACAGATTCGATTGCACGGCCACGTTGTTCAATTCGATCGCTCGCGTGAGCGCCGCGAGCGACACCGGCACGAGGCCAAGCTGCCATGCGAATCCCAGCATCACGATATTCGCGCCGATCGTGTCGCCCAGATAGCGTTGCGCGAGCGCCTGCGCATCGCACGCCGAAAGCGGATCCTTCGCATCAGCCGCGCCACCCGTCGCCGCATGACGCATCTTCGCGAGCAGCGCGTCGGCGTGGAGGTTCGCTTCGGGGTTCTGAACGAACGTCGCATTCGGAATCTGGTGCGTGTTCACGACGATGCGCGTGCGGTCGTGACGCACCGTTTGCAGCGCGTCGGCGCTCGCGCCCACCACCATGTCGCAGGCGAGCAGCAGGTCGGCCTGCTGCGTGTCGATGCGCACCTGGTTGAGCAGCGCATCGGTCGCGGCGAAGCGCACGAACGAGAGCACCGCGCCGCCCTTTTGCGCGAAGCCCATGAAATCCAGCACCGATGCGCTCTTGCCTTCCAGATGCGCGGCCATGCTGATGAGCGCGCCCACCGTCACCACGCCCGTACCGCCCACGCCCGTGACGAGAATGTCGTAGGGTGCGTTGTCGAGATGCGTCGCGGGAACCGGCAGTGCCGCGATGCGCGCAGCCAGCGCCTGCGGATCGAACGCCGCGCCCGCGGCCTTCTTGAGCTTGCCGCCTTCGATCGTCACGAAGCTCGGGCAGAAGCCGTTCACGCACGAAAAGTCCTTGTTGCACGACGACTGGTCGATGCGACGCTTGCGGCCCAGCTCCGTTTCCACCGGCTCCACCGACAAACAATTCGATTGCACGCCGCAATCGCCGCAGCCTTCGCACACTTCCTCGTTGATGAAGAGGCGCTTGTCGGGGTCGGGGAATTCGCCCTTTTTGCGGCGGCGACGTTTTTCTGCGGCGCAGGTCTGGTCGTAGATCAGCACGGTTACGCCCGACGTTTCGCGCAGTTCGCGCTGCACGGTGTCGAGTTCGCTGCGGTGATGGAAGGTCGTGCCCTTCGGGAACAGGCCGTGATGACCGTCGTACTTTTCGGGTTCGTCGCTCACCACGACGAAACGCGAGACGCCTTCGGCTTCCACCTGACGCGCGATCTGCGGCACGGAAATGCTGCCGTCCACCGGCTGGCCGCCCGTCATTGCCACGGCGTCGTTGTAGAGGATCTTGTAGGTGATGTTGGCCTTCGCGGCCACGGCCTGGCGAATCGCAAGGATGCCTGAATGAAAGTAGGTGCCGTCGCCCAGGTTCTGGAATACGTGGGGCGTTTTCGTGAACATCGAATGCGAGGCCCAGTCCACGCCTTCGCCGCCCATCTGGATCAGGCCCGTGGTGTCGCGCTCCATCCACGACGCCATGAAGTGACAGCCGATACCCGCTTGCGCGATCGAGCCTTCAGGCACCTTCGTCGAGGTGTTGTGCGGGCAACCCGAGCAGAAGTAAGGCGTGCGGCGCACGGCGTCGGCCACGTTCGAGAGGATCTGCGGCGCGACCAGATCGACCACGCGTTCGCGCCGGTCGAGCGCGGGCTTGTGCTTCGCGAGCCACGCGGCGAAGACCGGCAGGATGCGCGAGGGGCGCAGCTCGCCGAGATCGGTGAGCAGCAACGCGCCGTCTTCTGCATGCTTGCCGATGATCGCCGGGCGCGCGCCGCTCGTACGGTTGTAGAGGTGGTCCTTGATCTGCTGCTCGATCACCGGGCCTTTCTCTTCGATCACGAGCACGTTGTCGAGGCCCGACACGAACGCGTCGATGCGCGACATCTCCAGCGGGAACGACAGGCCCACCTTGTAGATGCGCACGCCCGCCTGTTCGAGATCGTCGATGGTGAGATCGAGGCGGCGCAGCGCTTCCATCAGATCCAGATGCGCCTTGCCGCAGGTAACGATGCCCACGTTCGCGTGCGGGCTCGGCGCAATCCACTTGTCGATGCTGTTGGCGCGCGCGAAGTGGCGCACGGCGTCGAGCTTGGCGGCGAGGCGCTGCTCGATGGAGAGGCTCGGCAGATCGGGCCAGCGGTTGTGCAGGCCGCCTGCGGGCGGCGTGAAACCTTCGGGCGCTTGCCAGTCGGTTTTGATTGCGTCGAGATCGACGGTCGAGCCCGATTCCACCGTTTCCGAGATCGCCTTGTAACCCACCCACGCGCCCGAGTAACGCGACAGCGCCCAGCCATAGAGGCCGAATTCGAGCATGTCCGCGATATTCGACGGATTCACCACGGGCATATGCCACGCCATCAGCGCGAAGTCGCTTTGATGCGGCATCGACGACGACACGCAGCCGTGATCGTCGCCCGCCACCACCAGCACGCCGCCGTGCGGCGATGAGCCGTAGGCGTTGCCGTGCTTGAGCGCGTCGCCCGCGCGATCGACGCCCGGACCCTTGCCGTACCACATCGCGAACACGCCTTCGACGGTACGCTCGGGATCGGCTTCCACACGCTGCGTGCCGAGCACGGCGGTGCCGCCCAGTTCCTCGTTGATGGCGGGCAGGAAGCGCACGTCGGCGGCTTCGAGCAGTTTCTTCGCCTTCCAGGCCTGCTGATCGACCATGCCGAGCGGCGAGCCGCGATAGCCGCTGATGAAGCCCGCCGTGTTCAGGCCGTGCGCGCGGTCGAGCGCGCGCTGCATGAGCGGCAGGCGGATCAGCGCCTGGGTGCCGGTGAGGAAGATGCGGCCGCGTGTGGCGGTGAGGTTGTCGGTGAGGCGGTAGTCGGCGAGGGGCGGCGTAGCGGGGCTGTCACCGAAGGCGGGGCGCGCGGTCATGTGGGGGGAGTCTCCATTATTTCTATTGCTCGCACATCGCTGGATGCGCTGCGTTGGAGACTCTATTTTTTCTCGCCAATGACGGAAATTTTTTGCTAACTGGTCGGGCGTGTCCTCGATTCGCGCGATAGCCTGCCCACGTTCTGCCGATTCTGAGAGAAATTTTCCCTCGCCCCGCGTCAGGCCGTCCGAATGGCTCAGATCATGCGCGGGCCGTAGGGCTTCAGTTCGTCGAACGCCACCACCTCGTGAAAGTGCGAGTAGTCCATCACGCTAACGTCGCCCGTGTCGGTCATCAGATCGACGTAGCGGTGTTGCCAGCGGATTTCGGCGTCGCTCCAGATGTGGCGCGCCTGCATGGTCTGCGCGGTCGACTCGTCCGAGCCCTCGATCACCATATGCAGCGACGCGTGCTGGCGCGCGAGCATGTCGGCCGTGGCGCCGTGCAGCGGGCTGGTTTCGTCGATGATGTGCATGAGGTTCCAGCCGAGCGTGAAGAGCGGATGCTCCGCGCGCACGAGCTTGAGGTCGTGGATGCGCCGCGCGGTGTAGCCGTCCGAGGTCGTCTCGATGCGGATCAGGCGCAGCTTCGCATAGGCTTCGGCGATCACATTCTGGCGCGCGTTCGCGGCGCGCACCATCAACGTCAGGCGGCCTTCGAGCGGATGCACGACGGCCTGGTTGGCGAACCAGATCTTCGCGCGCGGCCGCGAGAAACGCGCGAACACGAGACCCGTAGCCAACGCGACGCCCGACATGCCGACGAAGATTTCGAACGTCGCGACCAGGTGCGCGTAGATAGTCTGCGGATGCATGTCGCCGTAGCCGACTGTCGCGAGCGTTTCGACGCTGAAGAAGAACGCGCCCAGGAAGCCGTGCGGATACTGGTTGGCGATGGGCGCCGTGCCGAGCTGATAGAGGCTCGCGAACACGGTATTGAGGACGAGGAAGAGGCCGGCGAGCGAGGCGAAGAAGGTGGGCCAGCGCATCGTCAGGGCGACGTGATAGAAGTCGCCCCAGGTCTGCACGGGCATGCCGTAGACGTAGACGTCGCGCGAGCCGATGCGCACCTTGCGCGCGCCGCGCCGGCTGGCGGCGGGCCCATTCGTGTCGGAGGCGGCGTTGGCGGCGGTATTGGCGTCGCCTTGCGCCGGCTTATCGGAGGTCATGGCAGTCCCTGCATCGGGGTCGAATTGCCCGCAAGCGTAGCAATGCCGATGAAGCGGGACAAGCGGCCGCGCGCGCAGGACGCCTGCGCGACATCAAACCGCGAGCGATGCGCGCGTCGATCCCGATGCGTGGGTTACGGAAACGTGCGCGGCTTCGGAATGCCTGCGCCGTGTTCGATATCGGCGATCGCCTGGCGGTGCGCGGCGTCGATGGCTTCGCCGCTGGCCGGAAAGCCGCTGCTGCCGCCGATCGTGATCCACGGCTGGACCGCGTGGTCGCGATGGGTGATCTGATATTCGGCGTCCCAGCGCGCGCCCTGCAATTCGAGCGGATGAACGTGGATGGCGTAGACGCCGTAGAGGAAAAGTTGCTCGGTCATGTTGGCCTCCTGACCGCTGTGTTCAGGCCTGTTTCCAGACCTCGCCGCACGTGGTACGCGCGGCGCAGGACTAGCGCGTGAGACGGGATTGGGGATTGGGGATCGCCGCCCCGCGCAACTTCGCGCGCCCGCTGCGCGCCTTACAGTTCCAGCTCGCCGAGCAGGCGATGGGCGAGCGCCTTGGCTTCTTCCAGCGCTTCTTCCGGCGTGCCCGAAGCGGCATCGACTTCGTAGAGGGCGTTTTCGAGCGCCTCGCCGTCGTCGCGCGCAAGCGCGACCTGGCCTTGGTACTGGCCGGCGTTCATGGGCCGCACGGAGGCGACTGCGGTGTAGATTCCCTTGGTGTAGGTGACGTCTTCCATAGCGTGCTCCGTGCTCCTCGTGGAAGGAAATCTCATGCTAGCACGTTGCCTCTACGGCTGCGGGGCACACTCGTGACGCTGGCGCGGCGCTTTCGTGTCAGGCGCGCGCCGCACGGCGCGCGCGCCCGAATCGCGCGCTATCCACCAGGGACCGGCTGCCGATCGTTGCTCAATCCGCGATCAGCGCGACGACTTCGTCGAGCGTCGGCGAATGCGCGCCGGGTCGTCGGCACGCGGCCGCGCCGGCGGCGAGCGCGAACGCCAGATGCTGCGGCCACGTGCGCTGCGGCGTGCTCATCAGGCTGAACAGCAGCCCGCCGATGGAGGCGTCGCCCGCGCCCACCGTGTCGGCGACTTCGACGCGCGGCGGCGCGGCTTCGAACACCTCGTCGCCCGTGTAGAGCGTCGCGCGCTGCGCGCCGCGCGTGACCAGCAGCGTCGCGGCCGGGTTCAGCGCGCGCATCGCGGCGATGGCCTCGGGCTCGCTCTTGTCGGCGAACAGCTTCTGCAGATCTTCGTCGGAGACCTTGATGAGGTCGGCGAGCGCGGCCATGCGGTGCAGGATCGGCTCGTAGCCGTGCGCCATCAGGTTGCGGTAGTTCGGATCGAAGCTGATCTTCACGCCTTGCGCGCGCAGCTCGGCGGCGAGCGTCGCGAGCGTTTCGCCCAGCGGCTGGCGCACGAGGCTGATGCAGCCGAAGTGCGCCCATTTCGCGTGCGTGCGCCAACCCGCGGGCAGCTTCGCCGGATCGAAGGCGAGATCGGCGCTGTTGTCGCCGATGAAGTAGTACGCGGGCGGATGCGTCTGATGCACGATCGCGAGCAGCGGCGCGCGCTCGACGCGCTGCATGAAGCGCATGTCGAGACCGGCGGTGACGCTCGCGTTCCAGAGCTCGTCGGAGAAGTTGTCGGTGCCGAGCGCGCCCGCGCAGGCCGTGGGCAGGCCCAGCCGCGCGACCGCGCGCGCGACGTTCCAGCCCGCGCCGCCGGGATGCGCGCGCCAGTGCGAGTCCATGCCCGGGGTGCCGGACGTCCCCTCGGGCGCTGCGCCGCGCACGAGATCGGTGAGGATGTCGCCCGCCGAGATGAAGGCGGGGAAGCCGGACGAAAAGTCGGGGCCAGTGCTGCAAGTGCTCATCGCTTGATCCTTCGCTGTGTGCTTCTCTGTCTGCTGCTCGGTCAACTTCTCGCTCTACTTCTCACTGTGCGTCGCTGATTGCGCCGTTCGTGCGGCCTGTTCAGACGCTGCCGTCAGTACCGGTTGCATGCGCGACTTCGCGTCCGATCGCGGGCGCCATGCCGCGTCCTGGCAGCGCGTTGAGCGCTTCGTAGCACGCGCCCATCGTGTGATAGTCGGTCTTGCCCGCGGGGCTTTTCTCGTCGCTGTACTTGCGGTTGTCGCAGGTGAGGATGCGATACCACGCGCCGTAGCGATGATCGACGAAATGCGCCCAGCTATAGCGCCAGATCTCGTCGTACCAGTCCCAGAAGCGCTCGTTGCCGGTGCGTTTGGCCAGCAGCGCGGCGGTCGCGAACGTTTCGGCCTGCACCCAGAAGTATTTGTCGTGGTCGCAGACCGTGCCGTCCGGGCCGAAGCCGTAGTAGAGGCCGCCGTGATCGTTGTCCCAGGCGCGCGCCATGGCGACGTCGAACAGCTCGATGGCGCGCGGCAGCAGCCAGGGCAGCGGACGATGGCGCTCGAGGATCAGCAGCAGCTTCGACCATTCGGTCTGGTGACCGGGCTGGAAACCCCACGGACGGAAGATGTTCGAACTGTCTTCTTCGTTGTAGTGCCAGTCCACCGACCAGTCGGCGTGAAAGTGCTCCCACACGAGACCCTGCGAGAGCTTCGCCTGACGCAGCGTGATGTTCGACGCAACGCGCTCCGCGCGGTCGAGATACACCAGGTGGCCCGTTGCCTCGTAGGCCGCGAGCAGCGCCTCGGTGGTGTGCATGTTGGCGTTCTGGCCGCGATAGCCGGACACGACCCAGTCCGCGCTGGCCTCGTCGGCGTAGAGGCCCGCCGCGCCATCCCAGAAGCGGTGCTCCATCAGCTCGAAGGTCGCGCCGATCATCGGCCGCGCTTCCTCGATGCCGGCCATCGCCGCATGCGAGTAGGCGAGCAGCACGAAGGCGAGGCCGTAGCAATGGCGCGTGGCGTCGAGCGTGCGCTTCTTGCCGTCGCGCCAGTCGATCTCCCAGTCGTAGCCCTGATGCTGCGGGTCCCAGTGCGCCTCGCGCAGGAATTGCAGGCCGTGGCGCGCGTACTCCAGATGCTGCGCGTCGCCGAACTCGCGATACGCCATCGCATAGTTGAAGACGAAGCGGCAGCTGCTCACCAGATGGCGCGAATGGGCGTTGTAGACCGAGCCGTCGTCGCGGAAATAGTGGAAGAAGCCGCCCGAAGCGTCGTACACGTTGGGCGCGTAGAAGCGCAGCGTGTCCTCGACATGGCCGAGCAGGAACGCGCGGTCGCGAAAGCTCGCGACGGCGGGCGCGGCGAGGCTGGCTTCGGCGCTGGCGTGGAGAGGGGCAGTGGGCTTCGTCATGGCGTTCTCAGGTTGACTGGGCTTGGGTGGCGAACGGTTGGGCGACAGCGGCGGGTGCGGGCGTGGCGGCGGATGCCGCCGTGCTGGCGCGTTCGATCAGCCGCACGGGCAGCACGATTTCAGAGGTCTCGGGGGTTTCTTCGAGCAGCAGTTCGACGCCGCGCCGACCGAGCGCTTCCTTGTCGACGGCGATGGTCGAGAGCGCAGGCGCGGCATGCGAGGCGCCCGCGATATCGTCGAAGCCGATGATCGCCACGTCTTCGGGCACACGCAGGCCGCGCGTCTGGCACACGCGCAGGGCGGCGAGCGCGGCCGCGTCGTTGTAGGCGAACACGGCGTCGGGCGGCGCGTCGCCGCGCGCGCGCGCCGCGTCGAGCAGACGCTGCATGGCGAGCGTGGCGCCCGTGTCGGGATCGAGCCCGCCGTCGATCGTGGTCTCCAGCGACGGGTCGAACAGCAGGCCCGCTTCGAAGAACGCACGGCGATAGCCGAGCGCGCGCTGCGCGATGCTGTAGTGCGCGAGCGAGCCGCCGATAAAGACCACGCGCCGCCGCCCCATGCCGAACAGATGATGCATGGCGAGCGCGGCGCCCGCGGCGTTGTCGATGTTCACCGAGCGCAGGCCCGGCGACCACAGGTCGATCAGCACGAGCGGGCGCTGCAGGGCGACCAGCGCGGTGAGCATTTCGGGCTCGACGAAGCCCGCCACGGCGATCGCATCGGGCGCGTGCAGACGCAGTTGCTGGACGGTGTCGTCGGCGGGACCGGCGGTGAGCAGCGCGGGCACGATGCCGTGCTCGCGGCAGGCGTCTTCGACGCCATGCAGGACGTGCGAGAAGAACGGGCTGGCGGCGAAATTGTTGTGCTGGCGGTGCAGCAGAAAAGTGAGGCGGCGAATGCGCGGGCGCAGTTGCGCGCAGTCATAGCCGAGCGAGCGCGCGACTTCGACGATGCGCGTGCGCGTGGCCTCGGAAAGTCCGGGCTGGTTTTTGAGTGCGCGGGAGACCGTGCCGATCGACACGTTGGCCGCCTGCGCGACATCGCGAATGGTTGTCCCCATGGTTCCTGTCTGCGCTCGCCGACGCCGCATTCAGCACACGCGGCGTTATGGTCAGATGTGCGGCGATTGTATAGTAAAAACCCGGTCGAACAACGTTGTGTCGGGTCGAAAATCCCCCGTAAATACCCGTAATTGCTCAGATAAACGCAAACATTGTTGTTTAGTAAAATTTACTAAACAAGCCCTCCGGGTACGCCGGTTGCTCAAGCAAGCTCGTCATCATTCGAACTATTCGGAGGCATCATGCTCGGCACCTTGCTTCTGGTCATTCTGATCCTGCTGCTGATCGGCGCCTTCCCTGCCTGGCCTCACAGCCGGTCGTGGGGCTATGCGCCATCCGGGACGCTGGGGATCGTCGTGATCGTCGTGGTCGTGCTCGTGTTGATGGGGACGATCTAGGGTGGCGGCGAGTTGAGCCGCCATACATCCACGGATCGACGCGCACGTTCAAGCGTCGCAGAAAACGACAAAGGCCGATGCGGGAGAGTCCGCGTCGGCCTTTGTCGTTTGCGCTCGATGATGACGATGCGTGGTCGGGCGCGGCGTTATTCGCGTACCTTGCGCGCGGATAGCGCCATGGGAATCGCCAGTTGTGCTTCGGCATAAATCTCGCCGTGCGCGAGCGTGGGCAGCAGTGCGGCGCTGTCGCTGCCGTCGATCACGACGAGCCCGGTCGCCTCCTGTTTCGCGCGCCGCTTGGCGAGCGCGGCGAGCGAGGCAATCGCCTCGCTGCCGTGTTGCGCGCCGTGCTGCGTGTTGTGTCCCGCCGCGATCTGCACGCAGCCGATCGCCATCGTCACGAAACCGAAGAAGGTGCGATTGCCTTGCCGGTCCTCGCCGTGAATGCCGCCCGCGAGCCGGTCCGCGGCTGCGTAGAAACGCAGTGCGCCCGCATTGAACGAGTCGATCGCGCGGCAGGCGCGTTCGCGCCACGTTTCGCTCTGGAACAGGATCAGGAAATCGTCGCCGCCCACGTGGCCGAGAAAGTCGCGCGTGGGCTCGCAGGCGTCGGCGAGCACCTGCGCCGCGAACTTGAGCACCTCGTCGCCCTGCCAATAGCCGTACTGATCGTTGAACGGCTTGAACTGGTTCAGATCGACATAGCAGGCATGGAAGCCCGCGTCGCGCGAGAGCAGGCGCTCGATGTGTGAACTGATCGGAATATTGCCCGGCAGGAAGGTGAGCGGATTCGCGTAGCGCGCCGCCTGGATGCGCACTTCGGTGACGGCGCGCACAAGGCTTTCGCCCGTGCCGAGGCCCGCGTAACGGCCGTTGTCGGTGATGACGAAGCCATCGGCGAGGTAGCGTTGATCGTCGCTCGCGAGCAGCGCCGCCATCTGCTCGACGCTCATCGATTGCTCGATCACGACCGGCTGCGCATTGGCGAACTGCAGGCAGGCCTTCTTGCCGAACAGCTCGCGGTGGTAGGGCAGCGCGTAGCGGTCCATGAACGCGCGCCGGTTGATGAGCGCGACGGGCGACGCGTCCTCGACCACGGCCACGGCGTGCAGGTCGGGCATGCGGGTGAAGAGGTCGAGCACGTCGTTGTTGGTCGCCTGACGTGGCACCGCGGGCGCGTGCACCATCATCTTTTGCGCGGGCGCGATGCCCGCTGCGCTCGCCAGCGCGCCGCTGCTGTGCGTGGCCTCCGGAAACACGGCGATGTGATGCGTGCGGATCGCGGCGCGCGCGCTCTCGTCGAGCTTGCGCGGCGGCTGCGCCTCGGGGCGGCCGAAGAAGAAGCCCTGGCCGCTCTCGATGCCCATGTCGCGCAGCACGATCAGATCGGCTTCGTTCTCGATGCCCTCGGCCACGAGGCGCGCGCCGCTCGCCTGCGCGAAATGCTGCATGGCGCGCACGGCCTCGAACTTCAGCGGCGTCTGCGCGATGTCCTGGATGAAGAAGCGGTCGATCTTCACCACGTCGGGTTGCAACTGCACCCAGACGTTCATGCTGGCGTTGGCGCTGCCGTAGTCGTCGAGCGCGAACTGCGCGCCCGTTGCGCGCAAGGCCGCCACCACGGGCGCGAAATCGCGCAAGTCGGCGATGGCGCTCTGCTCGGTAAGCTCGATTACGACGCGGCGGGCGTCGATGCGCGCGAACAGGGCGTCGACGCCCGTGCTGGCCAACTGGCACAGCGCGCCCGCGCTGAAGTTCAGGAACAGCTTGCCGTTGCAGCCGAGCTGCGTGAAGGCGTCGATGCAGACATCGGCAGCGGCGCGTTCTAGCGCGGTCGCGCAGCCCGCCTCGTTGGCCTGCGCGAACAGCGCGGCGGGCGACTCGAGCGGCGAGCCGGCCGGACCGCGAATGAGGCCCTCGTAGCCGAGGATCGCGCCATCATCGAAATCGACGATGGGCTGGAAGACGGCGCGCAACTGGCGCTGGGCGATCAGGTCCTCGATGCCGGTCGGGGCCGTGGAGGCCAGGTTGGCCGTCCCGGCGGACGGCATGGACGCGCGTGCTGACATGTAAAGAGCCAAGGATGGCTTGAACGACGGGAATAACCGCAGAAGCCTCTGCCAATTAAATGAACCTTTAATGACAGTTTGAAGAATAAGGGCTGGGAGGGGGGAGGGCAACGTTTGCGCATCGAAACGGCTGTGGCTGATGTGCGTCACGTCATACACGCCGGATCGCCTGGACAATCGGGGAGGGCTGGCGTTTGCCGGCCACAGGAAACGGACGCGCGGCGGGACTGGACACACATTTCGCCGCAACGATCCCCAGCTCAGGCTGCTCTAGTCATGACCATGAACGTTGAGGCAATCCAGAAAGCCATCTGTGCTTCGCTATGCGCCGACATCAGGGTCGTGGCGCAGGAGGAGGGCCTGCTTTGCGTGACTACGCCGTTCGCGTTCGGCGACGGCGATGCGTATTCGATCTACCTCGAAGCCTTGCCGACGGTCGGCTTGCGCATTACCGATCTCGGTAACACGCTGATGCACCTCAGCTACGAGAACGACCTCGCGAAATTGCGCGAGGGCACGCGTGGCAAGGTGTTCCGGCAGATTCTGGCCGAGCTCGATCTCCAGGAAAGCGATGGCGAGTTCTACCTGGATAGCGCTGCCGACCGGCTGGGCGCGAGCATTTTTCGCTTCGGGCAGGCTCTCACGCGCATTCACGACCTGAACTTTCTCAATCAGGCGCGGGCAAAAAGTACGTTCTACGAGGACTTGCGGCACAAGCTCGGCGCGTACGTACAGGCAGCCGCCATTCACGAGCAGTATCTCGTGCCGGATCTCATGGACGCGGGAAACTATCCCGTCGACTTCTTTGTGGAAGGTTTTGCGCGACCGCTCTATCTTTTCGGTGTCCCGACGAGAGAGAAGGCCATGTTGACGACCATCATCCTGCAACACCTGAATGCGGCGAAGCTGGATTTCCGGTCAATGGTGGTGTTTCAGAATTCGGCGGAGATGCCGGCACGAGACGTTAGCCGGCTGATGAATGCGGCTAACGAGATGATCTCGTCGCTCGATGCGGACGAGGCTTTCGAAAGAAAGCTGCGCGTGGTGGTGTAGCAAGGGCGGCCAACGCGCCGCCCTCTCAATCGATAATCGAAGCGGTTCCTTACCGCCGACCCGCCGCAGCCGCCCCACGCTCGCCGCCGCGCGATTCATCGCCTGCTTCGGCTGCGCGTTCCGCGCTCATGTCGCGCGCACCCCAGCGTTGCGCAAGCGACGCGCACACCATCAGCTGGATCTGGTGGAACAGCATGAGCGGCAGCACGACCGCGCCCACGGCGTTCGACGCGAAGATCACCTTCGCCATCGGCACGCCTGCCGCGAGACTCTTCTTCGAGCCGCAGAAGATGATGGTGATCTGATCGGCGCGCGAGAAGCCGAGCTTCTTGCTCGCGAAGATCGTGATGCCAAGCGCGAGCGCCAGCAGCACCGCATTCACGACCAGCAGACCGCCCAGCGCGGCGAGCGGCGTGTGATGCCAGAGCCCTTCGTTGATTGCTTCGGAGAACGCGCCGTACACCACCAGCAGGATCGAGCCCTGATCGACGAACTTGAGCACGCCGCGATTGCGCTCGATCCAGCCGCCTATCACCGGGCGCAGCAGCTGGCCCGCGACGAAAGGCACCAACAGTTGCAGCACGATGTTCCAGACGGTGTGCCACGCCGAAGTGCCGCCGGCCGTCTGGTTCGTCACCACGAGGCTCACGAGCGCGGGCGTGACGAAGATGCCGATCAGGCTCGACGCCGAGGCGCTGCACACGGCCGCCGGCACGTTGCCGCGCGCGATCGAGGTGAAAGCGATGGACGATTGCACGGTCGACGGCAGTGTGCAGAGGAACAGCACGCCCATATAGAGCGCCGGCGTGACGAGCGGCGAGAGCACCGGCTTGAGCGCGAGCCCGAGCACCGGGAAGAGGACGAAGGTGCTGGCCAGCACGACGAGATGCAGACGCCAGTGCGTGGCGCCCGCCACGATCGCTTCGCGCGAGAGCTTGGCGCCGTGCAGGAAGAACAGCAGCCCGACCGCGATATTGGTGAGCCAGTTGAACGAGGCGGCGGCCTGGCCATGCACGGGCAACAGGCTCGCGAGGGTCACCGTGCCGATGAGGCAAAGCGTGAAGTTATCGGGTAGAAATTTCGGACGTGCCATCGGTCAATCTCAAGTGCGCGCGTCGGCGCCTGGGCGATGTGCGTCGCGGGACGCGGGCACCGCGGATCATCGGAAGTCCCTATTGTCGGCGCAAGCTCATTGAAAAAGCAAATTCATTTGAAGAATTGATTAATGAGTGTTGCGCATGATGGGGCAGGTTTCACATCGACCGCACTGTGCGGCTGGCGGGCGTCATTTCCCTCTGTTGATTACCGTTTATTGGCTCATTCGTCATCCCAAACACCCCACCTCAAGTACGACGAAATACCCTCTTCAGAATCGTGCGCGAAGCCGCGCCAGCATGTGCCGCAGGAGCACGAAACCGACCCGTGCGACAACCCTCCAAAACCCGAAAAATCGAGCAGTAACATGGTGTTACAACCCTTCCGAGGGCATAACACTTTTTGGCTCGACACCCATACCGGGCGCCCATAAATTACCGTCAAGGAATGTTAGTAGACCGTTGCGGCAGCAATCGTTGCGCCTCGCGGCTCTCACTTTCCGGGAGCTGGCTCGCCACGGCCCGAGTGGCGAGTCGTCATGCTGAACGTCGGGCAGGTGATCGACATAATGCGCGCAGGGTTGTTACGGATAGGACGATGGGTCTTGGGGGCCGGGTTGACGGCCCTCTTTGCGTTCGCCCACGCCCAGCCCGGTTTTGCGCCTCATGGTGGTTTTCATGGCGGCGGGGGCGGCGGCTTCGGGCGTGCGCCCATGATGCGCGCGGCTGCCTCCATGCACTGGGGCGCTGCGGGTGGCCCAGGCGGACATTACGGCGAGCGTCCCACGCCCATGCGTGTGGCCGACCAGGGCGGCTGGCGCGAGCGCGGCGGTCCCGGTGGTCCGCGTGGCTCCGGCGGCCCGGGTGGCCCGGGTAGCAATCGTCAGCCGGAGCGCCGCGAGACGCCCGGTTACAGCAGCAATCCTTATGGCAACGGCTTCGGCAACGGCTATTCGAATTACCGTGGCCCGATTCAGCCCGTGAGCGCGGAAACGCGCCAGGTCCCGCATCCGCCGGCCGATTCGCCGGTGCGCGCCGGCTCGATCCGCGAGGACGTGGCGCGCTATAACGAGGAGCGCGGCACCTTCCGTCCGTTCCCGCGCAACGGCGGCGACGTCCCGCGCCCGCCGATGCCCTCGCCCTATCGTAATTAATCGCAACTCCCAACTCGCAGCCCGCGCCGACCCGCGTCCACGAAAGGGCGCATCCAGCGCGGTGAGACTCTGTTTGCAGTCCTGGCTTATCCACCAACCGTTCGTCGATCTCCTGATCGACGGTAGTAATCGGTAATTTTCCCCGCAGCACTCCCCAAAGCCCATCGACGCTTTTTGCGCACCTCCTGCGCCAAAAACACGCTCGTCTTGCCCGTTTCTCGCGGCAAGCCTTTTTTCCGCAAAAAACTGACGCGTGGATACCACACTTTATTGGAAATCCCTCGTCATACAGAACCCTTTCGTCATCAAATCTCGGCTTCGCTGTGGCAGTGCGTCAACGGCTTCGCCAAAGTGCGGGAAAACGGGGCAGAAGCCCCGCCCATGCGGGCCATGAGCCCAACGTCGATCGTGTTGCGATGCGGCAAAAAGAGCGACGGATGCCATCGAGACAGGTTTTGCGGATAGCAAACTAATCGGGCCGATATACCGGCGATAACAACCGATATTTTTGTCCATAAAAATGGTCCGCAAAGATGGATCCGCCCAGAACGGCCACGCCTGCGAACGACGAAAAACAAACGGTTTGCGCGAGCGCCACAGCCGCCAGTCACACCTTTTTTTGACAAAGACAGGAGAACCCATGAATACAGCCGTCAGCCGCGCGCTGCGTCACCCGCTGCGTACGTCCCTCAAGGCAGGCGCCGTCGCCGCCTTGCTTGCCGCCGCTTCGTCGTCGGCCTTTGCGCAGTCGAGCGTGCAGCTTTACGGTCAGGTCGACGAATGGGTCGGCGCCACGCGCTTCCCGGGCAGCCAGACCGCATGGAATGTCGGCGGCGGCGGTATGTCCACGTCCTACTGGGGCTTGAAGGGCTCCGAGGATCTGGGCGGCGGCTACAAGGCGATCTTCACGCTGGAAAGCTTCTTCCGCGCGCAGAACGGCCAGTACGGGCGCTTCTCGGGCGACACGTTCTTCGCGCGTAACTCGTACGTGGGTATCGAATCGCCCTACGGTACGGTGACGGCCGGTCGCCTGACGACGCAACTGTTCGTCTCGACGATCCTGTTCAACCCGTTCATCGATTCGTACACCTTCTCGCCGATGGTGTACCACGTGTACCTCGGCCTCTCGACCTTCCCGACCTACACGACCGACCAGGGCGTGGTGGGCGACTCGGGCTGGAACAACGCGGTGCAGTACTCGACGCCGAACTTCAACGGCCTGTCGGGTTCGGTGATGTATGCGCTCGGCAACACGGCCGGCGAAAACGGCAAGAAGAAGTGGAGCGCCCAGGCGCTGTACTTCCACGGCCCGTTCGCGGCGACGGCGGTCTATCAGTACGTGAACTTCAACGACTCGCCGGGCGACATCGGCAGCATCCTGAGCGGCGACACGACCGTCGTCGGTCTGCGCAGCCAGAGCGTCGCGCAGGTGGGCCTCTCGTACGACCTGAAGTACGTGAAGTTCTTCGGCCAGTACATGTACACGAACAACAACAGCGAGATCAACAGCTGGCACGTCAACACGGCGCAGGGCGGCGTATCGGTGCCGGCCGGTCCCGGCACGATCATGGCGTCGTATGCGTACTCGCGCGACACCGGCGGCCTGAACCAGACGCACAACACGGCGGCGCTCGGCTACGACTACCCGCTCTCGAAGCGCACCGACCTGTATGCGGCGTATATGTACGACCACTACGACAACATGTCGACGGGCATGACCTACGGCGTGGGCGTGCGTACGAAGTTCTAAACGTCCGCGGCTGTCCAGCCGCAGCATGGCCACGCAAAACCCCGCGCTGCTTGCAGCGCGGGGTTTTTCTTTTGGGCGGTGCACAGAGGAGGCAATGAGAAGTAAGGCCAACGCCTGCGCATTTGGCTACCAGGAATTGATAAAGCGAGCACAATATCGGCGATTGTTTCCTGATTTTGATTAACCGATACGAGCAAGAGTAGCGCGATGGATACCCTCGTCAGCATGAAAGTATTCCGGCAGGTGGTGGAAGCGGGGAGCTTCGTCGCGGCGGCCGAGCGCATGGAAATGTCGGCGGCGATGGCCAGCAAGCATGTGATGCATCTCGAACAGCAACTGGGCGCGCGTCTCTTGAACCGCACGACGCGCCGCGTCGCGCCCACCGAGGCCGGTCGCGAGTACTACGAACGGGTGGCCCAGGCGCTCACCGAACTGGACGAAGCGGGCCAGGCCGTGGGCGCGGCGAGTGTAGTGCCGCAAGGGCGATTGCGCGTGTCGTCGCTGACCGCTTTCGGGCTGCGCCATGTGATGGGCGCCGTGGCCGACTACGCGGCGGACTTCCCCCAGGTGACGGTCGATATCACGCTGTCGGACCGCGTGGTCGAGCTGATCGACGAGGGCTTCGACGTGGCGATCCGCGCCTCGCCTTCGGGGCTGAAGTCTTCCTCGCTGATCGCGCGGCCGCTTGCCACCGCCCATATCGTGCTGTGCGCCTCGCCTGACTATCTGCGCCGCCACGGCGTGCCCAAAACGGTCGCCGATCTCGCGAAGCACAAGTTCGTGCATTACGCGGGCGCTTCGGCGGCGGAACTGGCGCCGTTCTCGGAAGCGGGCGCACGCCCGAAGCCTGGCGGCAACCTGATCGTCAATCACCTGGAAGCGCTGCGGGTGGTGGTGTTGCAAGGCGGTGGGTTATCAATGCTCGGCACCGAGGTGATCGGCGACGACATTGCCGAAGGCCGTCTTGTGCCGCTGCTCGTCGACGCGCTGCCGCCGCGCGAGTTGCCGATCTACGCCGTCTACGCGAGCCGCCGTCATCTCTCCGCGAAAGTACGTTCGTTCGTGGACTTCCTCGCGGCGCGTTTCGGCGAGCGCGCGCTCTGGCCGAACGCCGATGAAATCCGCGCGCTGGCGGTGCGGGCCGCGCAGCGCGTCAAAGCCTGAGCGTTGAAGGCAGGGCGCGCCCGGAGCGAGCGGCCTGCGTTAGCGCGCGATCCCCAGCTTCGCCTTCGCTTCTTCGTACTCGTCCTTCAAGCGGGCAACCAGCTCGGCCACTGACGGCACATCGTCCATCAGGCCCACGCCCTGGCCCGCGCCCCAGATTTCCTTCCAGGCCTTGGCCTTGTCGCCGGCGAAGTTCATCGCCGTCTTGTCGGACTCGGGCAGTGCGTCCGGATCGAGCCCCGCGTTGACGATGCTCTCGCGGATGTAGTTGCCGTGCACGCCCGTGAAGAGGTTCGTGTAGACGATGTCGGCGGCCTTGGCGTTGAGGATCGCGTGCTTGTAACCCTCGACGGCGTGCGCCTCCTGGGTGGCGATGAAGCGCGTGCCCATGTAAGCGAGATCGGCGCCCATCGCCTGGGCGGCGAGGATCGAGCCGCCATTGGCGATCGCGCCCGACAGCACGAGCGGGCCGTCGAAGATACGCCGCACTTCGCCCACCAGCGCGAACGGCGAAGTCGTGCCCGCATGACCGCCCGCACCCGCCGCAACGAGAATCAGACCGTCCACCCCCGCTTCGAGCGCCTTGCCCGCATGGCGCAGATTGATGACGTCGTGCAGCACGATGCCGCCATAGCTGTGCACGGCGTCGAGCAGTTCTTTCGGCGGTGCGCGCAGGCTCGTGATGAAGATCGGTACGCGATGCTTCACGCATACGTGGATGTCGTGCTCCAGACGCGCATTCGACTGATGGACGATCTGGTTCACGGCGATCGGGCCGATCACGGCGTCCGGATTCGCGGCCTTGTGCGCGGCCAGTTGCTCCTGGATCTGCGTGAGCCATTCGTCGAGCAGTTCGGCGGGGCGCGCGTTGAGCGCCGGGAACGAGCCGACGATGCCCGCCTTGCACTGCGCGAGCACGAGCTCGGGGTAGCTCACGATGAACATCGGCGAGCCGACGACGGGCAACGACAGGTTTTGCAGGACGGCGGGCAGGGCCATGAGTTTGTCTCCTTGAGCGCGCAGCCACGTCGGATTCGTCCGACGCCCGGCAGCGTGATTGGCAGCAAAACGGTCGTTCGATTATAGGCAACGGGGCGACCCGAGCACGGCGCGTGCGGGATTCGAGGGAGTGTTCGGTTTCTACGGCTATGGGCCCCAAACCACGGTGTGCGCTTGCGCTCGCCTCATACAATGTCAGGAGACCAGCAGGTACAACCAACAGGGACAAGCGAGAGAGACATCATGCCGTTCGAGGGATACACGCCTTTCACCGTCCGCACTGCGGGTGGCGTCGAGATCAACGGGATGCGCGGCGGCGAAGGTCCGCCGCTGCTGCTCCTGCATGGCCACCCGCAGACCCACATGATCTGGCATCGCTGCGCGGCCGATCTGGCGAAGCACTTCACCGTGATCGCCACCGACCTGCGCGGCTACGGCGACTCGTCGAAACCGGCGAGCGACGCCACGCACGCGGCCTATGCGAAACGCGCGATGGCCGCCGATCAGGTCGAGGTCATGCGCCACTTCGGCTTCGAGCGTTTTCTCGTGTGCGCGCATGATCGCGGCGCGCGCGTGGCGCACCGTATGGCGCTCGATCACGCCGACGCCGTCGAGCGGCTGATGCTGCTCGACATCGCGCCGACGCTCGCCATGTACGAGCAGACCGATCGCGAGTTCGCCACGCTCTACTTCCACTGGTTCCTGCTGATCCAGCCCGAGCCGCTGCCCGAAGCCCTGATCGGCGCGAATCCCGATGCCTATATCGAGCGCGTGATGGGCAGCCGCCACGCGGGTCTCGCGCCGTTCGCGCCCAAGGCGCTCGGCGCCTATCGCGCGGCGCTGCGCCAGCCGGGCGCCGTGCACGCGATGTGCGAGGACTATCGGGCTTCGGCGACCATCGACCTCGAACACGATCGCGCCGATATCGAGCGCGGCCACAAGGTCGGTTGCCCGCTGCGCGTGCTGTGGGGGGAACATGGCGTGATCGCGCGCTGCTTCGATCCGCTCGGGGAATGGCGCAAGGTCGCGCGCGACGTGAGCGGCCGCGCGCTGCCCTGCGGTCACTACATCCCCGAGGAAGCGAACGAAGCGCTCGTCGCCGAAATGCTGGCGTTCTTCGAGGCCACCGAGCGCTGAGGCTGGCGTGAGCGCTTACTAGCGCTCACGCACTCACGCGAGCGGCGGCAGCCGGCGCGGCACCGGCGTCGATTTGACGATGGCGCTGCTCGTCTCCGCGCGCTCGGTGACCTTGTTGAGGATGTCGTCGAGCTGCTCGATCGAATGCAGATAGACGCGGGCGATGAAGCAGTCGTCGCCCGTCACCTTGTCGCATTCGATGAATTCGGGAATGCGCCGCAACATTTCCTCCACCAGATGCAACTGACCCGGCAGCGGCTTCACGCGCACGATGGCTTGCAGCGTGTAGCCTAGCGCGCGCGGGTCGATGCGCACCGTATAGCCGCCGATCACCCCTTGCGCTTCGAGCCGCCGCATCCGCTCGGATGTGCTGGGCGCGGATAGCCCAACCTGGCGGGCCAGTTCGCTCACGCTCGCGCGCGCATCCTCGGCCAACGCGGCGAGTAGCGCGCGGTCGATCTCGTCGAGCGGGGCAGGTGCGGGCGCGCTGGGACGTTTGTTCATGATTTCGCTCGTCAACGGAAGATGTCACCTTCGATTCTAAGGCGGGTGTAAGCATTCGCCTTGGTTTAGCTATGTATTCCTCGCTGCGCAGTCAGTAAACTGACTCGCAGATTGCTACGAGGAAATAAGTCATGGCTTCACCTGAAGTGCGCCGCGGCGCGGCCGAAATGACCATCGCCATGTTGATGTCCGGCACCATCGGCTGGCTCGTGGTGGCGTCGAAGCAACCCGCGCTCAACGTCGTGTTCATGCGCTGTGTGCTGGGCGGCGCCACGCTCGCGCTCGTCTGCGCGGCGCTTGGCCTCTATCGCCGCGCCTTGCTGCCGTGGCGCACGCTTGGTCTCGCCGTGCTGGGCGGCGCGGCCATCGTCGCGAACTGGGTGCTGCTGTTCGCGGCCTATTCGCGCGCCTCCATTTCGATGGCCACGGCCGTCTACAACACGCAACCCTTCATGCTGGTCGGTCTGGGCGCGCTGCTGCTGCGCGAGCGCGTGAGCGCCTCCACCGTCGCGTGGCTTGCGCTCGCCTTTGTCGGTCTCGTGGGCGTGGTCGAAGTGCCGCCCGCCGTGCTCGCCGTGCCGGGCGAATACCTCGTGGGCGTTGCGTGCGCGGCGGGCGCGGCCTTCCTCTACGCAATCTCGGCGATCATCACGCGGCATCTGAAGGGCACGCCGCCGCATCTGCTCGCGCTCGTGCAACTGGGTTTCGGCGCGCTGGCGCTCGCGCCGTTCGTGCGCTACGGCACGCTGCCCGACACGCCCGTGCACTGGGCGCAGATCGTCACACTCGGCATCGTCCATACCGGCGTGATGTACGTGCTGCTGTACGGCGCGATCCAGAAACTGCCGACGGCGATGACGGGCGCGCTCTCGTTCATCTATCCGGTGATGGCGATCTTCGTGGACTGGTTCGCCTTCGGCCAGCGTCTCGCCTGGATCCAGGTGGCGGGCGCGGCGCTCATTCTGCTCGCGGCCGCAGGCGTGAACCTGGGCTGGCGGATCGTGCCGCAGAGGGTGAAAGCGCCGTCGGTTTGAGGGCGTGGGTGAGGTGGTCTGTCCTGGCGCGTCGCGCGCGGACTCCCCGCATAATGTCGCGGACCTGTGACCCCGGACCTCGACCGAAAGCATGACCCCCACTGAACTCAGCCGCGACGAAGCCGAACTCACCACGGCTAAACGCCGCGCGCTCTTACTGCTGATTGGCGCCGCCGTGGTGTTCGTCGTCACGGCGCTCTCGCCGCCGGGCCTGATCGTCGGCGCCATCAAGGCCATGAGCGAAGCCGCGATGGTGGGCGCGCTGGCCGACTGGTTCGCCGTGGTCGCGCTGTTCCGGCGCGTGCCGATTCCCTTCGTCGCTGCCCACACGGGCGTGATTCCGCGCAACAAGGATCGCATCGCCGACCAGCTGGCCGTGTTCGTGCAGGAGAGGTTTCTCGATGTGAATTCACTGGTGGGGCTGATACGCCGTCACGATCCGGTCGAGCGGTTCTCGGGCTGGCTCACCGCGCCGCACAATGCACAGCGCCTGGGCGACTACGCCGTACGCCTGATGTCGGGCCTGCTCGGCCTCACCGACGACACGCGTATCCAGGCTTTCATCCGCGACGGCCTGTACGCGGCGCTCGACAAGGTCGATCTCTCGAAGTCGGCGGGCGCGATCCTCGACACGCTCACGAAGGACGGCCGTCATCAGGAACTACTCGACCGCATGCTCGATCAGCTTGGCTTGCTGCTGGCGGAGGAGAGCACGCGCACGTTCGTGGCGTCGCGCATCGTCGATGGCCTCAAGGGCGAGTTTCCGAAGTTCGAGAAGATTCTCCCGTCGGAATGGCTCGGCGATACCGGCGCGCGCGTGCTGGAGAGCGCCGTGAGCCGCCTGCTGCTACAGGTAAGCGAGGATCGCGAACATCATCTGCGACAGAAGTTCGACGAGGTCATGCACAAGCTCATCGTGCAGTTGAAGAGCGATCCGGCCTTTTTGCGCAAGGGCGAGGAGTTGAAGGCGAGCCTGCGCGAAGGTAGCGCGCTCAACGACTACACGCGCGAACTCTGGAATAGCCTGCGCGCGTGGCTGCGCAACGATCTCGAACAACCCGACTCGACGCTGCACGAGAAAGTGGCGGCGACGGGGCAATGGCTAGGCGAAGCGCTCGCCGCCGATGCGGATTTGCGCGCCTCGCTCAACGGTCATCTGGAGGACGCCGCGCGCGCGATGGCGCCGGAGTTCTCGCGTTACCTCACGCATCACATCCGCGATACGGTGCGCAACTGGGACACGCGCGAGACCGCGCGCCTGATCGAGTTGAAGATCGGTAAAGACCTGCAACGCATCCGCGTGAACGGCACGCTGATTGGCGGCACGATCGGCTTGGGCCTCTATCTCTGTTCGAATCTGTTCGAGTGGTTGCGTCTGCAAATCGCAATGTGAAAGCGTCGCAGATGCATTCCAGTTAAATTCGGATATCGAAGTAAATTCGATGACGTGAGCGTGGTTTCCTTACGTAAGTCAGGCCTTCTTGCAGCGCTGACAGTCTGTAGGGAAATCACCGATGCGACGTGTAATCAGGCACGAGTATGATCGGCTCGAACGTTGATCACGTCAGAGCAAGATACTCTCGCTCGTCCTCGAAAAAGGACGAGCGTTTTTTTTCGGCATTCACGCCGCATGGGCCGGCGCTTCGATGCCATCCTCGTGCAGCACGAGCGCGCCACTCTTCGCCAGTTCCCCGGCCAGCTCGCGCAGCAGCGCGGGCCACGCCGTTTCGGGCGCCAGTTGCTGCGCTGCCGCGCGCATCGCCGCGGCGTCGGCCAACATCGCTTCCAGGGTCGCGAAGCGTAGCGCGCGCACTTCGAGCAGCTTGAACACGATCAGCACCTTGAGCGCATTCTTCGCGTTGCGCGCGGGATCGGCGCGCAGCCAGGCGAGGCGCGAATACGCGCGCTCGAGCGCCGCGCCGACGTTCGCGAACGGTGCGCCATGACCCGGAATCACGGTCGCCACGTCCAGCTTCGCGATCGCGTCGAGCACGGCCTGCTGCTCCGCAAAACCGCTTTCACCGTCGAGTTCGGGGAAGATCACGCCGAAGCCGTGCTCCCAGAGCGCGTCGGCGCTGATCAGCACGCGCGGCTCGGGCGCGTAGAGCATCAGCGAGTCGGGATCATGACCCGGCGCGCCAATCACGTCCCAGTCGAAGCCGCCCAGCGTCAGGCGCGCACCCGGCGCGAGCGTGCCCGTGAATCCGAAGCGCTCGCAGGTCTGCCCCGTCGCGGCAAAAGTGAGCCGTGCTTCGTCCCATTCGCGCACGGCGCGCTCGCTGGCGGCGGGAATCAGCGTTCCGCACGGCCAGTGCGCCTGCAATTGCGCGTTGCCGCCGCAATGGTCCGAATGCAGATGCGTGTTGATGAGGAGGTCGAGCGCGCGGCCGGCGAGCGCATGCCGAACGAGTGCGACGGTTTGTATGGCGTGCGTTGCGTAGCCCGTATCGACGAGTGCTGCACGTTCTTGATCGACCAGCAGCACATTGTTCGACGACAGCCAGCCGCGCTCGAACACGCGTATCGAAGCGGGCAATACGACTGCGGCTGCTTCGCTCATGAGTTGGCGACCTCAACCGCTTGCGGCTTTGGCATCACGAGGATCGTCGAGTGGCCCACGATCAGCGTGTCGCCGTGCTGATTCTTCGCCGTGCCTTCGAGCTTCACCAAGTCGCCGTTCAGACTCGCTTTCCAGTACGCCTGCACGACGCGCCATTCGAACGTCAGCACATCGCGCGCATGGGCGGCGCGCTTGAGCTTCATGTCGAATTCGAGTCCGAGCGGTTGCGCATACTGCGAAAAGTGCGTCGCCAGCAGCGCCATGAAGTGCGCGGTTGGCTGCGTGCCGGACGCGATCAGGCCGCCGAAGCGACTTTGCGCGGCATAGGCTTCGTCATGGTGCAGCGGGTTCATGTCGTTCACGAGCGTCGCGAACGTTTTCACCGAGTCGGGCGAGAGCGCGAGCGTGTCGCTGAACGTCTCGCCGATCTCGACGATGCGTGCGGGCGCGGTCATTGCGCGTCCTCGCGTCTGGCGAGCCACTGCGAATGCCGCACTTCGATCGCCTCCCAAACCGCGCGCTTCGCTGCATCGTCGAGCGTGGACCACGACGCAATCTCGTCGATCGTGCGCAGGCAGCCTTCGCACAGGCCGCTCGCTTCGTGCATGCGGCACACGTTGATGCAGGGCGAGGGCGAGGGTGTGGACGTGGACGCGGGCGTGCTCATGCGTCGCGCAGCGCGACATCCACGACGGGCGCACCGGTCATCGCCGCGAGTTCCTGCGGCGACAGATTGAACACCGCATGCGGATGGCCCGCCGCTGCCCACAGGCTGTCGAGCGCGAAGAGATCGGCGTCGATCAGCGTGACGGGGCGCGTTGCGTGGCCGATCGGGCACACGCCGCCAATCGCATAGCCGGTCATTTCGCGCACGAACTTCGCGTCGGCGCGGCCGATCTCGCCGACATGCGCCTCGACCTTCTTTTCGTCGACACGGTTCGCGCCGCTCGCGATCACGAGAATCGGCGCGTCGTCCTTGCGGCGGCGGAACAGGATCGACTTGGCGATCTGCGCGACTTCGCAGCCAAGGCCCGCTGCCGCTTCCGCCGAGGTCTTGCCGGTTTCGGGCAGCAGCACGACCGGCTTCGCATGGCCGTGATCGCGCAGCAGCAGAGCCACGCGGCGGGCGGATTCGGGCAGAGCTTCGATGCCGTCTTTTTCGGAGTTGATGAGGGTATCCGTCATAGCTTCATTTTCCTTCGTACTACCGATCATGCGCACGCGGTGGCGTTCTGCTGTTTGGCGAGCAGCGCCTTGCCCGCGCGCGAGACATTGTTGCGGCCGATGGCGCGCGAGATGAAATCACCGGCGGCCACGACCTGATCGAGATCGACGCCCGTATGAATGCCGAGGCCGTTGAGCAGGTACAGCACGTCTTCGGTCGCGACGTTGCCGGTTGCGCCCTTCGCATAAGGACAACCGCCAAGGCCCGCCACCGAGGCGTGAAAAATCGCGATGCCTTCTTCGAGCGCTGCATAGATGTTGGCGAGCGCCTGGCCGTAGGTGTCGTGGAAGTGGCCCGAAAGACGCTCGCGCGGGAATACCTTCGTCACCGCGTCGAATACTTCGTGCACGCGCTTCGCGGTGCCCACGCCGATCGTATCGGCGATATCGATTTCGTCGCAGCCGAGTGCCGCGAAACGCTGCACCACGTCTACCACCGATTCCACCGGCACTTCGCCCTGATACGGGCAGCCGAGCGAGCACGATACGCTGCCGCGAATGCGCAGGCCGTTGGCCTTTGCCGCTTCGGCCACGGGCACGAAGCGTTCGATGCTTTCGGCAATCGAGCAATTGATGTTCTTCTGCGAAAACGCTTCGCTTGCCGCACCGAAAATCACGATTTCATCGGCGCGCGCGGCGAGTGCGCCTTCGAAGCCGCGCAAATTAGGCGTGAGCGCCGAATAGATCGTGCCTTCGCGACGCGCGATGCCGGCCATCACGTCGGCGCCGTCGGCCATCTGCGGAACCCATTTCGGCGAGACGAACGATGCCGCTTCGATATTCGGAAAACCCGCTTTCGTGAGGCGATCGATCAATTCGATTTTCACCGCCGTTGGCACGAATTCCTTTTCGTTCTGCAAACCATCGCGCGGCCCGACTTCGACGATTTTGACTGCTGCGGGAAGTCCATTTTGAAGTACGGTTGCTGCCATGCCTGTCTCCTGTCCTTATCTTTTCAGCGGGTCAATCGCTTCAATAGCCGCGCTGGATATGCACGACGCCGCTCACGGTTTTACCGCGTGAGAGCGCCTCGATCTTGTCTGCGATCTGCGAGATCGCTTCTTCGCGCAGCGTCAGCGCCGAGCTATGCGGCGTGATCGTGATGCGCGGTTCGCGCCAGAACGCATGCTCGGGCGGCAACGGTTCGGTGTAGAACACGTCGAGCGTGGCCGCCGCGAGCGTGCCGTGTTTGAGTGCGTCAAGCAGATCCTGTTCGACCAGATGCGTGCCGCGCGCGACGTTCACGAGATAGGCGCCGCGCGCGAGCTTGTCGAAGGTCGCAGCGTTGAGCACGTTCTCCGTATCCGGCGTGGCGGGCAGCAGGTTCACGAGCACATTCACGTCGTCGAGAAAGGCGTTGAATTGCGGGCCGCGCAATTCGCCCGAGAAGGTCTCGATGCCGTCGATGGTTTTCGCGCTGCGCGAAAAACCGCGCACCGGCACGCCGAGCGCGGCCACGGCTTGCGCGACCTGCGCGCCCAGCACGCCAAGGCCCAGCACGCCCACGGTAAAGCTCTCGCGCGGATGCGGCGCGAGCACATGCCATTCGCGGCGCGCCTGTTGCAGTGCGTATTCGTCGAAGCGGCGTAGATAGCGCAGCACCGCATGCTGCACGTATTCGGCCATCTGCGGGGCCATGCCCGAGTCTTCGAGACGCACGAGCAGCGCGTCCTGCGGCAAGGTGCCCGGATGCTCGCGTTCGAGCGCGAGGATCGCGTCGACACCCGCGCCCAGGTTGAAGACCGCGCACAGGCCGCGCGGCGCGGCGAATAGCTCGCGTGGCGGATGCCAGACGATCGCGTAGTCGGCAGGGGCCGTGTCGCCGGGTTGCCATTCGCGAAGTTCGGCGCCGGGCAGCGCGTGCCGCAGGCCTGCGAGCCAGGTGGAAGCGTCGGCTTGTGGGAGCCAGAACAGAATTTTCATCGTGCTACGTGTCCCTCGAAATCGCCTGGCGAATTGAGTCACCAAAGTTGGCCGCCGAAGCTAGCAAGATTCGTGGGACACATTCTACTTTTTCGTGCCGGAAGCCGCCGCGCTTTCTCCGCGCGCACCACGCCGTGCGGCTGCCGCGAAAAAGCAAAGCAAAAAAAATTGGTTCGGCGAGCATGGGGAGCGGATCACAATCCCTTCACGATCCGTCGAAGCGAGGAAAAAATCATGCTTTCGTGCGCACAATCCCGCTGGCCGCCGAGACTCGTCACCGTGCCGGGCCTGCACGGCAGCGACGGGGCGCATTGGCAGAGCTGGCTCGAGCGCCAGTTTCCGCGCTCGTTGCGAGTCGAACAGGAAGACTGGGACGCCCCCGATCTGGCGATCTGGAGCCGTGCGCTCGCGCAGTTGCTCACGCGCGAGCGCGGGCCGTTCCTGCTCGCGGCGCACAGCTTCGGCTGCCTCGTGACCGCTTATGCGCTGCAACAAGGCTTGTTGAGCGCCGATGTGACCGGCGTGCTGTTCGTCGCGCCCGCGAGCCCGGAGAAGTTCCGTTTTGCCGGGCCGTTCGAGCCGCGCCGCCTGCCGGTGCCGTCGATCCTGATCGGCAGCGAAACGGACCCTTGGATGTCGCTCGATGGTGCGCAGCGTCTCGCGCAGCAACTCGGCAGCGCGTTCGTGAACCTCGGCGACGCGGGCCATATCAACACGGCGGCGGGCTTTGGCCCCTGGCCGCGCGCGAAGTATTTCGTCGATACGCTCGTGCATTGCGAAGCGCCGCGCCGTCTGCGCGATGAGGACGGCGATGCGGCCGATGGCATCGATAAATCGGCTGGCGACCCCGTACGCGAACGCGCGGAGTCGATCGAAGCGCGCCTCAAATACGCCTGACTGGCCTGATCGGCGCGCCAGACCTCGCGCTCAATGAGGCTTCGCGTCGCGCAGCAGCCGCGCGGTGTGCAGCGCGATCATCCCTTCTTCATCGGTGCGGGTCGCGAATACCGGCACGCGACTCTCGCGTGCGGCCACGCGCTCCTTGCCGGCGTCGTTGGCCGCCGCATCGAGCACGATGCCGAATAGCGGCGCGAGGCGCTCGCACACCTGCGCACGAATCTGCGGCGCATGTTCGCCAATGCCCGCTGTGAACACCAGCGCATCGAGCCCGCCGAGCACCACCGCGAGCTTGCCCACTTCCTGCGCGATCCTGTACGTGTAGAAGTCGATGGCGAGCTTCGCCTGCGCACTGTCGCTCGCGAGCAGATCGCGCATGTCGCTGCTCAGGCCCGATAGCCCCTTGAGCCCCGAGTCGTGATACAGCAGCTTCTGGATCTCGTCGTGGCCCATGCCGTGCTCCAGCATCCACAGCACCGCGCCCGCGTCGAGCGCGCCGCAACGCGTGCCCATCGGCAGGCCGTCGAGCGCGGTGAGGCCCATCGTCGTTTCCACGCTCTGGCCGTCCTTCATCGCGCACAGGCTCGCGCCGTTGCCGAGATGCGCGACCACCACGCGCCCGCGTGCGATATCGGGCGCGACCGCATGCAGATGGTGCGCGATGTACTCGTACGAGAGGCCGTGAAAGCCGTATCGGCGGATGCCTTCCTCGTAGTAGTGATAGGGTAGCGCGAAGAGCTGCGCCATGATGTCGTTGCCCGCATGAAACGCCGTGTCGAAGCAGGCCACCTGCGGCAACTCCGGCGCGGCGACGCGCACCGCGCGGATCGCCGCGAGGTTGTGCGGCTGATGCAGCGGCGCGAGCGGCGTGAGCGCGTCGAGCGCTTCGATCACCTTGTCGTCGATGAGCGTGGCGTCCTTGAAATGCGCGCCGCCATGCACGACACGATGGCCGATCGCGGCGGGCGGCGTGTCGCGCAAACCCACGGCGAGCACGAGGCGCAGCAGGCGGAACGCGGCGTCGTGATCGGCGACCTGGGCCACGGGAAATTTTTCGTCGACGATCAGGCGTCCATCGGCCATATGCGCTTCCACGCGCGGCGCCACGCCGATGCCTTCGATCTGGCCGCCCGCGCCATGAATCGCGCGCGCGCCGCCTGCGCGTATGCCGCCTTCCACATGCGGATCGTCGATCACCCGATACACCGAACACTTGATGCTCGACGACCCGGCGTTGACGACCAGCACGATCTGGCCTTCGTTTTGGGCGGCTGAAGCGCTTTGCGCATGGATCTCGCGAGGCAGGTCGGCGCTCATTTACAGCACCTCCGCGTTCTGGCGCGCGCGCCGCGCATGAGCGAGCAGCACGGCGATCGCGCAACTGCCGATGCGCGAGCGCACGGTGTCGGCCCGGCTCGTGAGGATGATGGGCACGCGCGCGCCCAGCACGATGCCAGCCGCTTCCGCGCCCGCAAGAAAGGTGAGCTGCTTGGCGAGCATATTGCCCGCTTCGAGGTCGGGCACGAGCAGGATGTCGGGGTCGCCCGCGACCGGCGAGTGGATGCCCTTGATGCGCGCCGCTTCGGCGCTGATGGCGTTGTCGAAGGCGAGCGGCCCGTCGAGCAGGCCGCCTACGATCTGGCCTCGGTCGGCCATCTTGCACAGCGCAGCGGCTTCGATCGTCGAGGGCATCTTGTCGGAGACCGTTTCGACTGCCGCGAGGATCGCCACCTTCGGCGTGGCGATGCCGAGCGCCTGCACGAGGTCGATTGCGTTGCGCACGATGTCGGCCTTGTCGGCGAGCTTGGGGAAGATGTTGACGGCGGCGTCGGTGATGAAGAGCGGCTTGTGGTACGTGGGCACGTCCATCGCGAACACGTGCGAGAGGCGGCGCTCCGTGCGCAGGCCATTGGACCCCGAGGCCACTTCGTGCAGCAACTCGTCGGTGTGCAGGCTGCCCTTCATGAGCAGTTCGGCCTCGCCCGAACGCACCGCGAGCACGGCGCGCTCGGCGGAGGCGTGACTGTGCGGCGCATCGACGATCACCACATTGTCGAGCGAGAGGTTCGCTTCCTGCGCGACGGAACGGATCTTCTCTTCCGGGCCGACGAGGATCGGCGAAATCAGGCCGAGGTTGGCGGCGTCCAGTGCGCCCGTGAGCGACGAGACGTCGCAGGGATGCGCCACCGCCGTGGGCACCGGGGGAAGGCCGGCGCAGCGCGTCAGCAGGACCGAGTATTTGTCGGGCGTTGCAGTCATTTCAGGCTCCACGCAAAGCAGGCTTGAACACGAAGTCGACCACGCAAAGGCCCCGGCGGCAGGCACGCTAGCCGCCTCCAGGACCGCGCCACTACGCGGTCATGTTGCGCCGCGCAAAGCGCCAATAGTGTATGCCAGCGCGCGCGGCGCAGCGCGTAAAGTGCGCGCCGCGCGTCGTCCGCATGCATCGCGCATGATCGCCTGCCCGCGCTGCGTGGGCCATGCAGCAAAGCGCCGCGCGCGTCTGCGTGTTTCTGTCACGTCGTCTTCACGGCGCGGGGCGATCATGAAGCGGCAGCGCGATCCGGCCCGCCTTGACTTTCGGCGAGGCGCTGCCTAGATTGGACTTTTGCAGTGCAGCATGACTGCCGTGCGCGCTCGCCTGTTGCACGGCGCGCGCCGCACATGCTGCATGACACCGGAGCGGCTCTCCCCGATCGGCGTGATCGGGCAGACGGGCCGCACTGCCCGCGCCGCCGCACTCCACGTGGCCGCGCGCGCCTCGTTAAAGGAGATTCGTGTCGTGGCAGTTTCCACCCTCTCGCCTGCATCCTCGCCCGCAACCTCGTCGACTTCCGCTGATCCGGCGTCCCCGTTCTGGCCCCTCTGGCCGCTCTCGTCCCTCCCCGCATTCCAGACGCTGCCACCGTTCCAGCCCATCGCCAACGCGTTCGCGGAGTCGGCCGAAGCTGCGCAATCCGCGTTCAGCAACGCCTGGCAGTCGGCCCACTCGGCCTTGACGCATGCCGCCGCGCCGTTCAGCGGATTTGCGCCGACGCGCGAACCTTCGGCCTGGGCCAGCCTGCCTGCCGCGCCGAAGCTGCCCGCGGCCGCGCCCGCCGCAATCCAGCCGCTGTTCGACTACCTGTTCGACGCGTGGCAGCGCAGCGTGCTGTTCCTCGACGTGTTGCGCGAACGCGGCAATCAGACCTATATGCACGAAAAGGCCGGCATGCCGCCGGTGCTCGCGTTCGAATACGATGTGATCGTCGATGGCCGCGAGCTGGACGACCCGTGCAATTACGCACTCCTGCGCATCAAGCCCGAACCCGGCGTGCAGACCGATGCGCGTATGCGTCCGTTCGTCGTGATCGATCCGCGCGCGGGCCACGGCCCCGGCATTGCGGGCTTCAAGATGGACAGCGAAGTGGGTATCGCGTTGCGCAAGGGCCATCCGTGCTACTTCGTGACCTTCTTCCCGGTGCCGACTGAAACGCAGACGATCGAATCGGTCGGCAAGGCCGAAGCCGTGTTTCTGCGGAAGGTGCGCGAACTGCACGCCGAATCCGATGGACTGCCCTTCGTGATCGGCAACTGCCAGGGCGGCTGGGCCGCGGCGCTGCTCGCGGCATCCGCGCCTTCGCTGGTCGGCCCGCTCATGCTCGCCGGCTCGCCGCTCTCGTACTGGGCTGGCGTGCGCGGCAAGAACCCGATGCGTTACTCGGGCGGCATGCTGGGCGGTTCGTGGGCGTCGTCGCTGGCCGCCGATCTGGGCGACGGTCACTTCGACGGCGCGTATCTCGTGCAGAACTTCGAGAACCTGAATCCGGCCAACACGTTCTGGGGCAAGCTCTATGGCCTCTACGCGAAGGTCGATACGGAGCGTGAGCGCTTCCTGGAGTTCGAGCGCTGGTGGGGCGGTCACTTCCAGCTCAACCGCGCCGAAATCGACTGGATCGTGCAGAACCTGTTCGTTGGCAATCACCTCACGCGCAACGAGGTGTACGCGAAGAACGCGCGTGCGCCGGTGGACCTGCGCAATATCCGCACGCCGATCATCGTGCTGGCTTCATGGGGCGACAACATCACGCCGCCGCAACAGGCGCTCAACTGGATTCCCGATCTCTACGCGAGCGTGGACGAGATCGTCGCCAACGAGCAGGTGATCGTGTATTGCCTGCACGACAAGGTGGGGCACCTGGGTATCTTCGTTTCGGCGAGTGTGGCGAATAAGGAGCACACCGAACTATTTTCCGCGCTCGACCTGATCGACGTGCTGCCGCCGGGCCTCTACGAAGCGAAGATCACCGACTCGACGCCGGAAGCGGGACGGCTGGAAGCGCTCGAAGGGCGCTATGAGATCCGCTTCGAGCGCCGCACAATCGACGACGTGCTGGCGCTCGACGACGGTCGCGACGACGAACAGCCGTTCGAAGTCGTGCGCCGTTTTGCCGAAAACAATCAGCGCATCTACGATCTGTATGTCTCGCCGCTCGTGCGCGCGTCGAGCAACGCGCTCACGGCGCATGTGTTGCGCGAGACGCATCCGTCGCGCGTGGAGCGCAGCATGTTCAGCGATGCGAACCCGGCGCTGGGCGTCTTGCCTGCGATCGCCGAGGCGGTGCGCACGCATCGCAAACCTGCGGCACCCGACAATCCGTTCACGCTGATCGAAAAGCAGGTATCGGCCACGATCGAAGGCGCGTGGGACGCGTACCGCGATGCGCGTGACGCGTGGGTCGAGCGGACCTTCTACAGTCTCTACACGGCGCCGTGGGTTCAGGCGTGGGTGGGCGTTGCGCCCAACACGCCGCTCGATCCGATTGCGCCGCCGCTCAGCGCGCTGCGCAAGGAACTGGCGCAGACGCGTTTGCGCGCGGCGCGCGCGCATCTGCACACGGGCACGCTCGTCGATGCCTTCATGCGCATCACGGCCTACCTCGCCGACGAAATGCACGTCGTGCAGTACCGGCCGTTCCAGCGCATGCGCGAACTGGCGCGCGAGTATATGGGCGACAAGCAGCCGAGTATCGCCGAGCTCAAGGACGCGGCGCGCCGCCAGGGCGCGATCGTGCAGCTCGACCCGGCTGCCGCGATCGAGGCGCTGCCCCAACTCGTGCCGGATCAACGCACGCGTCATACGTTGCTTGCGGTGGTGTATCAGGTTGCGACCGCTTACGGGCCGCTGGAAGGCGGGCGTGCTGAGCGCTTCGCCGAAGTGCAGCGCGTGCTGGGGCTGAAGCCTGGCAGCGAGAAGGAAGCGTTGCCGCCGCCGCCGGGAAGTGGCGGTGCGGGTGGTGCAGGCGGTGGTGCGGGCGGTGCAGGTGGAAAGCCGGACGCAGGATCGCAAACGGCATCGAGCGGCACGCAGAGCGCTGCATCGGCGCCTTCAGCCTCGGCAGCGCACGTCGAGGCGCCGGTCGCAACGCCCGCCGTCACGCCCGCGCGTCCTCGTGCGAAGGCTGTGAAGACGACGAAAGCCTCCGCCGTAGCAGCGACGCCTACGCCCCTGGAAAAGCCCAAGCGCGCGGCGCGCCCGGCCTCGAAGGTGAAGGCGGCCGCCGCGGCTGCGGCGCATGCGGTGGATGCGCCCGTGGCGAAAGCCCCCGCGACAAAGGCCTCCGCTGCGCGCGGGGCGCGCGCCACGAGCACGCCGTCGGCTACGCGTACGGCGCGACCCACGGCGGCGCGTCGCCGGGCTTCGCGCGCAGGGGAGTAAGCCGCCACGCAGCACGGGTAGCATGGGCAGCGACACGCAACAGCATCGTTCGCGCGGGCAGCGTCATACATGAGAAACACGACAAGCCGGAACCTGAGAGAAAACGCCCCGCGCGGTAGGTGCCAAAGTCCATGCCGCAGTTCATGCAAGTGCCATCACTCATCGTCAACGAGGTAAGCCATGCAGACACCACCCGACCGCCCGCTCGCCGGTATGCGCGCCCTCGTGACCGGCGTGGCGAATGCCGAATCGATCGCCTACGGTTGCGCGCGCGCGTTCGCAGAACTCGGCGCGGAACTCGCGCTCACCTATCTCAACGACAAGGCCAAACCTTACGTCGAACCGCTCGCCAATGAACTCGACGCGACGATGCTGCTGCCGCTGAACGTGGAGGACGATGCGCAGCTCGATGCCGTATTCGAATCCGTGCGCGATCGCTGGGGCTCGGTCGACATCGTGCTGCACTCGATCGCTTATGCCCCGAAAGCCGATCTGCAAGGCGGTCTGCTCGAATCATCTGCGCAAGGGTTTGCCTATGCGATGGACGTGTCGTGCCATTCATTCATTCGGATGGCTAAGCGATCCGTGCCGCTGATGCCGCGCGGCGGCACGTTGTTCGCGATGAGTTATGACGGTGCGAATCGCGTCGTGCCGAACTACAACCTGATGGGGCCGGTGAAGGCGGCGCTCGAAGCATCATGCCGCTATCTGGCCTACGAACTCGGGCCGTTGGGCATTCGCGTGCACGCGGTTTCGCCGGGGCCGCTCAAGACGCGCGCGGCTTCCGGGTTGCCCGACTTCGACCGCATGCTTGCCGATGCCGTCGATCGCGCGCCGCTCGGCGAACTGGTCGACATCATGGATGTCGGCTACGCCACCGCCTATCTGGCGACGCGCTACGCACGCCGCCTGACCGGCAACACGGTCTATGTGGACGGCGGCGCGCACATCATGGCGTAAGGTTTCAACTCACGCCGTCTGCTGATTAGCGGCGATAGCCGTAATCGTCATGGCGATCGTCCCAGCGACGGTCGCCACCCCAACGATGATCGTCCCAATGGCGTTCGCGCCATTGACGCTCGTGCCAGCGGCGTTCTTCCCAGCGTCGATCGTCGTGCCAGTCCACATAGGTCGGCGCAGGCGCCGCATACATCGGCGCGGGCGCACCGATGGCGAGACCGACGGATACACCGGCCATTGCACTTTGCGAAATGGCGAAAATCGTTGCGCCTGCACCCAATGCGGCGATGAGTTTCTTGTTCATTCGAGCCTCCTGGCGTTCGATCAAGGAATGGTTCCAATCTAGCCCGGGCTGTCTCGCTCTGAATTACGAATCTGCAACAATGATCTCGACCTGAATCAATTCAGTAAGAGAAGAGTGGTGCCTCGATATTCGATAAAACCCCGCAAATAAAGGGGGAAATGTCATTTGATGGAAGTTTTCAGGGCGCAATGAACGACGCAAATTTTTGCGTATTGCGGAATGGCGTTACGTTCGGCTTTCATGCATAAACGGCAATAACCCGTAAATAATCGTAATAACTTGCGGGCTAACTGTAACCTGTGTAACGGTCAAAAACCCTAGACTCCCGCTTTACTGTGATGCGAGGCCGCCGGCTTCGCTTCGTTGCAAGGCAGAGTAATGATTATCGAAGGCAACGCCATCCATTCGTCGAGCGCGCGCAGCGCTGGGCAGAATGTTGCGCGAGCAACGATTTCGCCGGTAAGGCGTGCCGGCAACACGTTTTTCAAACTGCTGTATCGCTATACGCATACGCGCGCGTGGCGGCACAACGAACGCCTCGCGCATGGTGTGGCGCTCGAGCGCGACGAAGCCGGGCGGCTCTCTGGCATGCGAATTCGCGGCCGCAGACTCGCGTGCGTAAACGGCCTGCTCACGCCGGCGCCAGAAGGCCTCGATATCGCGCGTGAATGCCATCTGATTGCCACGGGTCCCTCCGTCAACGCCATCGACTACCGCGCGCTACCCATGCAGCGCGTGCTCGGCGTGAACGGCGCGATCGCGCTGGCCGGTCAGCAGGGCGTACGCTTCGATTACTACTGCATTGTCGATACGGGCTTCGTGCGCAACCGGCCCGACCTGGTCGAGCGCGTGATCGGCGAGCCGCTCACGTTGTTCGCCACGCCGCTCGTGCTCTGGCATATCGCCGAGCGCTTCGGCATCGAGCGTATCCGTTGCCGCGTGTTCATCCTCGACGACATGTTGTTTCCCGCGGGTCGTCGCGCCCCGTTGCCGCGTGAGTTGCGCGCGCTCTACGACACACGCGCGCTCGCGCTGTTCGACGCCCCGCAGCCGCTTGGCTTCAGTCTCGATGTGCGGCGTGGCGTGTTCGACGGCCGCACCGTCGCCTACGCGGGATTGCAGGTGCTCGCGGCGCTGGGTTTCAAGCGGCTCTACCTGCATGGCGTCGATTTGCAGGCCGCGAAGCGCACGCCGCGCTTTTACGAATCGACGTCGGACATGCAGCCGAGCTATCTCGACGACAACTTCGCTGACTTTATCGAGCCGTCGTTTCGCCATGCCGCCGCTCTGCTCGCGCGCCGTGGTATCGATGTATGCAACCTGTCGCTGGATAGCGCGCTGGGCGACGATATTTTCCCCAAGCTGCACTGGCAGTCGCTCGCGCACCCCGTTGCGCGTACGAAGGATGCCGGGCGCTCGCCGGTCGGCGCCTCGGTGCGCGAACCTGTGCGCGAATCGGCGTTGGCGTTCGCCTGAGCGTCGCACGTTCACGCGTGAGGCATGCGCGGACCTGGAGTGAAGGGCCGGCTGAAACGGCCGCGAAATCGTCGAACGCAAACGCAAAAAAAGCCGAGGCATACCCCGGCTTTTTCCTTTTCGGCAAGCTGCGCTTACTGCACCGTCACCGCGCCGAAGTTCTGGCGACCGAACGGGCTCACCTGATAGCCGCTCACCGTGGTGCGCGTGATGGCCGAAGCGGTCGGATAACCGAGCGGAATCCACAGCGCCTGATCGTGAATGATCTTTTGCGCAGCGTCGTAGAGCTTCACGCGTTTGGCCTGATCGGTCGTGGCCTTGCCTTCGGCGATCAGCTTGTCGAGCTGCGGATCGCAGAAGCGCGCGAAGTTGATGCCCGACTGCACGGCATTGCAGCTAAAGAGCGGCGAAAGATAGTTGTCCGGATCGCCGTTGTCGCCGGCCCAGCCCATGAAGAGCGTGTCGTGCTGGCCCTGCTTGGCTTCCTTGATCAGCTCGCCCCACTCGATCACCTTGATCTCCGCCTTCACGCCGATCTTCGCGAAATCGGCCTGCAGCAGCTCCGCGCCCGCGCGCGGGTTCGGATTGAGCACGCTGCCGTTCGGACGCACCCAGATGGTCGTCGAGAAGCCGTTGGCGACACCCGCTTCGGCGAGCAGTTGCTTCGCGCGCGCGACGTCATGCGGATACGCCTGGATCGACTTGTCGTAGCCCCAGGTGGTGGGCGGCCACGGGTTGGTCGCGGCCGTCGCCGTGTTGTCGAACACGGTCTTCAGATAGGTCGTGCGGTCGAAGGCGAGGTTCAGCGCCTGGCGCACCTTCGGGTTGTCGAGCGGTTTCTTCTGCGTATTGAGCGCGACGAAGGCGGTCATGAAGGCGGGCGTCTGCACGACCTTGAGCGACTTGTCGGCTTTGGCGTCGGCCACGTCCTGCGGCTTGGGCGAGAGCGCGATCTGGCATTCGCCGGCCTTGACCTTCTGCGCGCGCACGGTGGCGTCGGGCGTGATGGCGTAGATCAGGCGGTCGACCTTCGGCTTCGGCCCCCAGTAGGCTGTGTTCACGTCGTAGCGGATCACCGCGTCCTTCGTGTAGCTCTTGAGCGCGAAGGGGCCGGTGCCCACGGGTTTGGCGTTCAGGTCGACCTGTTTGCCGGCCTTGAGCAACTGATCGGCGTACTCGGCCGAATAGATCGAAGCGAAGCCCATCGAGAGGATGGACAGGAAGGTGGCATTCGGCTCGTTGAGCTCGAACTTGACCGTGTTCGCGTCGACCTTCGTAATCGACTTCACGAGCTTCGCGAGGCCCATCGACTGTGCATGCGGGAAGCCGCTCGCGCCCGCCACCTTGTGCCACGGGTTGTTCTCGTCGAGCATGCGCTCGAAGGTGAAGACGACGTCGTCGGCGTTCAGCGTGCGGGTGGGCTTGAACCATTCCGTGGTCTGGAACGCCACGTTCGGGCGCAGATGGAAGGTGTAGGTCAGGCCGTCGCTGCTCACGTCCCACGACTGCGCGAGCGAGGGCACGACTTTCTTCTGGGCTTCGTCGTAGGCGACCAGCGCGTTGAAGATCACATCGGCGGATGCGTTGGTCGTCACGAGCGAGTTGAACTGCACGACGTCGAAGCCGTCCGGGCTCGATTCCGTGCAGACCGTAAGCGGTTTCGCGAGCGCAGGCGTGGCCGCGCAGGCGAGCGCCGCGCACAGCGCGGCGGCGAGCACGGGAGCGGGCGAGGTGAAGCGCATGGGATCTCCGATGGTGCGATGGCCGGGGTCGGCAGGGTGGGTCGGTCTGGGGCCGTGGCGCGCGAGGCGAAAGCAGCGCACCGCGCACGGGGCCCGATCGGGGCAAGCTTATCGAAGGGAAATTGCCCAGACAACAATTTAATCGACATACCCATATGGGGTGCGATCCGGGCGTGCTGGAGGTCAAGGCGCGCACGGCCTTGAGGTATGGCAGGAAATGACGCGCGGCGCATGAGTCTGCGCCGCGGGTGAGGTCAGTGCTCGGCGGTGCGCGGCTTGCGCGGTGCGCGCACGAACGCGCGGTCGTAGAGCCAGCGCGGCAGGGCGCCGAGCAGCGTCGCGACCACGCGCATCGGCCACGGAAACACCGCGAAGGTGGTGCCGCGTGCGATGGCGTCGGCGGTGCGCGCGGCGAAGCGGTCAGCGTCCATCAGGAACGGCATGCGGTACGGGTTCTTCGCCGTCATCGGCGTGCGGATGTAGCCGGGCGCGATCGTCACGACGGGCACGTTGAACGGCCGCATCTCGACGCGCAGCGCTTCGAGATAGGCGAACGCCGCCGCCTTCGAGGCGCTGTACGCGCCCGAGCCCGGCAGGCCGCGCACGCCCGCCACACTCGCGATACCCACGAGCGTGCCGCGCCGCGCCTCGGCCATCGCCTGGGCGAAGGGCTCGAAGGTGGCGACCATGCCGAAATAATTGGTGTCCATCACGTCGCGGAACGTCGCGAGGTCGCCGTGCCCGGTGAGCGCGCCGCGGCTCACGCCGGCATTGGCGATCACCACGTCGGGCATGCCGTGCTCCGCCACGAAGGCGAGGGCGGCGGCGGCGAGCGCATCGGCGTCGCGCACGTCGGCGGGATAGAGCGAGATGGGGTGTTGCGGATGGGCTGCGCGAAACGCCTCCAGGGCGTCCGTGCGGCGTGCGACCAGCCCGAGGATGGCACCGCGCCGCACGTACTCGGCGGCGAGGGCGGCGCCGATGCCGCTCGACGCGCCGGTGATGAAGACCTTCAGCGGTTGAGTCATACCGGCGCGTGCGCTCACATCTTCTTCGCGCGGATCTGCGAAATGATGTAGTCCATCACTTGCAGCGTGGCCGGGTCGGCCTTGTCTTCGGACACCTGCATCAGCGCCGGGCCCGTTTCATACTTGCCCTGGATCGCGATGGTCGGCACGCCGTCGATCTTGTACGCGTCGAGCAGGCCCTTGTCGCGCTGGAGCGCGCTCTGCGTCGAGAACGAGTTGTACGCGTCCATGTACTTCTTCGTATCGACGCCTTGCGTGGCGAGGAACTTGGCCTGGTCTTCCGGCGTGAGCAGGTAGTTCTTGTTCACGTGGATTTCATGGAACACGGCCGGCGTGAGCTTCTGCGCGAGGCCCAGCGCGTCGAGCGCGTAGTACATCTTCGAGTGCGGCACGAAGTCGTCGCGGAACGCCACCGGCACGCGCTTGAACACGACGTCCGGGCCTTGCTTGGCGATCCAGCTTTCGAGGAACGGGTCGAGCGCGTTGCAGTGCGGGCAGCCGTACCAGAAGAACTCGATCACCTGGATCTTGCCCGCGGGCACGTCGAGCGGCTGGGCGCTCTTGAGCACCGTGTATTCCTTGCCGGCGACGGGCGCGGCCGGCGATGCGTGCGCCGCGCCGGCGAGCATCGTGAGCGAGAGCAGGAGCGTTCCGAGAAGTCGATTCATAGCGTGTTATTCCAGTGAACGGGGCCGGCGGCATCCGGCCAGATTGCACGCCGGCGCGCGGCGTACGAGTGTTGCGGTTTGTGACCGACGCGCGCGGTGCGCGCGTCGCCTGGCGTTTCGCGATTGCAGCTGATTACTGCTTCGTGAAACGGATGACGGCAGTGTCGATCCCGGCATCTGACAGACGCTGACGGGTCGAGTTCATGTCGTCGAATTTCGAGAACGGGCCGATGCGCACGCGGAAGTACGTGACGCCGCCTGCATCGCGCTGCGTGACCTTCGATTCGAAGCCCTGGAACGCGAGGCGCGCACGTTGTTGCTCGGCGTCGCCCGAGGTCTTGTACGCGCCGACTTGCAGGAAGTAGCCGGTGTTGGCGTCGCCGGCCGTGGGCGCAGCCGAGCCCGGTTGCGCGGGCTTGGCGGCCGGCGGGGCGGTATTCGGCGTGTTGGGCGTCTTGATCGGCTGGTTGTTGGCGAACTGCTGGAGCGCCAGATTCGCCTGGCTCGACGGTTGCGGCTTTTTCGCGATCGTCGGGCTGTTCTCGTTCGTGGCGGGCTTCGGCGCGACGGCGACGCCGTTGTTCGCACCCGCGTTGGCGTTGGCGTTGCTGTTCGCGGCCGTGCCGTTGTCGCCGGCGTTGCCGTTGTTAGCGTTCGCGTTGCCCGACGGCGGCACCTCGACGATCTGCGGCTCTTCGAGCATGCCCGACGACTGCGACTGGTTCGTGGTCTGGCCCGGCGCCGTGTTCGGCGGCGTGCTCTGCGCGGCCTGCGGCGTCACAGGCTGGCCCGGCGACTTGCCCTGCAGCGGGCGATTCGGATCGTACTGCTCGCTCTGGCTCGCGTCGGAGGCAGTCGGCGGCGCGACTTTCGAGACGAACGGCGTGGGCGAGCGCGTGATGTAAAGCGCCACCACCACGGCGATCGCAAGGCCGACAATCAGGCCCAGCACGACACCGAGAAACGTCCCCCCGGTCTGTTTCGACTGCTGTTTTGTAGTGCGGCGTGCTTTTGCAATCGCTTGTGCCATCGTCTGAATCACCTGCAAACAAGAGTATTCCGGAACGGCGCGCCCAGACGGGTGCGCCCCAAACATGTCGTCATGCGTTTTGGACGGAGCGCCCGCGCGACGGCTGCCGCGCGGGCCGGGCTACGGATTCGCAGCCCGTTTTACATGCGCTCGGGAGCCGAGACGCCGATCATGGCGAGGCCGTTCGCCAGCACCTGGCGCGTGGCCGCGAGCAGCGCGACGCGCGCATCCCGCACGGCGGCATCGTCCACGAGAACGCGTTCGGCATTGTAGAACGAGTGGAATTCAGCCGCGAGTTCACGCAGGTAGAAGGCGACCGCGTGCGGTGCGAGTTCCGCGGCGGCATGCGTGAGCATGTCGGGGAATTCGGCGAGTTTCGCGATGAGCGCGAGGGCGCGCTCGCTCGACAGCGGCGAGAGATCGACCGAGGGCAGCGCGGCCAGGTTGCCGCCGTGCTTGCCTTGCCAGTCGCCGAGAATCGACGAGATGCGGGCGTGCGCGTACTGCACGTAGTACACCGGGTTTTCGTCGTTTTCCTTCAGCGCGAGGTCGATGTCGAACACGAATTCCGTGTCGGCCTTGCGCGAGATCAGGAAGAAGCGCACGGCATCGCGGCCGCGGCGGATGGTCGCTTCGTCGAGCAGATCGGGCGAGACTTCGCTGCCCGGGTTCGCGCCGCCCGACCATTCGATCAGGTCGCGCACCGTCACATAGCTGCCCGCGCGCTTGGAGATCTTCACTTCCTGGCCGTCGCGCATCACCGTGACCATCTTGTGCAGCACGTAGTCGGGGTAGCCCTTGGGGATGCCCACGCCGAGCGCCTGCAAGCCCGCGCGCACGCGCGCGATGGTGCCGTGGTGGTCCGAACCCTGGACGTTGATGACCTTGGTGAAGCCGCGTTCCCACTTGGTGACGTGATAGGCGACGTCCGGCAGGAAGTACGTGTAGGTGCCGTCGGACTTGCGCATCACGCGGTCCTTGTCGTCGCCGTAGTCGGTGGTCTTGAGCCACAGCGCGCCGTCCTGCTCGTAAGTCTGGCCCGAGGCGACCAGCGCCTCGACGGTCTTCTCGACGCGGCCTTCGGTGTAGAGCGACGACTCCAGGTAGTAGCGGTCGAACTTCACGCCGAACGCTTGCAGATCGAGATCCTGCTCGTGGCGCAGATAGGCCACGGCGAAGCGGCGGATGGCTTCGAGGTCTTCCGGATCCTTCGCGCCCGTGATGGGCTCGCCGTCCTTCGCGGCCACCGTTTCGCCGGCGAGGTAGTCGCGCGCGATGTCGGCGATGTATTCGCCGTTGTAGGCGGCTTCCGGCCAGCCCGCGTCACCCGGCTTCAGGCCGCGTGCGCGCGCCTGGGTGGAAACGGCGAGGTTGCCGATCTGCACGCCCGCGTCGTTGTAGTAGAACTCGCGGTGCACGCCCCAGCCCTGCGAGGCCAGCACGTTCGAGATCGCGTCGCCAAGCGCGGCCTGGCGGCCGTGGCCGACGTGCAGCGGGCCCGTGGGGTTGGCCGAAACGAACTCGACCAGCACGTGCTTGCCCGCTTCGCGCTGCGAACGGCCGAACGTGGCGCCTTCGGCGAACACGGCGTTCAGCACGGTGCGCTTGGCTTCGGCGGTCAGACGCAGGTTGATGAAGCCGGGACCGGCCACTTCGGCGTCGGCGATCAGGCCGGCCGCGGCGGGCAGCGCCTTGACGGTATCGACGATCTGCTGGGCCAGCGCGCGCGGGTTCGTGCGCAGCGGCTTGGCGAGCTGCATCGCCACGTTGCAGGCGACGTCGCCGTGCGCGGCGACCTTCGGGCGCTCCAGCGCGATCGCGGGCACGACGAATGCGGCTTCGGAGGCGCCTTCGGTGGCCTTCGCCACCTGGGCGACGGCGTCGGCGAGCAGAGTCTCCAGGGTGTGTTTCTGTGCGGGCAGCATGCTTGTTGCAGGTCCTGTGCGGGTAGTTTGGGTGCGGGGCCGACTGCGATGTCGCGTGGCCGGCGCGGGCCGTCGAATCCGGGTGAGGGCGGTCGGCGCCGCGCGCCTGCGCTGGCGCTTCGGCTTGCCGGGCGGGCGTGCCGCGCCCATCGAGTGACTTCGGGTAATTCCGTTCAGACGGATTTTAGCAGGTGCTAATATGTGAAATGAGAACCCCGGCAAGTGCGGCCGCCCGGCCAAGGCACGGAAGCCCGCAGCGGCGGCTCGCCGCGAATGTTCCGGTTGCAGCGCGCTCAACTTAGAAAATCAAAAGGGAACAGTCATGCTGATTACTTTCAAATGCCACGCGTCGCCCGACGTGCTGATGCTGGACAGTCTCGCGCAATATCTGCTTGGCATTATCGGCAAGCGGCTTGGCGAGCGCGGCGTCATCACGCATGAAGAACTGGACGGCGCGATCAGCAAGCTCGAATCGGCCATCGCCGTCGACAAGAAGGATCGTGCCGAACATGACGGTCACTTCCACGAAGGCGAAGAAGGTCGCGAGCCGCACGAACTGCCGCCGGGTCTTGCCCAGCGCGCGTTCCCGTTCCTCGACATGCTGCGCGCGGCGAGGAAGGAAGACAACGACATCGTCTGGGGTATCTAGGACGGTCGGTCATCGCTGCATGAAAACAAAAGAGCCCGCAAATCTGCGGGCTCTTTTGTTTTGCGGTGTCAGCCTGTGCTTACTGGCTGGCGGCAGTCGGTTCTGCGGTTTCTGCGGCCGAAGCGGCGCCCTTCTTGACCTTCTTTTTCTTCGGCTTCTTCACGTGCTTTTCGGTGGGCGCCGAATACGACGACACCGCGCTCGATTCGTGCACTGCGGAGGCCGGCTGTGCGAACGACGGCTGCGCGAGCGCGGCGACGCCGAAGGCGGTCAATATCAACATCAGCTTCTTCATACGATTGTTCTCCGTCGAGGTTGCTTTCGATCTACTTTTAAGGACTTGCTGATGAGCGAGCCGGCGCGGCGCCGGGCGATGCCTGCCGCGTTTGGCCTTGGGTAATGCGGGGCCATCTTACAAAGCCGAAAAATTCCGTGCGCGAAATATTCAGGCTATCGGATCGCGTATGTCGGGCCGCCACAACGGTGTGCTGTGCGCGTTGTGTGCGGCCCGAACGCCCAAGGCTGGCGGCGATGTCCTTAAAGCAGCGGCGCGAGCGCGCGGCGCGCGTCGTCCGGGGAGAGCGCCATGCGTTGCGCGAAATCGGCAAGCTGATCCTGGCCAATCTTGCCGACGGAGAAATACGTGCTGTCCGGATGCGCGAGGTAGAAGCCCGAAACGCTCGCTGCCGGCAGCATCGCCAGCGACTCCGTCACGCTCATGCCGATCTCGCCGCATTGCAGGAAGTCGAACATATCGCGCTTGACGAGGTGATCCGGGCAGGCCGGATAACCCGGCGCCGGACGAATGCCCGCGTACTTCTCGGCGATCAGCGCATCGTTGTCGAGTGTTTCGTTCGCCGCGTAGCCCCACAGGTCGCGGCGCACGCGCGCGTGCATCGCCTCGGCGAACGCTTCCGCGAAGCGGTCGGCGAGCGCCTTGAGCATGATCGCGCTGTAGTCGTCGTGGTCCTTCTCGAACTGCGCTTCCTTCACGTCCACGCCGATGCCGGCCGTCACTGCGAACATGCCGATGTAATCGGCCTTGCCCGAGTCCTTCGGTGCAATGAAGTCGGCGAGGCAGCGGTTCGGGCGCATCACGCCATCGACGACCGGACGCACCGACTGCTGGCGCAGATTGCGCCACGTGAGCGCGACTTCGGTGCGCGACTCGTCGGTGTAGATCTCGATGTCGTCGTCGTTGACGGTGTTCGCGGGGAGCAGCGCGATCACGCCGTTGGCCTGCAGCCAGCGGCCCTGGATCAGGCGCGAGAGCATCGACTTCGCATCGGAGAACACCTTGCGCGCCGACTCGCCCACGATCTCGTCGTTGAGGATCTGCGGATACGGACCCGCGAGATCCCAGGTCTGGAAGAACGGACCCCAGTCGATGTAGTTCGCGAGCTCGTTCAGATCGTAGTTCTTGAACACGCGGCGGCCGATGAACTTCGGCTTCACGGGCTGGAAGTCGGCCCAGTCGATCTTCGTCTTGTTGGCGCGCGCTTCTTCGAGCGTGACCATCGGCTGCGCCTTCTTGTTGGCGTGCTGGTCGCGAATGCGCTCGTAGTCGGTCTTGAGGTCGTCGATGTACTTCGTCGCGCCTTCATCCGAGAGCAGGCTCGACGCGACCGATACCGACCGCGACGCGTCCGGCACGTACACGACCGGGCCTTCGTAGTTCGGCGCGATCTTCACGGCCGTATGCACGCGCGAGGTCGTCGCGCCGCCAATCAGAAGCGGGATCTTCTTGACGCGGAAATAGTCGTCGCGCTGCATTTCGGAGGCGACGTAGGCCATCTCTTCGAGCGACGGCGTAATCAGCCCCGAGAGGCCGATGATGTCCGCGCCCTCGACCTTCGCCTTCGCGAGGATCTCGTTGCACGGGACCATCACGCCCATGTTGACCACTTCGAAGTTGTTGCACTGGAGCACGACGGAGACGATGTTCTTGCCGATGTCGTGCACGTCGCCCTTGACGGTCGCGATGACGATCTTGCCCTTCGCGCGCACGTCGGCGCCCGACTCGGCGAGCAGACGCTTTTCTTCCTCGATGAACGGAATCAGATGCGCGACGGCCTGCTTCATCACACGCGCCGACTTCACCACCTGCGGCAGGAACATCTTGCCCTGACCGAACAGGTCGCCGACGACATTCATGCCGTCCATGAGCGGCCCTTCGATCACGTTGATCGGACGGCCGCCGCCGCCCATGATCTTCTGGCGCGCTTCTTCGGTGTCTTCGACGATGAAGTTCGTGATGCCATGCACGAGGGCGTGCGCAAGACGTTTTTCGACCGGCTGGTTACGCCACTCCAGGTTCTCTTCCTTCTTCGCCGCGCCGGTCTTGAACTTGTCGGCGATTTCGAGCAGACGGTCGGTGGCGTCATCGCGGCGGTTGAGCACCACGTCTTCCACACGATCGCGCAACTCGGCGTCGAGATCGGCATACACGCCGAGCTGGCCCGCGTTGACGATGCCCATGTCCATGCCCGCCTGAATCGCGTGGTAGAGGAACACGGTATGGATCGCCTCGCGCACCGGGTCGTTGCCGCGGAACGAGAACGACACGTTCGACACGCCGCCGCTGATCTTCGCGTGCGGCAGGTTCTGCTTGATCCAGCGCGTGGCCTCGATGAAGTCCACCGCGTAGTTGTTGTGCTCCTCGATACCCGTGGCGACCGCGAAGATGTTCGGGTCGAAGATGATGTCCTCGGGCGGGAAGCCCACCTCGTTCACGAGCACTTCATACGAGCGCTTGCAGATCTCGGTCTTGCGCTCGAAGGTGTCGGCCTGACCCTTCTCGTCGAAGGCCATCACGACGGCGGCCGCGCCGTAGCGGCGGATCAGTTTTGCGTGATGGATGAATGGCTCGCGGCCTTCCTTGAGCGAGATCGAGTTGACGATGGCCTTGCCCTGCACGCATTGCAGGCCCGCTTCGATCACGTCCCACTTCGACGAGTCGATCATGATCGGCACGCGCGCGATGTCGGGTTCCGACGCGATCAGGTTCATGAAACGCACCATCGCCGCCCTGGAGTCGAGCATCGCCTCGTCCATGTTGACGTCGATGATCTGCGCGCCGTTTTCGACCTGCTGGCGGGCGACCGCGAGCGCTTCGTCGAACTGGCCGTTCAGGATCATGCGCGCGAACGCCTTCGAGCCGGTCACGTTGGTGCGCTCGCCCACGTTGATGAACAGCGTGCCGTCCGTCACATTGAACGGTTCGAGGCCGGAGAGTCGCAGGGTATGGTCAGTCATGGCGGGGGACCGGATCGTCAGGGTTCGTCAGTTTTGTCTTGAAATGCAGGCGTGCAATGGCGTGGCGGACGAGTCGCGGGGCTTACGCCGCGTCGCGATACTGCCCAGGCCAGCGGCGCGGCTTGATCTCGGCGAGCGCCTTGGCGATCGCGGCGATGTGTTCGGGCGTGGTGCCGCAGCAGCCGCCCGCGACGTTCACGAGACCCGCCGTTGCGAACTCCTTGAGCAGCGCCGAGGTATCGGCGGGCGTTTCGTCGAAGCCGGTGTCGCTCATCGGGTTCGGCAGGCCGGCGTTCGGGTAGCACGACACGTAGGTATCGCAGAGCTTCGCGAGCTCGGCGATATACGGGCGCATCAGCGCCGCGCCCAGAGCGCAGTTCAGACCAAAGGTCAGCGGCCTGGCGTGGCGCAGCGAGTTCCAGAAGGCCTCGACGGTCTGCCCCGAGAGAATGCGCCCGGATGCGTCGGTGACGGTGCCCGAGATCATGATGGGCAGGTTCTCGCCCGTGTCCTCGAACAACTGGTCGAGCGCGAACAGCGCGGCCTTGGCGTTGAGCGTGTCGAAGATCGTCTCGACGAGGAACAGGTCGCAGCCGCCGTCCATCAGCGCCTTGGCCTGCTCGTAGTAGGCGCGGCGCAGTTCCTCGAAGGTGACGTTGCGTGCGCCCGGATCGTTGACGTCGGGCGAGATGCTCGCGGTCTTCGGCGTCGGGCCGATCGCGCCGGCGGCAAAGCGCGGCTTGTCCGGCGTCGAGTACTTGTCGCACGCTGCGCGCGCGAGCTTCGCCGACTCGATGTTCATCTCGATGGCGAGTTCGCCCATGCCGTAGTCGTCCTGGGCCACCGTGGTGGCGCCGAACGTGTTCGTCTCGATGATGTCCGAGCCCGCGGCCAGATACTGCTCGTGGATCTCGCTGATGATCTGCGGTTGCGTGAGCGAGAGCAGTTCGTTATTGCCCTTGATGTCGCGCGGGTAGTCCTTGAAGCGTTCGCCCCGATAGGCGGCTTCGTCGAGCTTGTAGCGCTGGATCATCGTGCCCATCGCACCGTCGAGGATCACGATGCGCGAGGCAAGCAGCGCGGGCAGCGAGGCTGCGCGCGTGTACGGCGTGGCGCGAGGGGCGGCCCCGGCGGGGCGCGTAGCGTGTTCGGCGGGCTGGTTCATGGATGACGGGCGGGCGAAAGCGCCGGTTGAACTGGGAAACCTGACATTGTATCCGCAGCCGGGGCGGGGCGCTGACGCGCGTGGGGTCACAAGGCCTCCGCTCGCGCTCCGTGCCGCCAAAAGAAAACCCCGCGCGGCGTGAGCCAGACGGGGTTTCCTGAGCGGGGGCGCCGCCGGGATCCGGGCGGCGCGCGTTTTACGTCAACTTCCTGCTGCGTGTTCTGCTACGAGAGCGGGGTGCTGAGGCCGAGCGTGAGAGCCGTCATGCTGCGCGCGTACTGCGCGGGCTGCCACGTGTCAGTGCAGCACGACGGGTTGCTGCATCAGGCTGTCGAACTGTCCGAGGAATTCGTCCACCTCGTCGAGCGACTGATCTTCGTCCATCAGCTTCTGCACGTCTTCGCGAAAACGTGCCGCCATCACGCCGTCGATGAACAACTCGCGGCGTGCGTTCTTGTCGACGATTTCATAGCCGCCAGAGCGCATGGCGACGTGACCGTCCTGCGGGGGAAACTCGACAACGCAATAGTTTGGACTGTTGTAGATCATCTGCATGGCGACACTCCTTTTTCCTGTGCTCCCTCACTGCTTCAGTCGATACATGGAGCGTTCGATCTGGAATTCAAGGGGTGGGTCCCGCTTCACCTCTTTTTTCGGACTGCTCTCCCTTTGCTTCCGGTCTTTGTTACCTGCAACGGGCACGACTGTGCTGCTTTGCCACGTGATGCCGGGTACGACGAATTCAACTTCAGTCCTGGTGCGGCTGCGAGTGCAACTTCGAGTGCAACTATTAGACCTGCTGGCGAAGAAACGTTTCGAGCAGCGCCGCGAAACCGTGCGATTCCTCCACCGGGGCCAGATGCGCGGCGTCGAGCATTTCGAAACGTGCATCGGGAATCGCTTGCGCGAGCGCCTCGGTGAGCGCGGGCGGCGTGCCGCTATCGTGGCGACCGGCCACGGCGAGCGTGGGCACACGCAACTGCGAGAGTCGTTCGTGAACGTCGAAGTCGCGCAAGGCTTCGCAGGCGCGCGCATAGCCCTCTGCAGGTGTCCGTAATAAAACCTCGCAAATGTGCGCGACGGTATCGCGATTCGTGCGACGGAAGTCCGCTGTGAACCAGCGCGCAATCGTCACGTCGGCGAGTGCGCCCAGGCCCTCGCGGCGCACGAGTGCCGCGCGTTCGTTCCACGTTTCGCGCGCATCGGACGCGGTGCGGCTCGCCGTATCGCACAGCGTGAGCGAGAGCACGCGCGAGCTGGACTTGCCGCCATGATCAAGCGCGAACTGTTGCGCGATCATGCCGCCCATCGACATGCCGACGAGATGCGTCTTTTCGATGTCCTTCGCATCGAGCAGTGCGGTGAGATCGGCGGCGAGTTCCTTGAAGCCGAACGCCGCATTCGACACGGCGCTCGTGCCGTGGCCGCGCACGTCGTAGCGCAATACGCGGAAGCGATGCCGGAAATGCCCCGCGAGCGTGTCCCACACGGAGAGGTCGCCGCCGAGCTGATGAATGAAGGTCAGCGCGGGGCCGCCGCTGCGGTCTTCGAAGACGTAGCGCGTATCGATGCCATTGACAGTCGCTTGCATGCGTTCCTCCTTGGCCGATGGGGGCGGGAGTCAGGCTGGTTGCGAAGTACTGCGTGGACGTCGTGCGGCTGTTGCAAGCCGCGTGCCTGAAAGGCGCGGGGCGGATGGTTTGTGCAGCCGGTTGCTCCGGTTTCGTGCGGGACTCGAGCCTCCTTGCGAACGCTTTCCTCTGTTCTTTCTTGTGCTCGTCTCGGGCCGCGCGCTTATCCGATGCAGTTCGAATACAAGGCGCTTCGATGATTTCCAGTATGCGCTATTTCGCGCAAATGTGCGGTCAAAACGGCCAGCTTTGTGGCTTGCACGCGCTTTCCTTGCACCGCTGCGTGCGACGGGACGCTTAAGGGTGCATGGGCGCGTCGGCAGGCGGTGTGGGGGCGGCTTCGGGCGCTGGCGCAGCGGATTGATCGGTGGATTGATCCGTTGTGGGTGTCGGCGCCGGGTTGCTGGTCGCATCGTTCGGTGCAGGCGCGGGCTCGCTCGCCGCCGATGCGGGTGACGAACTCGCAGCTTGATTCGATGGGCTGCTTGGAGCGCTATTCGTCGTGCCATTGTCCGCACTGTTTGCCGTGTCGTTCGACACCGTCGGCACGCGCAACGCACCGTGCCACAGCAATTCCACTTCGGTGCCGTTTGGCTCGGTCTGCACGAGACGCACCGGCAACCAGCCGAGCGAAGGCGCAAGCCACACGTCGATACGTCGTTTGTCGCCATCGTGGCGCGGCAAGCGCATGAAGTGGCGCGCGCTCACGAAACCCTGATCCGTGCGCACGTTTTCATCGCCGATGGTGGTGATGGGCCAGGTCTCGCCGCTATCGTTATCGGCGACATAGAACTCGCGCGTGACGCCCGGTTTGTAGGTGTCAGGGTCGCCGCGTACGAGACTCGCAAGCTGCATCACCATGCTGAAGCGATCCTGCGCGCCGTCGGGCAGCGCGAGCGAGTTGGGCGTGCGGGTGAAGACGATCTGCTTCTGGCTGCGATTGAAGACGGTGAAGTCCGCCGGGCGACGGCCACGCTTTTCGATGTATTGATCGGGCGCGAGACCGAAGGGGTCGACATGCCCGCGGCTCGTCCAGCTAAAGGTGCCGACGAAGGGCAGCGGGATCGACACCACCATTTCGTAGTGCTGCCCGTCGCTCTTCCAGTGGATCGTGCCGGGCTCGTTGCGCACGCCGTTGAAGAAGGTGTCGTACTGAAGCTCGCCCGAGGGCGGCACCTGGAACTTGACGCCGTGCGAAGCCTGCACGGCTTGCGCGTTCGGATTATTGCCATTGCCGGGCGCGGCGGCTTGCGCGCTGCCGCTTGCGCCACTCGCAGCACTTGCGGCGGTGTCGGGGGCGGCAGGGCTGGACGCGGCCTCGGCGGGCGCTGCAGGGGTCTTGGGATGCGCCTCGGGCGGCGTGATGGCCTGGAGCGTATGCGGCGGGCTCGGCGCGCGTTTGGGGCGCGCGGGCGCAGCGGGTTTAGCCGCGGGCTGGGTGGCCGGCGCGGCGGGTTTGGCCTGCTGCTCGATGCGCTCGGTTTTGAGCAGCCGCACCTGCACCGGCACATGCGCGGGTGTGACGGGTTGCTGCGCGCCGTGATGGCGCTCGAACCATTGCGCCGCGAGCCAGTGCAGCGCCGTGACCGCGACGAACACGGCCAGCCAGCGCCACGCGCGCGGGCGGCGGGGCGAGGTGGAAGCGTTCTGGTCGGCGGCGGATGTGGACATCGGGTTCAGTCGGCCTTCGGGCCGGATCGCGGATAAGCGCTACTGTGACACGACGAGCCTGATGCTTGCAGAAGCGGCGGCAGGAGCGCGTCCAGCGGCCCCGGTTTTCAACGCTCGACGGGGCTGTACCCCAATTCGTACGAGAGCTTCTGTGCGCACGCGCGCAGCGCGCTATCCACCGCGCCGCCCCAGCCGCTGTCGAACGCGCCTTCATGGCCGAGCGCGATCAGACCCAGCGCGAGATCGCCGCTAGCGTCGAACACGGGCGTGCAGAACGCGTGGATGGTCGGCAGCAGCATGCCTTCGACGCGCGCCGCGCCGTGCTCGCGCACGTCCACGAGCGTTTCGGCGAGCGCTTCGGCGGTGCGCGGCGTCGAGCCCCACGCGTAATGTTGCGCGCTGGCAAGCTCCCGCTCGATCATCGGCGCGGTCTTGCCGCGCGGCAGGTAGGCCGCGAACAGCAGGCCGGTCGCCGAGCTGAGCATCGGCATGACGTCGCCGAGCTTGAGCGACGCCTTGGCCGGATGACTCGATTCCATCCAGTGCACGACCGTCGGCCCCTGATTTCCCCACACGGCGATGCCGACCGTGATATCGAGCGCATCGCGCAGTTCGGCGAGCGCGATGCGCGCGAGCTTCACGCCATCCACGCGCGCAAGACGCGCGAGACCCAGTTGCAGCGCGAAGCCGCCCAGTTCGTAGCGGCCCGAGACCGGGTCCTGCGCGACCACGCCGAGCCGCAGAAAACTCACGAGATAGCGATGCGCTTTTGCAGGGCTCATGCCCGCGCGCTGCGCCAGGTCGCGCAGCATCATCGCGCGCGGCTCGTTGGTCAGCACTTCGAGCAGACGAAAGCCCACTTCGATTGACTGGATGCCCGAGCGCAGCTTTTCCTCGCCACTTTCGCCGCCTTCACCGCCTTCGCTGTTTTCGTCGAGATCGGCGGTGTCGAGCGCGGCGTGGTCATCTGCCGAAGCAGCGCTGGAGCGGGACGAGGAAGCGGAGCGGGTGGACGGCGGCATGGAGATCGATTGGGTCTCGGGTTGGATAGTGATGCGTTGACGTTGCGCGTTGCGAGGGCGCGCGGCGTGACGGCTGCAGGCCTCCCCTTGGGCCGCGCCGATTCACCATCGTAGAATACATTTCCTCTATCGTCATCCACGCCTGATTCCATGAAACTCGCCACGCTGAAGGACGGCACCCGCGACGGCCAACTGATCGTCGTTTCCCGCGACCTGCGCAGCGCCGCCATCGCCGATGCAATCGCGCCCACGCTCCAGCGCGTGCTCGACGACTGGCGCTTCTACGCGCCGCAATTGCTCGAGCTCTACGACGCGCTCAATCATGGCCGCGCCCGCAACAGCTTCAGCTTCGATGCGCGGGATTGCATGGCGCCGCTGCCGCGCGCCTATCAGTGGGCGGATGGCTCGGCCTACGTGAACCACGTCGAACTCGTGCGCCGCGCGCGCGGCGCCGAGATGCCGCCCGAATTCTGGACCGATCCGCTCATGTATCAGGGCGGCAGCGACGACTTCATCGGCCCGACCGACGACATCGTGTGCGCAACCGAAGCGTTCGGCATCGACTTCGAAGCGGAAGTGGCCGTCATCACCGGCGACGTGCCGATGGGCGCGAGCGTCGACGAAGCGCTCAGGGCCGTGCGTCTCGTCGCGCTGGCCAACGACGTGTCGTTGCGCAACCTGATTCCGGCGGAGCTGGCCAAGGGTTTTGGCTTCTTCCAGAGCAAGCCGGCCACGTCGTTCTCGCCGGTCGTCGTGACGCCCGACGAGTTGGGCGAGCACTGGCGCGAGGGTCGCGTCCATCTGCCGATGCTGGTCTACTGGAACGGCAAGAAAGTGGGCCAGCCTGACGCGGGCACGGACATGGTGTTCCACTTCGGCCAGTTGATCGCCCACGCGGCGAAGACGCGCAATCTGCGCGCGGGCGCGATCGTCGGCTCGGGCACGGTCTCGAACAAGGACGCGAAGCGCGGCTATTGCTGTATCGCGGAGAAGCGCTGCCTCGAAACGATCGAGCATGGCGAGCCGCGCACGGAGTTCATGAAGTTCGGTGACAGCGTGAAGATCGAGATGCTCGATCCGGCGGGGCAGTCGATTTTCGGTGCGATCGACCAGGCCGTCACGGCGCTGTCGGATGTTGAATAAGCATGGAATAAGCGGCCAGACAACGCTCTAGCCGAAAGGGTTTCGCCGGATGCCGCACGTCCCATGTGCGGCTAAACTGGCGAACGCGCGGGCGGGCCGTCGAAAACGGTCCTGCCACGCGCACGCAGTGCCGCGCGACACGCGCGCATCGCCTTCGAAGCCGTACGCAGAATACGCTCGCCAAACGAAAGAGGAGACACCATGCAGCCCTCTCGCACGCGCCGGTTCCCCCGTGCGCTCGCCCCGCTTTTTGCCGCATTTTTCACGACCGTCGCCCCCACGCTCGCACTCGCGCAGATCAAGATCGGCCTCGTGCTGTCGCTCACCGGTCCGGCCGCTTCGCTGGGCATTCCCGCGCGCGATACCGTTGCGATGCTGCCCACGCAGATCGCCGGCCAGCAGGTGCAGTACATCGTGCTCGACGATGCTTCCGACACCACCCAGGCCGTGCAGGACACGAAGAAGCTGATCGACGAGCAGCAGGTGGACGCGATCATCGGTTCGTCGATCACGCCCAACACGCTCGCGATGCTCGATGTGATCGCGCAGGGCGAGACGCCTGCGATTTCGCTGGCGTCGTCGGCGAAGATCATCGAGCCGGTCGACGACAAGCGCCACTGGATGTTCAAGACGCCGCAAACCGACGCGATGATGGCGGGCGCCATCGTCGAGCACGCCAACGCGCACAAGGTGAAGACGATTGCCTATATCGGTCAGGCCGATGCGCTCGGCGAGACCTTCTATAACGAAGTCGCGAAGGCCGCGCAGGCGCACGACATCAAGATCGTCGCGAACGAGCGCTTCAACCGCACCGACCCGAGCGTGACGGGCCAGGCGCTGAAGATCGTCGCCGCGCAGCCCGACGCCGTGGTGGTGGGCGCGGCCGGCACGCCCGCCGCGCTGCCGCCGAAGGCGCTGAAGGAACGCGGCTACAAGGGCCTCATTTATCACAATCACGGCGTGGGCAACCGCGACTTCCTGCGCGTGTGCGGCGCCGATTGCAATGGCACCTTCCTGCCCGCAAGCCCGGTGCTGGTGGCCGCGCAACTGCCCGAGGATCGTCCCGAGCGACGCCTCGCGCTCGACTATATTTCGCGGTACGAAGCACGTTACGGTGCGGGCTCCGTATCGGCGTTCGGCGCCTATACCTGGGACGCGGGCCTTCTGCTCGGTAGTGCGATTCCGGTCGCGCTCAAGAGCGCCGCGCCGGGCACGAGCGCGTTCCGCCATGCGTTGCGCGACGCCATCGAGGCGACGCGCGGACTGCACACGACCAACGGCATCATCAACATGAGCGCCACGGATCACCTCGGCCTCGATGCGCGTGCGCGCGTGATGGTCGAGATTCGCGACGGCAAGTGGATTTATCAGCCGCACTGAAGCGACGCGGCGATACTGCAATACTGGAGACACAGGAGACACGCCATGAACGATCCTTACTACGACCGCTATCACGCCCTGCGCGTGCGGCGTCACGAACACGGCATCGTCGAGATCGTGATGAGCGGCGAGGGCGCCAACAAGAGCGGCCTCGCCACCGCCGACGCCAACATGCACCGCGAACTCGCGGAAATCTGGCGCGACGTGGACCGCGATCCGGACGCGCGCGTCGCGGTGATCCGCGGCGAGGGCAAGGGCTTTTCGGCGGGCGGCGATCTCGCGCTCGTCGAGGACATGGCGAAGCACTTCGACGTGCGCGCGCGGGTCTGGCGCGAGGCGCGCGACCTCGTCTACAACGTCATCAATTGCAGCAAGCCGATCGTCTCGGCGATGCATGGGCCGGCCGTGGGCGCGGGTCTCGTCGCCGGTCTGCTCGCCGATATCTCGATCGCCGCGAAAACGGCGCGCATCATCGACGGGCACACGCGCCTGGGCGTGGCGGCCGGCGATCATGCGGCGATTGTCTGGCCGCTGCTGTGCGGCATGGCGAAGGCGAAGTACTACCTGCTGCTGTGCGAGCCGGTGAGCGGCGAGGAAGCGGAGCGCATCGGTCTGGTGTCGCTGGCCGTGGACGAGACCGATCTGCTGCCGAAGGCGTTCGAAGTGGCAAAGCGTCTGGCCAACGGTTCGCAGACCGCACTGCGCTGGACCAAGTACGCGCTCAACAACTGGCTGCGCCAGGCGGGGCCGAACTTCGATACGTCGCTTGCGCTCGAATTCATGGGCTTCGCGGGCCCCGACGTGCACGAGGGCGTGCAGTCGCTGCGCGAGCGGCGTGCGCCGGAGTTTCCGGGCGGCGATCCGTTCTGAATCCGCCGGAATCTACCTTTTTCCGCCTTCTACGCGCGGTATGATCGACAAGCAGCGGGCGCGTGGTCAATCGCGCGCCGCGCAGTCCAATCCTGATGCATTGCGAGGGAGATTCGCATGACCGATTCAACCGGCACCGTGCCGCCGTTCCCGGGCTTTCCCGGTTTCCCGCCCGCCGAGATGCTCGACCGCATGTGGGGGATGATGCGCCTCACGCCGTTCGGCAGCGCCTTCCCCGGCACCGAGCCAGGCGCGGGGCAGGGACTCGGGCCGTCGCTGTCGATGATGTCCGACATGATGACGCCGCTCACCAATATCGAAGAACTCGACAAGCGCATTACCGATCTGCGCGCGGTCGAGCAGTGGCTCAAGCTCAACCTGAGCATGCTGCAATCGTCGATTCAGGCGCTGGAAGTGCAGCGTGCGACGCTCTCGACGCTGCGTGCATTCGGCGCGTTCGCGCAGTCGCAGATGAGCGCGCCGCCCGCGCAGGAGGCGCCGCCGCGTGCTTCGGCGTATTCGTCGGGTGCCTCGGCGAATGCATCGTCGGCCGCTTCCTCGGCGGGCGAGGGCGCGAATGCCGAAGACGCCGATGCCGCAGCTGGCTTCGACGCCTCGGGGTGGTGGAACCTGCTTCAGTCACAGTTCAACCAGCTCGCGCAGTTCGCGATGGCGCAGCCCGCCGCAGCGGCACAAGCGGCGCAGGCCGCAGCTGAGGCGGCCACGGCGGCCACTACCGCGGGCGTGGGCAGCGGCGAGCCTTCTGAGGCGCGCGCGAAACCGGCGGCCAAGCGCAGCAGTGGCGGCGCAAGCACAGGCGCCGCAGCCGGCAAGACCACGGCGCGCAGCGCGAAGAAAGCGCCGGTGCGTCCCGAGTAAGACGCGCCGCGTCACGGCGCGGCATCAGGAGGCCGGCGGTCTCGCGGGGTGTGATCCGCGGGACGCGGCCAGCAGGACACAAGCCGGATGCATCCGGTAAACACACGGGGAGCGTCGGCGACATGCGGCTTGCGCTCGTGATGATGGGCGGCGGCGCACGCGCGGCCTACCAGGCCGGCGCGCTGCGCGCGCTCGCGGAACTCGCCGCGCAGGCCGAACCCGCGCGACGTGCGATCCCCTTTACCGTGATTTGCGGCACCTCGGCGGGCGCGATCAATGCCACCTCCATCGCCAGTCACGCCGATCAGTTCCTGAGCGGCGCCCAGCGCCTCGTCGAAGTCTGGGCGCAACTCTCCGCCGATCAGGTCTATCGCACCGACTGGCCGGGCATTGCGGCGTCGGGCGCGCGCTGGCTGGGCGCGCTCGCGTTTGGCTGGGCCACCTTCGGCATGACGGCGCGGCGCGCGCCGCGCACCTTGTTCGATAACGCGCCGCTCGCCCGCTTTCTCGGCCACACGCTCGACTTCCACCGCATCGAGCAGATGCTCGACCGGCGCGTGCTGCACGCGCTCGCGGTGACGGCGCTCAGCTATTCGTCGGGACGCCATCTCACTTTCTATCAGGCCAGCGAGCCGATTCGCGCCTGGCGGCGCGCGCAGCGCACGGCCCGTATGGTCGAGCTCACGCCTGCGCACCTGCTGGCCTCGGCGGCGATTCCCTATGTGTTCCCCGCCGTGCGCCTCGAACTCGACGGCCGCCACGAATATTTCGGCGATGGCTCGATCCGGCAGATCGCGCCGCTCTCGCCGGCGATCCACTTCGGCGCCGAGCGCATCGTCGTGATCGGCGCCAACGCGAGCGCGCCCGAGGCGGCCGCCGGGCCGGAAGTTTCGGCGGCACGTCCCGACCTCGACGTCTATCCGAGCCTCGCGCAGGTCGGCCAGCAGGTGCTCGCGAGCGTGTTCCTCGACGCAATCGGCGCCGATATCGAGCGCATCGAGCACGTCAACCGCATGGTGCAGCACCTGCCGCACACGATCGAGCCGGAAAGCGGCTGGCGGCATGTCGACGTGCTGGCAATCGGCCCGAGCGAGCGCATCGAGCTGATCGCGGCGCGGCATTTGCGGCAGTTGCCGCTCTCGGTGCGCATGCTGCTAGGCGCGGTGGGCGGCAATCGGGCTTCGGGCGCGGCGTTTGCGAGCTATCTGCTGTTCGAGCGTGCTTTTACGGAGGAGTTGATCGAGCTCGGTTATCGCGACACGCTAGCGAAAAGTGACGTTCTTTTGACTTGGCTCAAACAGTCGTCGGAGAGCCGGACGGGCGCCGCGTTGGGGCACCCGGAGGCGCCCCGGAACTGAAAGATCGCCGTGCTATCATCGTGTAAGGTTTTTCCGACTGTCTTGAGGGTGTCAGGTCGCTTTTGCGCATGCCGGCCCGCGCCCCGAGGCGTTCCCCGTTTGCTTACGGTCACATTGAGCCAGCGTGTGCGTTGACGCCGCGGCGACCGGCAGCAGGTAGTCGACACGTGAGTCGAAAGGCGCGTCGAAAAAACGGGGACGGTGAGGGTGCCACGCTGCGACAATCTGTCGCAGTATGAGCGGGCGACCCTTGCTGGACGGTCCGTTGGGTCCGCCGCGCGCCACGCGGGCGAGGCGGCCAGACGGCGCGGGCGGCTCTCCGCGGTTTTTCCGGCAGCCGGGTTCGAGGCACGGTGCAACTACCCAGAACCCATCACGGCGCCTTCCACTCCGGCATGGCGGATTGCCGCTCGACAGGAAGTAATCTGTTTAGCGAGCGTGCAATTGCGTCCAGAGGGCCGGTTACCGCGTAAAATTAAATGCTTTTCGCCCGCCGGACACGTGAGGACACGCGCCGCGGGCAGCACGCTACGAAGTCGTCATGCGCAGAACAGGGGCGGGACTATGAACACGATGCTTTATCCGGAACTTTACAAATCGCTCGAATCGGTCCGTTGGGACATGGAAAAGGACATTCCCTGGGACAAGTTCGACGGCTCGCTCCTGACCGACGAGCAGGCCGCGACCATCAAGATGAACGCGATCACCGAATGGTCGGCGCTGCCGGCCACGGAAATGTTCCTGCGCGACAACCATCATGACAGCGACTTTTCCGCTTTCATGAGCGTCTGGTTCTTCGAAGAGCAGAAGCACTCGCTCGTGCTGATGGAATACCTGCGCCGCTTCAAGCCGGAAATGGTGCCGACCGAAGAAGAACTGCACGCCGTGCGCTTCACGTTCGACCCGGCGCCGCCGCTCGAAACGCTGATGCTGCACTTCTGCGGTGAGATCCGCCTGAACCACTGGTATCGCCGCGCCGCCGAATGGCACACGGAGCCGGTCATCAAGGCCATCTACGAAACCATCTCGCGCGACGAAGCTCGCCACGGCGGCGCTTACCTGCGTTACATGAAGAAGGCGCTCAACAACTGCGGCGACGTCGCACGCGCGGCCTTCGCGAAGATCGGCGTGCTGATGGCTTCGGCGCGCCGCACCGAAAAGCCGCTGCACCCGACCAACCTGCACGTGAACCAGGCGCTGTTCCCGCGCGACACGATCCAGTCGCGCCTGCCCGATCCGGAATGGCTTGAGCGCTGGCTCGACGAGCAGATCCGTTTCGACGACGGCTGGGAGAAGAAGGTGGTCGAGCGTATCCTGCACAACCTCTCGATCCTGTTCGAACGCACGTTCAGCACGGCCCAGGAACTGAACCGCTACCGCAAGGAAGTGGTGCAGCGCCTGCAGGCCGAACAGGGCACGCAGCAGCCCGCCTGAGCGGCTGACTGACCCGAAGCGCGCCAGCCTGACGGCGCGCGGCAGCACCAGAACGACACGGCCCGGCACGCGCAAGCGTCCGGGCCGTTTTGTTGAAATGTTTCGCTGATCCGATCCACAACTATCCGAGTTTCATCCGATGCCCGCTTCCTTCGAACGCAAGATCACGACCCGCGAAGCGCTCGCGCAACTGCGCGCTTCGCTGCCTGGCCCGGTGGTGTTCACCAACGGTGTCTTCGACATCCTGCATCGCGGCCACGTCACTTATCTCGCCGATGCGAAGGCGCTGGGCGCGACGCTCGTCGTCGGCGTGAATAGCGACGCGTCGGTGAAGATGCTCGGCAAGGGCGACGATCGCCCGATCAACAACGAGAACGACCGCATGGCGCTGCTGGCGGCGCTGGAAAGCGTGGACTGGGTGGTGCAGTTCACGGAGAAAACGCCGGTCGAGCTGATCGAGGCGGTGCGTCCGGATATTCTCGTGAAGGGCGGCGATTACGACATGGATGCGCTGCCCGAGTCGGCGCTGGTGCGCGGCTGGGGCGGCAAGGCGCTCGCCATCGCGTTCGAGCACGATCGCTCGACCACGAAGCTGCTACAGAAGGTGCGCGCGCAACAAGATTAAGCGCGCGCCCCCGGCGCTTACTGCGTCAAGGTGGACGACTGGATGGCCGGGTCGACGACCGGCCCGCCCACCACGGGCACGTCCACCGACTCCGATGGTCTGATCGCCCGCACGCCCAGGCCTTCCGGATGGATCTGGCGGTTCAGATGTTTGCGTTCGAGTGTGCCGGACGCGGGCAGAGGCCCGAACAGTCCGCGAATCGCCCCGAGGGCGAGCAGGTTGGCGAGAATCAGAATGGCGATCAGCCCGCGCAGCATCGTGTAAAACTCCGTCGAAATCGTTCTTGAAATCAGGCTGCGGGCGCGTTCAGGATTGCGCTGCGATCAGCGCGAGGCCCGCTAGCACCAGCGCGTCGTGGCGAGTATGCGGCACCTTGAGCGCCGCTGTCACTTCGGTGGCCGCGCCACCGCTCACCACCAGCCGCACCGGCATTTTCCACGCATCCTGCAAATCGGCCCAGGCGCGCTCGATGAGGCCCGCCTGCGCGAGCGCACAGCCCGCCGCGATCGAGCGTTTCGTATCGGTCGCGAAGAGCGGCCCCAACTTTACCCCATCGGCTGTTCCCGCCGCGCCGCTTGTACCGCTTGTGCTGGTCACGCCAGCCAGGCCCGGCGCGCTGTGCGCGTCGAGCACCGGCAACTGCGCAGTGTGCTCGCCGAGCGAGCGCATCATGAGCGTCCAGCCCGGCGCGATCAGGCCGCCTACAAAGGTGCCGTCGGCGCGCAGCGCTTCCAGCGTCGTGGCCGTGCCGAAAGTCGCGATCAAAAGCGGTTCGTTCGGGAACGCCGCGCGCGCGCCGATCATGCCGGCCCAGCGGTCGCTGCCGAGCCCGCCGGGCGTCGTGTAGCCGTTGGTCACGCCGCATTGATGCTCGACCGAGCGGATCACCGTGCGCGCGAGGCCCGGCCAGTGCGCCTCGAGCGCGGCGTCGATGCGCTGCGCCACGGCTGCGCCCGCAACGTTGGATATCCACGCGCTGCCGGGCGTGGGCAACGCCGCCCAGTCTTCGAAATCGTGTGCGCCGGGGACGTCGTCATGGTTCACCGCGCCCGCGTGCAGGCGCGAGCCGTCGGCGGTGACGAGCGCCCACTTGATCCGGCTATTGCCGGCGTCGATCAGAAGAAAAGAGGGCGAGCCAGCGTGCTGCGCGCCGCTCATGCACCGCTGCCCGCAAGCCGCAGCGAGACGTCGCCGGTCGTGATGGCTTCGCGGCCGTGCGCCGTATCGACCAGCAGTTGCCCACGCTCGTCCACGCCCACGGCCACGCCGCGCATCAGTTCGGCGCCTTGTTCGTAGAGCGCGATTTCGCGGCCCGCGTAGGCGTGACAGGCGTTCCAGCGCGCCTGGAAGGGCGCGAAGCCGTGTGCGCCGAAGCGCGTGAGCGCGCCTTCGAGTGCGTTGAGTTCGGCGGCGAGCACATCCGTCAGATTGGCGCCGGGCCACACGCGCGAGAGCGCGGTGGGCGTCGTGCCGGGCACGGGCGCGGCTTGCTGTGCCGCAGCATCGGCGTTGAGCGCTTCGACCTTTTTCGCGAGTGCGTCCGCGCCGCGCACATTCGTGCCGATGCCGATCACGACCGCCGACGCATCCGGCGTGCTCCACGCGCTTTCCACGAGGATCCCCACCAGCTTGTCGCCTTCGAGCAGGACGTCGTTCGGCCATTTCAGCGCGATCTGGCCGGGCGCGGCCACGGGCAGCGTGCGCAGACCATCCACCAGCGCCGAGCCGATGGCGAGGCTCAGCCCCGCGAGCCCTTCGATCGGGCGCGGCAGCACGCAGGCGAGCGAGAACAGCAGCGCGTCGCCGGGCTGGGCGACCCAGCTACGGCCACGCCGGCCACGGCCGGCGGTTTGCAGATAGGCGACCCGCACGATCGGCCGCGCGAGCGCATCGGCGCGATGCGGTAGCGCCTTCAGGTGAGCCATCAGATCGGCGTTGGTCGAGCCGGTTTCCTCGACGATCTCGATGGGCCAGTCGTTCGCGGCCGGGCCGAACAGCGTCACCGCGCGGTCGCGGTCGATGCGCCAGTCGTCGGCGCGCGGAGTCTCGGGGGGCGTGGGGGTAGCGTTCATGGTGCGTATTGTAGTGGCTGACTTGTGCTCTGACGGCCGCAAATCGGCAGGCGGAAGAGGGCGGTGATCAGCACGGGTTAGAGCCGCAGATTTGCTTATTTTTTATGCAATTCACAGCCGATCCACAAGCGGCCAACAGGAAATCCACAGAACTATCCACAGGTGAGGTCTCGAGGACGGTGAGCGAATCGCTTCAATTCTTCCTCACTGTCTGAATATTCCACATTGCACCCACAGCCTGCCAACAGTTCATCCACAGAATTATCCACAGCTGGGCGGTGCTCACGCATCGGTGTGCGTCCGTACCGCCGAAACAGGGCGCGTTCGCTACAATGACTGATCATTCTTCCCCGATCGAGCGCCCCGCCTTGACTCAAGAAACGCCGCCCGGCCTCGACATCGCGGCCGGCACCCAGGGAAAAATCGTGCGCCTGTCCGGCCAGTGGACCGCGCTTGCGCTCGCGCGCGACCGCGATCAGGGCGGCGCGGCGCGGCGGCTGCGCGCGCTCGTCGGCGAGCGTGTCGGGCAATGGGACCTGTCGCGCGTCGAACGCATGGATCACGTGGGCGGCCAGGCGCTGTGGCGCGTCTGGGGGCACAAGCTGCCCGCCGACCTGATCGCGCTCTCGGACACCCAGCGCGACATCTTCAAACGCATTGCGCTGCTCGATTCGGTGCGCGAAGCCCCCGAGCGCGTGGTGCGCGTCGATCTCGTCACGCAACTCGGCCTCGCCATCTTCTCGTTCTGGGACCACCTGTACGGCGGGCTCGCGATGCTCGGGCGCGTGATGCTCGATCTGATCTTCATCCTGCGCAAACCCAAGGCCACGCCGTGGGTGGAGATTTCAGCGAACGTCTATAACGCCGGGGCGCGGGCGCTGCCGATCACGGCGCTCGTCGCGTTTCTGATCGGCATCGTGCTGTCCTATCTTTCGGCACAGCAGTTGCGCCTGTTTGGCGCGAATCAGTTCATCGTCAACATCCTCGGCCTCGCGGTGATCCGCGAACTCGGGCCGGTGCTCGCCGCGATTCTCGTGGCCGGACGCTCCGGTTCCGCCATCACCGCGCAGATTGGCGTGATGCGCGTGACCGAGGAGCTCGACGCCATGCGCGTGATGGGCATCTCGCACGGCCTGCGGCTGATCCTGCCGCGCGTGATCGCGCTGGGCGTGGCCATGCCGCTGCTGGTGATCTGGACCGACATCATCGCGCTGATCGGCGGCGCGCTCGCGGCCAAGGCGGTGCTCGGCATCGACATGTCCTGGTTCATCCGCTCGCTGCCGAGCGTGGTGCCGATCGCGAACCTGTGGATCGGTCTTGGCAAGGGTGTGGCGTTCGGCATGCTGGTAGGCATCGTCGGCTGCCATTTCGGCTTTCGGATCAAGGCGAATTCGCAGAGCCTCGGCGAAGGCACGACCACCTCGGTCGTGACCTCGATCACCATCGTGATCCTCGCCGACGCCGTGTTCGCCATCCTGTTCCAGAACGTGGGGCTGTCATGAGCACGCCGCTCAAGGAAGCCGTCGAGGACCTGCCGCTGCCGGCCATCGGCGAGCCGATCATCGAGGTGCGCAATCTCACCAAGCGCTATGGACGCAATATCGTCCATCAGCATCTGAACCTCGACATCCGTCGCGGCGAGATCGTCACGATCGTGGGCGGCTCGGGCTCGGGCAAGACCACACTCGTGCGCCAGATTCTGGGGCTGGAGCGGCCGACCTCGGGCACCATCAAGATGTTCGGCGAGGACATTTCGACCGTCGACCCGGAGCGCGCGCGCCTCATGCGCACCCGCACGGGCATGCTGTTCCAGCACGGCGCGCTGTTTTCGTCGCTCTCGGTGTTCGACAACATCGCGCAACCGGTGCGGGAGCTGGGCAAGGTGCCGGTCGACCTGATGCGCGACATCGTCATGCTCAAGCTGGAGATGGTGGGCCTGCCGTGCAAGCACGCCTCCAAGATGCCGGCGGCGCTCTCGGGCGGCATGGTCAAGCGCGTGGGTCTGGCGCGCGCGATCGTGCTGGAGCCCGAACTGCTGTTTCTCGACGAACCGACGGCGGGGCTCGACCCGCGCTCGTCGGACGAAGTGGTGGAACTGATCAGCACGCTGCACCGGGCGCTGGGCCTGACCGTCGTCCTCGTCACGCACGATCTGGACGCGATGGTCGCGCTCTCCACGCGCGTGGCCGTGCTGGCCGAGCGCAAGGTGCTGGTGGCCGCGCCCGTGGAGGAAGCGGCGGGCGTGGACGATCCGTTTATCCGCGAATACTTTCTGGGCATGCGCGGTCGCCGCGCGCTACAGGCGCTACCGCCCGAGCGCCGCGCGAAGCTGCCGGCGGCGGCGCTCGCGCCGGCTTCGGTGGGCGCGAAGCCATGCTGAACATAACGACCACGCCGGGGCCGGCCGCTGATGCACGCAGTCAAGCGGCCACTGAAGCGACCGTCAACGAGGGAATCTGACGATGGAAAACAAACCGCATGCGTTCTGGGCGGGCCTCTTCACGATCGGTCTGCTGGCCGTGATCGCGCTGTCGGTCTTTTTCTTCAGCGCTGACCACAAGGTGCGCGTGCCCTACGATCTGATCTCGCACAGCAGCGTGACGGGGCTCTATGCCGACGCGGCCGTGCGCTATCGCGGCATCGACGTGGGCAAGGTGCAGTCGATCCAGTTCGACACGAACCATCCGGGGCAGATCCGCATTCGCGTGCTGATCGACCAGAAGGCGCCGATGACGCGCTCCACCTACGGCACGCTCGCGCTCCAGGGCGTGACCGGCATCGCTTTCGTGCAGCTCGACGATAACAATCTCGATCTCTCGCCGCTGCCGTCGTCCGAGAAACATGTCGCCGAGGTGCCGCTGCGCCCGGGCCTGCTCGACCAGCTTCAGCGGCGCGGCGACGCGCTGCTGCGCAAGCTCGACAACATCGCCAGCGACATGGACCAGTTGCTCGACGAAGACAATCGCAAGCAGATGATGGCGACCGTGGCGAGCTTGCAGCAGGCCGCAAGCAGCGTGAACGTGCTCGCGCAGCAATTGCAGCCCACCACGCAACGCCTGCCGGGCGCGGTGGCCGATCTGCAAAAGACGCTGCAATCGACCAATCAGCTCATCACCAATGTGAACCGTCCCGATGGACCGTTCCAGGTGAACTTGAACAAGGCCGGCACGGCCGCGCAGCAGGCGGGGCAGGCACTGGCGTCGATGAACGACTCGATCCAGCAGCTTGCTGCGAGCGTGGGCTACGACACGCTGCCGCGCGTCGATTCGCTGACCGACGACGTGCGCTCGGCGATGCGCTCGGTGGACCGCGCGGCGGGCACCTTCACGAGCAGCCCGCGCAGCCTGCTGTTCGGCGGCGCGCCGCTGCCCGCGCCGGGACCGGGCGAGCCGGGTTTCTCGTGGCCCGCGGGCACGGCTGGAAAGTAGGGCGCCGGACCGCCGAAGCACCAAAAACGCCGTAACAGGAAGGACACAGAAGGAATCGCCATGTCACGCCAAGCCACTTCGTTACACTCGCTCGCCAGGCTGAGCCGCGCCTTGCTCGCGGCGCTCGCCGTCGGCACGCTGGTCGCGGCGTGCGCCGGCAACCAGGCCGCGTACTCGGATATCCGTTACGACCTCGGGCCGCTCGACGCGCAGTCGGCGCCGCCCGCGTCCGCAGCGCTGCCGCCGCTCAAGGTGCTCGAAGTCAGCGCGCCGCCGACGCTCGACAACGACGGCATTCTCTACCGCATCAGCGGCGACGCCCAGCGCGAGAGCCGCTATGCCAACAGCCGCTGGACCATGTCGCCCGCGCGCCTGCTCACGCAGCGCGTGCGCTCGGCACTGTCCTCGCGCGCGACGGTGCTCTCGGGCGGCGACGCCGTGCCCGCGCCCATGCTCAAGATCGAGTTGACCCAGTTCGAACAGGTCTTCGATAGCGCGACCCAAAGCTCGGGCGTGCTGAGCGCACGCGCGACGCTCATGAAGGGCGGCAAGGTGATCGCGCAACGCTCGTTCGTTGCGCGCGCGCCCGCGAGCACACCCGACGCGGCGGGCGGCGCGGCGGCGTTGCGTGCCGCAAGCGACGATTTCTCGGGGCAGATCGGCGCATGGTTGAACGGGCAGGCGCTCGCCGCCACGCCTTGAGGTGCGCCGTCATCCGCCGCGTGGCGGATGACGGCCAGAGCAGTGACATGAGCGGCGATAGCACTTCCCACCCTCCAACGCCCGGCGAAAGCCAGGCGCATGCTCCCGAGGCGCTGCCGCGTCAGGCGTCCACGCTGTCGCGTCAGGCGTTCGCGCTCTACGCCGCGCTGATCGTCTACGGCTCGTGGTATCCGTTTTCGGGCTGGCGCTCGCTCGGCCTGAGCCCCTTCGCCTATCTCGGCGATCCGTTTCCGCGCTACTGGACCGTCTTCGACGTCATCACCAACGTGCTCGGCTATATGCCGTTCGGCGCGCTGGCGGTGCTCGCTGTGTGGCCGCGCTGCCGCGGGCTGCTGGCGATCGCGCTCGCGACGCTTGGCGGCACGCTGCTTTCGGGCGTGATGGAAGCGGTGCAGACGTATCTGCCCACGCGCGTCGCCTCGAATCTCGACCTCGCCACCAATGTGCTCGGCGCGCTACTCGGCGCGTTGCTCGCAGCGCCCGCCACCGGCGCGCTGCTCGAACGCGGTTTCCTGCGCCGGCTGCGCTTTCGCTGGTTCGAGCGCGACGGCGGGGCGCTGATGGTGCTGGCCGCGCTCTGGCCGTTCGCGACCATGTTTCCGGCGCCACGTCTCTTCGGCATGGGCGACTGGCCGCGCGCGATCTGGCTGCGCTTCGATGCGTCGATGCAGGACGCCGTGCTCGCCTGGACGCCCGCCGTCTGGCATCTGCGAGCCCTGCCCGATACGCTTGCCGCGCGTTTGCCCGAGAGCGACTGGGAGGCCATCGTGACGACGCTGAACCTGTTCGGTGCGGCGGCTTTCGCGTCGCTGCCGATGCGCCCTCGCGCGCCGCGCGCACGGCTCATCGTGGCGCTGCTGGCGACCACGCTCGTGGTGAAGTCGGGCGCAACCTTCCTGCAATCGCAAAGCGGCCTGCTATTCGACTGGGCGACGCCGGGCGCGCTCGCGGGCCTCGTGTGGGGCACGCTCGCCGCATTTCTCGCGCTGCGCCTGCCGCGCACGGCGCGCGCGGCGGCGGCGACCGTGGCGCTGGCTGTCGCGCTGGTGCTGGTCAACCTGCTGCCGGTGAATCCCTATTTCGATGTCGTGCTGGCCGACTGGCGCCAGGGCCGCTATCTGCACTTCAATGGTCTCGCGCGCTGGCTCGCGTGGACCTGGCCGTGGGCGGCGCTCGGCTGGACCGCGTTTTCGCTCGAGCGCGCGTGGCTTGCACGGCGCGCGCGGCGCAAGCAGGCGCCCGGCGCAGGCCCGCGCTAAGCCAGGCGCCAACCCAAGCCCACCTGAGCGAACGCGCTGCGCTCGCTATAATCGACCGCATCCCCATTCATAACGGCAGCCGGAGCATCGCGCGCCGCGCCGCGCGCGACTCATCGGCTTCACCGTCTCCACAGGTACGCCACGTCATGACCGATTCGTTCTACAAGCATCACGTCTTCTTCTGCCTGAACCAGCGCGACCCCGGCGCCGAACGTCCGAGCTGCGCAAGCTGCAACGCCACGCAGATGCAGGAGTACGCGAAAAAGCGCGTGAAGCAACTGGGCCTCGCGGGCCCGGGCCAGGTGCGCATCAACAAGGCGGGCTGTCTCGATCGCTGCGAGGAAGGCCCGGTCGTGGTGGTGTATCCCGAAGGCACCTGGTACACCTATATCGACGAAAGCGACATCGACGAGATCGTCGTTTCGCATCTGCAGAACGGCCAGGTGGTCGAGCGTCTGAAGATCGACCGTTGAGGCCTGCGGCACTTGCTGCGCACGACCCTACCTAAAAGAACTTCAGAACGATGAACGCACAAACCGAGAAGTTTCATATCGACGGTCCCGTCGGCACGATCGAATGCGCGCTCGACCGGCCCGACGCCGGCACGCCCGTGCGCGGCATTGCGCTCGTCGCACATCCGCATCCGCTCTTTGGCGGCACGATGGACAACAAGGTCGCGCAGACGCTCGCGCGCACGCTCGTGCAACTGGGCTATGTGACCTACCGCTCGAATTTCCGCGGCGTGGGCACGACGGCGGGCACGCACGACAACGGCATCGGCGAACAGGACGATCTGCTGGCACTGCTCAAGCACATGCAAGCGCAGCCGGGCCAGGCCGATGTGCCCCTCGTGCTCGCAGGCTTTTCGTTCGGGACCTTCGTGCTGTCGCATGTCGCGAAACGCTATCTGGAAGCCGGCGGCGAAATCGAGCGCATGGTGTTCGTCGGCACGGCGGCGAGCCGTTGGGAAGTCGCGCCCGTGCGCGAGGATACGCTCGTGATTCACGGCGAACTCGACGAGACGGTGCCGATTCTCTCGGTGTACGAATGGGCGCGCGAGCAGGAGCTGCCGATCGTCGTGATTCCGGGGGCAGAACACTTCCTGCATCGCAAGTTGCATGTTCTCAAACGCATCATCGTCGATGCCTGGCGTTGAACGTAAGCGCTGTGCTCGCTCGCTGTAAGGCACGCGTTGGAGGTTCGTGAGAAAAGCTTGAGAAAAAGTTGAGGAAAAGCTTGGAAGCACGCTGAAAAAAGCGTGCTCGAAATTCGCGACGCGTGAAAAATGCACGACAGGTACGCGCAAACGTGAGGTTCGAAAGAAAAACGCCCTGACGTGACGCGTATAATGAGCGCTCTTTTTGCGGCCGCCGCGCCCGCCTTCGCCGTCAGCATCGTCTGGTGAGGCGTGTGAGCGAGGCGCCGCACTCCGGCTCACACCCGACCGTGCGCCGCATGGCGCGCCACGTTCATCCCGACCCCAATCCCGTCCGATCTGAACCTATGCGTTTTCTCTCCAACGGCCAGCAGTCCTCCTTCATTTCCCCCTCCATCGTTCGCAACATCACGCTCGGCGCCACGCTGCTCGCGAGCGCATCGGCCTTCGCGCAGGTGCCGCCGCCCGCAGTGAACGCGCGTTCGTGGGTGCTCGTCGATGCGACCGCCAACCAGGTGCTCGCGTCGGGCAACGCTGACGAACGCGTCGAGCCCGCCTCGCTCACCAAGCTGATGACGGCGTACCTCACGTTCGAGGCGCTGCAAACGAAGAAGATCTCGATGGAGCAGATCGTCACGCCGAGCGAAGCCGTTCGCCGCGTGAAGACCGACGAGTCGCGCATGTTCATCGAGGCGAACAAGCCGGTGTCCGTGCATGACCTCGTGTACGGCATGATCATCCAGTCGGGCAACGACGCGGCGATCGCGCTGGCCGAACTGGTCGGCGGCAGCGAGTCGAACTTCGTCACGATGATGAACACCGAGGCGCAGAAGCTCGGCATGGCGCACACGCACTTCGCCGACGTGAACGGCATGCCCGACCCGAATCACTACACGACGGCCGGCGACCTCGCCACGCTGTCCGCACGCCTGATTCGCGACTTCCCCGAGTACTACAGCATCTTCTCGGTGAAGGAGTTCAAGTACAACAACATCAAGCAGCCGAACCGCAACCGTCTGCTGTGGATCGACCCGACCGTCGACGGTCTGAAGACCGGCCACACGCAAGCGGCGGGCTACTGCCTGATCGCGTCGGCCAAGCGCCCGATGACGGGTGGCGGCGATCGCCGTCTGGTCTCGGTGATGATGGGCGAGCAGAAAGAGCACGACCGGGTGCAGGACAGCCTGAAGATGCTCAACTACGGCTATAGCGCCTATGACACCACGCGCATCTACGGCGCGAACCAGACCGTGGCCACGCAGCGCGTGTACAAGGGCGCGGCGGACTCGGTCAAGATCGGCGTGAAGAAGGATCAGTTCGTGACGCTGCCCAAGGGCGCGGCCGACAAGGCCAAGCCGCAGGTCGAGATCACGAGCCCGCTGATCGCGCCGCTCGCCAACGGCCAGCAGGTCGGCACGGCGAAGTTCGTCGGCGCAGACGGCAAGGTGCTCGCGCAGTTCCCGCTGGTCGCGCTCGACGCGGTGCCGCAAGCCGGCATCGTGGGTCGCGTGTGGGATTCGCTGATGCTCATGTTCAACAAGAAGAAGTAATTACGAAGTACGACGCCATGTCCCCGACTTCGACGACGCATGAAGCCGCCGAGCCCATCGTCTGGCTCAACGGCGAACTCACGCCGCTTTCCGAAGCGCGCGTGCCGGTGCTGGATCGCGGCTTCATCTTCGGCGACGGCATCTATGAAGTGGTGCCGGTCTATGTGCTCGAAGCCGGGGAAGCGCGCGAAGCGGTGCGCGTGCCGTTTCGCATCGCCCAGCATCTCGCGCGTCTGGCGCGCTCGCTGGACAAGGTGGGCATCGCCAATCCGTTCGACGAAGCGGGCTGGCGTGCGCTTATCGCGGGCGTGATCGAGGCGAACGAAAAAGCGGGCGCGCTCGCGCGCGACGCTCATGCGAACGTCTACGTACAGGTGACGCGCGGTGTGGCCAAACGCGGCCACGCGTTTCCGGCGGGCATCACGCCCACGGTGTTCGTGATGGTCAATCCGCTCGTCATGCCGGGAGCCGCGCAGCGCGCGGCGGGCGTGGCCTGCGTGACGGCCGAAGACCGCCGCTGGCTCAATTGCGACATCAAGGCGACTTCGCTGCTCGGCAACGTGCTGATGGCGCAGAACGCTGTCGAACATGGCGTGTTCGAGACCATCCAGTTCCGCGACGGCTGGCTGACCGAGGCATCGTCGTCGAACGTGTGGATCGTGAAGGATGGCGCGCTGTACGCGCCGCCGCGTAGCAATAAGATCCTCGAAGGCATCCGTTACGGGCTGATCGAGGAGCTGGCGCAGGACTGCGGCCTGCGCTTCGAGGCACGCGAGATCGACGAAGCCGCGCTGCGCGACGCCGACGAAGTGCTGGTATCCTCGGCGACCAAGGAAATTTTGCCCGTGGTCACGCTCGACGGCGCGGCCGTCGGCAACGGCAAACCGGGGCCGGTTTATGCCGCGCTCTACGAGGCTTATCAGCGTGCGAAAGCGCACGAGGCGCGCGCGGTGCATGGCAAGCAGGCCGCGCAAGCCACGCTACAGGAAGTGGAAAAATGACTGGAACACAAGTAATCGGCGCAGGCGCCGAAGCAAAAGAATCGCTGATCGAATTCCCCTGCGATTTCCCCATCAAGGTGATGGGCAAGACGCATCCGGAATTCGAATCGACCATGATCGCGGTGCTGCGCGAATTCGACGGCGGCTTCGACGAAACCACCATCGAAAAGCGCCCGTCGAGCGGCGGCAACTACACCGGCCTCACGGTGACGGTGCGCACGACGAGCCAGGCGCATCTGGACGATATCTACCGCGCGCTCACCGGTCATCCGATGGTGAAGATCGTGCTGTAAAGACTGGCGCTGCGCGTCGGGTCGCAAAGAGGGCTGCTTTCGGGCGGCCCTTTTTCTTTGGCGCTCAGGTCTTGCTCAGGCCGTATCGCTTTCGTTCGCGCGCAAAGCCGCAGCGGCGGCCGTCATCAGCGGGCCGGCTTCGCAGGCGTCTTCGTAAAGACGCCTGAAACGCGCCACTTCGTCGAACACCCAGTGGCGGAACGCCTGCACGCGCTCGGTCTGCAAGCGCTGCGGCGTGCTGATCAGGTAGTAGCGCCACGGGCTGGGTCCGTCGATTTCCTTGAAGAGGCGTACCAGGCGCCCGCGCGTGATCTCGTGCATCGCCAGCGAGCGGCGCACGAGCGCGATGCCCTGGCCGTCCATTGCGGCCTGCAGCAGGTTCGACGAGTCCTGATAGAGCACGCCGCGCTTGGGCTCGGGCATGTCCTGCATGCCGGCGGCGTCGAACCACGGGCGCCAGAGTTCGTCGTCGGAGCGCAGGAGCGGCAACTGCGCCAGTTCGCGCGGATCGTCAGGCAGTTTGCCGCCGCGAAAGTCGGGCGAGCAGGCGGGAAAGAAAATCTCGTCGAGCAGCAGCTCGGCGTGCAGGCCGGGATAGTGGCCGTAGCCGAAGCGGATCGCCACGTCGACGTCGTCGCGCGCGAAATCGGTGAGCAGGTTGGTGGATTGCAGTTCCACATCCCACTGCGGATTGGCCTCGATAAAGCGGCCGATGCGCGGCGTGACCCAGCGCGCCGCGAACGACGAGAGCATCGAGATGACGAGGCGCCGGTCGCGGTCGCCCGCGCGGATTTCCTGCGTCGCATGGGCAAGCTGGCTGAGTGCGTCGCGCACCTGGCTCGCGTAGCGGCGGCCCGTGTCGGTCAGACGCACGCGCTTGCCGTCGCGCGAGAACAGCGCCACGCCCAGTTCGGCTTCGAGCGCGCGAATCTGGTGACTGACCGCGCCGTGCGTGACGAACAGTTCGTCGGCGGCGCGCGAAAAACTCTCGTGGCGGGCCGCGGCCTCGAAGGCCTTGAGGGCGTTGAGCGCGGGTAGCGTACGCAGGTCCATCGTATTTTTTCTCACATAGCCGTGAAAAATGATCGTTTTGCCCGATCCCTTGTGTTGTCTAGGATTGTAGCCATCGGAGCAGGGCAATCGGAGGCTGAAATGAGAGAAATTTCTTCAGATATCACGTTCGAAGTCGAGGCCAATCAAGTTGCGTCGGTGCGCGTGTCGCGCAGCACGCGGCTGACCGTGCGCTGCGGCGCAGTGTGGGTCACGCGTAGCGACGATACCGCCGACTACTGGCTGGAACCGGGCCACACGCTGCGGCTGCGGCGCGGCGAGCGACTGTGGATCGGTGCGGAGCAGGGTGCGGCGGCGTGGGTGGCGTTCGCAACGCCTTCGCGCGTGAGCGAGCGCGTCATCGACTGGGCCGCGCGGCAAGCGGCGCGCCTGGGCATTCATGCGGGCGACGGCTGGCGCACGGTTTGAGGCGCGGGTTGACGCATGGGCTAGCGCAAATGTGTGACATAAGTGACGTGCATGACGACGGGCGCTCATCGGATGGGGCGCCCGTTGTTTGTCCGCAGAGCCCTCGGCGCGCTTGTCCCGAATTGGGTAAACTCCGGAAATCATGTGCGCCACCCCGGTTTCATCCCTGCTAATTACATCCGACCCCGCTGTCGTTCCCGCTCACGAGCCAATCGTGCTGCGCTGGCGCGGCACCGAGCCTTATCAGACCAGTTTCGACGCCATGCGCGAGTTCACCGCGCAACGCGATGCGAACACGCCCGACGAAATCTGGCTGGTCGAACATCCGCCCGTCTTCACGCTCGGCCAGGCCGGCAAGCCCGAGCATCTGCTGATCGCCAACAGCGGCATCCCGCTCGTGCAGATCGATCGTGGCGGCCAGATTACCTATCACGGGCCGGGGCAGGTGGTGGCCTATCTGCTGCTCGATCTGCGACGCCGGAAACTCATGGTGCGCGAGCTCGTCACGCTCATCGAGCAGGCCGTGATCGAAACACTGGCGGCGTATAATCTCGCCGGTGAGCGCAAGGCCGGTGCGCCCGGCATTTACGTGCCAGATGACGCCCCGGGCGAGAGCGCGGCCCACCGTGGCGCCAAGGTTGCCGCGCTGGGTCTCAAGATCCGCAACGGTTGCAGCTATCACGGCGTGAGCCTGAACGTTGCGATGGATCTGAGCCCGTTCCTCGCCATCAATCCTTGTGGTTACGCGGGCCTCGAAACCGTCGATATGGCAACGCTCGGCGCGCGCGCGACATGGCGCGAAGCAGCCGACACGCTGGCGGCGCGACTCGAAGCGAACTTCGCGGAGCATTCGGCGACGCAGATCGCAAAGCACGGCGAGGCCGCGCAAGCAGAAACTCTTCCGGCAGCCGAAGCGGCTGCCGCAGACCCCGCGGCCGAAGCGGCCGCCGTGGACCCGGCCGCTCGCGCGGTCTGAAGGCGGGCAACCGCCACAACCGCAGGCTGGCGTTCCCCCGGCGGCCTGACTGGATCGAAAGCATGACTGACGTAACTGCCAACCCCGCAGCGAACTCCGCAGTGAATCCCGCGGTGAGCCCCAGTGCCGACGGCGTTCCCTACGACGCCACCGCGAAGCAGAAGGCGCAGGCCAAGACCGCGCGCATTCCCATCAAGATCGTTCCGATCGAGAAGCTCAAGAAGCCCGAGTGGATCCGCGTGAAGGCGGCCACGGGCAATTCGCGCTTCTACGAGATCAAGAACATTCTGCGCGAGCACAACCTGCACACGGTGTGTGAGGAAGCGAGCTGCCCGAACATCGGCGAATGCTTCGGCAAGGGCACCGCGACGTTCATGATCATGGGCGACAAGTGCACGCGCCGCTGCCCGTTCTGCGACGTCGGCCACGGCCGCCCCGATCCGCTCGATCCGGAAGAACCGGGCAACCTCGCGCGCACCATCGGCGCGCTCAAGCTCAAGTACGTCGTGATCACGAGCGTGGACCGCGACGACCTGCGTGACGGCGGCGCCGGCCACTTCGTCGAGTGCATCCGCCAGGTGCGCGAACACTCGCCGGAAACCCGCATCGAAATCCTGACGCCGGACTTCCGTGGCCGTCTCGATCGCGCGATCGGCATCCTCAACGCCGCGCCGCCCGACGTGATGAACCACAACCTGGAAACGGTGCCGCGCCTCTACAAGGAAGCGCGTCCGGGTTCGGACTACGCGCACTCGCTCAAGCTGCTCAAGGACTTCAAGGCGCTGCATCCCGAAGTCGCGACCAAGTCGGGGCTGATGGTGGGTCTGGGCGAAACCGAGGAAGAAATTCTGCAGGTGATGCGCGACCTGCGTGCGCACGACGTCGACATGCTGACGATCGGCCAGTACCTGCAACCTTCGGAGCACCACCTGCCGGTGCGTTCGTACGTGCATCCCGACACCTTCAAGATGTACGAGGAAGAGGCCTACAAGATGGGCTTCACGCACGCCGCGGTTGGCGCGATGGTGCGTTCGAGCTACCACGCCGATGTGCAGGCACACGGCGCGGGCGTGGTCTAAACCCCGCGAGCCGTCAGGAAAAAAGCCCGCCTCGTGCGGGCTTTTTTGCGTCTGGTGTTACGGATTCCCGGACGCATTCATTCCGCATTTCTGGAAATCCAGATTCCGCGCTCGCCGCGTCTCGGCAAAAGCCTTGCGAATCAAGGCTTTCAGGACGATGACAGGGCTGGCATCAACCTTGCAATAAAGAGCGCGCGGCCAACCTCGGCCGCGACACAAAAAACATGAGATGGCACGCGGCCACAGCGCCCATTCCATCGAAGGAGACAGCCGATGTCCGATCACCTCTGCCGGTTTCGCTGATTCCCCCGTTTCGACCTGTCGCGGCAGGCGCTCGAAAGGCGCGGCCATCGGCTTAACTCATTGCAGGCACCCAAAGTGAAGAAACCTCTCCACAAAGTCCTCTACTTCCAGGTGATCGTGGCGATCGTGATCGGCGTGATTCTTGGCCACTTCTGGCCGACGCTCGCCATCGACATGAAGCCGCTCGGCGACGCCTTCATCAAGCTCATCAAGATGGTGATCGGGCCGATCATCTTCTGTACCGTCGTGACCGGCATCGCCGGCATGGAGGACATGAAGAAGGTGGGTCGCGTGGGCGGCAAGGCGCTGCTCTACTTCGAGATCGTTTCGACCTTCGCGCTCGTGCTCGGCCTGATCGCCACGCACGTGCTCAAGCCCGGCGCGGGCTTCAACGTCGACGTGAACACGCTCGACGCCAAGGCCGTGGCGAGCTACGCCGAAAAGGCGCATGGCCAGAGCACGGTCGACTTCTTCATGCACATCATTCCGGACACGATCTTCTCGGCTTTCGCCCAGGGCGAAATCCTGCAGATCCTGCTCGTGGCGATGCTGTTCGGCGCGGTGCTCACGCAACTGGGCGAGCGCGGCCGCGTGGTGACCGAGTTCATCGACGGCGTCTCGGGCGTGCTGTTCGGCGTCGTCAAGATCGTCACGAAGCTCGCGCCGATCGGCGCGTTCGGCGCGATGGCCTTCACCATCGGCAAGTACGGCGTGGGCTCGCTCCTGCCGATGCTCAAGCTGATCGGCACGTTCTATCTCACGTCGATCGTCTTCGTACTGGTCGTGCTGGGCACGATCGCGCGTTTCGTGGGCTTCTCGATCATCCGCTTCGTTTCCTACATCAAGGAAGAACTGCTGATCGTGCTGGGCACGAGCTCGTCGGAATCGGCGCTGCCGCAACTGATGCAGAAGCTCGAACGCCTGGGCTGCTCGCGCTCGGTGGTGGGCCTCGTCGTGCCGACCGGCTATTCGTTCAACCTCGACGGCACCAACATCTACATGACGATGGCGGTGCTCTTCATCGCCCAGGCGACCAACACCGACCTCACGTGGACCCAGCAGCTCACGCTGCTCGCCGTCACGATGCTCACCTCGAAGGGCGCGAGCGGCGTGACCGGCGCGGGCTTCATCACGCTGGCGGCGACGCTGGCCGTGGTGCCGACGATCCCGCTCTCGGGCATGGTGCTGATCCTCGGCATCGACCGCTTCATGAGCGAGTGCCGCGCGCTGACCAACATCGTCGGCAACGGCGTGGCGACGGTCGTGGTGTCGGCGTGGGAGAAGGAGCTCGACCGCAACAAGCTGCGCGCCGTGCTGGCGGGCAAGTCCGAAGAAATGAAGGAAAGCGCGGGCGCGTAATGCCGCGCGGCCCGAGCGTGGCGGCTTTGCGCCGCTCGGGCCATGAGCCGTTGTTGCACTGGTTTTGCCTGTCGTACCCGTTGTACCGGCGGTTGCTGTACCGGCAGTAAGCGGCGCAAGCCGTTGGGCGGCGTGCTGTTCCCCTGCGGCGCGCCGCCCGCTATCTCCCCCGTCTTCCCCGGCGTTCACCGCCTTCCCCGATCGGCCGCCTCGCGCGGTATGCGTGTGCCACAATCCCACCCATCTCCGCTCGATCAACCGGAAGCCTCATCCGTGACGCGCCGCCTCATTCTGCTTTTTGCGCTCGCCGTCGGGCTTGCGGCTGTCTGCGCGCTCGCGTGGTCGCTCGCCTGGCAGACCGGTATCGACGCGCTGCGCCGCAATGCCGCCGTGCGCGGCGACCGCACGACCGCCGCGCTCAAGAGCACGCTGGAGCGCTATGAATCGCTGCCGTATCTGGTGGGCGCGCATCCGCTCGTGCAGGACGCGCTGGCCGATCCGAAGCCCGAACTCGTGGCCGCGGCCAACCGCTATCTCGAAGACGTGAACCGTCACGCGCGCGCCACCACGACCTACATCATCCGCACGGACGGCCTGTGCATCGCCGCCAGCAACTGGCGCGGCGCGGACAGTTTCGTGGGTGTGGAATACCGCTTCCGGCCGTATTTCATCGAGGCGGCCAAGGGCGGCGTGGGGCGCTTCTTCGGCATCGGCACGATCTCGCACGATCCGGGCTACTACATTTCGCAGCCGGTGCGGCGCAATGGGCAGATCGTCGGCGTGGCGGTGGTGAAGCTCAACCTTGAATGGTTTCCCGGCTCCGACGCTTCCGAGCCGCTGCTCGTCACTGACGATCACGGCGTGATCTTCCTGTCGTCGGTGCCCGCGTGGAAGTACCGCACGGTGCGGCCGCTGCCCTCCGATATCGTGGCCTCGATCGACGCGACGCGTCAGTACGCGCGCCAGGATATCCCGCCGTTGCCTGCAAGCGTCGAGCGTGTGCTGGAGGGCGACGCCGACATCGTGCGCGTGGGCAGCGGCCTGCGCGCGCCGCGCTATCTGGAGACGCGCCGCGCGATTGGCGAGCCCGACTGGCATCTCGTGACGATGTCGCCGGTCGATCCCGTGCTGGACGCCACGCGCAATGCCACCATCATGACGGGCTTCGGCTACGTCTCGCTGTGCCTGCTGGCGTTCTACTGGCGCATGCGCCGCGCGCGCGTGCGGGAAGTGGTGAAGAGCCGCGCGATGCTGCAAAAGGCCTACGCGATGCTCAACGACCGCGTGGCCGAGCGCACCGTCGATCTCTCGCAGGCGAACGAACGCTTGCAGCGCGAAGTCGCCGAGCGCACCCGCACCGAGCAGGAATTGCGCGCCATCCAGGACGAGTTGATCCAGGCAAGCAAGCTGGCCGCGCTCGGGCAGATGGCGGCGGGCATCACGCACGAGCTGAATCAGCCGCTCGCGGCGCTGCGCAGCTTCTCCGACAACACGCGCGTGTTTCTGGAGCGCGGGCAGTACGACGCGGCGCACGAGAATCTTGAAGCGATCGGCTCGCTCACTGAACGCATGGGCAAGATCGTCAATCAGCTCAAGCTATTCGTGGGGCGCGCCAAGCCCCGCGGGCAGCGTTCGCCGGTGGCGCGCGCGTTGCGCAACGCGCTGGCGTTGCTCGGCAAGCGTCTTGAGGGTGTGCACGTCGAACTCACGCTCACCGATGGCGACGCCGCGAGCGTGCCGCTCGATCCGAACGGCGGCTATCCCGAACTGGTCGCGCAATGCGACGATCTACGGCTCGAACAGGTGCTCATCAACCTGATCGGCAATGCGCTCGACGCGGTGGCGGGCTTGCCCGGGCCGCGCATCGTCATCGACGTGCACGCGCTGCCCGCGACGCTCGACATCACCGTGCGCGACAATGGACCCGGCATTCCCGCCGAGGTGATGCCGCGCCTCTTCGAGCCGTTTTTTACGACGAAGGAGATGGGGCAGGGACTGGGCCTTGGCCTCGCGATTTCCTCGTCGATCGCGCGCGATTGCGGTGGCTCGCTCGCGGCGCACAATGCCGAAGAAGGCGGCGCCGCGTTCGTGCTGACGCTGCGACGCTCGCGCGTGAGCGGCGCGAACGGGGGCGACGGCGCGCTAACGGTGAACGCCACGAACGCTGCGGACACGAGCGGCACGCCCGGCGCGCCGGATTGAATCCCGCGCAGGCAAGCCGTATCAGCCATAAGGAAAACGAACGAACATGGTCAACCCAACGCCCGGCCGGGTGCTCTACATCGAGGACGACGAACTGGTGCGCCGCGCCGGGGTTCAAAGCCTGCAACTCGCGGGCTTCGAGACCACCGGCTACGCGACCGCCGAGGCCGCGCTGCCGCTCGTCGATGCCGCGTTCGCGGGCATTGTCGTGAGCGACATCCGCCTGCCCGGCATGAGCGGGCTCGATCTGCTCGCGCAGTGCCACGAGCGTGCGCCCGACGTGCCCGTGATCCTCGTGACCGGCCACGGCGACATTACGATGGCCGTGCAGGCGATGCGCGACGGCGCATACGACTTCATCGAAAAGCCCTTCGCCTCGGAGCGGTTGATCGAGACGGTGCGCCGCGCGCTCGAGCGCCGCACGCTGATGCTCGAAAACCTCGCGCTGCGCCGCGAACTGGCGGGCCAGAACCCGCTTGCGCCGCGCATCATCGGCAAGAGTCCGGCGATCGAGCAGGTGCGGCGGCTGATCGCGAACGTCGCGCCTACCGATGCCTCCGTGCTCATCAACGGCGATACGGGGGCGGGCAAGGAGTTGATCGCGCGCAGCCTGCACGAGTTGTCGCCGCGCCGCGACAAGCCCTTCGTCGCCGTGAACTGCGGCGCGCTGCCCGAGCCGATGTTCGAATCGGAGATGTTCGGCTACGAGCCTGGCGCGTTCACGGGCGCGGCCAAGCGCCGGATCGGCAAGCTGGAGCATGCGGCAGGCGGCACGCTCTTTCTCGACGAGATCGAGAGCATGCCGCTCGCGCTTCAGGTGAAGCTGCTGCGCGTGCTGCAGGACGGCGTGCTGGAACGGCTCGGCTCGAATCAGCCGGTGCGCGTCGATCTGCGTGTGGTGGCGGCCGCCAAGGGCGACATGAACGAACACGTGGCGGCGGGCACCTTCCGGCGCGATTTGCTGTATCGCCTGAACGTGGTGACGATCGCGTTGCCACCGCTCGCCGAGCGCCGCGAGGACATCGTGCCGCTGTTCGAACACTTCCTGCTCGATGCGGCGGTGCGCTACCAGCGCAGCGCGCCGCTCCTGACCGAGCGCGACCGCATGCGGCTCGCGCAGCGCGACTGGCCGGGCAACGTGCGCGAACTGCGCAACGCCGCGGATCGCCATGTGCTTGGGATTCCCGACGATGTCGCCGCGCCCGTGGCGGCAGGCGCCGATGAGGCGCTGCCGCTCAAGGAGCGCGTGGAGCAATACGAGCGCGCGTTGATCGCCGATGCGTTGCAGCAGACGCATGGTGCCGTCGCGCAGGCCGCCGAGCGCTTGCAGATGGCGAAGGCCACGCTCTACGAGAAGATTCGCCGCTACGGGCTGGTCGCGCGCCAGGAGAACGAGACGCGCGGCTGAGCGCGAAGCGGGGCCCGGCGGTGCTGGAAATAAAAACGGCAGCGAATTTCGCTGCCGTTCTCGTTTTTGGTTTTGCGCCGCTCGGGCGCGTCAGTCGCACATCAGGTCGACAGCGCCTTTTTCAGCAACTGATCGAGTTCCGCGAACTGCGGCTCGCCCACATAGCGCTTGAGGATCTTGCCGTTGCGGTCGACCACGAAGGTCGTCGGCGTGAGCTGCACGTTGCCGAACTGCTTCGCCGCCGAGCCATCGTCCATCGCCACCTTGAAGGGCAACTGGCGCGTTTGCGCGTAGTTGGCGACGTACATCGGCGCGTCGTAGTTCATCGCCACGGCGACGAATTCAAGACCATCGCTCTTGAAGCGGTTATAGGTCTGGACCATCTGCGGCATTTCCTGCATGCAGGTCGCGCAGCTCGTCGCCCAGAAGTTGATCAGATAGACCTTGCCCTTGAGATCGGCGGTCGAGACCTTCTGGCCCGACAGCAGCGTGAAGGTGGCGTCGGGCACGCGCTGCTGGCTGCCGAAGAATGCGAAGTAGCCCGCCACGGCGATGGCTACGACGACGATCGCGGCGGCGATGTTGCGCAGCGCGCCGGAGCGTGCTTTCGAAGGAGTCTGGGATGCGGACATGGGTGAAGCCTCGCGCGCCTGAGGGCGCTCAATGTTGCGGATCTGGCGGAGCCAGTCTATCTCGCAATGGCTCGGGCGAACATTGTAGCGCCGAATTTCCCGGCATAGCGGTTGCGGCGGCACGCGCAGGCGAGGGCGCGGGATAATGTCGGGCGCCACGGTTTCGCGCCCCATTTCACTCTATTCCGTCCCCTCAGTGCATCCCATGCTCATCGACGCCCTTCGCCGTGCCCGACTCATGCCGATCCCGCCGATGTCCGCGCGTTCGCTAGCCGCGAGCGTGCTTGTCTCGACGCTTGTCATCGCAACGGCGGCGTGCGCGCCGACTTACGACTGGCGCACGATATCCAGCACTGCGAGCGGCTACAGTGTCGATCTGCCCGCCAAGCCCGGCTCGGATGCGCGCAGCGTCGACGTGGACGGCACGCCGATGCGCATGCATATGCAAACCGCCGAAGTGGGCGGTGCCGTGTTCGTGGTGGGCACGCTCGATTTGCCCGATGCGACGCCTGCCACGCAACAAAAGGCGCTGACCTTCCTGCGTGACGGTCTCGCGCGCAATGTGGGTGCGCAGCCGCAGGCGCGTGCGGTGGCTGTGCCGGTCGCGACAGGCGGCAGTGTGGCGGGATTCGATATGGCGCTGTCGGGCAAAGCCGGGGAGAACGAGGAATCGCGCACGATTCACGCGCGTCTGGTGGCGAAGGGCGCGCATGTCTATCAGCTTGCGATCGTGGGGCGAGAGCAACCCGCCGTCGAGCAAGTCGATCAGTTCTTCCAATCGTTCAAGCTGTATTGAGGAGACCCGAGCGACGGTGCGGCGACGCGTCTGAATGGGCTGCCGTTTGCGCCCTGAAGTGAATGTGCTCTCCTGGGTTTACGAGCTATCTGCCGGATTTGATTGAGGGTTTACGAGTTACCCACAGCTCCTGTGGACAACTTTGTGGGTAAAACGCCGGCGCAGCCCGCAAAAGGCCGTGCTGTGGGCCTTTTGTCAGTTTTCGCAGTCTTCCGGTGGATTTTGAAACGTATAAAAATCAATGACTTGCGTTTTTGCTCGCCGCTAAATGCGAATCGTGTCGTGAAAGCACTGCAACACGACCAAGTGTGCATAAGTCAAGTCTTGACTTCGATTTTTTGATCCGTCTGGAGAATGCGGCAAGCGGCCTCAACGGTGAGTTTTTTTCCCGCTGCGCCGTTGCCGGGCGGGTTTCCTGGGCAAGGCCATTTTCGCCACTCGCCACCGCAATGCGATTGATCCGCACTACTGATCGCTGAAGGCCCGCCGATACTGCACGGCTTCGGCGACATGCGCGGCCTCGGGCATGGCCGTCCCCGCGAGGTCCGCAATCGTACGCGCCACCTTGAGCGCGCGATAGTAAGCGCGCGCTGACCAGCCAAAGCGCTCGCCCGCTTCGCGCAGCAGCGCCTCGCCTGCGGCATCCGGGCGGCAGACTTCATCGGTTTCGCGGCCGCTCAATTCGCGGTTGGTTTTCCCCTGACGTTCGAGCTGGCGTTCGCGCGCCGTAGCCACGCGCGCGGCAATCGCGGCGCTAGGTTCGCCGGGCGCGGCGGCGCGCGAGGCCAATTCGGCTGGCGGCAACGCGGGCAACTCGATCTGGATGTCGATGCGGTCGAGCAGCGGCCCCGAGAGTTTGCGTCGATAGCGCGCCGCGCCTTCGGGCGTACAGCGGCAACGCCCGGACGGATCGCCGCGCCATCCGCACGGACACGGGTTCATGGCGGCCACCAGCTGGCATGCGGCGGGGAAGTCGGCCTGCCACGCGGCGCGCGAGATCGTGATGCTGCCGGCTTCCAGCGGCTCGCGCAGTGTCTCCAGGACGTGCCGGTCGAATTCCGGCAACTCATCGAGGAACAGGACTCCCAGGTGAGCGAGCGTAATCTCGCCGGGCTGCGGCGGATTGCGCCCGCCGATCAACGCTGCCGCACTCGACGAGTGATGTGGAGCGCGAAACGGGCGGCGTCGCCACTGTTGCGGCGAGAAACCGACTGCGCTCGCCGAGAGCAGCGCGGCGCTGGCGAGCGCTTCCTCATCGCTCATGGGCGGGAGCAGGCCGGGCAGGCGCGCTGCGAGCATCGACTTGCCCGCGCCGGGCGGCCCGACCATCAGCAGATGATGGCCGCCGGCTGCTGCGACTTCGAGTGCGCGGCGCGCCCCGCGCTGGCCGATCACGTCGCCCATATCGGGTAGCGCGCTCGTGTGCGCCGAGTCCAGCACAGGCGCGCGCACGGGCACGAGTTGCGCGTCCTCGGCGCGTGCGAGATGCGCGCAGAGTGCACGCAGATCGGTCACGGCGTAGACGTCGACGCCGGGCACCAGTGCGGCTTCGCTGGCGTTGTCGGCGGGTAGATAGAGTTCGGGTGAGGGCGCTGTAGTGTCGGCATGGGCTCGCGCGGTGCCGCACGCCATCGCGAAGGCGCCGCGCATGGGCCGCACCGCGCCAGTCAGCGAAAGCTCGCCCGCGAATTCGCGCGTGGGTTGATGTTCGTGTGCGAGCGCGTTGGCGGGAATCTGCCCACTCGCGGCGAGGATGCCGAGCGCGATGGGCAGATCGAAACGCCCCGACTCTTTCGGCAAGTCGGCCGGCGCGAGATTGACGGTGATTCTTCGGACAGGGAAGTCGAAGCCGCAGTTCGAGAGCGCGGCGCGCACGCGCTCACGGCTCTCGCGGACTTCGAGATCGGGCAGGCCGACGATCGAAAACGACGGCAGCCCGTTGGCGAGGTGAACTTCGACGGTGACTTCAGGCGCGCGGCCAGCAGCCGGCGCGCGGCTTTTCACCACGGCAAGCGACATGGAGTTCTCCGAAAGGTGGGGCATGCGCTGCGTTTTCCCGCAGTTTTTCGCATGCGCCAGGCTGGTGAAGCGCGTGCCCCTTTACGGTTCCATTGCTAAACCGTTACGGCTCGCTTGCTCGGGTAGCGATGAAATTGATCAGGACGACTGGCCAGTCACGGGCAGCTTCTGTTCGAGTTCGGCCACACGACGTTCCAGCTCTTCCAGACGTTGACGCGTGCGCACGAGCACTTGCGTCTGCGCGTCGAATTCCTCGCGCGTGACGAGCTCAAGCTTCGAAAAGCCTTGCGAGAGCATGGCGCGCACATTGCGCTCGACGTCGCGCGCCGGCGAGTTCTTCAAAAGTTCGCTGACCTTCGACTGCAGATCGTTGAATACATCGTTCGGTTGTTTCATTCGGTTTCCCCTTCGCTGCACAAAAAATGTGCAGATTTCGTTTCGACTGTGCCTCGACCTGGATCGTGAGCGATCTTGGTGCGAGACCCGCGAAGCCCGCGATGCTCATGAGCGCATCTGGTGCGCGGCACGCGCGTGACCTGGTTGTGTACCTCGCAAGTGCGGCGCATGGTTGCCCGACGTGCGGCCCGTGAGTGCTTCGCGGCCCGCTGCGCTTCGTTCTCACGCTTATCCGCGCGCATCTGAAGGCATCGTGCCGCGCCTTCGTCCTGCAGAACACTCTAGCAACTCTCGCCTGGCGTTGCCACCGCCCGAGGCCTGCGCTGGCCGTTCGGCCAGGGCCTTGGGCAAGCACGCGGCGGCCCGCGCGGCGCGGACTTCAGCGTGTGGACCGGCATTGTCCACGGGATGAGCGCTTCGTGCATCGAACTTTGTCAGCACGCCGCAAGAAAGTCGTTCGATCGCGTTTCGATCGCGCTTTGGTTGAATTGGCACGGGTGTTGCTAATAACCCCCCGCGCACCGAACAACGGCTGGCTCGCGGTGCGCCAGCGGAGCGAGACCCGCACCGCAGGCGCCCGTCGCAGAAGCAGTAGTGAATACGGGATGAAAGCAACCACAGCGAGGACTACATGAAACTGATTACAGCAATCATCAAGCCTTTCAAGCTCGATGAAGCACGCGAGGCTCTCTCGGCCATCGGCGTTTCGGGGATCACGGTCACGGAAGTGAAGGGCTTTGGCCGTCAGAAGGGCCACACCGAGCTGTATCGCGGTGCGGAATACGTCGTCGACTTCCTGCCGAAGGTGAAGATCGAGGCAGCCGTGTCGGACGACATCGTCGATCAGGCCATCGAGGCGCTCGAGCGCGCAGCGCGCACCGGCAAGATCGGCGACGGCAAGATTTTCGTCACCCCCATCGAACAAGTGATTCGCATCCGCACCGGCGAAACCGGCGCCGACGCCCTGTAACAGCGACCAACAGTCATGGGGCCAGCGTAAGTCGCTCAAGCGTCAACCTGGCCGACACATAGAGAGACAAGAGGAAACCGAGATGCGCAAACTATTGATGTCCTTGCTGATGGCCGGCTCGCTGCTGGGCGGCGGCATCGGCGCCGCGCTGGCGGACGATGCGTCCGCCCCCGCCGCGGCATCCGCACCCGACGCATCGGCGGCCGCAGTCGCCTCCGCACCCGCAGCCGACGCTGCTTCCGCACCGGCCGCCGCAGCCGCTTCGGCACCGGCAGCAGACGCCGCTTCGGCACCGGCGGCAACCGCAGCCAGCGCACCGGCCGATGCATCGGCCGCAGCCGCAGCCGCAGCCGCTCCGGCCGCACCGACGGCACCGTTCTCGGTCGATTCGTCGAAGATCAACTCGGGCGACACCGCCTGGATGCTGACCTCCACCGCGCTCGTCCTGTTCATGACGATCCCGGGCCTCGCGCTCTTCTACGGCGGCATGGTCCGCAAGAAGAACGTGCTCTCGACGCTCATGCAGAGCTTCGCCATCACCTGCGTCGTCACGGTGATCTGGACGGTGGTCGGCTACAGCATCGCGTTCACGCCGGGCGGCTCGTTCATCGGCGGATTCTCGCGGATCTTCCTCGAGGGCATGAACTACATCAAGGGCGACAAGGCGACCACGCTGACCGTGAGCCACCTCGCACCGACGATCCCCGAGACCGTGTACTTCGTCTATCAAATGACGTTCGCGATCATCACGCCGGCCCTCATCACGGGTGCGTTTGCTGACCGCATGAAGTTCTCGGCGATGCTGGTGTTCATGTCGCTCTGGTCGATCATCGTCTACTCGCCGATCGCCCACATGGTCTGGGAACCGACCGGCTGGCTGGCAAGCGCAGGCATCCTCGACTTCGCAGGCGGCACGGTGGTGCACATCAACGCCGGTGTGGCGGGTCTGGTGTGCTGTCTCGTGCTGGGCAAGCGTGTCGGTTATGGCCGCGAAGTCATGGCACCGCACAACCTGGTCCTCACGCTGATGGGTGCGGCCATGCTGTGGGTGGGCTGGTTCGGCTTCAATGCGGGTTCGGCAGTCGCGGCTGACGGCCGTGCCGGCTTCGCGATGCTCACGACGCAGGTCGCGACGGCTTGCGCCGCACTCGGCTGGATGTTCGCGGAGTGGATCGCCAAGGGCAAGCCTTCGGTGCTCGGTATCGCTTCGGGTGCGGTTGCAGGTCTGGTTGCGATTACGCCGGCTTCGGGTTTCGTGGGCGTGATGGGCTCGATCGTGATCGGCGTGGTGGCAGGCGTGGTCTGCTTCTGGTCGGCTACGTGGCTCAAGCACAAGTTCGGTTATGACGACTCGCTCGACGCATTCGGCGTGCACGGCATCGGCGGCATCATCGGCGCTATCCTGACCGGCGTGTTCGCGGTCAAGGACATCGGCGGCGCCGACGGCAGCGTGATCCTGCAGATCAAGGGCGTCGCGACGACCCTCATCTACAGCGGCGTGGTGAGCTTCATCCTGCTGAAGGTGATCGACATGGTCATGGGCCTGCGCGTCACGGAAGAAGAAGAACGCGAAGGTCTCGACGTGATCCTTCACGGCGAGCGCGTCGAATAACAAGCATAGCGTTGCACGGGGTAGCAGCATGCTGGAAGCAGTAAGGTAGCAGCAGTAGCAGCACTGGAGCACAGCGACTTGGGCCCGTCTTTATGGCGGGCCCTTTCTTTTTTGGCGTGTGCCGTGCGGGGCAGTGCATTCGCTGGACATTGAACGGAATAAGGCGCGCGACCGTGCGTTACCCCAGTGACCCTTCAATTCGTGCGGCCCCATTGCTTTTGACAGGGCGCGCGGTCCAGAATGGTTATTCGATGTGGATAACGGGGGCGGTTCTGGCCTAAGGTCGGCCGTCTTGCGGCCCTAAAACGGGGTGAAGTCGATAACCCTATGGAGCGTAAGGGAAAAGCCGTCTTGTAACCGGCGCAATCGTCCCCAGATAAGCTCCCAGTTTTCCTACAATCAACTAGCTTTTGTCCGCGAGTAATACCTTATGGTCCCGCATCTGGTTACGGCGTTGAATGGCCCGCTCCTCGAGCTGGAGCAGCGCATCCTCGACGCGACGCCGGCCATCGAGCGCTGGTTCCGCCTTGAATGGCAGGAGCACACGCCGCCGTTCTACGCGTCGGTGGACCTGCGCAATGCCGGCTTCAAGCTCGCGCCCGTCGACACCAATCTCTTTCCTGGCGCCTTCCATTGCCTGCCGATGGAAGTGCTGCCGCTCGCCGTGCAGGCCGCGATGGCCGCCGTCGAGAAGATCTGCCCGGACGCCAAGAATCTGCTCGTGATCCCCGAGCAGCACACGCGCAACGCCTTCTACCTGGAAAACGTCGCGCGCCTCGCGACGATCATGCGTCAGGCCGGTCTGAACGTGCGCTTCGGCACGCTCGACGAGAACATCGCCGGGCCGGTCACGATCTCGCTGGCCGACGGCCAGAAGATCGTGCTGGAGCCGCTCGAGCGTTCGCAGCGCCGCCTCGGTCTGAAGAATTTCGACCCGTGTTCGATCCTGCTGAACAACGATCTGTCGGGCGGCATTCCGGGCGTGCTCGAAAATCTGCACGAGCAATACCTGCTGCCACCGCTGCACGCGGGCTGGGCCGTGCGCCGCAAGTCGACGCACTTCTCCTGCTATGACGACGTGGCGAAGAAGTTCGCCAAGATGGTCGGCGTCGATCCTTGGATGATCAACCCGTACTTCGCGCACGTGGAGGGCGTCGATTTCGAGGCGCGCACGGGCGAGGAGAAACTGGCTACGTCCATCGACGCGGTGCTCAAGAAGATCGCGAAGAAGTATCGCGAGTACGGCATCACCGAAAAGCCCTATGTGGTCATCAAGTCCGACGCGGGCACCGACGGCCGCGGCGTGATGACGGTGCACGACGCGTCCGAGGTCGCCGCACTCACGAAGCGCGAACGTGCGAAGATGTCGGCCACGAAGGACGGGCTGGAAGTGCGCGACGTCATCGTGCAGGAAGGCGTCTACACGTTCGAGCACATCGGCGACGAAGTGGCCGAGCCGGTCGTGTACATGATCGACCGCTACGTGGTGGGCGGCTTCTACCGCGCGCACGGCAGCCGCGAGCGCGACCAGAACCTGAACGCGCCGGGCATGCATTTCGTGCCGCTCGGCTTCGAGCACACGGCGCTGCCCGACACGCGCGCCAAGCCCGGTGCGGCGCCGCCGAACCGCTTCTACATGTACGGCGTGGTGGCGCGCCTTGGGCTGCTGGCGGCGTCGGTCGAGCTGGAGAAGACCGACCCCGAGGCGATCCAGGTCTGACGCCCCGTCAGGTTGAAAACGCGTCGATAACAACACTTGCTGCGCCCGCCCCGAGCGGGCGCAGTCGTCATCAAGGCTGGAAAATTTCCAGCAAAACATCAGCATAGCTGCAGGGACGACATGGACATTCTCTTCATCGCCGATCCGCTCGAGCGGTTCAAGATCTACAAGGATTCGACCTACGCGATGATGGCCGAGGCTGCGAAGCGCGGCCACACGCTCTACGCGTGCGAGCCGCAGCATCTCGCCTGGGTGAACGGCCAGGTCGAAGCCGATGTGCGGCGCTTCGAGATCGTCGGCGACACAGCGGACCTGCATCGCGAGACGTGGTTCAAGGACTCGCCCGATTCGCGCGCACTGACCGGTTTCGACGCCGTCATCATGCGCAAGGACCCGCCCTTCGACATGGAGTACGTCACCTCGACGTGGCTGCTGGAGATCGCCGAGCGCGCGGGCGCGAAGATCTTCAACAAGCCGCAGTCGATTCGCGATCATTCGGAAAAGCTCGCCATCGGCGAATTTCAGCAGTTCGTCGCGCCCACGCTCGTCACGCGCGATGCCGCGCGCCTGCGCAAATTCCATGAAGAGCATCAGGACGTGATTCTCAAGCCGCTCGACGGCATGGGCGGCATGGGCGTGTTCCGCGTCAAGCCGGACGGCATGAACCTCGGTTCGATCATCGAAATGCTGAGCGAAGACGGCCGCCGCAGCGTCATGGCGCAGAAGTTCATCCCCGAGATCAAGGCCGGCGACAAGCGCATCCTGCTGATCGGCGGCGAGCCGGTGCCGTACTCGCTCGCGCGTATTCCGCAGGGTAACGAGGTGCGCGGCAACCTGGCGGCGGGCGGTCTGGGCGTGGCGCAGCCGCTCACCGCGCGCGACCTGGAGATCGCAAAGACGCTGGGGCCGAAGCTCGCGGCGCGCGGGCTGCTGCTGGTGGGGCTCGATGCGATCGGCGACTGGCTCACCGAGGTCAACGTGACGAGCCCGACGTGCTTCCGCGAGATCATGGAGCAGACCGGCTTCGACGTGGCGGCGATGTTCATCGACGCGCTGGAGCGCGCGGCGGCCTGAGTGCTGCCTTCTGTTGCCAAAAGCGCCTATAACTCGGTTGAGGAAGGGCTCGAATCGCGGCGGCACGGTGCTTGACGCGTGCTTGATTTAAGCCGCCGCGCCAGCATCTTCGAGATGCGGATGCGCGCTGGGTGTGCCCTGGAGCGGATTGACGTGCTGCACGGCACAAAACCTGCGCATCGGCAGGTGTACGATTAGCGGTACGAATAGCGGGAAACCGCGAGCAAAACCGCATGGTCAGCGCGAAAATGACCCTGCTACAATGCCGCGAGCCCGCGCCCGGGTCATGCGTGCTGCGTCGCCAAAAACGGCGTAGCGCAATGCCCGGCGCATGTTCCGACCCTGATGGCCCACGGCTGGCCCCAGGTCGGCGCTGTCGGACGCGATCATCGCAGATCGGCCCCAGGCATCAACCGAAGCCGTTATTTGTAGTCACGCTGACATGGCAGGGATTCTGATCATCGCTCACGCACCGCTCGCCACCGCGCTGCGCGAATGCATTGCCCATATTTATGGCGGCTGTCCGGCGCGCATCGGCGCACTCGACGTGCTGCCCGATAGCGACCCCGCCGTGGTCGTCGCCCAGGCGAACGCTGAAATCGAGCGTCTGCGCGAGGAAAACGGGGCGCTCGTGCTCACCGACATGTTTGGCGCCACGCCGTCGAACATCGCCGCACGCCTCGCGACGGTGCCGCAGGTGCGTGTGCTGGCCGGCGTCAATCTGCCGATGCTGGTGCGCGCGGTCTGCTACCGGGCGACGCCGCTGGATGTGCTGGTGGAAAAGGCGCTCGCGGGCGCGAGCAAGGGCGTTCAAACGATCGGCCCGAGCACGCCCCAGCCTGCCAACGACTGCGGCTGCGCCCCTACGCCGTGTGCCGAAGCGGCTTCCGAAGCCGTGGCGAAAGCGGCCGTCGCCGCGGCGGCCACTGCTGCTGCGACTACCGCGGCCGCGAGCAGCACGGCCAAGGCCGAATTGGCCGGGCGCGCCGAAGCGGCGAGTGCGGCGCCAGCCGCCCCGGCGATGGCGTTCAAGCCTGCCGGTACAGCCTGAGCCGGATTGATCCGGCTTGGGCGCACGTCAAACTGCAAGCACGAAGTTCGCGCTCGCGCGAGCGAGCGGACGCGCAGCGCGCGCGTCTTGCGCGCGCGACGCACAATCCCACAGCATCACTTCTACACACTGCGCCTGGATCGACCTATGCTGCAACAAGAAACGACCATCGTGAACAAACTCGGCCTGCATGCGCGGGCGTCGGCGAAGCTGACGCAACTGGCGGGCAACTATCAGTCGGAAATCTGGATGAGCCGCAATGGCCGCCGCATCAACGCCAAGAGCATCATGGGCGTGATGATGCTGGCGGCGGGCATCGGCAGTACGGTGCTGATCGAAACCGAGGGCCCGGATGAGGCCGACGCGATGGGCGCGATGCTCAAGCTGATCGCCGACAAGTTCGGCGAAGGCCAATGAGCGCGCATTAAGCGTTTCTGTCGTCCATTTCGTTTTCGCGATGGGCGACTGCCGGATCTTCCCCGCCCGACGCCGCGTTTCGACGCGGCGTTTTCGTTGCGGCAATGGATTTGGGGCAAGCGGGAAGCACCCGGGCGTAAGCCACCCGGCAGCGGCGCGAAAGCTTGCTGGGCGCGGATTTTCGCGCCTCGCGAGTGGGTCGGATAGAACATCCGGGCGTCGCGGAATTTATAATAAAAGCCGGGGTCAGAGAGAGCGCATTGCAGCGGTTTGCCGCGGCATTACATAACCAGAGGAGGTGCGCGTGCCGTTCACGCTGCATGGAATTCCCGTATCACGCGGTATCGCCATCGGGCGGGCGTATCTGATCGCGCCGGCCGCGCTCGACGTCGACCATTATCTGGTCGAACTCTCGCAGATCGAGGGCGAAATCGAGCGCTTTCGCGTCGCGCTCAAGCTCGTCGAGCAGGAGCTCGACACGCTGCGCGCCGACCTCGCCGCCGACGCGCCCAGCGAAATGGGCGCGTTCATCGGCGTCCACCTCATGATCCTGAACGACGTCATGCTCGTGCAGGAGACCATCGACCTGATCCGCACGCGCCGCTTCAACGTGGAATGGGCGCTGACCGAACAGCTCGAACGCCTCTCGCGCCACTTCGACGATGTGGAGGACGAATACCTGCGCGAGCGCAAGGCCGACATCGAGCAGGTGGTCGAGCGCGTGCTCAAGGCGCTCGCGGGCGCCTCGCCCGCCGTGCTGCACGGCGGTTGCGACGAAATGATCGTGGTCGCGCACGACATCGCGCCCGCCGACATGCTGCAATTCAAGGGCCAAACGTTCCAGGGCTTCGTCACCGATCTGGGCGGGCGCACCTCGCACACGGCGATCGTCGCGCGCAGCCTGGGCATTCCGGCGGCCGTGGGCGTGCAGCAGGCCAGCGCCTTGATCCGTCAGGACGATCTCATCATTGTCGATGGCGATCATGGCGTCGTGATCGTCGATCCCGCGCCCATCGTGCTGGAGGAGTACACCTACCGCCAGAGCGAGATGGCGCTCGAGCGGCGCAAGCTCCAGCGCCTGAAGTTTTCGCCTACGCAGACGCTGTGCGGCGCCAAGATCCAGCTCTACGCGAACATCGAACTGCCCGAGGACGCCCAGGCGGCGCTCGATTCGGGCGCGACGGGCGTGGGCCTCTTTCGCACCGAGTTCCTGTTCATGAATCACAAGGACCAGTTGCCGGAGGAGGACGAGCAGTTCGAGGCCTACAAGCGTGCGGCCGAGTTGATGAACGGACTGCCCGTGACGATCCGCACGATCGACGTGGGCGCCGACAAGCCGCTAGAAGCGATGAGCGCGAGCGACGGCTACGAGACGGCGGCGAACCCGGCGCTGGGCCTGCGCGCGATCCGCTGGAGCCTGTCCGAGCCGCAGATGTTCCTCACGCAGTTGCGGGCGATCCTGCGCGCCTCGGCGTTCGGCACGGTCAAGATCCTGATCCCGATGCTGGCGCACGCTCAGCAGATCGACCAGACGCTCGACCTGATCCGCGAGGCCAAGCGCCAGCTCGACGATGCCGGCCTCGCTTACGATCCGAACGTGCAGGTGGGCGCGATGATCGAGATTCCGGCGGCGGCACTGGCCTTGCCGATGTTCCTGCGGCGGCTCGACTTCCTCTCGATCGGCACCAACGACCTGATCCAGTACACGCTCGCAATCGACCGCGCCGACAACGCCGTGGCCGATCTCTACGATCCGCTGCATCCGGCCGTGCTGCAACTCATCTCGCACACGCTGCGCGAGGCGAAGCGCGCGGGCGTGCCCGTCTCGGTGTGCGGGGAGATGGCGGGCGATCCGCAGCTCACGCGATTGCTGCTGGGTATGGGGCTGACCGAGTTTTCGATGCACCCGAGCCAGTTGCTGGTGGTGAAGCAGGAGATCCTGCGCTCGCAACTGAAGGCGCTCGACAAGCCCGTGGCCGATGTGCTCGCGGCCTACGAGCCCGAGGAACTGGAGGCGGCGCTGGGGCGTCTCGCGCTGGCCTGAAGCAGCGCCATCGGCGCATCACGATGTAAAAAAGCCCCGGCGAGCCGGGGCTTTTTCATGCGTGCCGTTCGCCGCAGACGGGGCAGTCGGGCTGGCGCGCGATGCGCATCGTGTTCCACTCCATGCGCAGCGAGTCGAGCATCATGAGTCGCCCGACGAGCGGCGTGCCGATCTCGCCGACCACGCGTAGCGCCTCGGCAGCCTGCATCGCGCCGATGATGCCCACCGTCGGCGCGAACACGCCCATTGTCGAACACGCGACTTCCTCGAACGGTTGATCCTCGGGGAACACGCAGGCGTAGCAGGGCGAGGTGGCGTCGCGGAAATCGAAGGTGCTGATCTGTCCGTCGAAGCGCAGCGCCGCGCCCGAAACGAGCGGCACGCCATGCTTCACGCAGGCGCGGTTGATGGCGTGGCGCGTGGCGAAGTTGTCGGTGCAGTCGAGCACGACGCTCGCGCGCGGCACATGCTCGTCGAGCCAGGCGTCGTCGATGCGCGCCTGCACGGCGTTCACCTTCACCTCGGGGTTCAGGCGCGCGATGGCGTCGCGGCCCGACTCGACCTTTGCGCGGCCTACTGACGCCGTCTCGTGCATGATCTGCCGCTGGAGGTTGGTGAGGTCGACGGTGTCGTTATCGACGAGGGTGAGCGTGCCTACGCCCGAGGCCGCCAGATACATGGCGGCTGGCGAGCCGAGGCCGCCCGCGCCGATCACGAGCGCATGCGCGTCGAGAAAGCGCTGTTGCGCCTCGATGCCGATCTCGTCGACGAGGATATGGCGGGAATAGCGGAGGAGTTGGTCGTCGTTCATCGCGATGCGCACGGTGCGGGCGCGCGATGGACAGAAGGCCGGGAGGCCGAAAGACCGGGGAAGCGCGCCGGGAATACAGGATTCGCAGAATCGGTATTGTACCGGCGGCGGGAGCTTCGCTCTCGCGGCCCACGTTCAGGTTCGAACGTGGGCCGCGAGGCAGGTACGACGTGCAGCGTGAGCTTACTTTGCGGGTGCGGCAGCCGGAGCCGAGGCCGGCGCGGGTGCCGAAGCGCCCGGTGCCATGATCAGCGCGCCCGGCTTCACTGCGATGGGCGCCGATGCCGATGCAGGCGGCTTCGATTGCGCGAGGCGACGCTCCATCGGCGACTTCGATTCCGCCACCGGCTTGCCTTCGAGCTTGTTCAGCGCCTGCTGGAGCATGTAGTCGTCGGTCGAGCCGAATTCCACGGGCTTGCGCTCGCGATCCTTCTGGCGCTGTTCCGGCGTCTTCTTGTCGTTCTGCTCTTCGAGCTGACGCAGCATGTCCATGCGTTCCTGCTCGCGCGTTTCCTGTTCCTTCTTCTCGTCCGGGTCCTGCGTGTTCGCAAGGTGGTTCGAGTAGTCGACTTCGCGCGTGACGAGTGCGTCGTCCGGATCGCCGTCGGCGTACTGGTCGACCGCGATGTCAGGACGGATGCCCTTGTTCTGGATCGAACGGCCGCTCGGCGTGTAGTAGTACGCCGTGGTCAGGCGCAGCGCGGTGTCGGCGGTCATCGGACGCACCGTTTGCACCGAGCCCTTGCCGAACGTCGTCTTGCCGACGATGAGCGCACGCTTCGAGTCCTGCAGCGCGCCCGCGACGATTTCCGAGGCCGACGCCGAGTAGGCGTTGGTCAGCACGACCATCGGCACGGTCTTGAACTCGGCTGCCTCGCCCTTGAGCGGATCGCCGTCGAACGACGGCAGGCGGTAGTTCTCGTAGTTGTCGCGATAGACCTGCTTGGAATCGGGGATCTGGCCGTTGGTCGACACGACGACCGAGTCCGCCGGCAGGAACGCGCCTGCGACACCGACCGCGCTCTGCAGCAGACCGCCGCCGTTGTTGCGCAGGTCGAGAATGAGACCCTTGAGGTTCGGCTCCTGACGCGCGATGTCCTGCAGCTTGGCTGCGAGGTCAGGCGTGGTGCGTTCCTGGAAGCTCGTGATGCGGATGTACGCGTAGCCCGGCGCCAGGATCTTCGACTTCACGCTCTGCACCTTGATGATGGCGCGCGTGATGGTCAGCGGGAAGGTGCGGTCGTCGGTCTTGCGGAAGATCGTGAGCGTGACCTTCGTGCCCGGGTCGCCGCGCATCTGCTTGACCGCCTGGTCGAGCGTCATGCCGCGCACGGGCTTGTCGTTGATGCGCGTGATGAGGTCGCCCGGACGGATGCCGGCGCGATATGCGGGCGTGTCTTCGATGGGCGAGATCACCTTGATCAGGCCGTCTTCCGAGGAAATCTCGATGCCAAGGCCCGCGAAGCGGCCCTTGGTCTGTTCCTGGAGTTCCTGATAGTCGGTCTTGTCGAGATACGACGAGTGCGGGTCGAGGCTCGACACCATGCCCTTGATGGCGGCGGTGAGCAGCTTCTTGTCGTCGACCGGCGTGACGTACTCATGCTTGATCTGGCCGAACACTTCGGCGAAAAGCCGGAGCTGGTCGAGCGGCAGCGGCTCGATCACGGTTTGCTGGGTCTGCTGCGCCGAAGCGGAAATTTGCAGGGTGGCAAAGACGCCGGTCGCGAGGCCAGCGGCAATCAGGCCGATGTTTTTTAGGTTCTTTCGCATAGAGATTGTTGCGTGCGGTCGAAAGGCGCGTGGCAGCGTCTAATGGAAAAACGACGGACAAGTATAACTGCACACTCGGCCGCCCTGTGTATAAGGCGCGATGCGGGGACGAACGTTGCGGGTTCGACAGTCGGAAAGCCAGCGGGTTCGCAAGGCGTGTGCCGCAAATCCTTGCTGGGCGCGGGACTGACGTGGGTATGACGGGAGACTGGCAGAGCTGCCAGTGAGGTCGCGAAATTCGGCAGGAAATACTCGAACGAGCGAAAGACGAGCGCAGTGGCTCGCGCTGCAGTCCGCTTCGCCACGAGTAAACCACCGGCCCTGGCATGCGCCAAGGCCGGCGAGTGTGATGCGTGAGCGAAGATGATGGACTTAGTCCGACTTCTTGCCCTGGTTGGCCACGGCGGCCTGAGCCTTGGCGATGGCGTCGGCGTCGCCCAGGTAGTAGTGCGTGATCGGCTTGAGGTTCTCGTCCAGTTCATAGACGAGCGGCACGCCGTTCGGAATGTTCAGGCCGACGATGTCGGTGTCCGAAATATCGTCGAGGTACTTCACGAGTGCGCGGATCGAGTTGCCGTGCGCGGCGATCACGATGTTCTTGCCCGCCTTGATGGCCGGAGCGATCGACTCGTTCCACAGCGGCAGCACGCGCGCCACGGTGTCCTTCAGGCATTCCGTGAGCGGCAGCTCTTCGCGCGGCACCTTCGCGTAGCGCGGGTCGTTGTAGGCCGTGCGGTCGTCCGACGGATCGAGCGCGGGCGGCGGCGTGTCATAGCTGCGGCGCCAGACCAGAACCTGTTCGTCGCCGTATTTGGCGGCCGTTTCTGCCTTGTTCAGGCCCGAAAGCGCGCCGTAGTGGCGCTCGTTGAGGCGCCACGAGTGAACGACGGGCAGATACATCTGGTCCATCTGGTCCTGGACGTGCCAGAGCGTGCGGATCGCGCGCTTGAGCACCGAGGTGTAGGCGATGTCGAACGCATAGCCGGATGCCTTGAGCAGCTGGCCGGCCTGCTGGGCTTCGCGGTTGCCCTGTTCGGTCAGGTCGACGTCCACCCAGCCGGTGAAGCGGTTTTCCTTGTTCCAGGTCGATTCGCCGTGGCGGATGAGTACGAGTTTGTACATGTGGATGACGGTCGGTAGTGAGGGAAGCGGTAATCGGGGACGGGGAACGTCGGTGATACGGCTACCGCGTTCGCAGACCGGTCCAGCGGGTTATACGCCCGGGCTGGGGGGCGGCAACCCTGCGACAAACGGTTATTTTATAATGAGCGGATTGTCTGAACTGGATTTCCCTCGATTTCTCTTTTTCCCGGCGGCTCATCCGTGACGTTCTTTACTAATTACATCAACCTTGTACTCATCGCGATCGTCCTCATCTCAGGAGGGTTGCTGCTGTGGCCGACGCTCAAGCGCGGTGGCCGGGGCGGCGTTTCCGCCGCTGAAGCGACGCAGATGATCAATCGCCGCAACGCGGTGGTGATCGACGTGCGTTCGGCCGACGAATTCGCCAAGGGCCATCTGCCCGCCGCCCGTCACCTGCCGTTGGGCGAGTTGCAGGGCAAGGTCGCGCAGCTCGTCAAGAACAAGAGCAACCCGGTGTTGCTGGTCTGCCAGACGGGCCAGCAATCGCACAAGGCCGCGAGCCTCGTGAAGGAAGCCGGTTTTGCCGAAGTCCACGTGCTGGACGGCGGCGTGAACGCCTGGCAGCAGGCCGGTATGCCGGTCGTGAAACAAGGAGGTACGAAGTGAGCAAGGTTGTCATGTACAGCACCCAGGTGTGCCCGTATTGCCAGATGGCCGAACGTCTTTTAAAGTCGCGCGGCGTCGAACACATCGAGAAGGTGCTGATCGACCGGGATCCGGCGCGGCGCGAGGAAATGATGACGCGCACGGGCCGCAGGACCGTGCCGCAGGTTTTCATCGGCGAGACGCACGTGGGCGGTTACGATGACCTCTCCGCGCTCGATCGCGCCGGCGGCCTGATGCCGCTGCTCGAAGCGGCTGCTTGACGCACCGGGGTGGCCAGCGCGCCTTTGTGCGCGGTCGCTCCGCCGTTTTTTTCGCCCGTGCGGGCCCTCAGGGCTCGCACGGGCTTGCTGTCGTTTGATGCTGCTCATTGCGGCTGCGCGGCGGCATTTCGACAATGTTCGATGTCCGGCATTGCGAAACGTCGCGATACTGTGCACGCAACCGCAAACCCATTTAATCAGGAAGCCAAAGACCATGTCTGACGAGAACAACCAGCCGTTCTTCAACATCCAGCGCATCTACCTCAAGGACCTTTCGCTGGAGCAGCCGAACTCGCCGGCCATCTTCCTCGAACAGGACATGCCCTCCGTCGAAGTCGAAGTCGACGTCAAGGCCGAGCGCCTCGCGGAATCGGTGTTCGAAATCCTCGTGACCGGCACGGTCACCGCGAAGGTCAAGGACAAGGTCGCATTCCTGATCGAAGCCAAGCAAGCCGGCATTTTCGACATTCGCAACATCCCGGCTGAACAGGTCGATCCGCTCGTTGGCATCGCTTGCCCGACCATCCTGTTCCCGTACCTGCGCTCGAACATCGCCGACGCGATCACGCGTGCAGGCTTCCCGCCGATCCATCTGGCCGAAATCAACTTCCAGGCGCTCTACGAGCAACGCCTGCAGCAGCTCGCGCAGCAACAAGGCGCCAACAGCACGGCCACGCATTGATTGATCGCTGAACCTCACAACCGGTGCGGAGTATTGGAATGAAAGTCGCCGTTCTCGGCGCCGGAGCGTGGGGTACCGCGCTGGCAGGGCATCTCGCCCAGGCGCATGACACGTTGTTGTGGGCGCGCGATGGCGCGCTCGTCGACACCCTGCGGCAGACGCAAGAGAACGCCCGCTATCTCGCGGGCGTCTCGCTGCCGCCCTCTCTTCAGTACGAAACCGATTTAGGCGTCGCGCTCGACCATGCGTCGGGCGAGGCGGATCTCGTCGTGCTCGGCACGCCGGTAGCGGGCCTGCGCGACATGCTGCGCACCATGCGCGACATGGGGCGCGTGCCCGCGCACTTCGTCTGGCTCTGCAAGGGCTTCGAGGCCGATTCGCAGCTCATGCCGCATCAGGTCGTGGCGGCCGAGTTGCCCGATCATGCGAGCAACGGCGTGCTGTCCGGCCCGAGCTTCGCGCGCGAAGTAGGCGAGGGCCTGCCCGTTGCGCTCACTGTCGCCAGCGCCTCGGCCGACTGCCGCGAGCGCACGCTCGCCGCGTTCCATCACCGCGCGATGCGCATCTACACCGGCGACGACGTCGTGGGCGTGGAAGTGGGCGGCGCGGTCAAGAACGTGCTCGCGATCGCCACGGGCATTTCCGACGGTCTGGGCCTCGGCCTGAACGCGCGCGCTGCGCTCATCACGCGCGGCCTCGCCGAAATGACGCGTCTGGGCGTGACGCTGGGTGGCCGCGCGGAAACCTTCACCGGCCTCACGGGCCTCGGCGACCTGATTCTCACCGCCACCGGCGACCTCTCGCGCAACCGCACCGTGGGCAAGCAGCTCGCGAGCGGGCGCACGCTCGACGACATTCTGGGCGCGCTCGGCCATGTGGCCGAAGGCGTGCGCTGCGCGCGCGCCGTGCTGGCAATCGCGCGTGCGCACCAGATCGACATGCCGATTACGGAAGCGGTATGCGCCGTGCTGTTCGACGGCGTGGCGCCGCGCGACGCCGTGAGCGCACTGCTGCGGCGCGACGCGAAGGCGGAGTAGGGCGCGGTCCGGCGCAGCCTCTTGCGTGCCGCCGCCGGGCGTAGTGACCGCGCGCGAAAGCGCAAGGAGCACCGTCATGCTGACTATCGGACAGTGCCGCATCGAGTCTCAGGTCGTGGACATCACGACGCTGCACGTCGATGCGATCGTCAATGCCGCTAACTCGTCGCTGCTCGGCGGCGGTGGCGTGGATGGCGCGATTCATCGCGCCGCGGGCCCCGATCTGCTGCGCGAATGCGAGGCGCTGAACGGCTGCCCGACCGGCGATGCGAAGCTCACCGCCGGTTACCGGCTCCCAGCGAAATACGTCATCCACACGGTCGGGCCCGTCTGGCACGGCGGCGCGCGCGACGAAGAGCGTTTGCTCGCCTCGTGCTACCGGCGCTCGCTGGCCGTGGCGCGCGAGGCGAGCGTGAAGAGCATCGCGTTCCCGGCGATCAGCTGCGGCGTGTATCGCTTTCCGGCCGACGAGGCCGTGAAGATTGCGCTCGCAACGGTCATCGAGATCTTGCCCAATTATCCCGAGCTCGAACGCGTGATCTTCGCGTGCTTCGACGATGCGATGCACGCGCGCTACGAGCGCGAACTCGCCGCGCAACCGTCGCGCTAGCTCATTCGCCGCCCTCGAACCCAGCCTGCCGCCACGCCTCGAACACCACCACCGCAACCGTGTTGGAGAGGTTCAGGCTACGGTTGCCGGGGCGCATCGGAAGGCGCACGCGTTGTTGCGTTGCAAAGCGGTCTAGCACCGCGTCCGGCAATCCGCGCGTTTCTGCGCCAAATACGAACCAGTCGCCGGGCAAAAACGCGTGATCGTGAAAACGGCCCGAGCCGCGCGTCGTGAACGCGAACATGCGCGATGGGTCAGGCGTTTCCTTGGCGATGAAGGCGTCCCAGTCGGGGTGCACGTTCATCTGCGCATATTCGTGATAGTCGAGGCCGGCGCGGCGCAGCTTCGTGTCGTCGAGCGGAAAGCCGAGCGGCTCGATCAGATGCAGGCGTGCGCCCGTGTTCGCACACAGGCGGATCACGTTGCCGGTGTTCGGCGGAATTTCCGGTTCGACGAGAACGACGTTGAACATGACGATAAAACCAGTGAAGAGAACTTGAAAAGAAAAGAGGGACGTCAGTCCTTCGGTGTGCGCAACGCGACGAAATTCGTCACACGTCGCGCGCCTGCCGCTTTCAGCCTGTGCGCGAGTGCGTCGAGCGTCGCGCCTGAGGTCATGACGTCATCGACCACCCCGACGTGCAGGCCATCGAGCGAGGGGCGCGCCTCCCGTAGCGCGAACGCGCGGCCCACGTTGCGGCGGCGCGTATCGCGATCGAGCTGCGACTGCGCGGCCGTGTGCAAGGTGCGGCGCACGAGCGTGGCGTCGGCGCGCGTGCCGAGCGCGCGGGCGAGCGGCTTCGCGATCTGCCACGCCTGGTTGTAGCCGCGCGCGACCAGACGCTCGCGCGAGAGCGGCACCGGCACGATCAGCATCGGTTGATCGGCGGGATCGAGTGCATCCTGCGCCGCGCGGGCGAGACGCCATGCGAATTCCTCGCCGAGCCCGAGTCGCGCGCGAAATTTCAGCCCTCGTACGAGCGCGTCGAGCGGCGCACGATAGTCGGCGAGCGCGATCGTCGCGTCGAAGGCGGGCGGTGTTTTCGCGCAGGCGTCGCATCGATAGCGCGCGCGTGTGCGTGCCCTGCCCGTGAGCGGCAGCGCGCAGACCTGGCAGCGCAGCCGCGCTTCGTTCCAGTACGCCGCGTCGCAGTCCGGGCAGAAGTGGGAAAGCGGGCCGGAAGGCGGCCCGTCAAGCATGCTGGACGAGCCTGCGGTGGCACTGCGCACCCCGGGCGAGCGTCGCGGCAAATTGCCGCATAATGGGCACGCACTCGGTAGGCAATACGGCAGCAGATCCGGCAACACGCAACGCACGAGCCGCGGCCAATGCCGCACGCCCCGAAACGCGCGCCAGGCCAAAGTCTGGCAGGCGCGTCGCGGGACTGACGACAGTATGGACGTCGCAGAGGACGTCGGAATGGGCGGCGGCGGCATCGTAGGACGGCCCGAAGCGGGCGCGTGAACTGAAAGGATGGGAGTGAGCGAGTATACTTCGCAGACTTCGCCAATACGACCGACATGTCCCCGTCTCACCCCAGACCCGGCCGTCCGGCCTATGATCCGCGCTATTTGCAGCGGATTTTCGACCGCCGCGCGGCGACTTTCGACGACGTCGCGTTCCTGCCGCGCGAGATCGCAGACCGCATGCGGGAGCGCCTCGAATACATCAAGGTGAGCCCGGCAAGCGTGCTCGACCTCGGCTGCGGACCCGGCGACGACCTCCCGGCACTGCGCGAGCGCTTCCCTGAAGCGCCCGTGTTCGGCGCCGACCTCTCCTTCGCCATGCTCGAGCGCGCCCGCGCGCACGACGCCGGCGACACGAGCTGGCGGCGTTTCCTGCCCGCCTCGATCGGACGCGCGCTCGGTGCACGCGGCCCACGCTTCGCGCAGGCCGATTTCGCTGCCTTGCCGTTTGCCCACGCCGCCTTCGAGCTGCTGTGGTCGAACCTCGCGCTGCACTGGCATCCGCGCCCGGACCTTGTGTTCGGCGAATGGCAGCGCGTGCTCAAGGTGAACGGCCTGCTCATGTTCAGCACGCTCGGCCCCGACACGCTCAAGGAGTTGCGCGGCGCTTACGCGGAAGTCGAGGCGGCGCATGGCGTGCCCTCGCAGGCGCACGTGATCGACTTCGTCGACATGCACGATCTCGGCGACATGCTCGTCGAGAACGGCTTCGAGATTCCGGTGATGGATCAGGAAACGCTCACCGTGACCTACAAGACGCCGGAGAAACTGCTCGCCGATGTGCGTCGTTGGGGCGCCTACCCGTTCGCGCGCGCGTGGGCTGAAGATGGCGAGGCGGAGCATGCGCCGGCCTCGCGGCGCCACTATCGCGCGCTGCTGGCCGCGCTCGAAGCGCGCCGCCTGACCGCTGGGCCGAACGCGGGCACGATCCCGCTCACCTTCGAGATCATTTACGGACACGCGTGGAAAGCCGTGCCGCGCACGACTGCGGAAGGTCACGGCATCGTGCGTCTGGAAGATATCGGACGTGGTCCGGCAAGGAATCGTTGACGTAATAAGGGGGCTTTCGTTATGCCTGAAATTAGCGCCTGAAAAGCCCTCGAAATTTTATTGAAAAATCGCTGGAAAGCCCGCTGGCATTGGGTTTTGGGCCGATTGGGCCTTGCTTGTGGGGCCTAAGGATCGCGCCTATAATGCGTCGGTCTGCAGGTGGTGGGGCGCGATGAACATCGATGCAACACCGTGGCGACTCCAGATCTCCCGCAGTTGTGCAAGGCGCAAAGCGGCGATAGTCTGGGGATGTTGCAGTGGGGGAAACGAGCGATGCAGACATCTGATCTGCTGGCGAGTCCGGAGCCAGTCCTCAAGGACTGGACGATGAAACGCAACTGTTCGGTTTCGCCCAGGCAATTCGTGCTGTTCTATGTGTCGCTGGCGCTGGTCTCCATCGCGATCGCCGTTCTGCTGTTGATCCACGGCGCCTGGCTGGTTTTGCCGTTCACTGGTATCGATCTGTTGGTCGTTGGGGGCGCCTTCGCCATCTATGCGCGCCATGCTGTCGATTACGAACGTATCAGGCTTTATCCGAACCGGCTGGTGATCGAGCAGATGAGCGCCGACGCGCTCACGCAGTTCGAATTCAATCCCCGCTGGGTCCGGGTCGAGCCGGGCGCTACCCCACGCGACCCGGTGCGTCTCGTGTCCCGCGGCCAGGCGGTCGCGGTCGGGTTGCATTTGCCACAGTATCGGCGTGCGCAGTTCGCGCGGGAACTGCGCTCGTGGCTTGCGCGCGCGGTTTGATTTCATGCGCGTCGTGAGCGGATCACGACGCGGCGTGTGCGCCCCCCAGGGCGTGACCTGGTTGCAAAACCTTCCTGCGGGGCCGAGGGTTTGAATGGAAAATATGGGTAAGGAAGCTATGAAAACAATCAAGCGAGCCCTACAGGGCGTGCTCGCCTGCAGCGGACTTTTCGTCGCCGGCGCGGCACTCGCAGTCGGAGACAGTCCGGGCGGCCCAGCGGTCAACGAGATCAATCTCCAGCCGCCCGTCACGCGCATCGCAGAAGAGCTTTACGACCTCCATACGATGATGCTGATCCTATGCACGGTGATTTTCATCGGCGTATTCGGCGTCATGTTCTATTCGATCTTTGCGCATCGCAAATCGAAGGGGCATCAGGCTTCGCATTTCCACGAGAGCACGACCGTCGAAATCATCTGGACGATCGTGCCGTTCATCATCGTCGTGCTGATGGCGCTGCCGGCCACCAAGGCCGTCGTCGCGATGAAGGACACCACCAACGCCGATATCACCGTGAAGGTCACGGGCTATCAGTGGAAGTGGGGCTACGACTACGTGAAGGGGCCGGGCGAGGGCATCAGCTTCCTCTCCACGCTCACCACGCCGCGTAGCGAAGTGAACGGCCTCGCGCCGATCACGGACACCTATCTGCAGGAAGTCGACAACCCGCTCGTCGTGCCGGTCAACAAGAAGATCCGCGTGATCACGACGGCCAACGATGTGGTGCACTCGTGGTACGTGCCCGCGTTCGGTGTGAAGCAGGATGCGATTCCGGGCTTCGTGCGCGACACCTGGTTCAAGGCGGAGAAGGTCGGCACTTACCGCGGCTTCTGCACCGAACTGTGCGGCAAGGAGCATGCGTACATGCCGGTCGTGGTCGAGGTGCTGTCCGACGACGACTACGCCAAGTGGGTTCAGACGCAAAAGGCGAAGATGGCCGCGGCCAACGACGACCCGAACAAGACCTACACGATGGCCGAGCTCAAGGAGCGCGGCGAGAAGGTCTACGCGTCGAACTGCGCGCTGTGCCATCAGCCGACCGGCAAGGGCGCGGGCGCCTTCCCGGCGCTCGATGGCAGCAAGGTCGCCAACGGGCCGATCGCCGAGCACGTGAGCATCGTCCTCAAGGGCAAGAACGCGATGCCGTCGTGGGCACCCACCCTCAACGACGTCGAGATCGCTTCGGTCATCACTTTCGAGCGCAACGCGTGGGGCAACCACACGGGCGACATCCTGCAACCGCGCCAGGTGGCCGATGCGCGCAACGGCAAGATGCCCGAAGGCGGCGGCACGACGGCGGCGGCCGGTGCCGATCAGGCGGCTGCCGCAAGCGCTGCCCCCGCTGCGGCGGCAAGCGGGGCGGATCAAGCTTCGGGCGCGGCGCAGAGCACGGCCTCGCTGCCCGCTAGCGTCTATTTCGAAGTGGGCAAGAGCACGCTACCCGCCGACGCGAAGGACGCGATCCAGGCGGCCGCCGACTACGCGAAGGCGCATCCGGACGCGAAGTTCACGCTCTCGGGCTACACCGACGCAAGCGGCAAGGCCGACATCAACGCAGAACTCGCCAAGCATCGCGCGCAGGCCGTGCGCGACGCGCTCAAGGCCGCAGGCATCGCCGAAGATCACATCATTCTGAAGAAGCCGGAAACCGTCACCGGCGGCGCGGACGCGAAGGAAGCGCGCCGCGTGGAAATCAGCCCGGCTGCATAAGCAGTTGGGTAGCGGGGCGGTATCGGCCCCGCAAAGTTGCGTCACCACAAGCAGTCCATAACGAATTCGATAACAAGAAACTCGCAGTACGCTGTAAAAAAGCGGGCACGTGCAGCGGCAACGCAAGCTGGCCAACACTGCAGTAAGAGACGCAAAGCAATTTGCTTCAGCAACTAAATTGCATGGGGCCCGAGTCCGGCGCTTAAACGCCAACTTCGGCCGACAGGAGAAAGAGTCATGTCTAGCATCGGACACGATGTAGCTGGGGGGCACGGTCACGTGCATGGCGACCACGCCCACGCGACGCCACACGGCTGGCGCCGCTGGCTGATGGCCACCAACCACAAGGACATCGGGACGCTGTACCTGCTGTTCTCGTTCGTGATGTTCCTGTCGGGCGGCGTGATGGCGCTAGCCATCCGCGCCGAGCTGTTCGAGCCGGGCCTGCAGATCATGCGCCCCGAGTTCTTCAACCAGCTCACCACGATGCACGGCCTGATCATGGTGTTCGGCGCGATCATGCCGGCCTTCGTGGGCTTCGCGAACTGGATGGTGCCGCTGCAGATCGGCGCATCGGACATGGCCTTCGCGCGCATGAACAACTTCAGCTTCTGGCTGCTGCCAGCGGCGGCCGTCCTGCTGGTCGGCTCGTTCTTCGCGCCGGGCGGCGCGACCGCAGCGGGCTGGACGCTCTACGCGCCGCTCTCCACGCAGATGGGCCCGGGCATGGACTTCGCGATCTTCGCGGTCCACATCATGGGCGCCTCGTCGATCATGGGCGGCATCAACATCGTCGTGACCATCCTCAACATGCGCGCGCCGGGCATGACGCTCATGAAGATGCCGATGTTCGCGTGGACCTGGCTCATCACCGCCTATTTGCTGATCGCCGTGATGCCGGTTCTGGCGGGCGCGATCACGATGCTGCTGTTCGACCGCCACTTCGGCACGAGCTTCTTCAACGCCGCAGGCGGCGGCGACCCGGTGATGTACCAGCACATCTTCTGGTTCTTCGGCCACCCCGAGGTCTACATCATGATCTTGCCGGCGTTCGGGATCGTTTCGCAGGTGATCCCGGCGTTCTCGCGCAAGCCGCTGTTCGGCTATAGCTCGATGGTGTACGCCACGGCGTCGATCGCGATTCTCTCGTTCATGGTCTGGGCGCACCACATGTTCGCCACGGGCATGCCGGTCACGGGCCAGCTGTTCTTCATGTACGCGACCATGCTGATCGCGGTGCCGACGGGCGTGAAGGTATTCAACTGGGTCGCCACGATGTGGCGCGGCTCGCTCACCTTCGAGACGCCGATGCTGTGGGCAGTGGGCTTCCTGATCGTGTTCACGTTCGGCGGTCTGTCGGGCCTGATGCTGGCGATGGCGCCGCTCGACATCCAGTATCACGGCACGTATTTCGTGGTCGCGCACTTCCATTACGTGCTGGTGGCGGGGTCATTATTCGCGTTGTTCTCAGGGTGGTACTACTGGTCGCCCAAATGGACCGGCTGGATGTACAACGAGATGCGCGGCAAGATCCACTTCTGGTGCTCGCTGATCTTCTTCAACGTCGCGTTCCTGCCGATGCACTTCGTCGGCCTCGCCGGGATGCCGCGTCGCTACGCCGACTATCCGGCCCAGTTCACCGACTGGAACCAGGTGATCACGATCGGCGCATTCGGTTTCGGCCTTTCGCAGGTGTACTTCCTGTTCTTCGTCGCGCTGCCCGCGTATCGCGGCGGCGGCGAGCTGGAAAAAGCGGGCGACAAGCCGTGGGATGGCGCAACCGGCCTCGAATGGACCGTGCCGAGCCCGGCGCCGTTCCACACCTTCGAGAACCCGCCGACGGTCGAGTAAGGCTCGATCAACCTCAGGTGTCCGGCCCCACGCGCCGGACACGCAACGAAGCCGCGGTGTTCACGCGTTTTCATCGGCAGCACGCACGAGGAGCGATTCACGATGCGCATCACGATGATCGAAGAAGCCGCGGCCAACCGTACTGCAAGCATGACCGGCAATTCTCCGAAAAGACGCACGCCCGAGCAGATTCGCGCGGGCAACCTGCGGCTTGGTCTCATCCTGCTGGCGGTGGCTGCCGTCTTCTTTCTGGGCGCCGTCGTGAAGCAGGTGTATTTCGCCGCACATTGACGCACGGGCGTCGTGACGGCACACCGTTCGAGGAAGTCCGATGTCCACGCAGCAAGCAGGTAGCGACCGCGCTTTCAACCGCTCGATGCTGATCAAGCTCGTGGTGGTGGCGTTGCTGATGTTCGGCTTCGGCTGGGCGCTGGTGCCGATGTATCGCGCGATCTGCGAAGTCACGGGCATCAACAATCTCGTGCAGCGCGATACGACGGCGCGCGAGGCGCGCAATACGCAGGTGGACATGACGCGCACGGTGTCGGTGGAGTTCGACGCCAATGCGCGCGGGCTGCTCGGCTTCAAGCCGGAGCAGACGAGTCTCGACGTGCATCCGGGCGAAGTGATGACCGTGATGTACGACATTTCGAACAACGAAGGACGCACGATCGACGCGCAGGCGATCCCGAGCTACGCGCCGAAGCAGGCGACCGAGTTCTTCCGCAAGATCGAATGCTTCTGCTTCACGCAGCAGACCTTGAAGGCGAACGAAACGAAGCGCATGCCGGTGGTCTTCGTGATCGACCCGAAGCTCCCGAAGGACGTGAAGACGATCACGCTGTCGTACACCTTCTTCGAGCTGAACCAGCCCGCGGTGGCGAAAGCGCCGAAGCAGTCCGCGGGCGCTTGATGTGAAGCTGAGGCCACGATGAGCGACGACGGTGGAGCAGGCGCGACCAAGGCGAAAAAGGGTGGCGTGCTGCAACTGGTGAAGGCGGTGGCGTGGTCATTTCTCGGCGTGCGCAAGCGCGCCGACCTCGAATCCGACGCCGCGCAACTGCATCCGGCCGCGTTGATCGCGGCGGGGATCATCGGCGCGATTCTGTTTATCGTCGTGTTGTTGCTGATCGTGCACGCGGTGGTGGGTTAGCAGGCGTCGTAGCGAGGCATCCGTGAATAACGAAAAGACAGCCGGCGATGTCCGGAGCAACTGGAAATTGGAGAAACAGGCATGAGCGGTCAAAACGATAGCCCGTACTACTTCGTACCGCACCCGTCGCGGCATCCGATCAGCGCGGCCATTGGCCTGCTGGTCATGCTTTCGTCGCTCGCGTCGTGGATCAACGGCGAATCGTGGGCGCCCATCGGCGTGGCGGCCGGTCTCTTGTGGGTGCTCTTCACGCTCTGGCACTGGTTCGGCGACGCGATCTCCGAATCCGAGGGCGGCATGTACGGCAAACGTGTCGATGTGTCGTACCGCTGGAGCATGAGCTGGTTCATCTTCTCCGAGGTGATGTTCTTCGGCGCGTTCTTCGGCGCGTTGTTCTACGCCCGCCAGATCGCACTGCATCAACTCGGCAGCCTCGACTTCAAGCTGATCTGGCCGGACTTCACGGCGGTGTGGCCCAACAACGGCCCGGCGGCGCTGGTCTCGCATTTCCGCTCGATGACGCCGTGGCCCGTGCCGACCATCAACACGGCGCTGCTGCTTTCCTCGGGCGCGACGCTCACGGTCTCGCACCACGCGCTGCGCGACAACCATCGCAAGAAGGCCATCGCGTGGCTCGCGGGTACGCTGGTGCTGGGCTTTTGCTTCCTCTGCCTGCAAGCCTTCGAATACATTCACGCGTACAACGAACTGAATCTGACGCTCGCATCGGGCATCTACGGTTCGACGTTCTTCCTGCTCACCGGCTTCCACGGTTTCCACGTGTTCCTCGGCGGCACGATGCTAGCCGTGGTGATGATCCGGTTGATTCGCGGCCACTTCACGCCGGAGCATCACTTCGCATTCGAAGGCGCCGCGTGGTACTGGCACTTCGTGGACGTGGTGTGGCTCGGTCTTTACGTGGTGGTGTACTGGCTGTGATGCGTGCGGAGCCTGCTTTTGCACGTCGCATCTAGAAAACGCGTCTAAAAACACGAAGGCGCCGCTCCGACATGGTCGGCGCGGCGCCTTGGCTTTTGAGGCTTCGAGCCTTTCGGGTCCCTCGGGTTCAAGCTTATGCCGGTTCGCGTTGCTGTGCCGGCTTCAGCGGCCGTAAGGAATCCCGGTGGACTGAATCCAGCCCATCCAGTGCGCGAAGAGGATGAAGAGGAACAGCGAGATGGAGAGCCCCACGCGCGTGGCGAGCGACCAGACCATACGCTTGGTGCGGCCCCGGTCGTGCATCATGAAATAGAGCGCGGAGATCATGCTTGCGATGATCAACGCGAATGCAATGGGGACGAGTATGTGCATGAAGTTCACGGGATCGCGCATGTCTGAAAACGCCAGTCTCATTATCGCACCGCGTCTTTACGCGCGGGGTTCGATCAGCCGTATGTGCCGCATCGGTCGTGCCCGATGAAGATCCGTCTTGTTCCCGCGCTGCTGATCCTGATCGTGATGGCCGTGACGATCAGGCTCGGCTTCTGGCAGCGCGATCGCGCGCATCAGAAGGAAGCCTTGCAGGCGCAGATCACGCAATACGAAAACGCCAGCCCGCAAACAGTGGGCGCCGCGCCGCTCGCACTCAAGGACATCGAGTTCCATCGCGTGCGCGCCAAAGGCACGTTCCTGCCGGAGCGCGTGGTGTATCTCGACAATCGTCCCTATAACGACCAGCCAGGCTTTTACGTGGTGATGCCGCTTAAACTGGACGACGGCGGTTATGTGCTCGTCAATCGTGGCTGGTTGCCGCGCAGCATCGAGGAGCGCGAGCGGATCGCGCCCTATGACACGCCAGCAGGGCCGGTGGAAGTGGAGGGCATTGCCCGTGCGGATGCTACGCGCGCGTATGAACTGGGTGCGGGCGGCTCTGCAGCGCATCAGAAGATCCGGCAGAATCTCGCCGTCGCTTCTTATGCGGCGGAAACCGGTCTGCCGCTGCAACCCTTCGTGATCCAGCAAACGGGGTTTGTCAGCACCTCGGCGCCAGCCTCGAAGGACGGTCTCGTGCGCGACTGGCCAGCGCCCGCCACGGATGTCGAGCGCAACTACGGCTACATGCTCCAGTGGTGGGGCATGGCGGCCGCGGCGCTGGGATTTGGTCTCTACGCGGCCCGTCGAGCTGCGACAAAAGAGCGCATGCAGGGCGCGCAAGAGGCCAATGCCACGAAAGGGCCAGTACACGGTGCGAAGGACGCCTGACGATCGGGCAGGTCGAGATCGTCTGCAATATCCGGCGCGCTGCTGAATGGCAGCGCATGGTCAACAGGAAGCGACAGAAACGAGGTTCACGCAGTGTCCACGCAATCTTCCGATACAACGCAGGTTTCACGTAACACCGCGCCGAGTGGCACGCCGCCGAAAAAGGGCTCGTGGCGCAGCGGCCGCTGGATGTTGCTGCTCATCGCGCTGATTTGCGGCGCACCGATCGCGATTTCGTACTTCACGTACTACGTGATCAAGCCGAAGGGCGGCAGCACGAGCTACGGCACGCTGATCGAGCCGCAGCGCACGATTCCTCCCGCGCTGATGGTGACGGGCGACGATGGTCGCGAAGTGCCGCTCGACTCGCTGCGCGGACGCTGGCTCATGATCTCGGTCGATGGCAGCACGTGCGACGAAGCCTGCGTGCACAAGCTCTATTTCATGCGCCAGGTGCGCGCGACCCAGGGCGCGGAGCGCGAGCGCGTCGCCACGATCTGGCTGCGCACCGACGACGCCAACGTGCCCGGCGTCGTGCGCAGCGCTTATCCGGACACCCGCATGCTGCGCGCCGATCCCGCAGCGCTGGCCGCGTGGCTACCCGCCACCGATACGACGAAAGACAGCGATCACATCTACCTGGTCGATCCCAACGGCAACCTGATGATGCGTTTTCCCGCCCATCCCGATCCGTCAAAGATCAAGCAGGACGTGACTAAACTCCTCAAGTGGTCCAGCATCGGTTAAGGTGCGCAGCGCGACTTCTGACAGAAAAGAGTAAGAGATGTTTATTTTGGAGTTGGGCCTGATCGGCCTGTGCATCGCGTTGCTGCCGCTTTCGTGGGTGTGGGTGAAGGCCGACGACAACAAGTTCCGCAAGCTCGTGTGGCTCACGACCTTCATGACGCTCGATCTCGTGATGTTCGGCGGCTTCACGCGTCTCACCGATTCGGGGCTCGGCTGTCCGGACTGGCCGGGGTGCTATGGCACGTCGTCGCCGTTCATCGCGCATGCGCAGATCGCCGCGGCTCATCTGGCTCTGCCAAGCGGGCCGGTGAGTATGTCGAAGGCGTGGATCGAGATGATTCACCGCTACTTCGCGATGGCCATTGGCGTGCTGATCATCGCGCAGATGGCGATCGCCTGGCGCGCGCGCATCAAGCGTCTGCCGCTGCATGTGTCGCCGTGGTGGCCTACCGCGCTGCTCGGCCTGATCGTCGTGCAGGGCGTGTTCGGCGCATGGACCGTGACGATGAAGCTCCAGCCCGTGATCGTCACGACGCATTTGCTGCTCGGTCTCACGCTGCTCGGCACGCTTGCGTGGCTCGGCGCGCGTATGACGCCGCTGCCGGTCTTCGAGCCCGATGCCGCACGCTGGCGGGTGGCCGCGCTGGCGGCGCTCGCGCTGCTGGTCGCGCAGATTGCGCTGGGCGGCTGGGTGAGCACGAACTACGCGGTGCTCGCCTGCACCGACTTCCCGACCTGCAACGGCGCATGGATTCCGCCGATGGATTTCCATCACGGCTTCCACCTCTGGCGCGCACTCGGCATGGACGGCAATGGCGACGTCATCACCCAGGACGCGCTCGTCGCGATTCACTGGACGCACCGCACGTTTGCCTTCGCCGTTATCGCGTATCTGGTATGGTTCGCTCTCAAAATGCGGCGCTATGCCTCGTTGCGCCGCCCCGCGAACTGGGTTCTGATCGTGGTCGCGATCCAGTTTCTGACAGGACTTTCCAATATCGTCCTGCAGTGGCCGCTGCCTATCGCGGTGGCCCACAACGGTGGTGCGGCGATCCTGTTGCTTTTGCTCGTCGTGCTAAACTTTCGAATTGCTTGTAGCCGCCCCGGCCGCGCTGTTTTCCCTGCGCGCGACACCGCTGCGGTGTGATCCCGCCCTATGGAAAGTACAACCCTCCCCCAGTCGCCCGGTAGCCGCGTTTCGCAATATCTCGCGCTCACCAAACCGCGCGTCACTCAACTGGCTGTGTTCTGCGCGGTCATCGGCATGTTCCTCGCCGTGCCGGGCATGGTGCCCTGGAAGCAACTGATCGGCGGCACCGTCGGCATCTGGCTGACCGCCGGCGCGGCCTTCGCGATCAACTGTCTCGTCGAACAAAAGGTCGATGCACGCATGCGCCGCACGTCGTGGCGTCCGTCCGCGCGCGGCGAGATCACGAGCCGGCAGATCCTGCTGTTCTCGGCGGTGATCGGCGGCATCGGCATGTGGGTGCTGTACACCTTCACGAATCCGCTGACGATGTGGCTCACGGTCGCGACCTTTATCGGCTACGCGATCATCTACACGCTGCTGCTCAAGCCGGCCACGCCGCAGAACATCGTGATCGGCGGTGCGTCGGGCGCGATGCCGCCGGCGCTCGGCTGGGCCGCCGTCACGGGCCATGTGCCCGGCGATGCCTGGATTCTTGTGCTCATCATCTTCGTGTGGACGCCGCCGCATTTCTGGGCGCTCGCGCTGTATCGCCGCAAGGACTACGAAGCAGCGGGCTTGCCGATGCTGCCGAACACGCACGGCGAGAAGTACACGCGCCTGCATATCCTGCTCTACACGATCATTCTCTTCGCCGTGACGTTGATGCCCTATATCTCGGGCATGAGCGGCCTGCTGTATCTCGTGACGGCCGTGACGCTCGGCGCGATGTTCCTCGCCTACGCGTGGAAGATCTACCTCGAGTATTCGGACGCGCTCGCACGCAAGACTTTCCGCTTCTCGATCCTTTACCTCTCGGTGCTGTTCGTCGCGCTGCTCGTCGATCACTACGTACGCACACTGATCGGGGCGTAACGAATATGGCTCAAGGCACGCTGGCGCGCTTTGCGCGCGCAACGGTGGTCGCGCTTGCGGCAACGCTCGCGCTTGGCGCGACGCTCGGCCTGGAAGGCTGCGGCCAGCAGCCGCCGTCGTTCTCAAATCTCGACATCACCGGCAACACGCAGTTTGGCAAGGACTTCTCCCTGCCCGATTCGAACGGCAAGACGCGCACGCTGGCGGACTTCAAGGACAAGGTCGTCGTCCTGTTCTTCGGCTACACGCACTGCCCGGACGTTTGCCCGACCACCATGGCCGAGCTTTCGCAGGCGCTCCAGCAACTGGGTCCCGATGCTGCGAAGCGCGTGCAGGTGATCTTCGTGAGCGTCGATCCCGAGCGCGACACGCCGCAAATCCTCGGCCAGTACGTGAGCGCCTTCAATCCCACCTTCATCGCGCTGCGGCCGGCCGACGACGCCCAGCTCAAGCAGGTGACGAAGGACTTCCGCGTCTACTACGCGAAGGTGCCCGGCAGCACGCCCGACGGCTACACGATGGATCACACCGCCGCGAGCTATGTGTTCGACACCACGGGCAAGCTGCGCCTGTTCGCACGCGACGGGCAGGGCGTGACGCCGTGGGTGCACGATCTCAAGATCCTGCTCGGCATGAACGACGGGAGCTGAGAACGGTCAGGGCGGTTCCATACCGCCCCTTGCAGGCCTTCTGAAAGTTCGATGCGCCACACTGGCGCGCGCCGGCATACCAGTATGCGATTTCTATATTTCGCGGGGCTGGTGCCATATGAGACCATTTATATCTGTCATGGCGCGGCACACGATGCGGCGACAGTCGGCACCAACGCAGTACTAAACACGCAACAAGCGGAAACATCATCTCCATGCAGCGCAGAAATCTGATCAAAGCACTCCTCGCCGGCGTCGCCGCCACCACCCTCGCAGCCAGCTTCGGCGCACACGCCGACGACCAGGTCATCAAGGTTGGCACCGTGGCCGGCCCGGACGCCCAGGTGTGGGCCGTCGTCCAGAAGGTCGCCAAGCGCGAAGGCCTGAACGTCAAGGTCATCGAGTTCAACGACTACGTGCAGCCGAATGCGGCGCTCGACTCGGGCGACCTCGACGCGAACAGCTTCCAGACCGGCCCGTACCTCGACAGCCAGATCAAGCAGCGCGGCTACAAGATCGTGAACGCAGGTCTCACGTACATCTCGCCGATCGGCGTGTACTCGAAGAAGGTCAAGTCGCTGGCCGCCCTGCCGCAAGGCGCGAAGGTCGCGGTGCCGAACGATCCGTCGAATGAAAACCGTGCGCTGCTCGTGCTGCAAAGCAAGGGCCTGATCAAGCTGCGCGCAGGCGCGGGCACGAACGGCAACAACGCCACGCCGCTCGACGTCGCCGAGAACCCGAAGAAGGTGAAGCTGGTCGAACTCGACGCTGCGCAACTGCCGCGCGCGCTTGGCGACGTGGACGCCGCCGTCATCAACACGAACTACGCGCTGGCCGCCGGCCTGCAGCCGACCAAGGACGCCATCGCCCTGGAAGACACGCACAGCCCGTACGCCAACCTGATCGCCGTGCGCGCGCAGGACAAGGACAAGCCGTGGGTGAAGAAGCTGGTCGCCGCTTACCAGTCGGAAGACGTGCGCCAGTACCTCAAGAACGAATTCAAGGGTTCGATGATCCCGTCGTTCTAAGCGAGTCATGACGCGCGGCCTGCGGGCCGCGACGTGTCAGTATCGCGAGCAAGAAAGCCGCCGCCATTTCGATGGGGCGGCTTTTTTTGTTTGCGCGCCGCGCTGGGCTCAACTGGGCTGCCCTCAGCCGGGCTGCGGTCAGCCGAGCAGCCGTTGCACGACTTCCATCGCGCCGATCAATTCTTCCTGTTCAGCCGGCGTCAGCTTGTCGAGCCGCTCGGCCAGGCCGCCGATCGCCGCGGCCTTGAGCGACGCGTAGGTCGCGCGGCCGGTGTCGGTCAGATAGATGAATGTGCGGCGTGCGTCGACCTGGGAGGCCGCGCGTGCAATCAGGTGGCGGCGTCCGAAGCTCGCGAGGATGCGGCTCAGATAACCCGAGTCGAGCGAAAGGGCACGCGCGAGCGCGGCGGCGGTCTGTGTGCCGCCGCTGTCGAGTTCGCGCAGCACGTGGATTTCGGTCAGCGAGAACGGCGTGTGCGGCACTTCGTCCTGCTGTGCACCGAGAAACGAGCGATAGAAGCGGTTGAACTGCAGGACGGCTTCGGCTCGCCGTCTCGTGTCGGAATCGTTCGACAAACTGGATCCCCGTCGTCAGTTCGTTGATATTGGTCAGACGCCACTATATGGGATGTCAGGGGCTCGCGATATCGTTCTTTGCCTGAAACGCCGTATTGGTTCCAAAGCGGTACCACGCTGGGCTATCGGAGCCGGGTTGTTGGCCCTCGAATGGTTGTAATCGGGGAGCCCAATAGATCCACTCCAGGGAAAATACCGATGCCGGAAAGGCTGCCCGCTACGCCTTATGTGTTCGTGCAAGATGTTGATTTGTAAAGATTTTATCTTGCATCGGAACAATGCATCGTGCGTGTTGACTGGTATTATTGTGGTTATATAATGGGCTCGCTTTCGCACCGGACCGCAGCCTTGCTGGCTTCGTCAAATCCACTCGATGGCCTGTCCGGGCCCCCACGATCCGTCAAACCGCTGGCCGGAGTTCCATGGAAACCCGTTGGTCTGCCCTGATGCCCGATGCGCGCAATGTGACGCCGCTCTATCTGCAGCTGGCGCGCAACCTGGCCACCGCGATTCATTGCGGCGTGTGGTCGGCCGGCGAGGCCTTGCCCTCGGAGCGCACGCTGTCGGATGCCATCGGCGTGTCGCGCATCACAGCGCGCAAGGCGATCGAGTTGCTCGTCGAGCAGGGGCTGATCCGTCGTGCCCGTGGCGCGGGCAGTTTCATCACGCCGCGCGTGGAAGATCCGCTTTCGCGCCTCACCGGCTTCACGAAAAAGATGGAGCAGCGCGGCTTCACGGCCGATTCGGTGTGGCTCGAGCGCGAGGTGCGGCCCGCGCGCCGCGAGGAAATCGTGCAGCTCGGCTTGTCGCCGGGCGCGTCGGTCACCAGCCTGCGGCGTCTGCGTCGCGCGGATGGCATCGTGATGGCGGTCGAACACTCGGCGCTGCCGGTGTCGATCGTGCCGGACCCCGAGGCGATCGACGGCTCGCTCTATGCTTACCTTGAAGCGCGCAACATGCCCGTCGTGCGCGCGTTGCAGCACTTCGGCGCCGTGAATGCGACGGGCGAGATCGCCGAGTTGATGGGCGTGGAGCCGCGCGCGGCGTTGCTCGTGATTACGCGGGTGGGTTTTTCGCGCGACCAGCACGCGATCGAGCTGACCGACACGTATTGCCGTGACGGCTATTACGACTTTGTCGCGGAGCTGCGGCAATGACAGCGGCAACGAGCGCAACAAGGCACATGTCAAAAAATGTGGCGCGCGGGAACACCAGCGCGCGCGACGACTCTCTCATGCACGTCACCGTCAAGACTGACCGCGCGCAGGCATTTGCCGCGTGCAATATCGGAAAAATCTCATGCTGAGCGGAAACATTCTCACCCCTGATGGCTGGATCAACGGCACGCTGACGTTCGAAAACGGACGCATCACGTCGATCGAGGGCGAGGCCGCCGATCCGGCGAAGAACGATGCGCCCTACATCCTGCCGGGCTTCATCGACCTGCACGTGCACGGCGGCGGCGGTGCCGACGTGATGGAAGCGGGCGATGCCATCGAGACCATTGCGCGCACGCACGCGCGCTTTGGCACCACGAGCCTGCTCGCGACCACCATGACGGCGCCGCGCGACGAGCTGATGCACGTGGTCGCCGGTCTGGGCGACGTGGCGCGCAGGCGCACGCCGGGCGCGGCGCGCGTGCTGGGCGTGCACCTCGAAGGGCCGTACATCAATCCGGGCAAGCTGGGTGCGCAGCCCGACGCGGCGGTGTCCGCCGTACTCGACGAAGTGCTCAAGTACCTGTCGATCGCGCCGATCCGCGTCGTGACGGTGGCGCCGGAAATCGCGGGCCATATCGAGATCATCGGCGAGATGGCGGCGCGCGGCGTGCGCGTGCAGATCGGCCATACGCTCGCGACTTATGACGACGCGGTCAACGCGCTCAAGCACGGTGCGTGCGGCTTCACGCACCTCTTCAACGCGATGTCGCCGCTGCATCACCGCAACCCCGGCGTGGTCGGCGCGGCGCTCGCGCACGCCGAATACGCGGAAATCATCCCCGACCTGCTGCACGTGCATCCGGGCGCGATCCGCGCCGCGCTGCGCGCGATCCCGCGCCTCTATGTGGTGACGGACAGCACCTCGGCCACCGGCATGCCCGACGGCGAGTACCACCTCGGCAGCCAGCGCGTCACCAAATGCCTCGGCGGCGTGCGTCTTGCGGACGGCACGCTGGCGGGCAGCACGCTCACCATGGACCAGGCCTTGCGCAATCTCGTCTCGCTCGGCTTGCCGATCGCGGACGTATCCGCGCGCCTGTCGCGCTACGCGGCCGACTACCTCGGCATCGAAGACCGGGGCCGCCTCAAGCGCGGCGCCTGGGCCGATGTCAACGTGTTCGACCGTGATCTCGCGCTCACCGCGACCTATGTCGAAGGAGAATCGATTGTCGAATATGCTTAATGAAGCGCTGGCCTCGGCCAGCGTCGTCGCCGCGCAGCTCGCGGACACCTCGCGCGTCGAGGCGCTCGCGGGCGCGCTCCAGGCCGAGCCGCGCCACGTTGCGCTCACCGTCGCGCGCGGCAGCTCCGACCACGCGGCGAGCTATTTCGCCGCGCTTACCATGAGCCGCATCGGCGTGCCGGTGGCGTCGCTGCCCATGTCGATCGCCACGCTCCAGCAGGCGCCCTTACGCGTACAGGGCCAGTTTGCTCTCGCTTTCTCCCAATCGGGTAGGAGTCCTGATCTCGTCGCGACGATCAAGGCGCTGCGCGACGCGGGCGCGTTGACGGCGGCAATGGTCAACGTCGCCGATTCGCCGCTCGCCGAGGCGGCGGGCACGGAGTTGCCGCTGCTAGCGGGTCCCGAACTGAGCGTGGCCGCGACCAAGAGTTATATCGCGATGCTCGCGATGTCGGCGCAACTGGTCGCGTTCTGGCAACGCGACGCCGCGTTCCTCGACGCCGTGCGCGCACTGCCGGACGCGCTTCATCGCGCTGGCTCGCTCGACTGGTCGAAGGCCGTGGATGAGCTGCGCGACGTCAAGCAGATGATCGTGATCGGCCGCGGCGCGGGTCTGGCCATCGCGCAGGAAGCGGCGCTCAAGTTGAAGGAAACCTCGGGTATCCAGGCCGAAGCGTTTTCGAGCGCCGAAGTGCGTCATGGCCCGATGGAGTTGATCGGACGCGACTATCCGCTGCTGGTGTTCGCCCCGCGCGGACCGGAGCAGGCCGGTCTCGTCGAGCTGGCGCGCGACATGCAAAAGCGCGGCGCGCGCGTGCTGCTGGCCGCGCCCACCGACGTTCAGGACGCCACCTTGCCGCTGGTCGAAAGCGCCGATGCGGCACTCGATCCGATCGCCGCGATTCTGTCGTTCTACGTGATGGCGGCGGGTCTTGCCGCTGCGCGCGGCCGTAATCCGGACGAGCCGCGTTACCTGAACAAAGTCACCGAAACCCACTAGATTGGAAAGCTGATGGAACGCATCCAGGAGTCCCGCCTGATGAACCCGGAAAATTCCGCCGATCAGAGCCAGCCCGGCAGCATCGCGTTGATCGCGCCGCTCACCGGCCCGATCGTGCCGCTCGCCGCGGTGCCCGATCCGGTGTTTTCGGAAGGCCTGTTCGGCGACGGCATCGGCATCGATCCGCTCGCCGGCAAGCTGCTCGCGCCCTGCGACGGCACGGTGATGCACCTCGCGCGCACCGGCCACGCCGTGACGCTGGAGACGGCTGAAGGCGCGCAGGTGCTCGTGCATATCGGCATCGACACGGTCGAGCTGGGCGGCAAGGGTTTTTCGCCCAAGGTCGAGCAGGGCGCGCAGGTGCGCCGCGGCGATCTGCTGATCGAATTCGATCTCGATGTCGTGGCCTGCGAGGCGCCGAGCCTCGTTTCGGTGATCGCGGTGGCGAACTCCGATGCGTTCGAAGTGATCAACCGCGCGGGTGCCGGGCACGTGGAGGCGGGCAAGACGCCGCTGCTGGTGCTGCGCGCGCGCGACGGCGCGGCCCATACGGTGGGCGCGGCCGGTAGCGCCAATCTGGTGATGGACGAAGTGCGCCGCAGCGTGACGCTCACGCATGCGGGCGGCCTGCATGCGCGGCCGGCCGCACGGGCGCGCGAGGCGGTGCGCGGCGTCGACGCGCGCGTCGAGGTGCGTTACGGCGAGCGCAAGGCCGCGATTGAAAGCGTGGTCGGTCTGCTGGCTCTGGGTGCGGGCGAGGGCGCGACCGTCGAACTCGTCGGCATGGGCCGCGAGGCGCAAAAGGCCGTCGATGCGGTCGCGAACGAACTGCTGCGCGAAGCAGCCGGCGAGTGCGGTGAAGCGCCTGCGCGGCAACTGTCGCCGGCGCCGGCTGTATCGGCAGCGCCCGCCGCAGCCGGTGCAGCGCAAGCCGCACCGGGCACGCTCACGGGCGTGTGCGCGGCGCCGGGCGTCGCGGTCGGCAAGCTGGTGCGCTGGGACGACGCGGAACTCGTGCCGACCGAACTGGCGAGCGGTCCCTCGGCGGCGGAAAGCCGTCTGCTCGACAAGGCCGTCGCAGCCGTGGATGCCGAGCTCGACGTTTCCGTGCGCACGGCATCGCAGCGTGGTGCGATCGGCGAAGCGGGCATCTTCCAGATGCATCGCGTGCTGCTCGAAGACCCCACGCTGATCGACGCGGCGCGCGATCTCATCAGCCTCGGCAAGAGCGCGGGCTTTGCGTGGCGCGAGTCGATCCGCGCGCAGATCGCGGTGCTCGGCAAGGTGGACGATCCGCTGCTCGCGGAACGTGCCGCCGACCTGCGCGATCTGGAAAAGCGCGTGCTGCGCGCGCTCACACAGACGAGCGGTGCGGCAAACACCGCGCCGCGCGAACTGCCCGACGAAGCCGTGCTGATGGCCGACGAATTCACGCCGTCCGACCTTGCCACGCTCGACCGAAAGCGCGTCACCGCGCTCCTGATGGCGCGTGGCGGCGCGACCTCGCACGCGGCGATCATCGCGCGTCAGGCGGGCATTCCGGCACTCGTCGCGCTGGGCGACACGCTGCACAAGATTGAAGAAGGCACCGAAGTGGTGGTGGATGCGGGGGCGGGTCGTCTCGTCTACGCCCCGAGCGCGCAGGACATCGAACGTGCGCGCGCCGAGAAGCAGCGCCTCGCGGGCGTGCGCGAAGCGAACCGCCTGACCTCGCAGCAGGCCGCCGCCACGCGCGACGGCCACGCGGTCGAAGTCGCGGCGAACATCGCGACGCTGGACGATGCGCGCACCGCCGTCGAAAACGGCGCGGATGCGGTCGGCCTGCTGCGCACCGAGCTGATGTTCATCCACCGTCAGTCGGCGCCGACGGTCGAAGAGCATCGCGAAGGCTACCAGGCGATTGCGCAGGCGTTGCAAGGGCGCACGGCCATCATCCGCACGCTCGACGTGGGCGCGGACAAGGAAGTCGATTACCTGACGCTGCCGCCCGAGCCGAATCCCGCGCTGGGTCTGCGTGGCATCCGCCTCGCGCAGGTGCGCCCCGATCTGCTCGACGATCAGTTGCGCGGCCTGCTGGCGGTCGAGCCGCTGGGCGCCGTGCGCATCCTCCTGCCGATGGTCACCGACGTGGGCGAACTGATCCGCCTGCGCGAGCGCATCGACGCGTTCGCCAAAGAGGCGGGCCGTACCGGCCGTATTGAAGTGGGCGTGATGATCGAGGTGCCGTCGGCGGCACTGCTGGCCGATCAGCTCGCACGCCATGCCGATTTTCTGTCGGTGGGCACCAACGATCTCACGCAGTACACGCTCGCGATGGACCGCTGCCAGCCCGATCTCGCGGCTCAGGCCGACGGCCTGCATCCGGCCGTGCTGCGCCTGATTGCCGTGGCGGTCGAAGGCGCGAGCAAGCATGGCAAGTGGGTGGGCGTGTGCGGTGCGCTGGCGGGCGATCCGCTCGCGGTGCCGCTGCTCGTCGGGCTCGGTATCACGGAGCTGTCGGTCGATCCGGTTTCCGTGCCGTCGATCAAGGCGCGCGTGCGCAATCTCGACTACAACCAATGCCGCGAGCGTGTGTTCGACATTCTCGCGCTCGAATCGGCGCAGGCTGTGCGCGCTGCGAGCCGTACGCACTGGCCGCTCGATTGAGCGTCACGGGCGGTCGGTTCGGTTAATCGTTAAATATCCTCAATAAAAATCGGCAGTAACCACACACCGGCGTGCGCAGCGATCGTGCGCCGGCTTCTCTCACCTCAATACGTCACGCAAGAGACAGGGACTGGAGGCAGTTCAATGGATGGCAATCCGTTTCTCAAGATACAGAGCCTCGGCCGCGCGCTGATGCTCCCGATCGCAGTGTTGCCCGTTGCGGGCATCCTGCTGCGCTTCGGCCAGAGCGACATGCTCAATATCAAGATCATCGCCGACGCGGGCGGCGCGATCTTCGACAATCTTCCGCTGCTGTTCGCGATCGGCATCGCCGTGGGCTTCGCGAAGGACAACAACGGCGTGGCGGCGCTCGCGGGCGCGCTCGGCTATCTGGTCGAAACCGCCGTGATGAAGGACATCAACGACAAGCTCAACATGGGCGTGTTGTCGGGCGTGGTGGCCGGTGTGGTCGCGGGCATGCTGTACAACCGCTTCAAGGACATCAAGCTACCCGAGTTCCTGGCGTTCTTCGGCGGCAAGCGCTTCGTGCCGATCATCACCGGGCTCGTGTGTCTGGTGCTCGGGGTGATATTCGGCTATGCGTGGGGTCCTGTGCAGGCCGTGATCGACACGGCTGGCCACTGGCTCACCACGGCAGGCGCGATCGGCACCTTCGTCTATGGACTGCTGAACCGTCTGCTGCTCGTGACCGGGCTGCATCACATCCTCAACTCGCTCGTGTGGTTCGTGTTCGGCACCTTCACGCCGGCGGGCGGCGCGCCGGTGACGGGCGACCTGCACCGCTTCTTCGCGGGCGACCCCACGGCGGGCGGCTTCATGGCCGGCTTCTTCCCGGTGATGATGTTCGGTCTGCCGGCCGCGTGTCTGGCGATGCTGCACGAGGCGCCGAAGGAAAAGCGCGCGATGGTCGGCGGCCTGCTGCTGTCGATGGCGCTCACCTCGTTCCTCACGGGCGTGACCGAGCCGATCGAATTCACCTTCATGTTCCTCGCGCCGGTGCTGTACGGCATCCACGCGGTGCTCACGGGCCTGTCGCTCGCGATCTGCTCGCTGCTGAACATCAAGCTCGGCTTCACGTTCTCGGCGGGCGCGATCGACTACTTCCTGAACTACGGTCTGTCGACGCATGGCTGGGAAGCGATTCCGCTCGGCGTTGCCTACGCGGTCGTGTACTACGGGCTGTTCCGCTTCTTCATCCGTCGCTTCAATCTGCCCACGCCGGGCCGTGAAGCTTCGGCGGGCGATACGGAGATTGCTTCGACGATGTCGGGTGTGGCGGTGGCGGATGCCGCGTCGGCTACGCGTGCGACGCGTTATATCGATGCGCTCGGCGGCGCGGCCAACCTCAAGGTGGTCGACGCCTGCACGACGCGCCTGCGTCTGAACGTGGTGGACCCGGCGCATGTTTCGGAACCGGCGCTCAAGGCGATCGGTGCACGGGGCGTGCTCAAGCGCGGCGGCGAAAGCGTGCAGGTCATCATCGGGCCGGAAGCGGACATCATCGCCGACGAGATCCGTCGCGAGATCGCCAGCGGTCGCCCGGCTGCTGCGGTCAAGGCGACTGTTCCGTCTGCAAGCGCAGCGCCTGCTGTGCAAGCGGCTCAGGCTGCGGCGGCGAGCGCGTTGCAGGAAGCAGGCCCGCTCGATCCCGATCCGTCGCGCTGGCTGTCGGTGCTGGGCGGTGCAGGCAACATCGTCTCGCTCGACGCCGTCGCGGCCACGCGTCTGCGCGTGATCGTGCGCGATGCCTCGGTGGTTGACCGTGCGAGACTCGATACGCTGGACGTCGTTTGGGTGTCGGCGGACACGCTGCATATCGTCGTCGGCAATGCGGCGCAACGTTACGCGGATGCGTTGTCGCTCCAGTCTGCCTGAGCGTGGTTCGACGCGATGCAAAAACCGGCCTTCGGGCCGGTTTTTTTATTCCATCGACGCAATCAGGATCGCGCCGCGCAAGACTCAGTACAACGAATTGCGCTTGTCTTCGACGGCTTCGATCGTGACCTTGCCGCGCATGATGCGATATGCCCAGGTCGTATAGGCCAGCACGATCGGCAAAAAGATGATGACAGCGACCAGCATGATTTCGAGGGTCAGCTTGCTCGAGGTGGAATCCCACACGGTCAGGCTCGAACGCGGGTCCAGCGACGAGGGCATGATGAACGGAAACATCGAGAAGCCCGCGGTGAGAATCACGCCGATGATCAACAGCGAAGTGCCGAGGAACGCCGTCTTTTCCAGTCGCGAGCCCGCAAGGATGAACGCGATCACGCCGCCCAGAATGCCGGCGATTGGCGCGGTCGCCATCCACGGATAGAGCATGTAGTTGCTGATCCACAATGCGGGTCCAGGCTCGACACTCTTCAGTAGCGGATTGGCGACGGTGTCATAGGGCGCGGGCGTGGTGATCGCGTAGCCGCCTATCAGCGTGGCCACCAGCGCGCCCGCCACGATGAACAATACGACCGCAAGGCCTGCCGTGATACGCAGCGCCTTCGACGCACGCACGGCCACGATGCCGTCGCTTTTCAGCTTCACGAACGCCGCGCCGTGCGCGGTCAGCATGGAGAGGCTCACGAGTCCGCAGATCAGCGCGAACGGATTGAGCAGCGCCCAGAAACTGCCGTAATAGGTCACGCGCAGGTCGGTGTCGTACTGGAACGGCACGCCCTGGAGCAGATTGCCGAAGGCCACGCCAAACACCAGCGCCGGCACGAAGCCGCCGATAAAGAGCGCCCAGTCCCACGCGCCGCGCCACTTCGGGTTGTCGCGCTTGCCGCGATAGTCGAAGCCCACGGGCCGGAAAAACAGCGCGAACAGCACGAGCAGCATTGCGAAGTAGAAGCCCGAGAACGACGCCGCGTAGACCAGCGGCCAGGCGGCGAACATCGCGCCGCCCGCCGTGATGAGCCAGACCTGGTTGCCTTCCCAGGTCGCCCCCACCGTGTTGATGACGATGCGGCGCTCGGCATCGGTTTTGCCGATGAAGGGCAGCAGCACGGCCGCGCCCATGTCGAAGCCGTCGGTGAGCGAGAAGCCGATCAAGAGCACGCCAATCAACACCCACCAGATCACCTTGAGAGTCGCGTAGTCCATGATGTGGTTCCTTAAAGGACGATGGCTCGCTTCACGCGACGCGGTTGCCGCTGGGCACCGCCGACGCCTGCTCGTGGAAATAGCGGCCCGTATGCAGCGCGGACGGCCCCAGGCGCGCGTACTTGAACATCAGCGTGATCTCGATGATGAAGAGCGCGGTGTAAAACACGACGAAGCCCGCGAGGCTTAGCCAGACGTCGCCGGGCGCGAGGCTCGAGGCGGAAAGGTGGGTTGGCAGCACCTCGGCGATGGTCCATGGCTGGCGGCCCAGTTCCGCGACGACCCAGCCGAATTCGGCGGCGAGCCACGGCAGCGGAATCGCCCAGACGGCCCATTTGAGGAACCAGCGGCGGTTCTCCCGCAGCAGCGAGCGTTGTGCGCAGAACCAGAACGCCAGCACGAAGTTGAGGAGCAGCAGCATGCCGAGGCCCACCATCACGCGGAACGACCAGAACACCGGCGCGACCGGCGGGATCGAGTGCTTCGCGGCGGCCTTGATCTGCTCGGGCGTGGCATCGACGACCTTGGGCGCGAACTGCTTCACGAGCAGGCCGTAGCCGAGGTCGGCCTTGTGCGCTTCGAAGACGTCGCGGGTGGCGTTGTCGGCCGTGCCTTCTTTCATTTTTTGCAGCGCGGCGTAAGCGAGCATGCCGTTCTGGATGCGCACTTCGGCGCGTCCCATCAGATCGCGCAGGCCGATCACCGGCTCGTCGATCGAGCGCGTCGCGATGATGCCCATGAGATACGGAATACGGATCGCGTAGTCGGTGCGCTCTTCCTTCTGATTAGGGATGCCAAACAGCGTGAATGGCGCGGGTGCTGGCGCGGTCTCCCATTCGGCTTCGATCGCAGCGAGCTTCACCTGTTGCACTTCGCCAGTGCGGTAGCCCGATTCATCGCCGAGCACGATCACGCAGAGCGTGGAAGCGAGGCCGAAGCCCGCGGCGATGGCGAAGGAGCGCAGTGCGAATTCGGTATCGCGGCGGCGCAGCAGATACCACGACGAAATGCCGAGCACGAACATCGACGCGGTGACATAACCGGCCGACACCGTATGCACGAACTTCACTTGAGCAACGGGATTGAAGATCACCTGGAAGAGACTGGTGAGCTCCATGCGCATGGTTTCGTAGTTAAACGATGCGCCCACGGGGTTCTGCATCCAGCCATTGGCGACCAGAATCCACAGTGCCGAGAGGTTGGAGCCGAGCGCGACGAAGAACGTGGTGATCAGGTGTCCGCCCTTCGTCATGCGGTTCCAGCCGAAGAAGAAGAGGCCCACGAAGGTCGATTCGAGGAAGAACGCGGCGAGTCCTTCCACGGCCAGCGGCACGCCGAAGATGTCGCCCACGTAGTGCGAGTAGTAGGACCAGTTGGTGCCGAACTGGAACTCCATCGTCAGGCCGGTGGTGACGCCCATCACGAAGTTGATCGCGAAGAGCTTGCCCCAGAACTGCGTCATGTCCTTGTAGATCGGTTTGCCGGTCATCACGTAGACCGACTCCATGATGACGAGCAGCCACGAGAGGCCGAGCGTGAGTGGCACGAACAGGAAGTGATAGAGCGCGGTGACGGCGAATTGCAAGCGCGAGAGATCGACGGTTTCGCTAATGGGCATGGTGGTCCCCTTGAGGCGGAATCTTCTCGGGCGGTACGGGCACGGACAGGATGGCCTGTGCGACGTCCGCGGGCCGCATGGTCATGTTGTCGGCTTGCGGATGATTGAAGAACGCGTATTTCAGCGCCATCAGCAGGATGAGCTTGAAGGCGAGTACGAGCACGATGTCGCGCGAGAACGTCGGGCCGCGCACCCACTGAAGAATGCGTGCGCCCAGCAGTAACGGGACGCGTCGTGACTGGCCTGGGGTGGAAATCATGGCGACGAGGGCTCCTTGCAGTTTCCTGTTGCCGGGGCGGCGACCTTGGGGTCGCATCTGCCCACATCTCCCTTGCTCACAATCTTGGCACTACTAAGGCATCGCGACCTTATTGTTATAGGTCAGTTTTGCGGGGTCGAATGCCAGGATGTGTGACGCCATTGCCGCATAAGGGCGGCATCATCCTGAAAATATCTTATGAGGGAACGGAAATCGGCGGTGCGAAGATGTACGTCGCGGCGTGCGCGATTGCGGCGCACCAAAAGAAAAGCCCCGCTCGAATGGAGCGGGGCTTTGTACCGGGCCAGAGGCCGCCGGAGGCGGCGCCGTCGGTTGTATCAGGCGTACTCGGCCAGCGCCGTGCGCATCTTCTTCATGGCGCTCGCCTCGATCTGGCGGATACGCTCGGCGGAGACGCCGAACTCGTCGGCCAGTTCGTGCAGCGTCGAGCCGCCCGAACCGTCGTCGGCGACGTGGAGCCAGCGCGCCTCGATGATGCGGCGGCTGCGTGCGTCGAGTGCTTCGAGCGCGCTTGCAATGCCGTCCGATTGCAAACGATCGCGCGAACGTGCGGCCAGCACGGCGCTCGGTTCGTTATGCGAGTCGGCAAGCCACGCGATCGGCGCGAACGATTCCTCGCCGTCGTCGTTCTGGCTTTCGAGCGCGATGTCGGCACCCGACAGACGCGTTTCCATCTCCACGACTTCTTCGCGCTTCACGTTCAGTTCTTGCGCCAGGCCTTCGATCTCTTCCGGCGTGAACGACTGCAGGCCCTGCTTGTGACTGCGCAGGTTGAAGAACAGCTTGCGCTGCGCCTTGGTCGTGGCGACCTTCACCATGCGCCAGTTGCGCAGGATGTATTCGTGGATCTCGGCCTTGATCCAGTGCATGGCGTACGACACGAGGCGCACGTTCTGCTCCGGGTCGAAGCGCTTCACGGCCTTCATCAGGCCGATGTTGCCTTCCTGGATCAGGTCGGCGTGCGGCAGGCCGTAGCCCAGATAGTTGCGCGCGATCGACACCACGAGACGCAGGTGCGAGAGCACCATGCGGCGTGCGCCTTCAAGATTGTTTTGCTCGCGAAACTCGGTCGCGAACTGGCGCTCCTCTTGCGGCGTCAACATCGGGATCCGGTTCACGGCCTGAATGTAGGCGTCGATGTTGCCCAACTGGCCGGGCAGCATGGAAGCGTTCGCGAGCGCCAGTACACCCGAACCCCCGGCCTTGGCCGACGAAGGGCTCAGCGTATTCGGAAGGGTCATGGTCATTGCGTTGCTCACGTAGCGAACTCCTCAGGAATCTTGCAAAAGTCGGACTGCGACTCCACGGTGGATGTTAGCACTCTGAATCAGTGAGTGCTAATACTTGGAGTCTGTAAGGGCTTCAAGGTTCCGGCTATCCTATCGAAATAGTTGTTTCGATAGGTTTCAGCGAAACTGCAGCAGGCAAGCTGGACGGGGCCTGCGGCCCGGGACGGACCCGCGCACACCTGCGGGTCGAAGAAATACTCTAGAACGGAGCCGAATCCTGTACGGAAACGGTAGAGAAAAAGGGCAGGAATAACGGGACTTCAAGGTGATGGTTGCCACGGTTTTTATCGTAGCCAGGAGATCTTAATCGGATCTTAAACAGGCCCGAATTCTGATCCCGCAACACATCGGATAGACATCAGAGGTATCTGAAAATGCAGCGCTGCGACATAGAGGCGCGCTTTCGTTCTGCGCGTGTGCGCTCGACAACCTAGATGAGGGCGCTTCCTTTGATCGCAAGTATCCTTGCGCGAAATCCTGGTATAAATTTCTGCGAGGCGCGTGCGGTCAATCATCGGCGCGAGTCGGCGGAATCGCCGTGGACTTGCGCAGGGGGCTCGAGCAATGGTGGCAAAAGTAATCGATGCGATTCGCGGACTGGAGCGCGAGCGGTTTCGCGCGATGGTGGAAGGCGACGGTACGTCGCTGGACCAACTGCTCTCCGACAGTGCGACCTTCGTGCATACGAACGGCAAGCGCGAGACCAAGCAGCAGTTTATCGATGCGATCACGGCGGGCCGCCGCCGCTATCGCCAGATCGAGATCCAGTCTCAGGACGTGCTGCCTGTGGGGCGCGAGACCTGTGTCGTCTCGGGGCGCGCGCTGATCGAAATGGAAGCGAACAACGGCGCGCTGCTCTTTCCGATTGCCTACACGGCGATCCAGACGCAGGAGGATGGCCACTGGCGTCTGCTCGCGTGGCAGGCGACGCGTTGCGCGATCGAGTGATGACCGATTAGTCCACTCGCCGATTCCGCCTGATAAGCGGATCGGGCGCACGCCAGCGGCCCGTGATGCCGCCGGCGCTCAACGGCGCCGCCTTCCTGGCTTTTTCCTGATTTGCTGCTACTTCAGACTGCTGATTCCTTGTGTGTCGATCAGGCCGCTACGCGGCGATCGACGTGCTGCCATGCAGCGCGATTGACCGCACTGACGACGGCGGCGACCACTGCCTGAGCCGCGTCGTCCGCGACGCCCACGCCATGACGCAGCGCCTGACCGCCGACGCGTGCGCCGACGAATACCGCCATGCCGCCTTGCGACGTGCGCGCAGTTTCATACGACGTGATCTCAATGCTTTCGCCGGCGGCGGTGCCGATCGCCGTCGCAACGGCTTGAGCGTGAGTTTCGTCGGCGTGCGCGGCTGCGGCGATCGCAATGTCCTCGTCATCGAAGCGCACTCGGCCCGCGCCAATATGTGCCGCCGGTCCCGTCGTTTCGAAGTACTCGCGAGCGAACAGCGCGGAGATCGCCTCGCCGGTGATCTCTTCACCGGACGAATCGGCGACCGTTTGCACAGCGTGGCTGAACTCGATCTGCACGCGGCGCGGCGGCGTGAAGCCCATAGCGCGTTCGAGGAGGTACGTCGCGCCGCCCTTGCCCGACTGGCTGTTCACGCGGATCACCGCGTCGTAGCTGCGGCCGAGATCGGCGGGGTCGATCGGCAAGTAGGGAACTTCCCAGACGGCGTCGGCCTGCTGCACGGCGAAGCCCTTGCGGATCGCATCCTGGTGCGAGCCCGAGAACGCTGTGAACACGAGGTCGCCCGCATACGGGTGACGCGGATGCACGGGCAACTGGTTGCAGCGTTCGACGACGCGGCGCACGGCGTCGATATCGGAAAAGTCGAGACCCGGGTCGATGCCCTGGGTGTAGAGGTTCATCGCGAGCGTGACGAGATCGACATTGCCGGTGCGCTCGCCGTTGCCGAACAGGCAGCCTTCGATACGATCCGCCCCCGCGAGCAGCGCCATTTCGGCGGCGGCCACGGCCGTGCCGCGGTCGTTGTGCGGATGCACCGAGAGCACGATGCTGTCGCGATACGCGAGATTGCGGTCCATCCACTCGATCTGGTCGGCGTAGACGTTGGGCATGGCTGCTTCGACGGTCGCCGGGAGATTCACGATCATCTTGTGATCGCGCGTCGGGCGCCACGTCTGGGCGACGGCGTCGCAGACTTCGCGCGCGAACGTCAACTCGGTCATGCTGAACGTTTCGGGCGAGTACTGATAAATCCAGTGTGTTTGCGGGTTTTTGTCGGCGTATTCGCGGATGATGCGCGTGCCTTCGACCGCGAGCGCCTTCACTTCATCCTTCGACTGGCCAAACACGATCTTGCGGAACGACGGGCAGATCGCGTTGTAGAGATGCACGATCGCGCGCGGCACGCCTTCGAGCGCTTCGAAGGTGCGTGCGATCAACTCTTCGCGCGATTGCACGAGCACTTCGATGGTGACGTCATCGGGAATGCGCTTTTCGTCGATCAGCTTGCGCACGAAATCGAAGTCGGTCTGCGAAGCGGACGGAAAGCCCACTTCGATTTCCTTGAAGCCGATCGCCACGAGCATTTCGAAGAACTCAGTCTTCTGCTCGATGCTCATCGGTTCGATCAGCGACTGGTTGCCGTCGCGCAGGTCGGTGCTCATCCAGATCGGCGCGCGTTCGACGGAGCGCGTCGGCCACTTGCGGCCGTTCAAGCGGATGGCGGGGAAAGGGCGGTATTTCTCGGCGGGATTACGCAACATGACGAGCCTCGTTCTTCGTTTTGTCGTTTGCGATGGCGGTCGGCAGCGGGCGGCTGGCGGGCTGGCGACGGAGCACGGTGCGCGAAACTTCACGCGTTCGGGCGGCAACCTCGAACGCAAAGAAGACGGCCACGGTGACGGCGGTAGCCGGCGCGGCGAAAGCGGACGTGAACGATGCCCATGCAACGTGCATTTTGACCTCGCGACTCGTCCGAACGGTAAGCGGACGAATGCAGACGACAGGTTGTAGAGATACAGCGGATTTGGGGTACTGCGAGAACTGCTTTGGGAGGACCGCGGTGACCGGAGAGGTGGTCGTTGCGGCGCTACACCAGCTTTAGGCTAGGCGTAGCGATAGGGCCGATAGTAGGCCGAAGGCAATGCGGAGGGTGTTCGGGTAGGAACGCATTCGTCCAATGTAAATCAGGGCGGATGCGTGTGTCAACAGGGATTTTGCAGATTGGGCGCGTGAAGATGCGTGCAGATGGCCGACGAAGCGCGCCAATCGCATTTCGCGGTTCGCGCGGGACGCCCGCCCCGCGCGGCTTTCAGCAGATTGGCCGATGCGCCTCTCTGGCGCTGCTTTAGCGCTTCGCGATGCGCTTGATTGTCTCGATCTGACGCGCGATGGCGGCAGGTATCGGCGCTTCGCCGCGCAAGACCGCGTCGATCCAGGCAGCCGTCGTGGGCGCATCGCGGCCTTCGGGCAGATCGACTTCGGGCGCATCCGGCGATGAGCGCTCCGGTTCGTGAAGCGTCTCGCAGATACCGTCGTGCAGCCAGTCCACCTGCACCTGGCGGCGCGTGTCGGCGACGGCTTCGCCTTCGGTACCGCGCGCCAGCAGCGCACCGCCCGCGGCCGCTTCCGGATGCGCGGCGAACAGCGCGCTCAGGCTTTCGCGATAGGGCGGGTGCGTGTAGTTGACGAGCCGCAGGCCTGGCGTCGCGAACGGCTGGAGCAGCTTGACGAGTGTGTGCGTGGAGTTGCGCACGCCCATGCGTCGACGCAGCGAAAGCAGCCGCGCAACCTGGGGCGCGAGAGTTTCGATCGACGCGAACGCCACCTTGCGACCGGCCAGTTGAGTCTCGATGTCGGCGTGATCGCGCGCGGCGGGCAGATTGAGTGCCGCGAAGATTTCGGCGCTGGTCACGCGCCCAGGATCGGTGACGACGCCATGCACGAGCGTCGGCACGCCTTCGCGTGCAAGCAGCAGCGCGAGCAGCGGCACGAGGTTCGGCTGCTTGCGCGCGCCGTTGTAGCTCGGAATCGACACCGGACGATACGCGCCTTGCGCCACGGCAATCGGTGCGAATGACGCGTGCGCCGCGGCGAGCATCGCGGCCAGTTCGTCGGCGGTCTCACCCTTGAGGCGATAGGCGAGCAGTACGGCGCCCAGTTCGAGTTCGGGCACGCGGCCGTCGAGCATCGCCGCATACAGCGCGTGCGTGTCTTCGGACGACAGCGAGCGCGCGCCATGCGGCCCGCGGCCGATCTCCTTGATGAAGCGGGCGCAGGAGAAGGTGTCGGTGGAATCGGGGGCGTTCATGGCGTCGAGGTTGCGCAGGCGACGCGTGCCGCTGCGCTCAATGTCGGTGGTGTCGGGGATGCGGGAAGTATCGCATGAGCGGCGCGGCCGGGCCGGACGCAGTGGGCACAGAAAGGGCCGCAGCAGGCGTGTTGCCGCGCCGTGCTGACGTCCCGCCACCCTCGCGCGTTACACTCGTGCGTTGCGCCTCGCCGCTCGCGCGATTCCCATCGGCTGCGACCAGGCCTCATCAAGAAGACGGAGATTTCGATGACTTATGTATTCGATCCGGCGCCGCAAGCCGCCGTGCCGGTCGCTGGCAGCGACGCGCGTTTCCCGGTGCGCCGCATCTACTGCGTTGGCCGCAATTACGAGGCGCATGCGCGCGAGATGGGCCACGATCCGAACCGCGAGCCGCCGTTCTTCTTCGCCAAGCCCGCCGACGCCGTGCTCTATGTCGCACCGGGTGCAACGGCCGAATTCCCGTATCCGGCCCAGTCGCAGAACGTGCACTTCGAAATGGAGCTGGTGGCGGCCATCGGCAAGGGCGGCAAGAACATCCCTGTCGAGAGCGCGCTCGATCATGTGTTCGGCTATGCGCTCGGCCTCGACATGACGCGCCGCGACCTTCAGGCCGAGGCGAAAAAGCTCGGTCGTCCGTGGGATACGGCGAAGGGTTTCGACCACAGCGCCCCCATCGGCCCGATCCATCCGGTCGCGCAAATCGGCCAGCTGGCCAAAGGCGCGATCTGGCTCGCAGTGAATGGCGAAGAAAAGCAGCGTTCGGATATTTCGCAGATGATCTGGCCGGTTGCCGACACGATCGCGTTCCTTTCCACGCTGTTCGAGCTCAAGGCTGGCGATCTGATCTACACGGGCACGCCCGAGGGTGTGGGCGCCGTGAAGTCCGGCGATGTCATGACGGGCGGCGTAGACGGCCTGGGTGAATTCGCCGTGCGCGTGGTCTAAAAATCCTGACAGGGAGCATGAGAGGAGCATGAAGCTTTACAGCTATTTCCGCAGTTCGGCGTCGTATCGCGTGCGTATTGCGCTGAATCTGAAGAATCTGCCCTACGAATACCAACCGGTCCATCTGGTGCGCGAGGGCGGCGAGCAACTGAAGCCCGAGTATCGCAAGATCAATCCCGATGCGATCGTGCCGACGCTTGTCGACGACGACAATCACGCGATCCAGCAGTCGCTGGCGATCATCGAGTACCTCGAGGAGACGCATCCCGAGCCGCCGCTATTGCCGAAATCGCCCGTCGACCGCGCGCACGTGCGCTCGCTCGCGCTTCAGGTCGCGTGCGAAATCCATCCGATCGACAACCTGCGCGTGCTGAAATACCTGAAGCACACGCTGGGCGTGGACGACGCGGCCAAGGATGCCTGGTATCGTCACTGGATCGAGAGCGGTTTTGCCACGTTGGAGGCTCGCCTGGCGAGCGACCCGCGCACCGGCAAGCTGTGCTTCGGCGATACGCCGACTCTCGCCGATCTGTGCCTCGTGCCGCAGGTGTTCAACGCAAATCGCTTCAAGATCGACACGACGCGCTATCCGACCATTCAGCGTATCTACGACTACGCCATGCAACTCGACGCCTTCGCGCGCGCGGCGCCGGGCGAGCAGCCGGACGCCGAATAAGCCAGATGCGAGCTTGACCGCATCAGTAGATGAAAAAAGGGCGCCGTTCGAAAGAATGGCGCCCTTTGTGTTTGCGCACTGACCGCGCGGGAGATCAGTTCCCCAGTAGCGCGTCTGCGAATTCCTCGGCCACGAACGGCTGTAGATCTTCGACCTTTTCGCCCACGCCGATGAAGTACACCGGCACCGGACGCTGACGCGCGATGGCCGCCAGAATGCCGCCCTTCGCGGTGCCGTCGAGCTTGGTGACCACGAGGCCGGTGAGGCCGAGCGCATCGTCGAAGGCCTTCACCTGGGTCAGTGCGTTCTGGCCCGTGTTGGCGTCGATCACGAGCAGCACTTCGTGCGGTGCGCCGTCGAACGCCTTGCCGATCACGCGCTTGACCTTCTTCAGTTCGTCCATCAGGTGAAGTTGCGTGGGCAGACGGCCGGCCGTGTCGGCCATGACGACGTTGATGCCGCGCGCGCGCGCCGAGTTCACCGCGTCGAAGATCACGGCGGCGGGGTCGCCGCTTTCCTGCTGCACGACCGTCACGTTGTTGCGCTCGCCCCAGATCGTCAGCTGCTCACGCGCGGCGGCGCGGAAGGTGTCGCCGGCGGCCAGCAGCACGCTCTGGTCGAAGCTTTGCAGATGCTTGGCCAGCTTGCCGATGCTGGTGGTCTTGCCCGCGCCGTTGACGCCCGCGATCATCATCACGAGCGGCTGCGCGCGGCCCAGCACGAGGGAGCGTTCGAGCGGCTTGAGCAGGTCGATCAGCAACTGGCGCAGCGCTTCCTTCACCTGCTGTGCCTCGGTCAGGCGCTCGGTGCGCACTTTCTGGCGCAGCGTGTCGAGCAGATACTGGGTCGCTTCGACGCCCGCGTCGGACATCAGCAGCGCGGTTTCGAGCTCTTCGTAGAGATCGTCGTCGATCTTCGCGTTGACGAAGATGCTCTGGATGTTCGAACTGGTCTTCGACAGACCCGACTTCAGGCGCGTGAGCCAGGACTTCTTCGCGCTGGCGTCAAGCGCGGGCGGCGGCACGATTTCGACGATGTCGAGTTCGGTCTCGTCGGCCTCGGGCGCAGGCGCCGGCGTTGTTGCGGCAGGAGCAGGCGGTTCGACGGCGAGGGGCGCGTCGAGCGTTTCGGGCGCTTCGTCGTGTGCGGCTTCGCTTTCGCTCGTCGCGGCGGACTCGGACGCCTCGTTTCCGGCGCCTTTCGAGCCCCGGAGTCGTTTGAAGAAACTGAACATGGTCTGGTGTGGTGGCGTCGCGTTGCGGGTCTGACCGAGGGACGGTCATCGACGTCGTGGATGCGGGCAACGCGTGGAAAACACAGCATTTTATCAGGCGGCCCCGGGCGCGTCGTCGCGACCGGCCTCGCGCTGTTTTCGCGCTATTTCCGACCCGCGGCGATGCCCGCGACAGCGCTTGTACGTGGCCTCGCTGCGGCGTTTGCGTGCCCCTGTGGTAACGTTCGCGCAATGGCCGGCGCGGCGCTGGCGCGAGGGGCGCGAGCGGTTTCAAAACCGCCGTTTCAAGGCGCAATCCCGCCCACGTCCGCCGGCGCAAACCCGCATCGATACAGACAGTTCAACACGTATGGCCCGTTCATCCTCCCCGCGCCCGCAAGGCAACCGCCCAGCTCATGGCGCAAAGTCCGCACAAGGCGGCGCACATACGATCCGCATCATCGGCGGCGAGTGGAAGCGCACGCCCCTGCCGGTGCTCGATCTCGACGGTCTGCGCCCGACGCCCGACCGCGTGCGCGAGACGCTGTTCAACTGGCTTGGCCAGAGTCTCGATGGCCAGCGCTGCCTCGACCTGTTCGCGGGCAGCGGTGCGCTCGGCTTCGAGGCGGCGTCGCGGGGCGCCGCGCGCGTCGTGATGGTGGAGCGCAGCGCGCGCGCCGCGGCGCAATTGCGCGCGAACCAGACGCGTCTGGGTGCGCGCATGATCGAGATCGCCGAGGCCGATGCGCTGCGCCTCGCCGCGAATCTCGCGCCGGGCTCTTTCGACGTGGTGTTCCTCGATCCGCCGTTCGGCGATGCCGCGCTGCTCACGCGCTCGCTCGAACTGGCCGCACCGCTCGTCGCGCCAGACGGCTGGCTCTACGTGGAGTCCGGCGAGCCGGTGGACCCAGCCGCACAGCCGGCGCTGGCGGGCTGGAGCGTGGTTCGCGAGGGCAAGGCGGGCGCGGTCCGCTATCATTTGCTGCAGCGCGAAAATGAGGAATAATGCGCGTTCGATAACGAAGCGGGCGGGCGGCATTGGCGCCACGCAAGCACTCGCGCATGCCCTATCCAGGCGTTGCAATGCGCCCCATTTCTGTTGAGAGGAGAAGCCTCATGGTAGTCGCCGTGTACCCCGGTACGTTCGATCCGCTCACGCGCGGTCACGAAGATCTCGTGCGGCGCGCATCGAGCATTTTCGACACGCTGGTGGTCGGCGTGGCCGACAGCCGCAACAAGAAGCCGTTCTTCTCGCTCGACGAGCGGCTCGAAATTGCCCACGAGGTGCTCGGCCATTATCCGAACGTGCAGGTGATGAGTTTCAAGGGCTTGCTCAAGGATTTTGTGCGCAGCAACAACGCGCGCGTGATCGTGCGTGGGCTGCGCGCGGTGTCGGACTTCGAGTACGAGTTCCAGATGGCCGGCATGAACCGCTACCTGCTGCCCGACGTCGAAACGATGTTCATGACGCCGTCGGATCAATACCAGTTCATCTCGGGCACGATCGTGCGCGAAATCGCCCAGTTGGGCGGCGATGTCAGCAAGTTCGTGTTTCCTTCGGTGGAAAAGCGTTTGCAGGACAAGGTGGCGACGCTCGGCGCCGCGGTCAAGCCCTGAGCGATTCGCGGGTCGGCAGACCTAGGGCCGCAGCGCTATAATGTATTGTTTTTGAAGGGAAAAGCGAGAGAAGTATGGCCCTGATGATTACCGACGAGTGCATCAATTGCGACGTCTGCGAGCCTGAGTGCCCGAACGACGCGATCTCGATGGGCCCGGAAATCTACGTGATCGACCCGAACAAGTGCACGGAGTGCGTCGGCCATTTCGACGAGCCGCAGTGCATCCAGGTGTGTCCGGTGGAGTGCATCCCGAAGAATCCCGAGCACGTCGAAACGCAAGAGCAACTGATGCAGAAGTACGAGACGCTGACGGCGACGAAGAACGCCTGAAGCCGTGCCGCAAACGAAAAACGCGCCCGAGGGCGCGTTTTTTTATGCTCAGGCCGAAAACAGCCGTGTTTCAGGCGACGATGGCCTTGAGCGCTTCGACGAGCGTGTCGCATTCGGCATCGGTGCCGATGGTGATACGCAGATGCTGGTTGATGCGCGGCGCGTTGAAGTGGCGCACGAAGATTTCCTGCTCGCGCAGTTTCGCGGAAATGGTCGCCGCATCGTGCGCGGGATGCTTGGCGAACACGAAGTTCGCCGCCGACGGCACGATCTCGAAGCCGAGCGTTTCGAGCGACGCAGTCAAGCGTGCGCGGCTCGCGATCACGCGTTCGCAGGTCGACTTGAAGTACGCGTCGTCTTCATACGCGGCCGTTGCCGCTGCCTGCGCGAGACGGTCGAGCGGATAGGAGTTGAAGCTGTCCTTCACGCGGTTGAGCGCGTCGATCAGGTCGGCATGGCCGAACGCGAAGCCCACGCGCATGCCCGCGAGCGAGCGCGATTTCGACGTCGTGTGCACGACCAGCAGATTCGGATAGCGGTCGATCAGCGCGATCGCCGACTGCGCGCCGAAATCCACATACGCTTCATCGACGATCACAACCGTATCGGGATTGCCCGCGACCAGACGCTCGACTTCGGCGAGCGGCAATGCATGGCCGGTGGGCGCGTTCGGATTCGGGAAGATCACCCCGCCGTTCGGCCCGAGGTAATCGTCCACGCGGATCGCGAACTGCTCGTCGAGCGGCACCGTGTTGTACTCGACTTCGTAGAGGCGCGCGTAGGTCGGATAGAAGCTGTAGCTGATGTCCGGGAAGAGGATCGGCTTGTCGTGCTTGAGCAGCGCCTGGAAGGCGTGCGCAAGCACCTCGTCGGAGCCGTTGCCCACGAACACCTGGTCCGCCTTCAGGCCATGATGCGCGGCCACCGTGGCGCGCAGGCGCTTCGCGACCGGATCGGAATAGCGGCGCAGCGATTCGCCCGCTTCTCCGAGTTCAGCGCGGATCGCTTCAGGCACGCGCGGCGAGGGCGGGTAGGGGTTCTCGTTGGTGTTCAGCTTCACCGGGTGCGCGAGCGCCGGCTGTTCGCCGGGCACGTAGGGCACGAGACGGTGGACGATGTCACTCCAGAAACGACTCAAGACGCTCTCCTTCGATATGACCTGCGGCGCGGTGGGTGCAAATGCCGTCAACCCTGCACGACCGCGCGCAAAAAATCAGCTATTGCGATGCAGCAGCATCACGGCGCGCTCGGTTTCGCCTTTCACGAACGTCGGCATGATGGCGAGCGAGCGCTCGATCGACGCGTCGATCACATCCTGCTCCTCGCGGCGCGGCGGTTTGAGCACGAAGTTCGCCACGTCGGGCTTGGCGCCGGCGCGCGCGCCTTCGGGAATCAGATCGCGCGGATGGCCGATGCCGATGCGAAGACGCCAGTAATTCTGCGTCGACAGATGCGCGGAAATGTCCTTCAGGCCATTGTGGCCGCCGCTGCCGCCGCCGAGCTTGAGCTTCACGGTGCCGGGCGCGAGATCGAGTTCGTCGTGCGCCACGAGGATCTCGTCGGGCAGGATCTTGAAGAAGTTCGCGAGCGCGACGACCGACTGGCCCGAACGGTTCATATAGGTCTGCGGTTCGAGCAGATGCACTTCTTCGCCGTAGAGGCGCGCCTTCGCGTAGTGGCCGTGGAAGCGCCGCTCGTCGCGCAGTGTCGTGCCGGCTTCGCGCGCAAGCTGGTCCACGAGCCAGAAGCCCGCGTTGTGGCGCGTCGCCGTGTATTCGGCGCCCGGATTGCCGAGCCCGACGATCAACCTGATCATGTGTGGTGTTCCGCCTGCAAAGATCGCTAACCGATCCGCAAGTGTACGGAAGTGTAGAAAAGAGTGCGAAAAAAAACCCGCCGGGCGAACCGCGGCGGGTCACGTCGACCGTTTTATTCAAACGGATCGAGAGGATCGGCTTGCGCCTGCAGCTTACTCGGCTGCAGCGTCGCCTTCAGCAGCAGCTTGCGCGCCAGCCGGAACCGGTGCCGATGCGACGACCGGGTTTTCGGCTTCGACGTGCGAGACCAGCGTCACGCCTGCGGGCAGGGTGATGTCCTTGGCGTGCAGCGATTGGCCAGCCTGGATGTTCGCCAGGTCGACTTCGAGGAATTCCGGCAGTTGGCCCGGCAGGCACTGGACTTCGATTTCAGCCAGAACGTGCGAGATGATCGCGCCACCCAGCTTGACGGCCGGGTTCGATTCCTGGTTCATGAAGTGCAGGGGCACCTTCGTGTGCAGCTTCTTGCTCGGGTCGACGCGCTGGAAGTCCACGTGCAGCACGAGCTGACGGAACGGGTGGTATTGCACGTCGCGCAGCAGAACTTGTTGCGACTTGCCGGCCACTTCGAGGTCGAGGATCGACGAGTGGAAGGCTTCCTTCTTCAGGGCGTGCCACAGCGCGTTGTGATCGACTTCGATCAGTTGCGGCTCAGCGCCGACACCGTAAACGATGCCAGGGGTCTTGCCAGCGATGCGCAGGCGGCGGCTCGCACCCGTACCTTGCAGGTTACGCTCGAAAGCGATGACTTTCATGGTGTTCTCTTTTTCAATGCACTGCCCGCGACCAGGCAGTAAATAAAACGGGGGCCTTACGGCAAACATGTGCCAGAAGGTCCCCGACGATACAGCGCAGACCTTCGTCCGTCTGCGCTGATTACACGAAGGCGCGACATCCTTGCGAATGCCGCGCCTGGCGCGTGAATCTTTTTAGCTTTCCGCGAACAGCGACATCACCGAGTCGCCGCGACGGATACGCGAGAACGTTTCTGCCAGCAGGCCGGCGCTCGTGAGCGCGCGGATTTTCGAGCAGGCACGGGCTTCTGCGCCCAGCGGAATCGTGTCGGTCACGACCAGTTCGTCCAGAGCCGAAGCGGCGATACGCTCGCCCGCGCCACCCGAGAGAACCGGGTGCGTGGCGTAAGCGAAGACCTGCTTCGCGCCGCGTTCCTTCAGCACTTGCGCTGCCTTGCAGAGCGTGCCGGCGGTGTCGACCATGTCGTCCATGATCACGCAGGTGCGGCCTTCGACTTCACCGATGATGTTCATCACTTCGGCGACGTTCGCCTTCGGACGACGCTTGTCGATGATCGCGAGATCGCAGCCAAGCTGCTTGGCGAGCGCACGGGCGCGCACCACGCCGCCAACGTCCGGCGAAACGACCAGCAGGTTCTCGTAGTTCTGCTTGCGCAGATCGCCGAGCAGCACGGGCGTAGCGTAGATGTTGTCGACGGGAATATCGAAGAAGCCCTGGATCTGGTCAGCGTGCAGATCCATCGTGATGATCCGCTCGACGCCCGCGATTTCCAGCATGTTCGCCACGACCTTCGCCGAGATGGCGACGCGCGCCGAACGGGGGCGGCGGTCTTGACGGGCATAGCCGAAGTAGGGGATGGCGGCAGTGATCCGGCCGGCGGATGCGCGCTTGAGCGCATCGACCATGATCATCAGTTCCATCAGATTGTCGTTGGTCGGAGCACAGGTGGACTGGAGGACGAAGACGTCCTTGCCACGCACGTTTTCCTGGATTTCGACCTGGATTTCACCGTCGGAGAAGCGGCTAACCATAGCCTTACCGAGGGGAATACCGAGGATCTTGACGACTTCCTGTGCAAGCGCGGGATTGGCGTTGCCAGTAAATACCATCAGGCCGTCATGGCTGCTCATCATGCACCTGCTGCGGACTTGGGGGGGCGAGAGGAACTACTTGGGCGAACTACTTGGAATTTTTGGCAGGGGAGGAAGGACTCGAACCCTCGAATGCCGGAATCAAAATCCGGTGCCTTAACCAACTTGGCGACTCCCCTACACTCAACTTCGTGCCTGCCTGACCGGGTAGGACCGATCAACCACGCAAAACTATGCCGCGAAAGTGAAGAGTGGATGTTTCTCCAGACTCGTGGTGACTGCGCTTCTCCAGTTCGGCTGTTCCGCAAGCAGTTTGGCCTGAGCCGCTTCTGCTTCGTACCGACTGGCGAATGCTGCGAAGACGCTTGCACCCGATCCGGTCATCCGCGCTGGGGCGACGCTGTTTGAAACATTTTCAAACCATCGCAACACCTGCGCTACTTCCGCGTATTTTCCTGCGACAACCGCTTGCATATCGTTATGACCGAAGCTATCTGGCCATCCCTTCTGCGTTGCTTGCTGTGCAAGAAAGACTGCTATTGTGCAGTGCTCAGTGTCCCGTGTCAACGACTTTTCTGAAAAAATTTCAGCGGTAGGAACATGAGCCTGCGGCGTCACCACCAGAAAGTGGCGCGCGGGCAATTGTACCGCCTCGAGTGCCTCACCGACACCTTCGGCAAACGCATTTCTCCCGAACACAAAGAAGGGCACATCCGCGCCCAGTTTCAGCGCAAGCGCCTGCAATTCTTCGCGCGGCAGATTGAGCTTCCACAGACGGTTGAGCGCGAGCAGCGTGGTGGCCGCGTCCGAGCTGCCGCCGCCGAGGCCCGCGCCCATCGGCAGGCGTTTTTCGATGTCGATCTCCACGCCTTCCTGCGTGCCCGTATGTTGCTTGAGCAACGTTGCGGCGCGCACGGTGAGGTCGTGTTCGGCGGGCACGCCGTCGACTTCCGTCGTACGCGTGATGCGGCCGTCCTGACGGCGCGTGAAATGCAGCGTGTCGCCCCAGTCGAGCAACTGGAACACGGTTTGCAGATTGTGATAACCGTCCGGGCGGCGGCCCGTGATGTGGAGGAAGAGATTGAGTTTCGCGGGCGCGAGGCAGTCGCGCAGCGAGTCTTGAGTTTCGGTCATGATGCGTGGCGCCCGGCGAAGGCGTTGGTCGATGCGTCTGCGGATGAGGCGCGGGTGACGGGGAGCGCGTGCCGGGCGCGGTTCCTGTGTTACTGGTCGAGCACGAGCTTGATCTGCAACGGCGGATCTTCGCGCGTGAGGTTCACGCGTTTGACGCCGGTGGCCGGCGCATCCGCGTAAGCGAGATAGTCGATGGTCCAGCCGTCCTGCTCGATCTGCGAGAGGCGTTGCGGATTCTTCGGGTCAGGCGTTGTGTGCGCCCGCGAATCGGGCGCAGCCGACGGCTGCAGCCAGTAGCGCAGCCCGTCGACTGGCAGCGCGAAGCCCAGTGCCTGCTGCATCAGCGTGCTGACGTTGTCGGCGGTGAGCGGCTGCTTGTTCGGCAGTTCGAGCGTGGCCTGGCCCGGCGCCGACGTCACGATCGCAAGCGTCTGCCCAAGCGGATTGAGCAGTTGCAAAGTCACGGTCGAATCGGCTTCGCGCAGGTCGAAGTTGCCATAGGCATTGCGCTGCTGACCGTTCTGATCGTTGTACTGGATCGCGAAACGGCCGTGATACGCGCGGCTCGTCTGCGTGGTGAGCGAGGTCGTGGCGCGCGCGGTGGACGGCTCGCGCGGCGCTTGCGTCGCGCAACCCGCGAGGGCGAGCAGCGCGGCGGCCGCCACGCCCAGCGCCGGGCGCCGGATGAGGCGCGCGGCCAGGCGGGTGTGCAGGTAAGTTTCAGCCATCAGATGTCGATCAGAGATCGTTGACCTGGAAGCGCTTGAGCGTCTTCACGAGCGTGTCGTTGTCGGGCTCGAGCTTGCGCGCTTCGCGCCAGGCTTCGCGCGCGCCGTCCTGGTCGCCGTTCTTCCAGAGCACTTCACCCAGATGTGCGCCGATTTCGGCGTTCGGTTGCATGCTGTAGGCACGGCGCAGCAGCTTGATGGCGTCGGTGTTGTCGCCCATGCGGTACTTGACCCAGCCCACGCTGTCCATGATGAACGCGTCGTCGGGCGCGAGCGCGGAAGCTTTCTCGACCAGCTTGTCCGCTTCCGGCAGGCGCTGGTTGCGGTCCGCGAGCGAGTAGCCGAGCGCGTTGTACGCCTGCGGGTTGTCGGGCTGCGTGCGGATCAACTTGCGCAGTTGCGCTTCCATGATTTCGTAATGGCCGTTCTTTTCGGCAGCCATCGCGTAGTCATAGGTGAGGTCGGGATCGTCCGGGAAGTCGGCGGTAGCCTTGGCGAGGCGCGCTTCGGCATCCGTGTAGCGCTTCGCGTCGAACAGGATCGCGGCGTCCGTGCGGGCAATCAGCGCCTGGTCGCGCGGGTCGTCGCTCTGGATGCTCGCGAGCTGGCGGCGTGCGTCGTCGATCTTGCCCTGGCGGTCGAGCATCTGCGCGCGCGTGATCTGCGCGGGCACGTATTGCTGGCTGGACGGGCCGATCTTGTTGAGCCACGCCTGGGCACCTGCGTCGTCTTTCTGCTCGACGGAAAGCTGCGCCAGGTAGATGTAGGCCTGGCCGGGATCCGCCCCCGGGGTCTTTTCAGCCTGCTGCGCGTATTGCGTCAGGTACTTCTTCGCGTCGTCGTACTTCTTCTGCTGCACGTCGATGAGCGAGAGCGCCATCAGCGGCATCAGGTCCTTCGAGTCGTTCTTGTGCAGGATCTCGAACTGCTTCTGCGCGTCGTCGAGGCGGTCGGAGGCCAGATAGGTCTGCGCAAGCGCAAGACGGCCGTCACGCGACTTCGGATTGGCCTGCACGTACTTCTCGATCGCAGCGATGCCCTCCTTGCGCTCTTCCGGACCCATCTGCGCGAGCATCAGCGCGGCTGGCAGATAGTCGGGCTTGATCGTGAGCGCCTGTTCGAAGGACTTGCGTGCGCCGGGGACGTCGTCGGCCAGCAGTTGCTGACGGCCGATCGCGAGCTGCGCCTCGGGGCGGTTCATGTCGTTGCTGAGCAGCGACTTGAGCACGTCGAGGCCGCCCGCGCGATTCGGGCCGCGCGACAGCAGCAGTTGCAGCGACAGGATCGCCGGGCCGCGGCTGTCGGCGGGCACGCGTGCCAGTTCGCGCGCGAGCAGCGGCTGCGCGTCGGCGGGCTTGCCGCCGAGCACGAGCAGCGACGCGTCGAGCTGAGCCGCACGCTCCGAATTGGGCGCGTACTGCTGCCAGAGCTGCACGGCCGTCATCGCATCGGTCGGGCTTTGCGCGGCGAGCGCGATTTCGGTCGCGCGCTGCGCCATGCGCGGGTCGTGCGTGTCGCGCGCGAGCGCGAGATAGGTCTGATAGGCGGGCGCCGGTTGGTCGCGCTGTAGCGCGATTTCGGCGGCGAGCACCTGGAAGACGATCTGACTGGAGAGCGCGATGCCCGGCAGGTCCTTCTGCTCATCCGCCGAGGCGGGGCCGAAGGCGTCCGGCATCGTAACGGAAGTGTCGTCCGTGTCGAGGGACGGATCTTGCGCGTACGCGCTGGACGTGGTCAACGCCCACACCGCGAGCACGGCCGCGCCGATCAGGCGACGGGGGCCGAACGCACGCAGCGACGTGGTGTTGCGCAGACGCGGCGCTGCTCCAGGCAGGCGCTTCGCAAACAGCTTTACGAAAGACAGTTCCATGGAATTCCGTCGAATGTTTCGGTCGATTGTAACGCGCTGGCTACAATACGCGCACGACGATGACGCAAGTTGCAGACCAGCCCTGCATTGCTCCCCAATCGTTTGTCGATCGTTCGTTGATCGGTTGGTATTCATCCCCACATCGTTCCAGCACACTCTCACCAGTCGTTAGCCATGCCAGAACTGCCAGAAGTCGAAGTCACCCGCAGGGGCATCGAGCCGTGGGTCGCCGGTCGCCGGGTCGAACGCGTGGACGTGCGCAACGCGTCGCTGCGTTGGCCGGTGCCGGCTACGCTTGCCCGCACGCTGCGCGGTCGCACGATCCGTTCCGTGGGCCGGCGCGGCAAATATCTGCTGTTCGAAGTCGATGAAGGCTGGTTCATCGTGCATCTTGGCATGACTGGAACGCTCAGGGTGTTACGTAATCTTCCAAAGCCGCCCGCCGCCGAAAAACATGATCACGTCGACTGGCTGTTCGACGATTTCACGCTGCGTTTTCGCGATCCGCGTCGCTTCGGCGCGGTGCTCTGGCACCCGCGCGAGGCGGGCGACGTGCTTGGTCATCCGCTGCTCGCAGGCCTTGGCATCGAACCGTTCACGCCCGCCTTCGACGGTGCGCTGCTGTTTCGCGAGACGCGCGGGCGCCGTGTCGCCGTCAAGCAGGCGCTGCTTGCGGGCGATATCGTCGTGGGCGTGGGCAACATTTACGCGTCGGAAAGCCTTTTTCGCGCAGGAATCCGCCCGACCACGGCTGCGGGCCGTGTCTCGCTCGCGCGCTACGAACTGCTCGCTGACGCCGTGCGCGCCGTGCTCGCCTCGGCGATCGAGAAGGGCGGCAGCACGCTGCGCGACTTCGTCGGCAGCAATGGCGAGAGCGGTTATTTCCAGCTTGAATATTTTGTCTACGACCGTGCGGGCCAGCCGTGCCGCGTGTGCGGCACGCCGATCAAACAGATCGTGCAGGGCCAGCGCTCCACCTATTTCTGTCCGCGCTGCCAGCGCTGACGAACCAGTTTCTCCATGTATCTCTCGACCGCATCCACCAACACGCTCACGAGCGCCGCGCGCCAGGCCGCGCTGAAGGCCACCTATCCCGCCGAACTGCTCGCCAGCTTCGCGCCGCGCCTGATCGCCTGGCAGCGCGAGCACGGTCGCCACGACCTGCCGTGGCAAAACACGCGCGATGCGTACCGGATCTGGCTCTCGGAGATCATGCTCCAGCAGACCCAGGTGTCGACGGTGATTCCGTACTACGCGCGCTTTCTCGAACGCTTCCCGACTGTCGAGGCGCTCGCCGCCGCGCCCGTCGACGATGTGATGGCGCTGTGGGCCGGTCTTGGCTATTACACGCGAGCGCGCAATCTGTATCGCTGCGCACAGGTGGTGGCCGAGCAGCACGGCGGCCAGTTTCCGCGCACGCTCGAAGGACTGGCGGAGTTGCCGGGCATCGGCCGTTCGACGGCGGCGGCGATCGCCTCGTTCGCCTTCGGCGCGCGTGAGACGATCCTCGACGGCAACGTCAAGCGCGTGCTGGCGCGGGTGTTCGGCGTGGAAGGTTTTCCGGGCGAGAAGCGCGTCGAGAACGGCATGTGGACGCTGGCCGAGTCGCTGGTGCCCGACGCATCGGCAACGGACGCCGACGTGAGCGCCTATACGCAGGGCTTGATGGATCTGGGCGCGACGCTCTGCACGCGCGGCAAGCCCGATTGCGAGCGCTGCCCGTTTGCGGGCGACTGCGTCGCCATGACGACGGGACGCCAGCGCCAGTTGCCCGCTTCGCGCCCGAAGAAGGCCGTGCCGACGCGCCGCACGTGGATGCTCGTGCTGCTCGATGGCGATGCGGTGATGCTGGAGAAGCGTCCGCCTTCGGGTATCTGGGGTGGTTTGTGGAGTCTGCCCGAAGCCGCCGACGAAGCCGCGCTTGCCGAGCGCGCAGAAGGTTTGGGCGCCGATGTCGCATCGGTTTCACCACTCGCGCCGTTCGCCCATACGTTCACGCACTTCAAACTCGATATCGAGCCGCGTGTCGCTGAGCTTGGGCGCAAAGGCGGTGTGCTGATCGCGCAGGAGGCGGAAACAGCGTGGGTCGCGCTGCGCGAGATCGACGCTTATGGCGTGCCCGCGCCGGTGCGCAAACTGCTCGACGGCCTGCGCGGATCACTTATCTGACGCGTCGCGCGTGCCTTCCATGCGGGGGCGTCAGAGCAACTGATGTTGCTGCATGTAGTGATGCACGACGTCGATACGCGTACCCGCATCGTCCAGTTCCATGAGTTTTTGACGCGCACGCAATGCGATCGGCAGCACTTCGGCGAGGCGGTTGGAGACCCAGGAAGGATCGTCGAAGCGGTAGGGTTCGGCGAACGGCAGGCTCGCCGCATCGCGTTCGCGAATCGTCGCGATAATGCGCTCCAGCACTTCCGCGCAGGCGCCGAAGCGCGCCAGCGGCTCGGCGCCTTCGAGCGGTATGTCGGCGGGCAAGGGCTCGGCCATGCCGACCAGCAGACCGTCGGGCTGCACGCGATGCGAGAGCAGGCGGAAGCGGCGCGTGCCTTGCGCGCGGATCAGCAGCATGCCGAACGCCTCTACATCGCATTGCTCGATTTCGGCAAGACAGCCCACGGTTTCGGGCACCGAAGGCTCATCGGGCTGCGCGACTTCGCCGCCGCTTTTGAGCAGGCACACGCCGAATGGCGTTTTTTCGCGCAGACACTCGCGCGCCATGTCCAGATAACGCGCTTCGAAGATCTTCAGCGGCAACAGGCCGCCGGGGAAGAGCACCGTATGCAGCGGAAAGAGCGGCAAATCGGCGAGCACGGCAGGAGAAGAGGGCATGGCGCAACGCTTTCGGTTAAGGCCGCGCGTGCGCGGCCAGTTAGGCGATCAGCCGGGACGATTCTCCAACGTCGAGAGGTGCATCGCGGTGACGCACGATCACGTTCGACTCGCCCGCAAAACGCGTGGCGAGCGTCTGGGCGATGAAGACCGAACGATGCTGGCCGCCGGTGCAGCCAATCGCGACGGTCAGATAGCTGCGGTTGTCGGCGCGAAAATGCGGCAGCCACTTGGCGACGAACGCATGGATATCGTCGATCATTTCATGCACGGCCGGCTGCGCCTTGAGGAAGTCGATCACGGGCTGGTCGAGCCCGGTGAGCGGACGCAAGCGGGCGTCGTAGTGCGGATTGGGCAGCGTGCGCACGTCGAACACGAGATCCGCGTCGAGCGGCACACCGCGCTTGAAGCCGAACGATTCGAAGGTGAGCATGAGCGAGCCGCGCTCGCCTTCGACGAACACCTTCACCCACTGGCGCAACGAATTCGAGCTCAGGTTACTGGTATCGACCTGATGACCGAATTCGGCGAGATTGGCGACCAGTTCGCGCTCGTGCTCGATCGCTTCTTCCAGCGACTTGAGCATGCCGACATTGGCGTCATGCGCGGCGGAGCCGGAGAGCGGATGGCGGCGGCGTGTTTCCGAGAAGCGCTGGATCAACGACTGCGTGCTGGCGTTGAGGAACAGTACGCGCACATCGTGCTCGCGCGCGAGACCGCGGATCATCTCCGGCATGTCCTCGAACGAGGAGCTGGAGCGCGCGTCGATCGCGACCGCGAGGCGGTCGTAGCCGTCTTCGGAAAGATATTGGGCGAGTTGCGGCAGAAAGCGCGGCGGCAGATTGTCGACGCAGAAGTAGCCGACGTCTTCGAGCGCGTTGAGCGCCACTGACTTGCCGGAACCGGAGATGCCGGTGATCAGGATGATACGCATGGGAAAGTCGATGAACCCGATTGGGTCATCATAGCATCCGATCTGCGGCCTCGCGATGACGGCAGGGCGCGGGGCGGCGCTACGTAGCACCGTCCCGCGTGCGTTCCTAGATCAGCTTGCCGGGGAACTGGCTGTCGGGGTCTTGCATCGCAAGGCGCTGACGGTCCATGAAGTCACGCAATGTGTCGATGCCGCGCAGTTGCAGGATCGTGTTGCGCACGGCGGCCTCGACCAGCACCGCAAGGTTGCGGCCTGCGGCCACCTGGATCGTGACCTTGCTGATGGGCAGGCCGAGCACATCGACGGTCTGGCTCTCCAGCGGCAGGCGCTGGAATTCGCCGTCCGGACGGCGCACGAGTTGCACGATCAGCTTGAGCTTCATCTTCCGGCGCACGGCCGTCTCACCGAAGATCGTCTTGATGTCGAGCAGACCGAGGCCACGCACTTCGAGCAGATTCTGCAGCAGCGGCGGGCAACGGCCTTCGACGAAATCGGGGCCGAGGCGCACGAAGTCCACGGCATCGTCGGCGACAAGGCCGTGGCCACGGCTGATGAGTTCGAGGCCGAGTTCGCTCTTGCCGAGGCCCGAGTCGCCCGTGAGCAGCACGCCCATGCCGAGAATGTCGAGGAACACGCCATGCAGCGTCGCGCGCGGCGCGAGGATGCGCGACATGTAGAGGCGCAGGCTGTCGATGACGGTGGCCGCCGACATCGGCGTGGTGAAAAGCGGTGTCGAAGAGCGGGTACAGCGCAGCACCAGCTCGGGCGGCGCAGTCATGCCGTCGGCGACCACGAGGAACGGCGGCTCCAGCGCGATCAGTTCGGCCATGTGGCGCGAACGGTCTTCGTCGGTCTGACGCTGGTAGTAGTGCACTTCCGCGTCGCCGAGCACCTGGATGCGGTTCGGGTGGATCAGGTTCAAGTGGCCGACGAGGTCGGCGCTCGCCGTCGCCGTGGCCACGGTTTCGGCCGAAAAGCCGCGTTCCCAGCCTTCGTGCCCCGTCAGCCAGCTGAGCTTCAGCGTGGTGGCGTTGTCGTCGAAGATGCTTTGGGCGTTGATGCTGGATGTGTCCATGAGTCGATGACTCCGCAGTGACTCGCTTGACTACTCAGGCTCGACTGCTCGAGCCTTGCGACTCGTGCTTCGATACATCGCTTTTTACCGCTGCCTTGCCGTTCTTTCTACAGTGTTATCACTGTATTAACGGCTACCTGTCGCACCCGGTTGTCCCGTGTTTTCACGGATGGGCGGCGCGCGCATGCGTGCACAGCACTCACCGGCTGCGAGAGCCAGGCAAGCGCAACGCAGGCGCGAACGTCGCACTACATCAAGGTTGCCACTGGGTGAGCAGGCGATGCAACGTCTCGCGATCTTCTTCCGTGTGCAGGCGCTCGCGGGTTTCGCGATCCGACAGCAGTTGGGCGATCTCGGACAGGATTTCAAGATGCTGCTGCGTGGCCTGTTCGGGCACGAGCAGGAAGATGAGCAGCGACACGGGCTGGCCGTCCGGCGCCTCGAAGGCGATCGGTTCGGCAAGACGCACGAACGCGGCGAGCGGCTGCTTCAGGCCCTTGATGCGGCCGTGCGGGATCGCCACGCCTTCACCGAGACCGGTGGAGCCGAGGCGCTCACGCGCGAACAGATTGTCGGTAACCGTGCTGCGAGCGATGCCGTTCTGGTTTTCGAAGATCAGGCCAGCTTGTTCGAATACGCGTTTCTTGCTGGTAACGGACAGGCCGACGACGACGTTCTCGATGGGAAGTATTTTGGCTAAACGATTCATGTTGGCAGGCGAAAACGTGGCCTGAAATGCTCCTCACCCCGACAAACCACACGACGGATGCGCAAGGCATACATGCCTGGGCGCACCTGACGATGCGTGCGTGGCCGGCGCCTCGATTGGCACAACCAGCGCGGAGCCGGGACCGTGGGGACGTGATACCCCGAAAGCGACTGGACCATTATAGATCAAGCGTACTGGCCGATGGTGCGATGCGCCATGCATTGGCGCAACCATTGTTGCACGGTTGCACCCGAAAACACCGTTCGATGCCGCACGCGTCCAGCAGACAGTCATCAAAAAAGCCGCCCTTGGGGGCGGCTTCGTTGGCGCGTTGGGATTCGAAGTGAATCAAGCGGTGGATCCGCTTTGATTCGGGGCCGTATCGAAAGCCCCGAATCGCTTGTCGCGCCTTCATCGCATCATTGCGGCGGCAGTTCGATCTGAACTTGCGGTTGATGCTTGAGCGCTTCGTGTTGATGTCCTTGCACGCGATCCTTGTGACGCACAACCTGGCGATCGAGTTTATCGACCACGAGATCGATGGCGGCATACATGTCGCCATTGCAGCTCTCAACGAAGATATCCTTGCCTTTCAGATGAAGGTTCACTTCAACCTTCTGTCTCTTGTCCTTTTCCTTGTGGTTGTCGACCGAGAGGACCACATTGCCATCGATGACCTGATCGAAATGCCTTAGCACCCTGTCCAGTTTGGTGATCACATATTCTCGCAACGCTGGCGTTACTTCGAGATGGTGTCCACTGATCTTCAGATTCATAGTGCTTCTCCAGGCTGATGGCCGCGTGACGCGTGAAGCGCGGCTGTGCCGGTCGACTGACTTGCCGATGCGTGAGGCTCCCCGAAAGGCCTGCTACGAACGACTAGCGCGGCCGGCCATGTCCGCCAACTGGCGTTGCGGCCGGAAAACGCCTGCTCCGTAAAGGCCGGAACAGGCTCAAAGAGACTTGCGCAAATTGACCGCTGGAATCTTCAGCGCCTCGCGGTATTTCGCGACGGTCCGTCGCGCAACCACGAAACCCTGTTCAGCCAACAGTTCAGCAATGCGGCTGTCCGAAAGAGGGGATTTGGTGTTCTCGGCTCCTATGAGTTGCTTGATGAGCGCACGGATCGCGGTAGACGATGCGGCGCCTCCCGTGTCCGTTGATACATGCGATCCGAAGAAGTACTTAAATTCAAGTGTCCCGAACGGAGTCAGCATGTATTTACCGGTTGTCACACGCGAGACAGTTGATTCGTGTAGGCCCAGCGTATCAGCAATCTCCCGCAAAACCAAGGGGCGCATGGCGATCTCGCCGTGCACGAAAAAGTTCTTCTGACGCTCGACGATAGCCTGCGCCACGCGCAGGATCGTTTCGAAGCGCTGCTGGATGTTCTTGATGAGCCAGCGCGCTTCCTGCAACTGCTGGCGCAGCGAGCCGCTACCCGGGTCCCCCCGGTTGTTGCGCAGGATATTCGCGTAAAGATGGTTGATGCGCAGCTTGGGCACCACTTCGGGGTTCAGTTCTGCGAACCAGTTCTGACCCGTCTTCTTCACCATGATGTCCGGCACCACGTAGTCGGCTTCGGCCTTGCCGTATGCCGCGCCCGGGAACGGTTCGAGCGAGCGGATCAGCACATGCGCGTCACGCAGTTCGTCGTCGCCGGTCTTCAGTTGCTTGCGCAAGCGAGTGAAATCGCGCGCCGCGAGCAGTTCCAGATGGTTCGACACGATCTCGAGCGCAAGCGTGCGCGTTGGCGACGAATTGACGCGCAACAGCTGTAGCTTGAGGCACTCGGAAGCGGAGCGCGCCCCCACGCCGGCGGGGTCGAAGCTATGCAGCAAGGCGAGTGCCGCGTTCAGTTCGTCGCCATCGACATCGAGTTCTTCCGGGATATCGGCAAGAATTTCCTCGCACGTCGTGCCGAGGTAGCCGTCGTCGTCGAGCGATTCGATCAGGAACGTAATGAGCGCCCGATCGCGTGGGCTCGCATTCGTTTCGCGCAGTTGCGCCATCAGGTGATCGCGCAGCGTGGTAGTGGATTCGTGAATTTGCAGCGGCGGCAGGTCGTCGTCGTCGGAGGCGCTGCCCGAGCGACCGTAGTCGTCGAGGTTCCATTGGCTCGAGTCGCCGTTGGCGTCGCCGCCGAGGCCGTCGTAGTCGTCCACGCTGCGCGGCTCGCCATCGCCGCTTTCGCGCTCGCTGCTCGACGAACTCGTGCCATTGCTTGCGCCCTGCATCGGCTCCGCGCCCGAGGGCTGCGGCGGCTGGGCGATGAGCGAGCCGTCCGCGGCGACGCGCAGCGGGCTTGCGATCCAGTCGTCTTCGTTCTCGAGCAGCGGGTTCTGCGAGATCGCCGTGGCGACCTCCTGCTGCAATTCGAGCGTCGACAGCTGTAGCAGCCGGATGGACTGCTGCAGTTGCGGCGTGAGCGCAAGATGCTGCGAGAGGCGGAGTTGGAGGCTGGCTTTCATGGCAATGTGCGATTCATTGTAAAGAGTTTGCCACGCGTGCGATACCACGCGACATCCGCGAAAACGCGCGTGCCCCGCCATGGTGCCGCCACGGCTGCAGGGGCGAATTTGGTGCGCAAACAGCGGGGCGCAGGCAGGTCGAGCGTGCAACGCAGGGCGCGCTGCGCGCACTCACGATAGCGCATCGCGCTCACGCGCAGCGGCGGGCAAACACAACGGAAAACTCAGGGGGAAGCGTGGGGCGCGAGGCAGAAGCTGGCGCCAGGGGACGACAAGCCGGTTCCGGGCGCGCGCTGCGCCCGGGTGGCCGTATTACATGCGGAAGTGTTCGCCGAGATAGACGCGGCGCACGCTTTCGTTCTCGATGATCTCGCCAGGCGCGCCGGACGCGAGCACGGTGCCGTCGCTGATGATGTAAGCGTGGTCGCAGATGCCGAGCGTTTCGCGCACGTTGTGGTCCGTGATCAGCACGCCGATATTGCGCTGCTTCAGGAACTTCACGATCTTCTGGATTTCGAGCACGGCGATCGGGTCCACGCCCGCGAACGGTTCGTCGAGCAGGATGAAGCTCGGGTCCGTCGCCAGAGCACGCGCGATTTCCACGCGGCGGCGCTCGCCGCCCGACAGCGAGAGCGCCGGGTTCTCGCGCAGATGCGCGATCTGGAGTTCGTCGAGCAGCGCTTCGGAGCGCGTCGCGATGGCGTCCTTCGACAGGCTCTTGCCGTTTTCGTCCTTCTGCAACTCGAGCACCGCGCGGATGTTCTCTTCCACGGTGAGCTTGCGGAACACCGAAGCTTCCTGCGGCAGATACGACAGGCCGAGCGCCGCGCGCTTGTGGATCGGCAAAAGGCTGATGGACTGGCCGTCGAGGTCGATTTCGCCCGCGTCGAGCGGTACGAGCCCCACGATCATGTAGAACGAGGTGGTCTTGCCCGCACCGTTCGGACCGAGCAGCCCGACCACTTCGCCGCTTTTCACGTCGAGCGAGACGTCCTTGACCACGGTACGCGAGCCATAGCGCTTCTTGAGGTTGCGCACGACGAGCGAACTCGTCTTGCCCGCGGCCGGGCGCTGATGGATGGGGGAGGCGGTGGCGATGTTCACTGTTGCGGCGCTTCCTGAATCTTCGTGGAGGGCGCGAGCGTGGCCGGGGAGCCCGTGAGCGGCTGCGCGCCGCCGTTGCGCGGCGACAGCGTCGCGCGCACACGGCCCTTCGGATTGCCCGGACCCGCGACGTCCGAACCCGACTTCGCAGTATAGAAGTCGTTCTGGCCGTCATAGGTCACGACGCTGCCGTGGACCTGGTCCATCACCGTGGACAGGCCTTGCAGGCGGCGCACGGTCGCGCGCGTCGTGAGCGTGGTGAGGTCCTGCTTGCCGTCGTAGTCGATGCGCTCGGCCGTACCGTCGACGTACTCGTCGAGGCCTTCGCGCTTCTGGCGGAAGTAGGCGAGGTTCGCGGCGGGCGTGCCCGGCGCGACGGTGCCGGTGGCGTACTGGTAACCCTGCGGATCCTGGGTGACGACGAGCTTGTCGGCCTTGATCAGGATCGTACCCTTGGTGGCGACCACGTGACCGGTGAAGATGGTCTGCTGCTTGAGGTCGTCATAGGTCATGTTGTCCGCTTCGATGTTGAGCGGCTTGTCCTTGTCGGCGCGTTCGGCGTGTGCCGCCGGGGCGAAGCCCGCGAGCGGCAGCGCGAGGGCGAGCGCGCCCAGCGTCGCGAACGCGGCGCGGCGCCAGCGCTCGGCGCGCGGCAGGCCGGACAAGGGACGGGGAAGCAAATCGTTCATGCAATCAAGCCTTGCGTGGACGGCCCGGGGGATCAGGACGAGCCGCCGGAATCAGCCGGGGCGATCGCGCCGCGGACGTTGCCGTAGAGCTGGATGACCCGGGTGACGTTGTTGTAGTTCATGCCGTTGGTGGCCGTCATGACCGACAGGCCGCGACGAAGTTTAACCGGCTTTTCGGTCAGGATCACATCGTCGTTCACCAGCACGCGGAAATGCTCGGAATCAGCTTGCATTTCGGGGTCGCCGTAGCCGGCCGCGCGCAGGATGCGTGCATCGTCGTACAGATTGACGATCGATGCGTCGGCGTTGACCGTGCCGCGCTTGCCCGTGGCCGTGACGACCGGCTTGCCGGGCTGGAACGCGCGCACCGCGGGCATCGTGAGGTCGCTGTCCTGGTCGTCCTCGTAATGCACCATGTGGGTGGCGGTCAGGCGGTACTGCGTCGCGCCCGACTGGTCGAGCTCGGACACCGAAAAGTTGTCGGCGAAATAGTCCGGCGAATGCGTGAGCGGACGCGGCGCCGCCTCGTTCTCGTGCGGCTTGACGGCCTGGAACAGCCACCAGGTGAAGCCGGCGAGGAATGCCACGCAGACGATCGGAATCAGCGAGGTGAGGCGGAACTTCTGGTTCATCGGGATGCCCCGGCGTCCGGCGATTCAGCCGCGCAGGCCGCCGCGAGCATCGCGTCGTAGTGGCCCTGGGCACGCAGGATCAGGTCGGTGACTTCGCGCACGGCGCCGTGGCCGCCGGTTTTATCGGTGACCCAATGGGCGCGCGCGAGCACTTCTGTGTGCGCATTAGCCGGCGCGGCGCCAAAGCCGCACTGGAGCATCACGGCGAGATCGGGCCAGTCGTCGCCCATATAGCCGCATTGTTCGGGCGTGAAGCCGGTTTCGGCGAGCAGTTGCTTGAACGCGACGCGCTTGTCCTCGACGCCCTGATACAGATGCGTGATGCGCAGTTCTTTCGCGCGCACGGCGACGATCTCGGACTTGCGCCCGGTGATGATGGCCGTGTCGATGCCGGCTTCGCGCAGCAGCTTCGCGCCGTGGCCGTCGAGCGAATTGAAGTCCTTCATGGTGTCGCCCGCGCCGGTAAACAGCAGGCCGCCGTCGGTGAGCACGCCGTCGACGTCGAAAATCATCAGTCGAACACGCGCGGCGCGCGCATTCGCATCAAGGCCGGAAGCCGCCATCAGATCACCTTTTTGGAGAACAGGTCGTGCATGTTGAGTGCGCCGATGAGTACGCCTTCGGCGTCCACCACCAGCATCTGATTGATGCGATGGCGCTCCATCAGTTCCACGGCTTCGACGGCAAGTTGATCGGGACCGATGGTGCGCGGGCCCTTGGTCATGACGTCGGCGATCGGCAGATCGCGGAAATCGCCCGCGCGCTCGAGCACGCGGCGCAGGTCGCCGTCGGTGAAGATGCCGGCGACGTGGTCGTTGGTGTCGACGATCGCGGTCATGCCCATGCGCCGCGCCGTGAGTTGCATCAGTGCGTCGCGCACCGTGGCGTCGTCGCGCACTTTCGGGATGGCCTCGCCGGTGCGCATCACGTCGCGCACGTAGGTGAGCAGACGCCGGCCGAGCGCGCCGCCCGGATGCGAGCGCGCGAAGTCGTCGGCGCCGAAGCCGCGTGCGTCGAGCACGGCGACCGCGAGCGCGTCGGAGAGCGCGAGCGCCGCCGTGGTGCTGGCGGTGGGCGCGAGATTCAGCGGGCAGGCTTCTTTTTCGACGCCTGCGTCCAGATGGACATCGGAAAGCTTGCCGAGCGTCGATTGCGGGCGATTGCCCGTCATGCCGATCAGCTTCGCGCCGATGCGCTTGACGAGCGGCAGGATCGCCACGAGCTCTTCGGATTCGCCGGAGTTGGACAGGCCGATAAACACGTCGTCGGCGGTCACCATGCCCAGGTCGCCGTGGCTCGCTTCGGCGGGATGCACGAAGAAGGCCGGCGTGCCCGTGGAGGCCAGCGTGGCCGCGAGCTTGCGGGCAATGTGGCCCGATTTGCCGATGCCGGAAACGACAACGCGTCCGCGGCAACTGAGGATGAGGTCGACCGCGCTGACGAAGTTGTCGTCGAGCCGGTCGCGAAGCCCGCGCACGGCGTCAGCTTCGATGTCGAGCACGTCGCGAGCGAGCTTCAGCGCCCGGTCGCCATTGATTTTCGCTATCATCCGGGGAGTATAGCAAAGGCGTATGCGCGCCGCGCCGGCGCCCCCAGCCCGCGAGCCGCTGGTTTTCATTGCCTCGGCTTCCCCCGGCAGCACCCTTTGATCACCCTTTGGGCGTTCTTTCGGACGCCCCCGCGGTCCATCCGCGGCACTTCCCAATTCGCATCGTTTGCGCCGATCATGGACCCGACCGGCGTGGGCAAATTTTTCACCGCCGGTCACGCGCATTCGAGACGCACTTTCGGCAACGCATAAGAACGAGGACGCTTCACACGATGATCTCCCCGCTGGAAATGACGTTGTTTCTGCTGCTCGCCTCGGTGGTCGGCGTCGTGCTGTTCCGTTACCTGAACCTGCCACCGATGCTGGGCTACCTCTCGGTCGGCATTCTGGTCGGGCCGCGTGCGCTCGGCATCGTGCCGAACACGGAAGGCGCGCAAAATCTGGCGGAATTCGGCGTCGTGTTCCTGATGTTCTCGATCGGGCTGGAGTTTTCGCTCTCCAAGCTGCGCGCGATGCGGCGCGCCGTGTTCGGGCTCGGGCTCTCGCAGGTCGTGGGGACGATCGCGGTCGCGCTGCTGGTCGGGCTCGCGCTCGAGCCGTGGGTGCACATCACGTGGCAGGCCTGCGTGGCGCTGGGCGGGGCGCTCGCCATGTCGTCCACGGCCATCGTCAGCAAGATGCTGGCGGAGCGGCTGGAGATCGAGTCGGAGCATGGCCGCAATATTCTCGGCGTGCTGCTGTTCCAGGATCTGGCCGTGGTGCCGCTGCTGATCGTGATCGCGGCGTTCGGCGGCTCGTCGACTTCGCTGATCGAATCGCTCGGCATGGCCGCCATCAAGATCGTGCTCGCGCTCGGCATCCTGCTGTTCGTCGGCCAGAAGTTCATGACGCGCTGGTTTACCATCGTCGCGCGGCGCCGCTCGCAGGAGCTGTTCGTGCTGAACGTGCTGCTCGTCACGCTGGGCGCGGCGTTCATCACCGATAAATTCGGCCTCTCGCTCGCGCTGGGCGCGTTCATCGCGGGCATGTTGATCGCCGAGACGCCCTACAAACATCAGGTGGAAGAGGACATCAAGCCGTTTCGCGACGTGCTGCTGGGTCTGTTCTTCGTGACCACCGGCATGCTGCTCAATCCGCATGTGATCTGGCAGCACCCGCTCATGGTCGGCGCGTTCCTGATCGCGCCGATCGTGCTCAAGGCCGTGCTGATCACGGCGCTCACGCGTCTTTTCGGCGCCTCGCCGGGCGTTGCCATGCGCACCGGTCTCGGGCTCGCGCAGGCCGGCGAATTCGGCTTCGTGCTGCTCAACCTCATTCTGGACAAGCATCTGGTCGATCCCACGCTGCTTCAGGCGATCCTCGCGGCGATGCTGCTCTCGATGCTGGCCGCGCCCTTCCTGATCCAGAACGCCGACCGCATCGTGCTGCGTCTGTCCTCGACCGAATGGATGCAGCAGTCGCTGATGATGACGCGCATCGCCACGCAGAGCATCAAACAGAGCGGCCACGTGATCGTCTGCGGCTATGGCCGCGCCGGGCAGAACCTCGCGCGCATGCTCGAATACGAAGGGCTTTCGTACGTGGCGCTCGACCTCGACCCGGACCGCGTGGCGGCCGCGGCGGCGGCGGGTGAATCGGTGGTGTTCGGCGATGCGGCGCGCCGCGAGTCGCTGGTCGCGGCGGGCATCCACCGCGCGGCGGCCGTGGCGATCACCTATGCGAACACGCAGTCGGCGTTTCGCGTGCTCCATCACATCCACGAACTGGAGCCGACGCTGCCCGTGATCGTGCGCACCGTCGACGACGCCGATCTCGAACGTCTGCTCGCAGCGGGCGCGACCGAGGTGATTCCGGAGATCGTGGAAGGCAGCCTGATGCTCGCCTCGCACATGCTGGTGCTGATGGGCGTGCCGATGCGCCGCGTCGTGCGCCGCGTGGAGGAGTTGCGCGACGAGCGTTACAGCCTCCTGCGGGGCTATTTCCACGGCACCGACGATGCCGGCGAGGACGGTCACGAGCAGGTGCGGCTACAATCCGTACCGGTCGATCCGCGCGCCGACGCCGTGGGCCGCACGCTCGACGAGCTGGGCCTGTTCGACCTCGGCGTGGAGGTGACGGCGATTCGCCGTCACGGCATTCGCGGCGTGGAGCCCGATCCCTCGACCCGGCTTCGCGAGGCCGACATCGTCGTGCTGCGCGGCCTGCCCGAGCAGCTCGCGCAGGCCGAGGAGCGTCTGTCGCGCCATCGCAAGGCGGGCGCGGCGGCGGCCTGAAGGGTCCAACGGGGTCCCGCCCCGTTTATCTGCGCAGCTTCTTTATTCCTGTCATTACCCGGAGAAATCATGTCCAACGCACCTGCGAACGCGAGCGCCGATCCTGCGCAGTTCGTAAACAGCCTGATCCGCACGGTGCCCGACTGGCCTCAGCCGGGAGTGCAGTTCCGCGACATCACGCCGCTGATCGGCGATCCGAAGGGCCTGCGCGTGCTGATCGACCTGTTCGTCGAGCGTTACGTGGACATGAAGCTCGACTGCATCGCGGGTCTGGATGCGCGCGGCTTCATCATCGGCCCGATCGTGGCCTATGAACTGAACGTGGGCTTCGTGCCGATCCGCAAGATCGGCAAGCTGCCGTACAAGACAGTGTCCGAAACCTACAAGCTCGAATACGGCGAATCGACCGTCGAGATCCATGAAGACGCTGTAGGCAAGGGTGACCGCGTCGTGATCGTCGACGACCTGATCGCCACGGGTGGCACCATGCTCGCGGGCAAGCGCCTGCTCGAGCGCCTGGGCGCCACGGTGGTGGAGGGCGCGGCGATCATCGACCTGCCGGAGCTGGGCGGCTCGAAGCTGCTCACCGAAGCGGGCCTGCCGCTTTTCGCCATCACCTCGTTCGGCGGACATTAATCCCACGGAGCGGCCATGCCCAACTTCGCGCTCTTTCTCGCGACTTCGCTTGCCATCACCTTCGCGCCCGGCCCGGACAATCTCCAGGTGCTCGCGCGCGGCATCTCCCAGGGCCGCGCCGCGGGCCTCGTGGCCGCGCTCGGCTTCGCGGCGGGCGTGACGTTCCATACGACGCTCGCCGCGCTCGGGATTGCCGCCGTGTTGCGCTCGTCGCCGCACGCGTTCCAGATTCTCAAACTCGCGGGCGCCGCGTATCTGATCTGGATCGGCGTGAAGGCGTTGCGCAGCCAGGGCCTGGCCGCCGCCGGTGACCGCCCGCGTCAGCCGCTCTCGACGATCTTTCGCCAGAGCGTGATCGGCAACGTCATGAACCCGAAGGTGACGCTGTTCTTCGTGGTGTTCCTGCCGCAATTCGTCGATACGCAAGGGGCACAAAGCGGCGCGCAGAGCGTGACGTTGCAGATGCTCGAACTGGGTCTCGTCTTCATGTTGCAGACGGTCGTGGTGTTCTCGGTGTTCGGCCTGTGCGCGGGCACCATCGGCGGCTGGCTCAAGCGCCGGCCGCGTGCGGGCGTGTGGCTCGACCGTCTGGCTGGCCTCACCTTTATCGCCATCGGCATGCGCATTGCGCTGCGCGACTAACGCTCGTTGGCCGCTTGTTGTTCGCTTGTTGCCTGAAGTCTGGAGTTTTCCGGGATGACCCTGCCTTGCCTCATCGACGCGCGCCGTTTCGACGTTAGCGCGCATCTGCCGTTCCATTTCGGCGACGAACGCGTGGGCTGGATTCGCCGCGCCGACGTCGCGCTGCTCGCGCGCTGGCCCGACGTCTTTACGATCGTCGATGCCGGCCCGGATGCGCGCGTCACGCTCGACGCGCAATTCGACAACGTGACGGCGCGCAGCGCCGCGCTCGGCTCGGTGATCGGCGCGCTTGCCGCCGAGGGCCGCATTCCGGGCTGGCGCGACGAAACCTACGCGATCCGCAATGCGTTCGACGCACCGCCGCTCGCCTATATCGAGCGCGCCGCCTCGCGTTTCTTCGGCACGATGACCTGGGCGGTGCATCTGAATGGCGTCGTAGAATATGCGGCCAGCGCGCCGCAACTCTGGATCGCGCGCCGCAGCGACACCAAGGCGACCGATCCAGGCATGCTCGACAATGTCGTCGCGGGCGGCATCGGCTGGGGCCTGGGCGTCGAAGCGACGCTGGCCAAGGAATGCTGGGAAGAGGCGGGCATCGCTGCCGAACTGGCCGCGCGCGCCACGCCGGGCCGCACCGTGCATGTTCTGCAGTCGCTGCCCGAGGGCACCCAGGCCGAGCAGATCTTTGTCTACGACCTCGTGCTGCCACACGATTTCGTGCCGCACAATCAGGATGGCGAAGTGGGCGAGCATCGCCTCGCGCGCATCGACGAAGCCGCGCGCTGGATCGAGGAAGGGCGCATGACGGTCGACGCGAGCCTCGCGACGCTCGACCTGCTGCTGCGCCGCCAATGGATCGACGAAGACGCGTGCGAAGGCATTGCCGCGATCTTCGAACCACCGACGCTGTGAAAGGGCGTTGGGTTTTTAACTAGCCCTTTTGAATCAGAAAGAAATGACGGGAGTTACCAAGGTCATGTCGACCGATCACAGCTTCATTCTCAAACTGTCGTGCGCCGACCGGCCTGGCATCGTGCATGCCGTGTCGGGTTTCCTGTTCGAGCGCGGCAGCAACATTCTCGATTCGGCCCAGTTCGGCGACAGCCACACGGGCGAGTTCTTCATGCGCGTGCACTTCCAGCAAGTGGGCGGCGACCCAGGCCTCGAAGGCCTGCGCGCAGCGTTCGCGCCGCTCGCGGATGAGTTCAGCATGCGCTGGGAGCTGCACGACGCGAACGTGAAGCCGCGCGTCGTCATCATGGTCTCGAAGATCGGCCATTGCCTGAACGACCTGCTGTTCCGCTACCGCACCGGCCAGTTGCCGATCGAAATCCCCGCGATCATTTCGAATCACAAGGACTTCTATCAGCTGGCGGCGAGCTACAACATCCCGTTCCATCACTTCCCGCTGCTTGGCGGCACGGAAGCGGACAAGGCCGCGCAGGAAGCGCGCGTGCTGGACGTGGTGAACAACGCGGGTGCCGATCTGGTGGTGCTCGCGCGCTACATGCAGATTCTGTCGCCGCAACTGTGCAGCGCGCTCGAAGGCCGCGCGATCAACATTCACCACTCGTTCCTGCCGAGCTTCAAGGGCGCGAAGCCGTACTACCAGGCGTTCGACCGCGGCGTGAAGCTGATCGGCGCGACGGCGCACTATGTGACGTCCGACCTCGATGAAGGCCCGATCATCGAGCAGGAAGTCGAGCGCGTGGATCACAACATGACGCCGGACCAACTCACAGCGATCGGCCGCGACGTGGAGTGCGTGACGCTCGCGCGCGCGGTGAAGTGGCATGTTGAGCATCGCATTCTGCTCAACGGGCACAAGACGGTGGTGTTCCGCTGATCTGGGTGGTTTGCGCTGCTGTGAAGACAAATGGCCCCGGAAGGGGCCATTTTTCATTGAACTGCGCGCGACTCAAACCAGCCGCAAATAAATCAGCTCACGCTTGATATACGCGTAAAAAATCGGCGCGGCGATCACGCCCTGAATGCCAAACGCCGCTTCCATCACCAGCATCGCCATCAGCAGTTCCCACGTGCGCGCCTCGATCTGGCCACCCACGATACGCGCGTTCAGGAAGTATTCGAGCTTGTGGATCACGATCAGGAACGCCAGCGCCGTGACGGCCGCGGGCAGGCTCACCGTGAGCGCGATGGCGACGATCAGCGTGTTCGAAATGAGGTTGCCGATCACCGGCAACAGGCCCACCACGAAGGTCACCACCACCAGCATCTTCGCGAGCGGCAGCGGCGCATGGAACACCGGCAGCACGAGCAGCAGGAACAGGCCCGTGAACACCGTGTTGATCGCCGAAATCTTCACCTGTGCGAACACAATGCGGCGGAACGCATCCGCGAAGCGCGCCACGCGCGCGACGAAGGCGGTCGAGAGCGGCAGCCGCGTGGCGTTCTTCTGCGCGCCAATCGCGATGATCGCGCCGATGATCATGCCGATCACGATATGCCCGAGGATGCGCGCGGCGTTCTTGCCACCCTGGCCGAGCTGTGTAGCGTGCTCGTGCATGAGCGCGAGCGCCTTGAGCTTCATCTGCGCGACGTCCACGGGCAGATAGGCGGCGACGGCGTCGGGAATGCGCCCGCGCGCCTGATCGACGAAGGTCATCATCTGCGCCATGACCTTCTGCACGCTAGGCACATCGTTTTCGAACTGCTCGATGACGCCCACCGTGAGACCCGTGAGCACGCCGACGATCACGATGGACACCAGCACCACCGAGAGCCAGCGCGCGCGGCTGCTCGACATGCGCCGCTCGATCAGCGGCGAAATGGTGTGGACGAGCTGATAGACGAGCATGCCGGCGAGCAGCGCGCCGAGCAGGTTCAGATGCAGCACCGCCCACATACCGCCGAGCGCGGCGATATAGCTGCCAATCTCCACCGCCGAGAGCTTCGGCAGGCTCATGTCGCTCGTGAGCCTGACGGGTCTCGGCCGCAGATCGCGCACTTGTTGCTTGTCTTGCGTCGCGTCGGTCGCTTCGTTGCGCTTGGCCATGTTGCGTGTATTCCGTCTCCAGACCGCGGGGGCGCGTGTGCGCCCCCGTCCCGTTGTGTCCGCAGTCTTCCTGACTGCTTATTGTCCCGACGCCGTGTCGAGCGCCGCGACTTCGCCGTTCGCGCCCTTGAGTAGCGGCGCGAGATAGCGGCCCGTGAAGCTTGCCTTCGACTTCGCCACCTGCTCGGGCGTGCCTTGCGCCACGATCTGGCCGCCGCCCGCGCCCCCTTCGGGGCCCATGTCGATGACCCAGTCCGCGGTTTTGATGACATCGAGATTATGCTCGATGATCACCACGGTATTGCCCTGATCGCGAAGCCGGTGGATCACTTCCAGCAGCAGCGCGATATCGTGGAAGTGCAGACCCGTGGTCGGCTCGTCGAGGATGTAGAGCGTGCGGCCCGTATCGCGCTTCGACAATTCCAGCGACAGCTTCACGCGCTGCGCCTCGCCGCCCGAGAGCGTGGTGGCCGACTGGCCCAGGCGGATATAGCCCAGACCCACGTCCAGCAAGGTCTTGAGCTTGCGCGCCACCACCGGCACCGCCTTGAAGAACTCGTAGGCCTGCTCGACCGTCATGTCGAGCACTTCGCTGATGTTCCGGCCCTTGTACTGAATCTCCAGCGTCTCGCGGTTGTAGCGCTTGCCGTGGCAGACATCGCAGGGCACGTAGACATCGGGCAGGAAGTGCATTTCCACCTTCAGCACGCCATCGCCCTGGCAGCTTTCGCAGCGCCCGCCCTTCACGTTGAACGAGAAGCGGCCGGATTCGTAGCCGCGCTCCTTGGCCGCCGGCACGCCCGCGAACAGTTCGCGGATGGGCGTGAAGAGGCCCGTGTAGGTGGCCGGGTTCGAACGCGGTGTGCGGCCGATCGGCGACTGGTCGACGTTGATGACCTTGTCGAAATGCTCCAGCCCCTCGATCGCCTCGAACGGCGCCGGTTCCGCCGACGATCCGTACAGATGTTGCGAGACTGCGTGGTACAGCGTGTCGTTGATCAGCGTGGACTTGCCCGAGCCCGAGACGCCCGTGATGCAGGTGAGCAGGCCCACCGGCAGATCGAGCGTGACGTGCTTCAGGTTGTTGCCGTAGGCCTCGACGATACGCAGGTGGCGCTCGTCGGCTTCCTTGCGCTCGTCCGGGTAGTCGATGCGACGCGCGCCCGACAGGTACTGGCCCGTCATCGAGGCCGGATCCTGTTCCACTTCCTTGGGCGTACCTTCAGCAATCACCATGCCGCCATGCACGCCTGCGCCCGGCCCCATATCGACCACGTAATCCGCCATGCGGATCATGTCCTCGTCGTGCTCGACCACGATCACCGAATTGCCGAGGTCGCGCAGATGCTTGAGCGTGGAGATCAGGCGGTCGTTGTCGCGCTGGTGCAGGCCGATCGACGGCTCGTCGAGCACGTACATCACGCCCGTGAGACCCGAGCCGATCTGCGAAGCGAGGCGAATGCGCTGCGCTTCGCCGCCCGAGAGCGTTTCGGCGCTGCGTTCGAGCGACAGGTAATCGAGCCCGACGTTATTCAGGAACATCAGCCGCGCGACGATTTCCTTGACCACCTTGTCGGCGATCTCGCGCTTGGCGCCTTCGAGGCGCAGCGTCTGGAAGTAGCCGAGCGTGTCGCGCAGCGGCCAGCCGCTCACTTCGTAGATGGCGCGTGCGTCGGCATCCGCGCCGATGCGCACGAAGCGCGCCTCGCGGCGCAGGCGCGTGCCTTCGCAGTGCGGGCAGGCCTGGTTGTTCTGGTATTTCGACAGTTCCTCGCGTACCGCGGACGAATCGGTCTCGCGGTAGCGGCGCTCCAGGTTCGGGATGATCCCTTCGAACACGTGCTCGCGCACCGAGGTGCGGCCGCGCTCGTTGATGTACGAGAACGGGATCTCCTGCTTGCCCGAACCGTACAGCAGGATCTTGCGCACCTTCTCGGGCAGTTCTTCGAACGCGGTGTCGATATCGAAGTCATAGAACGCCGCGAGACTCTGCAGCATCTGGAAGTAGAACTGGTTGCGCCGGTCCCAGCCCTTCACCGCGCCCGCGGCGAGCGAGAGCGACGGATGCGCGACGACCCGCTTCGGATCGAAGAAGGTGATCTGGCCGAGGCCATCGCACTCCGGGCACGCGCCCATCGGGTTGTTGAACGAGAACAGGCGCGGCTCCAGCTCCGGCAGCGAGTACGAGCAGATCGGGCAGGCGAACTTCGAGCTGAAGAGATGCTCCTTGTTCGTGTCCATCTCGAGCGCGACGGCGCGGCCCTCGGCCAGACGCAGCGCGGTCTCGAACGACTCGGCCAGGCGCTGCTTCATGTCCGCCCGCACCTTGAGGCGGTCCACCACCACGTCGATGGTGTGGCGCTCGCTCTTCTTGAGCTTGGGCAGCGACTCGACCTCGTAGATCTTCGCCTCGCCCTCGTTGGCGGTGCCGCCGCCCGAGCGCACCCGAAAGCGCACGAAACCCTGCGCCTGCATGTCGTCGAAGAGTTCGGCGTGCTCGCCCTTGCGGTCCACGACCACGGGTGCGAGGATCATCAGCCGGGTGTCTTCGGGCAGCGCGAGCGCGGCGTCCACCATCTGCGAGACGCTTTGCGCCTCCAGCGGAATCTCGTGGTCCGGGCAGAACGGCGTGCCGATACGTGCGTAAAGAAGTCGCAGGTAGTCGTGAATTTCGGTGACCGTGCCGACCGTCGAACGCGGATTGTGCGAGGTCGCTTTCTGCTCGATGGAGATGGCCGGCGACAGACCCTCGATCAGGTCGACGTCGGGCTTCTCCATCAGTTGCAGGAACTGGCGCGCGTAGGCCGACAGGCTTTCCACGTAACGGCGCTGGCCTTCCGCGTAAAGCGTGTCGAAGGCCAGTGAGGACTTGCCCGAGCCCGACAGCCCGGTGATCACCACGAGCTTGTGGCGCGGCAGGTCCAGATTGACGTTCTTCAGGTTGTGGGTTCGGGCCCCACGGATACGGATCTGTTCCATGAACCTGCGGGAGAGAGGGAGGCTAAACCTGCTACTATAACGACTTTTCCAGACCGCCGTTACGGCTTGCTGACGGTCTTTGAAAGGGTCCTGACGTGTGTCTTACACGCTCGCCCGAGGACCCTGCAAGCGAATCGACAGCTCTTGCATGCGACCCGGGCAATCGCCGGGCCACGGTCGGCGCCAATGCGCGTGCACGACCGGCGGGCAGCGGCGGCCTAATCATAAAACGCTCCGATGTCCTCCAACTCTCCCGCTACTTCTTCACGCATGAGCGCGCCCGAAGTGCGCGCGACTGTGTCGCTTGCCGCGATCTTCGCGCTGCGCATGCTGGGCCTGTTCATGATCATGCCGGTGTTTTCGGTCTACGCGAAAACCATTCCCGGCGGTGACAACGTGCTGCTGGTCGGCATCGCGCTGGGCGCTTACGGTGTCACGCAGTCCCTGCTCTATATCTTCTATGGCTGGATCTCCGACAAGGTCGGACGCAAGCCCGTGATCGCCGCCGGCCTCGTGATCTTCGCGATCGGCAGCTTCGTCGCGGCGGGCGCCCACGACATGACGTGGATCATCGTCGGCCGGGTGATCCAGGGCATGGGGGCGGTGTCGTCGGCCGTGCTCGCCTTCATCGCCGACCTGACTTCCGAAGAGCACCGCACCAAGGCCATGGCGATGGTGGGCGGCTCGATCGGCATGTCCTTCGCGGTGGCGATCGTGGGCGCGCCCATCGTGTTCCACTGGCTCGGCATGAGCGGACTGTTCACGCTGGTGGGCGTGTTCTCGATCCTCGCCGTGGGCGTGGTGCTGTGGGTGGTGCCCGATGCGCCCAAGCCGGTTCACGTGCGCGCGCCGTTTTCCGAAGTCCTGCACAACGTCGAACTGCTGCGCCTGAACTTCGGCGTGCTGGTGCTGCATGCCACGCAGACGGCGCTGTTCCTCGTCGTGCCGCGTCTGCTCGTGGACGCAGGCCTGCCGGTTGCCTCGCACTGGAAGATTTACCTGCCGGTGATGGGCCTGTCTTTCGTGCTGATGGTGCCTGCCATCATCGCGGCGGAGAAGAAGGGCAAGATGAAGGCGGTGGTGGTATCGGCCATTGGGCTTATCCTGATCGGCCAGCTGCTGCTGGGCTCGCTTGCGCATACCATTGCAATCGTGGCGGCCGTTCTGTTCGTCTACTTCCTCGGCTTCAATATTCTGGAAGCGTCGCAGCCCTCGCTGGTGTCGAAGCTCGCGCCGGGCAACCGCAAGGGCGCGGCCACGGGCGTCTACAACACCACCCAGTCGATTGGCCTTGCGCTGGGCGGCGTGGTGGGCGGCTGGATGCTCAAGCACGACGGCGCGAGCGCGGTTTTCTACACGTGCTCGGGGCTGGTGGCGTGCTGGCTTATAATCGCGGCCAACATGAAGGCCCCGCCCAAGCGCGCTGAAGTCAAGCGGGCCTGAATCTGACTCGAAGCGAACGCGCGCACTCGCACGCGTTTCGCGGCAACACACATTTCGCGGAGGCAATCCGTGCCCGGCAGTCGCACAATGACTGCGATGCGTGCGCCTGGCGCAACGCGGGCGCGGCCGCTCCTCGCAACTGAATCAACAGGAGAATTTCATGGCATCCGTGAACAAGGTGATCCTCGTCGGCAATCTCGGCGCCGAGCCGGAAGTGCGCTATCTGCCGAGCGGCGACGCCGTGGCGAACATCCGCCTCGCGACGACCGACCGCTACAAGGACAAGGCGTCCGGCGAGTTCAAGGAAATGACCGAATGGCACCGTGTGGCGTTCTTCGGCCGTCTGGCCGAGATCGTCTCGGAATACCTGAAGAAGGGTTCGTCGGTGTACATCGAAGGCCGTATCCGCACGCGCAAGTGGCAGGCGCAGGACGGCACGGACCGTTACTCGACGGAAATCGTCGCAGACCAGATGCAGATGCTGGGCGGCCGCAGCGGCGGCGCGTCGGCAGGCGCCGACATGGGCGATGACGGCGGTTACAGCCGTGACAGCGCGCCGCGCGGCGGTGGCCGTGCCGCAGGTGGCAACAGCGGCGGCGGTGGCGCTCCGCGTTCGAGCGGTGGCGGCGCGAGCGGCGGTGGCCGTCCGAGCGCGCCCGCAGGTGGCGGCTTCGACGAAATGGACGACGATATTCCGTTCTAAGCGCTCACCCGCGCAGTACCTCCCGCAGTAGCCTGATCAAAACGCCCTTGCAGCCGGCCGCTGCAAGGGCGTTTTTCGTATTCGTCCGATTCAGGCGCCAGCGCGGCCTCCCTAAGCTGTTTCTCCCTGAGGCGTGGCATGTCGCTGCGTCGAACCGGAGTCCAGCCTTGAGTCCCAGCCCGCTTATCGATCTCACCCGCCTGCAACAGATTCCTGCTGCGTCGGCGTCCCCACGCGCCAGTGCGCGCAATCTCGTCACGGCTTTTCTCGCCCGCTTTTTCTCGAGCAAGTAAGTCTGCGGGGAACGTCTGCCCATTAGGAGACGATGTCAGAGTTTGACATTTTGTCGTAAACCGTCAAAATGTCATGCATGACGAAGCCAGCCCAACCCGGCGCAACCCAGCGCCAGAATCAACGTGACGCCGAGCTCCTCCTGCGCGAGGGCCGCAAGATCGTCGAGGCGCTCGGCCAGACACTCGCGCCGCTCGTCGAGGTGGTGCTGCACGATCTCACGGCGCCCGAGCATTCGGTCGTCGCCATCGCCAACAATCTGTCGGGCCGTCAGGTCGGCGACGCCGCCACCGAAATGGGGCTCGCGCGCATCGCCGACCCGGGCTTCCCTGACGTCGTCGCCAACTACCCGAATCGCTTCCCTGATGGCCGGGCGGTCAAGAGCACCTCGATCGGCCTGAAGAACAGTGCGGGCGAGTGCGTCGCGGCCATCTGCCTGAACATGGATGTCTCGTTGCTCGGCGCCGTCACGGCGGGCCTTGGGCAACTGATGCAGACCGGCCCGGCTGCGCCCGTCACCGAAACGCTCGCGCCGCACGCCAATGGCGAGGTGCGCGAAACCATCCGCGCCGCGCTCGAGCGCTTTGCCGCTGCGCGCAACACCACGCCCATCGGCATGACGCTCGCACAGCGCCGCGAAGCGGTGCGCGAACTCGCCGAAAGCGGCCATTTGAACCTGCGCCACGCGCTTGCCGAAGTCGCGCGAACACTCGGCGTGGCGCGCCCGACCGTCTACACCTACCTGCCCAGCGAGCACCGACCATGAGCACTTTGCCGATCACCTTCGAAGATGTTGCCGCCGCCCATGAGCGCATTCGCGGCGTCGCGCACCGCACGCCCGTGATGACGTCGCGCACCGCGAACGCCCTCGCGGGCGCGGAGCTGTTCTTCAAGTGCGAAAACTTTCAGCGCATGGGCGCCTTCAAGTTTCGCGGCGCCTACAACGCCATCGCGCAGTTCACGCCGCAGCAGAAGCAGGGCGGCGTCATTACGTTCTCGTCGGGCAACCATGCCCAGGCAATCGCGCTGTCGGCACAACTGCTCGGCGTGAAAGCGGTGATCGTGATGCCGCACGACGCGCCGACGGTGAAAGTCGAGGCCACGCGCGGTTATGGCGGCGAAGTCGTGTTCTACGACCGCTATACCGAAGACCGCGAAGCACTGGGCCAGCGTCTTGCCGCGGAGCGCGGCCTCACGCTGATTCCGCCCTACGATCATCCGCATGTCATGGCGGGGCAGGGCACGGCGGCCAAGGAGCTGTTCGAGGACGCGGGCGAGCTGGACGTGTTGCTCACCCCGCTCGGCGGCGGCGGCCTGCTCTCCGGGTGCGCCACGGTGGCGCACGCGCTTGCGCCGCGCTGCACGGTGATCGGCGTGGAACCGGAAGCGGGCAACGACGGCCAGCGCAGCTTCCAGGCGGGCGAGATCGTCCACATCGACACGCCCAAAACGATCGCCGACGGCGCCCAGACGCAACATCTGGGCAACCACACCTTCGCCGTGATCCGCGAGCGCGTGCAGGAGATCGTCACGGTGAGCGATGCCGAACTCGTCGAGACGATGAAGTTCTTCGCGAGCCGCATGAAACTCGTGATCGAGCCGACGGGGTGCCTCGCGGCGGCGGCGGTCTTGCAGCGCAAGCTGGACCTGCGCGGCAAGCGCGTGGGCATCGTGATTTCGGGCGGCAATGTCGATCTGCTGCGTTTCGCCGACCTGGTGAGCGCGAAAGCCTGAGGCGCCCTACCGAACCATTGAGCCGGGCCGGCTAGCCCAGCAGGCCCGCGAGCGCCTCGCGCGCGTGCGTCACGTGCGCGCTCTCGCCGGGCTGCCCCGGCAGCAGATGAAATTCCGCCGCAGGCAGCGCCGGCAGACCGAATGACGCGGGGCAGACCTCCACGCCCTCGCCGATCGCCGATTCATTCAGGCAGGAAATCCCCAGTCCCGCCTTGAGCGCCAGCTGCAACCCGGCGACGCCCGACGCCGAATGCGAAATCAGATACGGCATGCGCGCGCGTTCGAGCAGCTTCACCACATAGCGCTGCAACTGGCAGGTGGAGGGCAACAGCACCAGCGGCCACGGCGGTGCGAGCGACGCATGGTCACGCAGGGTCTCGCGCGCGCCCACCCACAGTAGCTTCTCTCGCCGGATCACGGTGCTCTGGCCGCCTTTGGCGTGGGCCGCTTGCGCCGCTTTTGCCGTCGCGCGCGACGCCGGGGCATCGACCATGCGCAGCGAGAGACCGATATCGAAGACGTTGTCCCCGGCGCTCGCCTCGATCACGGCGCTGGGCAGCACCGTCACGTGCAGACGCAGGCGCGGATGCTGGCTCGCGAAGCGCCGGATGATCGCGGCCACGTCGTGCGGCCGGTAGTAATCGGTGATGGCGATACGCACCTCGCCGTCGAGCGAGCGCCCCAGCATGTCGTCGAACGCGATGTCGCACATCGCGACGATGCGGCGCGCGTGCTCCACGAGCTTCGCACCCGCAGGCGTGGGCGCGACGCCTTGCTTGCTGCGCACGAACAGCGGCTGACCGATGCGCTCTTCCAGCTTCTTCAACTGCTCGCTCACCGAGGACTGCGAAAGGAATACGCGCTCGGCGGCACCCGAGACGCTGCCCGCTTCGGTGACGGCGAGGAAGGTGCGTAACTGCGCGAGATCGAGACCGCGTGCGTTCATGTCTAAAGTTTCGGAAATTCCGATTTAAATGATTTGATTTTCCAACTTTTCCGAACGATGTTGCGCCCTTAGCATGGCCTGAGTCAATGCCTTTATGGAGGTCATCATGCATCAGGCGAACCGACGCGAGACGTCGCATCGATGGAAAGTACTGGGCGCCGGGGTCATGGCCAACGCCAGTTTTGCGGCGGCGTTTTCGGGAATTCCGGCGACGGCGGTGTGGATTCGCTCGGCCTATCGCATCGACACGGGCGAGCTCGGCCTCGTGCTCGGCATGCTCGGGCTTGGCATCGTGCTGAGCGAACTACCCTGGGGATTGCTAACCGATCGCTGGGGCGACCGGCGCGTGCTGCTAATGGGGTTGGGCTCGACGATGGCGGCGCTTGCCATCATGGCGGGCTGGGGCGCGCCGGGTGCGTTCAACGTGCCGGGGCCGCACGCGCTGGCGGCGGGATTTCTCGCCATTGGATTGCTGGGCGGCAGCGTCAATGGCTCGAGTGGGCGCGCCGTCATGGCGTGGTTCGGGCCGGCCGAGCGCGGTCTCGCGATGAGTATCCGGCAGACCGCGGTGCCGACAGGCGCGGGCATCGGCGCGCTGTTGCTGCCTGCGCTGGCCGCTTACGCAGGATTCGCCTGGGTGTATGGTGCACTCGCGGCAATGTGCCTATTCTCTGCAATCCTCACGATTCTCTGGGTGCATGAACCCGACGCCGTAGCCCCGGACGCGGCGGCTCGCGCAGCGTCGGACGGCCAGGCGCGTACGCGCTCGCCTTTGCGTCGCGCGCAGGTCTGGCGTCTGGTCGGCGGTATCGCGGCTCTGTGCATGCCACAGGTCGCCGTGATTTCGTTTGCGAGCGTGTTTTTGCACGATTTTGTCCATGTGGGTGGTATGGCGATCGGCGTGTCGCTCGCGGTGGTGCAGGCTGGCGCAGCGGTTTTGCGCGTCTGGAGCGGCCGATGGACCGACCGGCACGGGAACCGTGGCGCCTGGCTACGCACCTGTGCGGCCCTCACCGTCGTGCTCTTCGCCCTGCTGGCCGCAGCGACGGCGTTTTGCATGCACGCAGTTCGGCATGGTCCTGACTTGTCGCTGTCGCTCTCGATCGCGCTATCCGTGCTGCTTGTGGCGGGCGGGATCGCCGCGTCGGCATGGCACGGCGTGGCCTTTACCGAACTCGCGACGCTGGCGGGCCAGGATCGGGTTGGCAGCGCGCTCGCGATGGGCAACACGGGCGCATTCATCGCGTTCTGGGTCGCACCGTCCGCCATACCGTGGCTGCTTGCTGTGTCGGGGTGGCCCGCGGTGTGGGGGGCTGCCACGGCCTGCGCGGCGCTCGCGTGGCCCGCATTCGCGCCGGCGGTATCGAACCCGGCGCGCGCGAGCGGGACGCAAGGCGGCATCGAGGCTTCGCCTTCGGCTCAGCAAACGGGGCGCAGCGCTCGGAGTGGTGCAACGGTTTGATTTTCATTGGATGACACGGTGTCTTAAGCGAAAACGTGAAATATGCGAATCACAATGATTTACTTCGCATAACTGATTCGATAATTAACTTTATGGAAGTTTGACGATTAGGACATTTCTGATTCTGGCAATCTTTAATCAATGTTCATATGGGGTTTTTAGATAAGTTGCGCTTTTCGCAACCAAGACAAGGGCGCTTTCCGGTCGCGGATCGGGCGCACATCGGCCGATCCGATATCCCTATCCCATCGAGAGAGAGCCAACTTGAAACTCAGAGTCGTCCTCGCAGACGATCATCCATTCGTATTGCTTGGTGTGCGCTCCGCACTCGAAGAGGCCGGAGATATCCAGGTCGTCGGCGAGGCATCCGGCCCACGCGCGCTTTTCCGCACGCTTGAAACGGTGCCGTGCGACGTCGTGCTCACCGACCTCACGATGCCCGGCGTGCCGGGTGAAGCAGAAGATGGTCTGAACCTCGTGCGGCGTTTGCGGCGTGACTGGCCGCAATTGCGCATTGTCGTGCTCACGAGTATTGCGAACGTTGCCATCCTGCGCGCTGTCATGAATACCGGCGTCACGGCGTTAATCCGAAAGAGCGAACCAATGGAGGAACTGACGGGCGCCGTGCGCGGCGCAGGCAATGGCCTGCGCTACGTGAGCCGCTCGATCCTGGAAGAGCTTGCGGCGGCGGGCACGGAGCGCGCCGAAAGCACGCGCGTGCCGCGTCTTTCACCGCGAGAATCGGAAGTCGTCCGCCAGTTCGTACACGGTCGCACGATCACAGAGATCGCCCGTGCGCTCGATCGCGACGTCCGCACGGTGAGTCGCCAGAAGCGTGATGCGATGGCGAAACTTGGCGTGAGCAACGACGCTGGCCTGTTTGCGTTCGTGAGGGCTCACGGTCTGCTATGAGAGCTATGCCACACACTCAGGCCCAGGTGTGGTCTGTGCATCTGTCGTCGGGATTCGGGCGCGAGGGCGCCGAGCGTGGCGCAGCGCAGCCGGTCGCCGCAGATGCTGGCAAGCCCGCCACGTCCTTGCGCATCCTCGTGGCCGACGACCATCCGCTGGTCCTGTTCGCGCTCGACAACCTGATCGCCACGCTCCCGAACGTGGATATCGTTGCGCGCGCGCAAACCGTGGCGCAACTCTTCGACGAAGCGGCGCGGCACGAATTCGATCTCGTCGTCATGGATCTGCATATGCCAGGCGACGGATACGATGAGGGCCGCGACGCGATTCGCAGCTTTCAACGTGAGCATGTGGGCAAACCCGTTGTGGTGCTTACGATGGACGACGACGCTCGCGTGTTGCGCGAAGCGCTCGAACTCGACATCGAAGGCCTGCTCAGCAAGCGAGACCGTATCGACCTGATTCCGCTCGCCATCGCTTCCGCTATGGCCCAGGAGCAATATGTCGGGCCGGCAATCCGCGATCTGCTCGAAAAAGCCGCGCGCGAGGAGCGGCGTGAGCATGTGCACAGGGTGCTGTCGCGGCGCGAGTACGAAGTACTCTCGTATTACGCCACTGGCCTTGGCGTTACCGAAATCGCCAATCTGCTCGGGCGCAGCGTAAAGACCATCAGTGCGCAGAAATGCGCAGCCATGAAGAAGCTGGCGCTCACGAGCGATATCGAGCTGTATCGCTTCGCGATCGAGTGCGGTGTCGTGCAGGACGAGGCGGACGAGTGAGCGGGATCGCGCCTGCTCGCGGTATCGCTGTGCGCGCGACCTGTGCATGTCGGCCCCGTGACGAACACCCTGCGTATGGCGCGCCGCTGCGCGTGATCGTCGCCGACGACCACGAATGCGTGCGTGTCGGCGTCACGGGCTTATTGAACGGCACGGGCCGCATGGCCGTCGTGGCGCAGGCCTGCGACACCCATGCGCTCGCCTGTGAGCTCGACGCGCATGCCTGCGACGTCGTGGTCGCCGACGTCTGCATGCCCGGTATGCATGGCTACTACAGCTCGCTCGCGATGTTGCGGCGGCTCGTGCGCTCACGCACCGGGCCGGCTGTCGTCGTGCTGACGATGGTGTCGAGCGGCGTGATACTCGGCGGACTACATCAGGAAGGGCGATGTGCCATCGTCGACAAACGCGACGCGTCGCATGCGCTACTGCCTGCGATCGACGCGGCCAGCGCGGGCGCCTCGTACCTGTCGCCATTCGCGCGCACGACGCTCGAGCGCGTGAGTGCGCAGATGGCGCGAACTCAGGGCGTACCGAGCGTGCGTGAGTGGGAAGTGTTCCAGCTCTACGCCCAGGGCATGCCGATCGGCAACATCGCGCAGCGATTCGGGCGCAGCACCAAGACCATCAGCACGCAGAAGCGCAGCACCATGCGCAAGCTCGGTCTCTTGTCGGAGCGTGATCTGATCGATTTCGCGATGCAGATAGGTCTGACCTGAGCGACGCGCCTATGCGGCGCGTCGTGGCGCACCGTCTACCTGTCAGATTTAATCGCGCGCTACGCGTTGCATTTTCTTCCGGATTTTAGGAGTTGTCCTATCTAATCAGAGAACACGTCTGATCATAATTTTCAGCTCGACGCGCGAACTGTCGGGCATCGCGAATCCTCCGATCCCGTTTCCGATAAGGCAGCAACAAGGCAGCAACACCGGTGCCGGCTAGCGCGAAGTAACCGGATGGGGACACAGGACGATGAAGCTCGGCAAGCGTTTGGCGGTCGAAGCCGCAGGCACGGCATGGCTCGTGTTCGCGGGCTGCGCGGGCACGGCGCTCAACGTGAGCGCGCCCACGCAAGGCTGGAACGGCTTCGGCATGGCTGCCGCCTTCGGTCTTGCTCTCGCCGTGGCAAGCTGCGCCTGCGGGCGCGCGGCCAGTGCGCACTTCAATCCTGCCGTCACGATCGGTTACGCAATCTCAGGCCGCTTTCCCACACGCGATGTCGCGCTGTATATCCTCGCGCAGACAGCCGGTGCATTCGCCGGCGCAGCGTTGCTAGCCGCGGTCGCTAGCGGTCGCCCGGGCTTTGCCTTCGCGGTCTCCGACTTCGGCAGCAACGGTTATGACGAGCATTCACCCGGTGACTATGCGTTCACCGCCGTGCTCATCGTCGAACTGGCCCTGACGTTCGCCTTCGCACTGCTTCACCTCGTGATGTCGGATTCGCCGCAACGGCGCCGTCTGGCGCCAGCCGCGCTCGGTGCCTGCTTCGCGGTGGCCTATCTGATTGCGATTCCCGTGAGCAACGGTGGCCTGAATCCGGCGCGCTCGACCGGACCTGCGCTGTTCGTCGGCGACTGGGCGCTCGACCAGCTCTGGCTGTTTTGGGCCGCACCCATGCTGGGCGGCATCGCGGCCGGTGTCTTTTATCGCGTGGCGATGCGCCACCGCCTGCGCACCTTGTCCGCAGCGGGCGAGCAGTCCGGTGGCGCATGAACAGCCGGGTCGTAGAGATGGGCGCGCCGCTGAACGATACGCCACTCGCGCTTGTCTTTCGCGCCTTCCGCTCCTTCCTTTTGCTTGCTCTTGTTCTTGCACTCGCAGCGCGCGCTCTGCCGCGCGCGCTGTTGCGTAGCGCGCCACGCCTGCTGTTGTTGCTTGTTTGCCTGCCAGGCGTCGCGCTGGCTTCGGGCGGGACCTTCGCTACGCTCGCCGGGCAGCCGGCCGGCGTCATCGCGCGCGCGCCGCAGTCCGCCTCGCAAGTCCAGGTCGCGTCCGCGGCAGCGCGTGCTCCGACGTCCGCTTCGGGCGTTGTTGCGTCCAACCTCACCGTGGGCGTCGTGGCCGGTGGCTGGGCGCCGCTGGAGGTGCTCGACGGCAACACCGTGAGCGGATTCAGCGCCGACTACCTGCGCCAGCTTGTCGGCCCGGGTGTACAGCTCGTGCCGCGCGTGTATCCGAGCGTCAGTGCGCTGCTCGCGGGCGCGTGCGCGGCCGAAATCGATGTCGTCATGAGTATCGCGCGCACCCCGCAGCGTGAGCGTTGTCTTGCCTTCACCGTGCCGTATCTGAGAGGCAATAGCGCCGTTGTCACGCGTGCCGGCTATACGACGCTTGCGACCGGGGCGCTGCGCGAGGCGCATGTGCGCATTGCCGTCGAACGCGGTTATGTGCTTGAAGCGGTCCTGCGCGAGCGCTTTTCGCATGCCGATATCCTCACATTCGCCACTACCAGCGCCGCATTGAGCGCGCTCGTCCAGGGCGACGCCGATGTCTATGTCGGCTTCGCTCCGGTCGTGCGTTACCAGCTTTCCCTCGCTGCCTACCGTGGCCTGCGCGTGGCCTTCGAGGAGAACTTCAATGTGCGCGAACTGCGCTTTGGCGTGCCGGTCTCGAAACTGCCGTTGCGCGATCAGTTGAACGTGGCCGCCGGCGGTGTGCGTCCGGCAGTCGCTGCGGCGTTGCGCACGCGCTGGCTCGACGCAGGTGAGGTGCGCAGCACAGGGCCGCGCGCCTCCCCATTCGTCCTCGCACCTGACGAGCGCGCGTGGCTGCGCTCGCTGCCGCCGCTGAAGGTCGGCTTCGATCCGGGCTGGCTGCCCTTTAGCTACGCGAGCCGCCACGGCCGTGCGGCGGGCATGGCGAACGACTATCTCGACTATCTGAGCCGCACACTCGGCATCACGTTCGAGCCCGTACCGATCGCAAGCTGGCTGGACGCCGGCGCGGCATTCCGGCGCGGCGAGTTCGCGATGCTCGCGACCGCCGGCGGCGACGGCGGCCTGCCCGCGGGCGCGCTCTACACGCAGCCCTTCGAGCACTATCCGCTCGTGATCGTTGGGCGCCGCGACGAGCCGATGTCGCGCAGCCTCAAGGATTACGCCGATCGCCGCGTCGTCCTGGCGCCGCACGCGCCCTCCGCGCAACAGTTGTTCGGCACGGCGTTGCCGCTGAGCACCGAGCGCGCCGCAACGCTCGAAGCGGGACTCGCGCAGGTCCAGCGTGGTGATGCCGATTTGCTGGTGGGCGACGCCGCTGCGCTCGACGGCCCCCTCAGCCGGCAATACCTCGAAACGCTCAAGGTGGTGGGCGCGATCGGCACTGACGATTCGGCGGCCTTCGCGGTGCGTGGCGACCTCGCGCCGCTCAAGATGCTGATCGATCGCGCGCTCGACGCGATGTCGCCGGCCGATCAGCAGGTCATCCGCAATCGCTGGACTGCGGCCGCGTCCGGGCGCAGTGGCGGCTGGAGCATGAACGCGTTGCGGCTGCTGCCGCTCCTGATCGCCTTTGGCGTGGTGCTGCTCGTGACGTTGCGCGCCTACGTGCTGCTGCAGCGCGAGATGCGCCGACGCCGCCGCGCCGAGCAGGTGCTCGCGAAGCAGGTCGAGCTGCAGGACTCCATGACGGAGATGATTCCGTACCCGCTCGGTGCGCGCGATCTGGAGAACCGCTACCTGGCGGTGAACCGCGCTTTCGAGGAGGCGACCGGTCTGCGCCGCGACGAAGTGCTGGGTCGCACCGGCGGCGCCGTGTCGGCCTGGGGCGAACAGAACAGCCGCCTCATGGACGCGCTCTATGCAAAGACCATCGAGGAGGGGGAAGGGCAGCGCGTCGAATTCACGTTCGACGAGGCGCTCGCCCCGGGCATGCACGAAGCGGGGCGGCGCCACGGCATTTTCTGGACGCGTCTATGCCGTGACGCGCGCGATCGGCCGTTTTGCGTGCTCGGCACAATGATCGACATCACTGACATTCGCCGCGCCGAAATGCGTGCGCGCGCGTCCGAGCGGCTGCTTTCGGATGTCACGCGCTCGCTGCCCGCGATCGTGTTCCAGTTGCGCCGCGGGCCTGACGAGCAGTACACGTTTCCGTACCTGGGCGGCGACACGCAGCGATTGCTTGGCGAGGCCGCCACACAGCGCATGCGCACCCGCGCGCTCGATCTGGCGCGCGTGTACCGTGGCGACCGCGCGCGGCTCGTGGTGGCGCTCGAACGATCGGCGCGCCTGCTCACGCCGGTCAACACCGAATTCCGCCTGCGCGGCGCGGCCGGGCAGCCGTGGGTGCGTGCGGAGTTCGTGCCGCGCCGCGCGGAAGACGGCGCAGTGGTCTGGAGCGGCTACGCGGTGGACGCGAATGTCGAGCACGCGCGCGCCGCCGAACTATCGCGCGCGCGCGATCTGGCGGAAGCCGCCTCGCGTGCGAAAGACGATTTCCTCGCCATGATGAGCCACGAAATTCGCACGCCGATGAACGGCGTGCTGGGCCTCATGGAGGTGCTGGAGCGCACGCCGCTCAACCCAGACCAGTCGCAGATGGTCGGCATGGTGCACGAGTCGGCGGGGGCACTGTTGCAAATCCTCGACGATCTGCTCGACTATTCGAAGATCCAGGCGGGGCGGCTCGTGATCGCCTCCGAGCCGTTCGATTTGCGTGAGCTGGTCGACAACGCCGTGGGACTGCTTGCCGGGCGCGCGCACGAGAAAGGGCTCAAGGTGCGCGTGGATGTCGGTGCGAACGTGGCTGCGCAATTGCGTGGCGACAGCGTGAGACTGCGGCAGATACTCTTTAATCTGCTCAGTAATGCGATCAAGTTCACGCCGCACGGCGAAGTCAGCGTGAGCGTGGCCGCGAACGCCGTGCGCGAGCCGCAACGTCAACGTGTATCGATTTCGGTGGCCGATACGGGCATCGGCATCGCGCACGAGGCGCAAGCGCAGCTCTTCGAACCCTTTGTCCAGGCGGAAACCTCAACCACGCGGCGCTTCGGCGGCACGGGGCTCGGTCTCACGATCTGCCGCAAGCTCGCCGCGCTGATGGGCGGCGCACTCGAATTGCGCAGCGAAGTGGGCCTGGGCACCTGCCTGACACTGCATATCGAATTGCCTGTGGAAGTTCAGGCCGGCCACGCGAACGGCCTGCGCGACAAGCGCGCGGTCGTCCTTTGCGACGACGCGCCCGTGGCCGAGGCGCTCATGCACTTTGGCGTGTCGCTTGGCATGCGCATGTCGCGTGCGGAGTCGGCGCGTCGTGCGCTCAATGCGCTGCGCAAGCTGGCGGCGCGAGACGGCGTGGACCTCGTGTTCACGTCGGAGTCGCTGGCGGCCGAGCTCGACGGCCTGGGCGTGCCGCTCATCCACCTGACGGAAAAGCCGAAGCCGAGCGGTTACCGGGTGGCGGACGGCTGTGTGCGTGTGAGCATCAACCCTCTATCGTGGCGCGGACTCGGTGCGGCGTGTGCGATGGCGATTACCGGTCTGCCTGTGACTGCGGCGCAGCCCGCTCTCGCCACCGAAACCGCGCTCGCCGCACCCGATCGCGAGAGGGAGCGCGAGGCGGGACGGCTGATTCTGGTCGCGGAGGATCATCCGGTCAATCAGGAGTTGATTCGTCATCAGCTTGCGCTGCTTGGCTTCGCGTGCGATGTCGTCGACGACGGTGCCCAGGCGCTCGATGCGTTGAAGAAGACGCGCTACGGCTGCCTCATCACCGATTGTCATATGCCGAACGTTTCAGGCTACGACCTCGCGCGACGCGTGCGGGAGATCGAGGCCGCGCGTGTCCAACGCAAGGGCGCGGGAAGAGAGGCACAAGGCGCAACGCGCCTGCCTATTCTCGGCATCACGGCGAACACCGCGCCCGAAAACATGCGTCTGTGCAGCGAAGCGGGCATGGACGATTGCCTGATCAAACCCACACGCGTCGCGACGCTGCGTGAGTATCTTGCGCGCTGGTTCGGCGCGGAGGGCGTGCATCGCACAGTGCAAGAACGCGCTGCGGCGAGCGAGCCCGATGCGCAAGGCACCCGCGAGACAGCGCGCGATGGTGCGGCGGGCAGTGCGAACAGCGTGAACGGCGCGGGCAAGCCGCTCGATCTCGCGCACATGATTCAGGTGTGGGGCAGTGAGGCGACGGTGAAGACGCTGCTCGGGTCATTCGTGAGCGCGGTGCGCGACGACCTCAATGCGCTGCCGGAACTGCTGGATGGGGTCGATCTTGCGCGGCTGCGCGAGTGGCATCACCGGCTTGCGGGCGCGGTGGGCGTGCTGCACTATCCGGCGTTGCTCGCCGTGCTCGAAACCTACCGGCGTCACATGAACTGTCACACGCCGCAGCAGCTACGCGAAGAAGGTCTGGCGCTCATGCGCACCTGCCATGACATGCTCGATGGCATCGAACAGCAGGCCGCATTGCTCGGCTGAGGGATCGCTTCATGCGGAAGATGATCTGAAAATGACGCGAAACTGGCGGCGCTGTCAGAAATGAATGCGGGGCCGCCTGTTATGTGGAATAACGCCAAAAACAGGCGAAAAAAAACGCGGCCGGAGCCGCGTTCAAGCTTGGAGACCCTTCGATGAAGAGTCACTTCTCGCAAACAAGAGGATAGTTCGCGAGCCGCCAGAAATCGAGATAAAAACGATCAATTAACTATTACACGTTGTGCTGATAATCGGCTAACGCGTCGCGTCGTTCTGTCGGAACCAGTCCACCGTGAAATCGACGAACGAGCGTGTTTTGGCGGGCACGTGCCGGCGGCCCGGATAGACCAGCGATAGTTCCTTGTCGGCGCCGCGGATTTCGTAGTTGGCGAGCACGCGCACGAGTGCGCCCTGTGCGAGATCGGCGGCCACCTGGTTCGCCGGCAGGATCGTGACGCCCATTCCCGCGAGCGCCGCCTGGCGCAACATCACCGAATTGTTCACGGCATAGGCCGCGTCGATCAGCACCGGCACGCGCGCGCCATCAGCGCCATCGAAGTGCCATTCGTTGCCGTGGATGTCGGCTGATGGCGCAAGCAGGGTGTGTCGTGCGAGCTCGGCCGGATGTTTGGGCGCGCGATGCGTTTCGAGATAGGCGGGCGACGCGACGGCGACCGGCGCGACCGTCACGAGCGGGCGCCGGATCAGCGTGCCCCCGCTCACCTGACGGGGCGCCACGATGCCGACATCGAAACCTTCCTCAATGAGATCGACCGGCCGATGCAGCAGCGTGAGCGCGAGGCGCACCTGATCGCACTCGGCGAGATATTGCTTGAGCAGCGGCGTGAGGCCATGCAGCGAGAACGAAGCATGCGCGACCACGCGCAATGTGCCCGATGGCACCGACACGCCATGCGCGATCTGCGTTTCGACGCGCTCCAGATCCTCTATCACCTGCCGGCATACCTGTGCGTACGCGTTGCCTGCTTCAGTGAGCGAAATGCTGCGCGTATTACGGTTGATCAGACGCGTGTGCAGATGCACTTCAAGCAGCGCGACGTAGCGCGTCACCACCGCATTCGACAGCGCGAGACTTGCTGCGGCACGGCCAAACGAGCCGTGCTCGGCAACGCTCAGGAACACGCGCATTGCCTGAAGCTGATTGATGGTCTTGGGAGGCTTCGACATGGAATGCAGCAGCGCGCGAGCGCTGTTCATCGGAAATGGAATGAGGCTCGCTGCAGGACGACGACGCAAGCATTGCCGGATCGTACCGAGGCACATGCGCTCACGGAATGGGATTGATCCGAATCGGCGGCTTGTCCCAAATTGATCGTGTTGCCGCGTGCTGTTGCGTGTTGCCTTGTGACAACGTTATATCGGGATAGATTGCCGAGCCAGCGCTGCGATGGGAAATCGAGATTGAGCGAATGCTTTGCGCATCAAGCGATCGCGCATATCGCATAAAAAATGTTCGACTTTTTCAAAAAGCCTTTTGCCTTTGAGTGGTGTGGCTGCCTGAACCGACGCCCATAAACTTCGGCTTGCCTACTAATCCGGCGCCGCCTGAATGTGGCGCTGAGGATTGAGCGAGCCGGTGCATTGCCGGCACAGCGGTCCACATTTCAGCCGTAAGGCTACGCATCAAAGGAAGCGCAATGAAAAAGAGTCTGGTTATCGCGGCCGCAGTCGCCGCGACTTTTGCTTCGGCATCGTACGCACAAAGCAGCGTGACGCTCTACGGCGTGGTCGATGCCGGTTTCACCTACACGACCAACGTGGGCGGCAACGCAAACTACGCCATGACGAGCGGCAACGTTCAGGCTAGCCGTTGGGGCCTGCGCGGCGCTGAGGATCTCGGCGGCGGTCTGAAGGCGATCTTCACCCTCGAAAGCGGCTTCGACGTCACGAACGGCAAGCAGAACGGCGGCCTGTTCAATCGTCAGTCGTACGTTGGCCTGTCGCAAGCACAGTACGGCACGGTGACGCTCGGTCGCCAGTTCGACTCCGTGGTCGACTACGTCGCGCCGCTTACCGCCGTCGGCAGCTGGGGCGGCACCTACTTCGCGCACACGCTCGACAACGACAACGGCAATGGCACGTTCTCGCTGAATAACGCGATCAAGTACACGAGCCCGAACCTTTCCGGCTTCCAGTTCGGCGGCGCGTATGCGTTCTCGAACCAGGCTGGCGGCTTCGCCAACAACCGTGCGTACAGCGCCGGCATGGGCTACAACTACAACGGTCTGCGTCTTGGCGCAGCTTACCTGCAGGCGCAGGGCATGGACCGCAATGCCGCGGGCGCCGTCGTCAATGATCCCCTCGGCGCAACGCAGCGTCAGCGCACGTGGGGCGCCGGCGCGAGCTATACGTTTGGCCCGGCCGTCGCTGGCGTGGTGTTCACGCAGACGCGCCTGAACGGCGGCGGCGAATCGCTGCGCTTCAACAACCTCGAAGCCAACTTGCACTACGACCTGACGCCGGCACTCGGTATCGGCGCGATGTACACGTACACGAACGCCAACGGCGACATCCTCAACGCAGGCACGGGCAGCAACTCGGCGCACTGGAACCAGTTCGGCCTGCAAGCCGACTACGCGCTCTCGAAGCGCACCGACGTCTACCTGGAAGGCGTGGGCGTGTGGGGCGCCGGTGCGAACGCGGTGGGTCTGACGCAAGTCGGCTACACCTCGAGCGGCGGCCTTTCGTCGTCGAAGAACCAGGGCATCGTCTCGACGGGTATTCGTCACCGCTTCTAATTGGCGTGTTGTTCGAAGGATGTCGTCGGTCCGACATAGAACCGGGCCGCATACACAAACGGGTAGTTCAGTAGAAGGTAGTACTTGGGTTAGGAGCACCGTTCGCGGTGCTCCTTTTTTTTGCCTGTGTTTTTCCTGTGTTGCGCCTGTATGCCCGAGTTGCCGCAGGCCATGCAGCATCGAACAATTTTGACGGATTTGCTCTAGCATGTGGCTACGCGGCTGCGGCCCTCTGTTCCTTGTGGTGCAGCGCGTCACAACAAATGGAGAAATCCTGATGAAAGCGCTTCGTTCGCTGCAATTTGCTCTCGCACTCTGCGTCCTCGGCTCCAGCGCCGCCTTCGCCGACACCGTCGCGCTGAAGGCCGATCTCGAACCTTCCAGCGAAGTGCCGCCCCGCGTGAGTCACGGTCACGGCATGCTCAATGCCACGTTCGATACCTCCACCAAATCGCTGACCTGGACCATCACCTACGAGGGCCTTTCGACGCCGGTGACGGCCGCGCATTTCCACGGCCCCGCTCCAGTCGGCCAGAATGCGAACGTGCAGGTGCCGATTCCGAAGGGTGAAACGGCCAGTCCGATCAAGGGTTCCGCTACGCTCAACGACAAACAGGTCACCGATCTGATGGCCGGGCAGTGGTACTTCAACGTGCACACGCAACAAAATCCCTCGGGCGAGATTCGCGGCCAGGTGCTGCCCGCCAACTAAAGCGATGGCCGGATGATCGCTTGACAGGATGGGCTAACGGAAGGCGCACCACGTCATGAGCCTGCAAAACCGTTTTATCTGCTGGACGCTGCGCCGCCGTTTTCTGCCCGTGACGCGTGCTCCGATCGATGTCGCCCGCACGCGCGCGGGCACCTCGAAACGCTTGTGGCTGCCGCAGGTGCCCCAGGGCTGGCAATTGCGCGAGCAGACTGGCGAGCCGTTGAGTGCGGGCGCGCCTGGCGATGCGCCGTTGCGCGGCGAGTGGCTCGTGCGCGAGGGCGGCGCGCCGCGCACGGTGCTCTATCTGCACGGCGGCGGCTATTACTTCTGTTCGCCGAAGACGCATCGTGCGATCACCTTTGGCCTTGCCACGCGTGCCGATGCCGACGTCTTTTCGCTCGACTATCGGCTCGCACCCGAGCATCCATTTCCCGCGGCGCTCGACGACGCGCTGGCAGCCTACCGGCGTTTGCTCGCCGATGGCGTGCGGCCCGAATCGCTCGTGATTGCAGGCGATTCGGCGGGGGGCGGCCTCGCGCTCGCCACGCTGGTTGCTCTGCGCGATGCCGGTGTGCGATTGCCAGCGGGGGCGCTGCTCTACTCGCCGTGGACCGACCTGGCCGTGACGGGCGAGTCGATCCGCACGAACGATGGCCGCGATCCGATGTTCTGCGGCGACGTGTTCGCGCGCGTCGCCGCGCTGTATCTGGGCGCGGCGAGTGCGACCGATCCCTACGTCTCGCCGCTCTATGCCGAATTTCAGGGCTTGCCGCCACTCTTCATGTTGGCCGGCAGCACCGAAACGCTCCTCGACGACACTCTGCGCGTGGCGCAGCGCGCCCGCGCGGCCGGTGTTCAGGTCGAATGCGAGATCGGGCGCGGTCTGCCGCATATCTGGCCGATCTACGCGCCGTTCATGCCGGAGGCGCGCCGCGCGCTCGACGATTCGGCGCGCTTCGTCAAGCGCGTGACGGCCATCGACGCGACCGCGCGCGCGCAAAAGAGCGCGCCGCCGGGGCGCGACGCAACCGCTCAATCGAGCGAGACCTCGATCTCTTCATAGGCCGCATGTACGGCGGCTTCCCCGTAGCGGCGCTCGAGCCGGCGCACGGTGAAGTGGCCATGCGCGACGTTCTGGAAGTGGTCGATGAACACCGTGTTCACCATCGCTCCGAGCACCGCGCCGATCGCCGGTATCGACTTTGCCGCCACCTGCTCGCTCACCTGGACGGAAAAGCGTGCGGCTACCGTCTGCATCAGTTTGAGAAGCGCCGCCGAACCCTGCGCCGCGAAGCCCTTGGTGGCCATCTCCGACGAAGCTTTCGAGACCGCCTGCGCCAGCGCGCCGCGCACGACGAAGTAACCGAAGTCGGCTTCGTCGTCGGCGGTGGAGCGCCCGCCCATGCCGAACACCGTGAGGCACTGGAGTTGCGCGTCCGGGCTCGTGAGGTCTTCGCCCTCGCTGCGCGCGATGTCGCAGATCGAGCGGAACATCAGCGTCGTCGTCACCGGCAACTCGACCGGTAGCGCGAAGAGGCCGAATGCGCCGCCCGCCGCGCCCGTGGTCGCCACCGCGAACTTGTGCAGCAGATTGCTTGGCTTCGCGGGTGCGACCACCGCGAGGGTGTTCTCGCCCTGTTTGCCGAGCGTCTTGAGCGCGATTTGCAGGCATTTGCGCAACGCTGCCTGGGTCGCGTCGTTGACCTTGTCGTTCGCCACCGCAGGCAACCTGGCGATCAACTTTTCAATCGGCGCGCCGACGATCGCGGCGAGCTTCATGCCGAGCGGCGGCGTTTCCAGCTCGTGCTTCGCGTGCCTGAGCGCGGCGAGGTCGGATTCGGAAAATTCGGTGAATGACGCCATAAGTCTCCCGCAAGACGGTGCGGCGAACGCCGCTCGACCCCCAGTTTATCGAGGATCGGGCATGCTAAGATGTGAATCCTTTGACGCGTCAATCGTTGCAGGATCAAAAAATGGCCGTTCATACCGCCGCCCATCACTCTAGCGGCCAGGTGCTGCCGTTCCGGGAGTCGCTGCTGGCGATGCTCGGCGTGTCGTTCGTGACCATGCTGGTTGCGCTCGACCAGACCGTCGTCGGCACCGCGCTGCCCACCATCGTCGCCGAATTGCGCGGCTTCGAACTCTACGCGTGGGTCGCGACCTCCTATCTGCTCACCTCGGTGATCACCGTCCCCATTTTTGGTCGACTCGGCGACTACTACGGCCGCAAGCCCTTCGTGATTGCGTCGATCGTCGTTTTCACGCTCGCCTCGGTGCTATGCGGCGCGGCCAACAGCATGATGTTTCTCGTGATCGCGCGCGGGCTGCAGGGCATCGGCGGCGGCATGCTGGTGGGCACCGCGTTCGCCTGCATCCCCGATCTCTTTCCCGATTCGGTCGTGCGCCTGCGCTGGCAGGTGCTGATGAGTTCGGCGTTCGGCATCGCCAATGCGGTCGGGCCGTCGCTCGGCGGCTTTCTCACCCAGTACTACGGCTGGCGTTCGGTGTTCTACGTGAATCTGCCGGTCGGTCTGCTCTCGCTGTTTTTCGTCTGGCGCTATCTGCCGCATCTGCGCCACGTGACGCACAAGGAGCGCATGCGCCTCGACTGGCCCGGCGCGCTGCTGATCGCCGTGACGCTCGGCAGCTTGCAGCTTTTCGTCGAGCGCTTGCCCGAGCATGGCGTGACGCTCGCGGCGCTCGGGCTGCTGGCGCTGGCCGCCGCTTCGGGCTGGGCGCTGTGGCAATGGGAGCGGCGCTGCCCGCAGGCGATCCTGCCCGTCGACATGTTCCGCAACGCGAGCCTCAACGCGCTCTTCAAGCTCGCGGTGCTGGGCGGCTTCACGATGTTCTCGCTGTTGTTCTACGCGCCGCTGCTGTTCCAGGGCGGCTTCGGCATGACGCCGAACGAGGCGGGCGTCGTCATCACGCCGCTGGTGGTCTTCATCACGATCGGCAGTATTGCGAATGGGCGCATCGTGTCGCGCATTCGCAATCCGAACCGCATGCTCTACATCGGCTTTTCGATGCTGGCGTTCGCGTGTTTCGCGGTGGCGCTGGCGTCGCACGAAACGCCGCGCTGGCTGTTGATGGCGGTGATGATCGTCGGTGGGCTCGGCCTTGGTTTCGTGATGCCGAATCTCACGGTATTCGCGCAGCAGACCGCGGGCCGCGAGCATCTGGGCATCGCCACCGCGCTGCTGCAATCGCTGCGCATGATCGGCGGGATGATCGGCACGGCGCTGACCGGGACGCTCGTCACGCAGCTCTATTCGAGCGGCGTGCACAAGGCGCTCGACGCCGATGGCGCGCTGCACTGGTTCCCGCAGCTCGCCGATCCGCAGATTCTCATCAACCGGAACGCCCAGTCCTCGCTCGTTGGCGAACTGATGAAGGCCGGGCACAATGGCGCGCCGCTGCTCGAGGCCGCGCGCGAGGCGCTGGTCGGCGCGATCCATCTGGGTATCGCCGTGGCGGCGGCCGTGGCGCTGCTGTCGGTCTGGCAAACGCGGCGCGTGCCGCCGGTCAAGCTGCAGCGCAAGCTCGAGCCGGTGATCCACGCCGATTGAGGGCGTGCCTAAAACGCATCCGGAAATCAGGAATCAGGCTGAATTCAGCCAGGAAAATACAGCATGGAAGCACAGGATCGCATCGCCATCGTCCAGCAATTCGGACGCACTTATCGCGCGTTCATGTCGGCATTCGAGGCGCAGGTGGGGCATCCGCTGCCGCGCTGGCGCATTCTGCTCGCCTTGCACGAGCAGGACGGCGCGTCGTCGCAGAAGCGGCTCGTCGAGCGCCTGCGCGTGGACCCGGGCGCGCTCACGCGGCAGCTCAAGCCGCTGGAGTCGCTCGGCTGGATCGCCCGCAGCGCCGACGAGCGCGATAACCGCATCACCAACGTCAAACTCACGAAGGCCGGGCGCGACGTCGTGGAGGCGGGGCTGCCGCGCCGCAACGATTTCCTGGAAGTGACCATGTCGTTGCCCGACGATGCGCTCAATGCGCTCTCGGGCGCGCTGCGCATGATGGAGGAGCGCATCGGCGTGGCCGTGGCGCGGATTGCGCAAGAGGGCGGCGCGCCGGGCGCCGCCGCGATCGACTGAAAGTGCGCGAGAAGCGCAGATCGATCAGAAGAACGTTTCGATCACTTCCGTCACACGATACTGGTCGTCGACCATCAGCACCTGACGCCACTTGTCGAAGGTGAGGCAAGGGTGGGAGATATCGAAGCCGATCATGTCGCCGACCTGAATGTCCGCGCCAGCGGGAATCTGCAGATAGGCGTGCTGATCCATCATCTGGAACACCTGCCAGCCTTCCTTCGCGTCGATCTCGCGCGGCGCGCCGTGCACCTCGCCGTCACGCGACGGGCGGTAGTGCCGCGACGGCTCCGGAAAGCCCGCATCGAACGCCGCATCGCGTTTGCCGAAGCCGATGATCGCGCGGCCCGGTTCCGGGATCGACTGCACGCACGCCCATAGCTGGAGCGCAGGCAGCAGCGCCACCCCCATTTCGCGCGCAACCGGATTGCGCATGAGGATGTCCGACTGCGCCTGCTTGTAGACGCCCACGTCGTGCGTCAGATAGCAGCCCGGGCGCAACACGACGTCGATCGTGCCCGCTTGCGTGGCCTTGGCGAATTCCTCGGCGACGATGTCGTACCACGCCGATCCCGCGCCCGAGAGCAGCGCCGGCGTGCGCGCGAAGCGGCCTGCCGCGGTGAGTTCTTCGGTCACGTTGAGGGCGTCGCGCAGGAAGGTGCGCACTTCGCTTTCTTCCTTCAAAACCCCTTCGTAAATCTCCACGCCCGCGAGCTTGAGCGAATCCGGGTAGCGCTCGATCGCCTCCAGCACAGCGCGGCGCGTTTCGGCGTCACGCACGCCGGTGCGCCCGCGCGGTACGCCCAGTTCCAGCAGCACGTTGAGCGTGCGGTGAGCGCCACGGAAAAATTCGCCCAGTTGCTCGACGCCTGCGACCGAATCGACGAGGCAGAAGAACTCGAAGTCCGCGTCGCTCAGCAGTTCGGCGATGATCGCCATGTTGCGGCGCCCCACCAGCTGGTTGGCCATCAGCACGCGCGAGATGCCGCCGCGATACGCCGCGCGCGTTTGATGCGCCGTGGCGAGCGTGATGCCCCACGCACCGGTTTCGATCTGGCGGCGGAACAGTTGCGGCGCCATCGTAGTTTTGCCGTGCGGCGCGAGCTTCACGCCGTAGCGCGTGACGAATTCCTGCATCCACTTGAGGTTGTGCTCGACGCGATCCGCATACAGAACGGCGGCCGGCAGACTCACGTCCTCGGCGAGCAGATTCCATTCGAGGCGCCCAGCGTCGCCAAGCGGCACGCTCGCGCCGGGCACGTTGCCGAGGCCCTTGCTGTTCGGGTCGATCGTCGCACTCTGATAGTTTGTAACTTTCATTTTAGTTCGCTCCATATGCTCCATAACGCCTGATATTACAGTGTCGACAGCTTCTGGCGTTGACTCGGAGATAGTACACAAAGTACCATCTCTGCGTGAAATGTTATTTATTAACAGACATTCTTCGTTGCCCTTTCTCTCATCCTGCCTGACTCTCATGAATTCCGCCGCCGAGCCTGGCCGTTTCGATATCGTGGCGCGCATCGCGCAATGCGTGCCGGATCTGCGTCCGGCCGAGCGCGACGTCGCCGCCCTGATTCTCGATGACCTTGCTGCCGCCGCGCGCGCAAGTATTGGCGAACTGGCGCGGCGCGCGGGCGTGAGCGTGGCGTCGGTTACGCGCTTCGCCAAGACCGTGGGTTGCCACGACGTGCGTGAACTCAAGCTGCGACTGGCCCAGGCCGCCGCCGTGGGCGAACGTTTTCTGCGCGCCTCGCCCGGCGAGGTCTCAGGCAATGGTGCAAAGAAGGACGTAGACAAGAGCAAGCGCCGCAAGGCGCGGGCGGACACCGCTTCGTCGACCAGTCTCTCGGGCGACGACTCGCCGGGCGACGAATCGCTCGCCACGCGCGTGTACGAAGAGATCCACGGCGCGCTCGCGCGCAACCACGAACTGCTGCGCCAGGCGCCGTTCGCGGACGCCGCCGCCGCGCTCGCGCAGGCACGCATGATTTACGTGTTCGGCATGGGTGGCGGTTCCAGCGCGCTCGCCGACGAAATGCGTTTTCGACTCGTGCGTCTCGGCCGTCCGGTCGCGTCGTATCAGGACAGCTTGTTGCAGCGCATGGTCGCGAGCACGCTTTCGCCCGATTGCGTGGTCGTCGCGCTTTCGGTGACCGGCCGCGTGCCCGAACTGCTCGACGCCTGCCGCATCGCGCGCGACTACGGCGCGAAGCTGATCGCACTCACCGCGCCCGCGTCGCCGCTGGCCGCGCTCGCCGACTGGCTCGTGCCGATCGTCGCGAGCGAGACCGATTTCATCTACAAGCCGTCGTCGTCGCGTTACGCGATGATGATGGCGCTCGACGTACTCGTCACCGAGCTTGCGCTGGCGCAGCCCGAGGAGAGCCGCGAATTGCTGCGCCGCATGAAGCACACGCTCGACGCGCATCGCGGCACGGCCGGGCGCGGCGGCGAGCGGCAGCCGCTCGGCGACTGAAGTTTCCCGATTGAAGTTGAACGACCACGTTTGACACACCTACGTATGGGATCGACAGGAGACCCTGACATGCATTCGCATCCCGAAGCTGCCGACACCTTGATCGTTGGCGCCATGCTTTATGACGGCACGGGCGCGCCGCCCGTCGAACGCGACGTGGCGCTGCGCGACGGACGCATCGTCGCCATCGGCAATCTGTCGAACTGGCTCGCCGAAGAAGTGGTCGAGGCCAATGGCCGCGCGCTGGCGCCTGGGTTCATCGACGTGCACACGCACGACGACACCCATGTGATCGGCTCGCCACAGATGCTGCCCAAGATCAGCCAGGGCGTGACGACGGTAATCGTCGGCAACTGCGGGATCAGTGCCTCACCGGTTTCGCTCAAGGGCGATCCGCCTGATCCGATGAATCTGCTCGGCGCGCGCGAGGCGTTCCAGTACCCGACCTTCGCGGCGTACGTGGCGGCCGTGAATGCGGCGAAGCCCGCCGTGAACGTCGGCGCGCTGGTCGGCCACACGGCGCTGCGCAACAACCATCTCGACGATCTCAAGCGCGCGGCGACTGGCGCGGAGATCAACGCGATGCGCGAGCAGCTCGAAGAAGCGCTGGCCAACGGCGCGCTCGGCCTGTCGACGGGGCTCGCTTATGGCTCGGCTTATGAGGCGTCGACGGAAGAAGTCGCCACGCTCGCCGAACCGCTCGCGCTCGCGGGCGCGCTCTACACGACGCATATGCGCACCGAATTCGATGCGATCCTCGAGGCGATGGAGGAGGCGTATCACATCGGCAAGCATGCGCGCGTGCCGGTCGTGATTTCGCATCTGAAATGCGCAGGTCCGTCGAACTGGGGGCGCAGCACGGAAGTGCTGGCGTCGCTGGATGGCGCGCGCAAGTATCAGCCGGTGGGTTGCGACTGCTATCCGTACAGCCGCAGCTCGTCGACGCTCGATCTGAAGCAGGTGACGGGCGACATCGACATCACGATCACGTGGTCGACGCCGCATCCCGAGCAGGCGGGCAAGCTCATCAAGGACATCGCCGCCGAATGGGGTGTGTCGCAGCAGGAAGCCGGCAAGCGTCTGCAACCGGCCGGCGCGGTCTATCACAACATGTCCGAGGACGACGTGCGCCGCATCCTCTCGCACCCGGCGACGATGGTGGGCTCCGATGGTCTGCCCAACGATCCGCTGCCGCATCCGCGACTGTGGGGCGCGTTTCCGCGGGTACTCGGCCATTACGCGCGCGACGCGAAGCTGCTGCCGCTCGAAGAGGCGGTGCGCAAGATGACCGGGCTGACGGCGCGGCGCTTCGGTCTCGCACAGCGCGGCGAGGTGCACGTGGGCTGGCATGCCGACCTCGTGCTGTTCGATCCCGCCACGGTGCGCGATGCGGCGACCTTCGACAAGCCGCAGCAGGTGGCTGAAGGTATCGACGCAGTGTGGGTGAACGGCGTGCTCTCATACCGCGATGGCCAGCCCACGGGCGAGCGCGCGGGCCATTTCGTCGCGCGCGGCAAGCGGGAAACCGGCACGGACGCCACGCCATTCTAGGCACTCAATTTAGACCCCGGCGCGCGGCACCTTGCTCGCGCGCCGCACGAACGCAAAGGAGCAAAAGATGAAACGAATTGGAGCGGAAGGCGGTAAGGGCCAGGGCGGGCAACACCTGCCGTTCGCGCGCGCAGTGGAAGCCGACGGCTGGCTGTATGTGTCGGGCCAGACGCCGATGGAAAACGGCGAGGTGATCAACGGCGGTATCGTTGAGCAGTCGCACAAGACCCTTCAGAATGTCTTCGCCATCCTGAAGGAAGCCGGCTACGGCGCGGAGCACGTCGTGCGTTGCGGCGTGTGGCTCGACGACGCGCGCGACTTCCAGTCCTTCAACAAGGTGTTCCGCGAATACTTCGGCGAGCATCCGCCCGCACGCGCCTGCGTGCAGTCGAGCATGGTGGTGGACTGCAAGGTCGAAGTGGATTGCATTGCGTACAAGGCGCCGGCCGGCAAGTGAGGCTGGCGTGGCGTGAAATGCGTCACGCGTTGAGAGTCTGAGAGCGGCTGCCCGGGTTATCGGGTGGCCGTTTTTTCTTGCGCATTGGCTTTGCGCGGCGGCCCTTCATGGATTCTCAGCTCGATCTTCATGCCAGCCGTTGCGGCCATGTTGACGAGCATGTCGATACCGAAGCGCCCGATCTTGCCGCGCATGAGGTCGGAGACGCGCGGTTGCGTGACGCCGAAGAGCGCCGCGGCCTGCGCCTGCGTCATCTGGTGACGCTTGATGTGCTCCTCGAGCGCAAACATCAACTGACAGCGCATTTCCATGTTCGCCGCTGCACCGGGTGTGTCCTCGATGGCGTCCCATACGTTGTCGAAGGTTTCGAACTTCATGGTTCATGCTCCTGGTTGCTTGTCGCCCGTATTGCACGATATCGCCGGGCGGCTAACGACATATCGGCAAAGGGAATCTTGTCGGTCTTCTTCTGAAAGCAATGCAGTACGTAGACTGCGTCGCGAAACGTTGCCACGTAGAGGACGCGGTACGCGTTACCTCTGTCCCGAACACGGATTTCACGCGTACCCGGCCCGACCGGATTGACCGGCTTCCAGTCGTCCGGCTCTTCTCCCCCTGCACGAGACGAATCTGCCGTCCGGCCTCTTTGCGGGCGTTGACGGGAAATGTCTGAAGATCGGCTAACGCGCTGCCGCAGAACCTCACGCGCTTTTCAAGTTTGAGGTTATACAAAATTTTATATGTCCTCCAGAGCGTTGAGCGACCCCGGCACACGCCGGGGATGACATGGCTCAAGTCTCTGGAGGGACGGGCGATCGCGCCCTCGATTCCATCAAGATCGCCGTAACGTTATCCATCCGGATAAGACTGAAATTCCCAATATATGAGCGACCCAATCACATATTGGAGATCCCGGAAAAACCGCCCTACAATCCGATCCATCCGATACGACGTGCATCGCAGTCCGCAAGATCGCAAGACCGCGCGTCGAACCCCATCGGCCAGACCTAAAGAAAAAGTCCGCAAGCGCGTCTAACGCGTGTTTTAGCGGGCCAAACCGGAGACGTTTGCCATGTTCCAGCCCGCGAAGTGCGCGGCCTCGTGCCGTCCGCCGTCCTGCGCCAAAGCGCGCCGCAGCACCCCGAACCGTGGCCCGCGCGCCGTCGTCTGACGCCGCGCGTTCATCTCCCGTTTTCCTTGATCGACACTCGCCATGAATAAAGCGATGTCCCCGAATCTCGCGGAACGCCTCGACAGCGTCGACGAACCCGTCCAGCCGCCGAAAGCCCCGCAAGCGCAACCGCCTCTGCAACCGAAAGGCCGCGCCGCCACCGACGAGATCGTCGGTCTGCCCGGCACGCTGCTCGACGGTTCGGCGCAAGCCGGCACGCAGACGCTGCTGCGCGGTCTCGCGATCCTCGAAGCCGCTGCGGCCGGCGTGCGCGATCTGCGCTCCTTCGGCGCGGTGCTCGGCACCACGCGCAGCACCACGCACCGGCTCGTGTCGAGCCTCGTGCAGGCGCGCTATCTGCGCCAGGTGCAGGGCGGCTATCTGCTCGGCCCGAAGCTGATCGAACTGGGCACCATCGCGCTCGAACAGATGCCGCTCACGGCTGTCGCCCGTACGCACCTCGAAGCCCTCGCCGACGCCACGCTCGACACGATCCACCTCGGCGTGCGCGACGGCGACGATGTGCTCTACATCGACAAGATCCCCGGCCAGCGCGGCCTCGAAATGCGCTCGCGCGTGGGGCACCGCATGCCGCTCGCCTCGACCGGCATCGGCAAGGCGATGATGCTCGACCTCACGCCGCAGTCCTGGCGCGATCTGTTCGAAGCGTCGCGGCGCACGCTGGCCGCCGTGAGTTTCCGCCCCGATCACAGCCTCGACCCCGACACCTTCATCAAGCGCATGGCCACCTACTCGGCAGGTGGCTATACCTTCGATCTGGAGGAGAACGAAATTTCGATCCGCTGCGTGGCGGCGCCGGTGCGCGACGCTTCGGGTGCGATCGTCGCGGCGCTCTCGGTGGCGAGCACGATTCCCTACATGCCGCTCGAACGCATGGACGAACTGATTCCGGTCTTGCAGCGCGAGGCGCGGGCGATTTCGCAGGAACTCGGCTGGCGCGCGCCGCAGCCCGCCACGCGCAGGATTCGCCGATGACCGGCCGCACGACAGAACAGCACATGGAACACGGCAAACCAGGTAAGGCCGCACTGATCGCGCTCGATTGGGGCACGACGTCGCTGCGCGCGTATCTCTTCGATGCGGCGGGCAAGGTGCTCGACACCCGTATGTCGACGGCGGGAATCATGAATCTGCCGGTACCGGCCGAAGAGGGCGGTTTCGACGCCGCATTCGACGAAGCGTGCGGCGTGTGGCTCGCGCAAGCGCCGTCGCTGCCCGTGCTGGCCGCGGGCATGGTGGGCAGCGCGCAGGGCTGGGTACAGGCGCCTTACGTGGAAACGCCCGCAGGCGAGGACGCGCTCGTGGCCGGCATCGTCAAGGTGCGCGCGGCATGCGGCGCCGAGATCGCCGTGGTGCCCGGCGTGCTGGAGCCAGGCGCGCTGCCCAATGTCATGCGCGGCGAGGAAACGCAGATCCTTGGCGCGATGCTCGCGCAAACCGGGAGCGCTCAGGGGCAGGGCACACCGACAGCCCAGACGGCGCTCATCGGCCTGCCGGGCACGCACGCGAAATGGGCGGTGCTGGAAGACGCGCGCATCGCGCGTTTCTATACCTTCATGACGGGCGAAGTCTACGCGGCGCTCACGGCGCACACGATTCTCGGCCGCACCATGAAGCACCCGGCCGCGCCGGACACGGCCGCGTTTCTGCGTGGCGTGACGGTGGCGCGCGAACACGGCAGCGCGGGGCTGCTCGCCACCGCGTTCAGCACACGCACGCTGGGTTTGACCGACCAACTGGCCGCCGACGAACAACCCGACTATCTCTCGGGTCTCGTGATCGGCCACGAACTCGCCGGGCTCGAAGCGGTGCTGGCGCGCCGCGACGTCGCGCTTTCTGCCTGCGCGCCGCGGCTGATCGGGGCCGATGCCTTGTGCGAGCGCTATCGGCAGGCGCTGGCGCAGTTCGGCTGCACGGGCGCCGAGATCGTGCGCGGCGCGACCGAGCGCGGCCTCTGGTGCATCGCGGTGCGCGCGGGCCTCGTCAACGCCGGCGCTTGAACAACGTCTGACAAGCCACGACTGCCAACGTCATTTACAGGACACGTACATGCAACCCGAACTGAACCTGCCCGCTCCGTACACGCCTCACGCTGGCTTCGTGGCCGCGTTCGCCGCGTGCCGGATGATCGCGATCGTGCGCGGCATCAAGCCCGCCGAGGCCGCCCAGCACGGCCGCGCGATCTACGAGGCGGGTTTCCGGATCATCGAGGTGCCGCTCAACTCGCCGTCGCCGCTCGAAAGCATCGCAGCGCTGCGCGCGACGCTGCCTGCCGACGCGATGATCGGCGCAGGCACCGTGCTGTCGACCGAGCGCGTGCGCGACGTGAAGGCCGCGGGCGGTGAACTGATCGTGATGCCGCACGCGGACACCGAGGTGATCCTTGCCGCGAAGCTGCAAGGCCTCGCTTGCGTGCCGGGCGTCGCCACGCCGACCGAAGCGTTCGCAGCGCTCAAGTGCGGCGCGGACGGCCTCAAGATGTTCCCGGCCGAGCAACTCGGCCCCGAAGTGACGAAGGCCTGGCGCGCCGTGATTCCGCCGGTCGTGCCGCTGTTGCCGGTGGGCGGCGTGAAGCCCGACAACATGGGGCCGCAACTGGCGGCGGGCGCGAGCGGCTTCGGTCTTGGCTCGGCGCTCTACAAGCCGGGCCAGGACGTGGCCGCGACGCGCGCCAACGCGCTCGCGTTTATCGCCGGCTGGCTCGAAACGGCCAGGGCGCAAGGAGTGACGGCGTGAACCGTCTGACGGGCAAGGTTGCACTCGTGACGGGCGCTGGACGCGGCATCGGCGCGGCGATCGCGCGCGCGTTTGCCGCCGAGGGCGCGGCCGTGGTGCTCGCCGAACTCGACCTCGCGACCGCGCAAGCTACGGCTCAGGAGATCGCCGCAGCGACCGGCGATGTCGGTGCGAAGGTGCTGGCCGTGCAAACCGACGTTACGCAGTCCGCCTCGGTGCAGGCCGCCGTGGAGCAAGCGCAGCGCGCGTTCGGCCCCGTCGACGTGCTCGTGAACAACGCGGGCATCAACGTATTCGCCGATCCGCTCACGATGACCGACGACGACTGGCGGCGCTGTTTCGCCGTCGATCTCGACGGCGTGTGGAACGGCTGCCGCGCCGTGCTGCCGGGCATGATCGAACGCCGCGCGGGCAGCATCGTCAACATCGCCTCGACCCACGCGTTCCAGATCATTCCGGGCTGCTTTCCGTACCCGGTCGCCAAGCATGGCGTGATTGGCCTCACGCGTGCGCTCGGCATCGAATACGCGCCGAAGAACGTGCGTGTGAACGCAATCGCGCCGGGCTATATCGAGACGCAACTGACGCACGACTGGTGGAACGCGCAACCCGACCCGGAGGCGGCGCGCCGCGCGACGCTCGAATTGCCGCCGATGAAGCGCATCGGCAAGCCGGAGGAAGTGGCGATGACTGCCGTGTTTCTCGCCTCGGATGAAGCGCCGTTCATCAACGCGAGCTGCATCACGATCGACGGCGGGCGTACCGCGCTGCATCACGAATAGCGTGAGGCGTAGAGATTTCGCAGTACCCAGGTAGTCAAGCAAGCAATAAAAAGCAGCACGAAGGCAAGACAACGCAGCAGAGACACGTCGTAAAGACAACGAAGCACTTTCGCCGCAGCGCTGGCCGCGCGCGGGCGAAGGCAGAAAAAAGCGGCCGCTACCCTTCCCGTGACTGAAGAAGACAGGAGACTGACATCATGCAACGCAGGATTTTCCTCACGCTGATCGCGGCCGCGACGACCGCCGTACTCGTTCAGGCGCCCGTCGCGCAGGCTGCCGATCCGGTGAAGATCGGCTTTCTCGTGAAGCAGCCCGAAGAGCCGTGGTTCCAGGACGAATGGAAGTTCGCCGAGATGGCCGCGAAGCAAAAGGGCTTCACGCTGGTGAAGATCGGCGCGCCGTCGGGCGAAAAGGTCATGAGCGCGATCGACAACCTTGCTGCGCAGAAGGCCCAGGGCTTCATCATCTGCACGCCTGACGTGAAGCTCGGGCCGGGCATCGTCGCCAAGGCCAAGGCCGACAAGCTCAAGATGATGACCGTCGACGACCGTCTCGTCGATGGCTCGGGCAAGCCGATCGAGTCCGTGCCGCATATGGGCATTTCCGCCTACAACATCGGCAAGCAGGTGGGCGACGGCATCGCCGCAGAGATCAAGAAGCGCGGCTGGGATATGAAGGACGTTGGCGCGATCGACGTGACCTACGAGCAACTGCCGACCGCACACGACCGCACGAGCGGCGCAACCGATGCGCTCGTGGCCGCGGGCTTCCCGAAGGCGAACATTATCGCCGCGCCGCAGGCGAAGACCGACACGGAAAACGCCTTCAACGCCGCCAATATCGCGCTGACGAAGAACCCGCAGTTCAAGCACTGGGTCGCCTACGGCCTGAACGACGAAGCCGTGCTGGGCGCCGTGCGCGCCGCAGAAGGCCGCGGCTTCAAGGCCGACAACATGATCGGCATTGGTATCGGCGGCTCGGATTCGGCGCTCAACGAGTTCAAGAAGCCGGAACCGACGGGCTTCTACGGCACCGTCATCATCAGCCCGAAGCGTCACGGCGAAGAGACTTCGGACCTGATGTACACGTGGATCACGCAAGGCAAGGAGCCGCCGGCGCTGACGCTGACGACCGGCATGCTGGCCACGCGCGACAACGTGGCCCAGGTGCGCGAGCAGATGGGCCTCGCATCGAAGTAATCACGCGGCTAGCGTGACTGGAAGTGTTTCCCGCCGCAGCGGCGGCCAGCGTGCCCATGAAGCACAGGCTGGCCGCGCGCGCGGCCTATCGAATGAGCGGGAAAGAGAGGAAACCGAAGTGTCAGCGACACTGCGTTTTGACAATATCGGCAAGGTGTTCCCCGGCGTGCGCGCGCTCGACAGCGTGTCGTTCGAGGTGAACGCCGGCGAAGTGCATGGCCTCATGGGCGAGAACGGCGCGGGCAAGTCCACGCTGCTGAAGATTCTCGGCGGCGAGTATCAGCCCGATTCGGGCCGCATTCTCGTGGACGGCAGCGAAGTGAAGTTCGCCGACGCGGCGGCTTCGATCGGCGCGGGCATCGCCGTGATTCACCAGGAACTGCAATACGTACCGGACCTCACGGTCGCGGAGAATCTGTTGCTGGGCGCACTGCCCAACGCGCTCGGCTGGGTGAAGCGTGGCGAGGCGCGCAAGTTCGTGCGCGAGCGTCTGGCCGCGATGGGCGTGGATCTCGATCCCGCCGCGAAGCTGCGCAAGCTCTCCATCGCGCAGCGGCAGATGGTGGAAATCTGCAAGGCGCTGTTGCGCAATGCGCGCGTGATTGCGCTCGACGAACCCACCAGCTCGCTCTCGCACCGCGAGACTGAAGTGCTGTTCAAGCTCGTGCGCGAACTGCGCGCCGACAATCGCGCGCTCATCTACATCTCGCATCGCATGGACGAGATCTATGAGCTGTGCAACGCCTGCACGATCTTCCGCGACGGTCGCAAGATCGCTTCGCACGAGAAGCTCGAAGAGGTGAAGCGCGAAACGCTCGTGGCGGAAATGGTGGGCCGCGAGATCAGCGACATCTACAACTATTCGCCGCGCGAGCATGGCAACGTGCGCCTCGCGGTGCGTGGCGTCGAAGGGCATCCGCTCGCGCAGCCCGCGAGTTTCGAGGTCAAGGCGGGCGAGATCGTCGGCTTTTTCGGCCTCGTGGGCGCGGGCCGCAGCGAGCTGATGCAGCTGATCTACGGCACCAACAAGCGCCGTGCGGGCGAGATCGAACTGGACGGCAAGACGATCCGCGTGAAGAGCGCAAGCGACGCGATCCGTCATGGCATCGTGCTGTGCCCCGAAGACCGCAAGGAGCAGGGGATCGTTGCGATGGCAACGGTATCGGAGAACATCAACATCAGTTGCCGCCGCCATTTCCTGCGCGCGGGCATGTTCCTCGACCGCAAGAAGGAAGCCGAAACAGCCGATCGCTTCATCAAGCTGCTGAAGATCAAGACGCCGAGCCGCCGCCAGAAGATCCGTTTTCTCTCGGGCGGCAACCAGCAGAAGGCGATTCTGTCGCGCTGGCTGGCGGAACCCGATCTGAAGGTGGTGATTCTCGACGAGCCCACGCGCGGTATCGACGTGGGCGCGAAGCACGAAATCTACAACGTCATCTATCAGCTTGCGCAGCGCGGTTGCGCGATCGTGATGGTGTCATCGGAATTGCCGGAAGTGCTGGGCGTCTCGGACCGCATCGTGGTGATGCGCGAGGGCCGCATTTCGGGCGAGTTGCCGCGCAGCGCGGCGAGCGAACATGCGGTGCTGGACCTGGCGTTGCCGCAAGGCGCGCAGCGTCGTGCCGCTTGATGGGGAAGGAGTGATGCAAATGCAACGAGACAACCTGGCGGCCGAAGCCGCAGACGCGGCCAAGAGCGTGGCGCATAGCGCCGCCGATGCGCTGATCCCGAAGTCCAGCGACAAGCAGAAGTGGTGGCAGCAGATCACGGAATACAGCCTGATCGTGATCTTTGTGGTCATGTTTGCCGTGATGTCGCTGACCGTCGATCACTTCTTCTCGATCGATAACATGCTGGGCCTCGCGTTGTCGGTCTCGCAGATCGGCATGGTGGCCTGCACGATGATGTTCTGTCTCGCCTCGCGTGACTTCGACCTCTCGGTGGGCTCGACGGTCGCATTCGCAGGCGTGCTGTGCGCGATGGTGCTCAACGCCACCAACAACACCTTCATCGCGATCGTCGCGGCGGTGGCGGCGGGCGCGGCGATCGGCTTCGTGAACGGCGCGGTGATCGCGTATCTGCGCATCAACGCGCTGATCACGACGCTGGCGACGATGGAAATCGTGCGCGGTCTTGGCTTTATCGTTTCGCACGGTCAGGCGGTGGGCGTGTCGTCGGATACCTTCATCGCGATGGGTACGATGGCTTTCTTCGGCGTGCAATTGCCGATCTGGGTCACGCTCATCTGCTTCATCGTGTTTGGCGTGATGCTCAATCAGACCGTGTACGGTCGCAACACGCTGGCGATCGGCGGCAATCCGGAAGCGTCGCGTCTCGCGGGCATCAAGGTCGAACGTACGCGCGTGTGGATCTTCCTGATCCAGGGCGCGGTGACGGCGCTCGCGGGCGTGATTCTCGCCGCGCGTATCACCTCGGGCCAGCCGAACGCGGCCGAAGGGTTCGAGCTGAACGTGATTTCCGCGTGCGTGCTGGGTGGCGTCTCGCTGCTGGGCGGGCGGGCGACGATCTCGGGCGTGGTGATTGGCGTGCTGATCATGGGTACGGTCGAGAACGTGATGAACCTGCTCAATATCGACGCGTTCTATCAGTACCTCGTGCGCGGCGCGATCCTGCTCGCGGCGGTGCTGCTCGATCAGTTGAAGAACCGCGGCGCACGCGATTAAACGATCTTCGAAGGAGCCTGAGCTTATGTCGTCCAGTGCACACTCGCACGCAAACTACGCGCGTTACCCGAGTCTCGCGGATCGCGTCGTCCTCATCACGGGCGGTGCGACCGGTATCGGCGCGTCGTTCGTCGAGCACTTCGCGGCGCAGGGCGCGCGCGTCGCCTTTTTCGATATCGACGCGAGCGCGGGCGCGGCGCTGGCCGACCAGCTTGGCGATTCGCGGCACAAGCCGTTGTTCGCGGCCGTCGATCTCACCGACATCGCCGCGCTGCGCGCCGCCATCGCCAACGTGAAGGCGGCGCTCGGGCCCATCGAAGTGCTCGTGAACAACGCCGCGAACGACAAGCGTCACACGCTAGCGGACGTCACGCCCGAATCGTTCGACGCGGGCATCGCGGTGAACGTGCGCCATCAACTGTTCGCCGCGCAGGCCGTGGCCGAGGACATGAAGGCTGCGAAGCGCGGCTCGATCATCAACCTCGGCTCGATTAGCTGGAGGCTCAAGAACAGCGACTATCCGGTCTATGTGATGAGCAAGTCTGCGGTGCAGGGGCTCACGAGCGGCCTGGCCAAGGATCTCGGCCAGTACGGCATCCGCGTGAATTCGTTGCTGCCGGGTTGGGTGATGACCGACAAGCAGCGCCGCCTGTGGCTCACCGACGAAGGACGCGAAAACATCAAGCGCGGCCAGTGCATCGACGCCGAACTGCTGCCCGAAGACCTCGCGCGCATGGCGCTTTTCCTCGCCGCCGACGACAGCCGCATGATCACGGCGCAAGAGATCGTCGTCGATGGAGGCTGGGCATGAGCGATACGCGTGGCACCGTTGCCGAACTGCTCGTCGACGCGCAGAACACGCTGGGCGAGGGCGCGACGTGGTGCTCGCACAGCGGGCGGCTCTACTGGAACGATATCGAAGGCGCGAGCCTGTCGCGCTACGATGGCGCAGACGGCTCGCATGAGACGTGGCCGATGCCCGAGCGCCTTGCATGCTTCGCGCTCTGCGAAGACCCGAACCTTCTGTTGATCGGCCTCGCCTCCCGGCTGGCATTCTTCGATCTGGAAACGGGCGAGATCACGCCTATCGTCGAGGTCGAGCCGGATCTGCCCACGCGTCTGAACGACGGCCGCTGCGACCGCCAGGGGCGCTTTGTTTTCGGCACCAAGTACGAGCGCAAGCCGTTCGAGAAGATCGGCGGTTTTTATCGGCTCAATCACGATCTCACGCTGGAGAAACTGCCGCTGCCGGTAGCGGCGATCTCGAACAGCATCGCTTTCAGCCCGGATGGCGCGACCATGTATTACGCCGATTCCTTCACGCGGGAGATTCGCGCCTGCGATTACGCGGCCGATGGAACGATTGCAAACGATCGCCTCTTTGTGCAGGTGCCGAATCACGAAGGCGAGCCGGATGGCTCGACCGTCGATGCCGAAGGCGGTCTCTGGAACGCGCAGTGGGGTGGTGAATGCGTGGTGCGTTACGGCCCGGATGGCGTGGAAACCGAGCGCGTAAAGATTCCCACGTCGCAGCCTAGCTGCGTTACGCTCGGCGGAGCGCGGCTTTCGGCGCTCTATGTGACCAGCGCGCGCGAAGGGCTGGACGATGAAGCGCTAGCGCGCGAACCCCACGCCGGCGGCGTGTTCGTGGTCCAGACGGGCCGTGAGGGATTGGCGGAACCGCTCTTTCGCGGCAGACCGCCACAGGTTTGAGAGACCGATGCATGGCCCCCAGGGCACAGCGCGCCAGCGCGAATCCGGGGCATCGGCGTTGTAGGCAGGCAACAGTCGATTAGCAGGCTATTCAGTAGTGCGTGTAGTTTTGCCAGTACGAATCACAGAAGGGCGAAGACAAGAAGCGGCGGCAACCCAACGCAGGCAGCCATTGAATACAATGCTGCCCGCCGTGTGGAAGACAAGCCGCCCGTGCGCCGCCTACCGGGGCGGCAAACATTCATGCCTCTCCAGGAGCCGCTCATGAGCGTCGCGAATTCCGCTGTGCGTCAAACTGCTCGATCCCGTAGTTCTTCTGCCGCATCCTCCGTTGCGGCTCAGCCGGCCGCTGCGACTGCGGCACCTGCAGCCGGTACGCCGGCCGCCGCGCGCCGCGCGCGGCTCGAAGCCGCCACGCATCCGGTGATCGCGGGGCCGAGTACCTCGGCGGTCGCCATCGGTGCTGCCGGAACCAGCGATGTTGCCTGCGTGACGCTCACCAACGCTTACTTGAGACTCGACGTCGCGCCCCAACTGGGCGGCGGCATCACACGTTTCGACTGGCGCAGCGAAGGCGTGCTCGAACCTGTGTTCCGGCGTTGCGAGCAGGTGAGCGCGCGCATGGACCCGAACGAACTCGCGTGCTACCCGCTGCTGCCGTATTCCAACCGGATCGGCGCGGGGCGCTTTCACTTTGGCGGCCGCGACATCGAAGTGCCGCGCAATCGTGCGGGCGAGCCGTTGCCGATTCACGGCGACGGCTGGCTCGCGCCGTGGAGCATCGAAAGCGCCGACCGCGAGAACGTGCGTCTCGTGCTCGATCACAGTGATGGCGAGCCGTATTCGTACCGCTCGGCGCTGACCTATGCGCTCGACGGTGCGACGCTCACGATCGCGCTCGAAGTGGAGAACACCGGACGAGACGCGCTGCCGTTCGGGTTGGGCGTGCATCCGTTCCTCGCGCGCGACGCCAGCACCGAGCTTTCCGCTCCCGCAAGCGGCCTGTGGCTCTCGGGCGACGACTGGCTGCCGGTGCGCCATGTGCCCGCGCCGCCCGCGTGGCAGTTCGGCGTGGCCTATCCGTTGCCGGATCAGCTCGTGAATCACGCCTTCAGCGGCTGGAGCGGGCGCGCGGCCGTGGTCTGGGAGCGCCGGCGTCTTTCGCTTTCGATCTGCGCGAACACCGACTACTACGTGCTCTACACGCCGCCGGGCGAGGACTTCTTCTGCTTCGAGCCGGTCGATCACCCGATCAACGCGGTCAATCTACGCGGCGGCGGCGACGCGAACGGCATGACGGTCCTCGCGCAGGGCGAGCGGCTCGTGCGGCGCTTTTCCTTCGCGGTCGAGCGCATGGACATGCGCGCGGCGGCGAGCCCGCATCGCGCCGGGGCACGTGGCCGTGCGGGGACGCGCGGCAGCAAGGGCGCGCGCACGCGGGCCTAGGACTTACCCGGGCGCTTCGGGGCCCGGGCCGCATTCGTCCGGCGAGCGCGCCTGGCGTTGCTGCCGCGGCGGCCCGGCCGGGCGGGTAGCAGGGGGCATTGCCTGCCAACCCGGGTAAAATACGCGCCGTTTTCCCCCATACCGGCTCTCCGCGAGCATTTCACCATGACCTCCTTCACTCAGACCCTCGGCGCCGCCTGGCTGCGCACCGGCTCGCTGCTGTGCGTCGGCCTCGACCCCGAGCCGACGAAGTTTCCGGCCGCGCTGGCCGGGCGCAGCGATGCGATTTTCGAATTCTGCCGCGACATCGTCGATGCAACGGCGCCGTACGCCAGCTCGTTCAAGCCGCAGATTGCCTACTTTGCCGCGCACCGCGCCGAAGACCAGCTCGAAGCGCTGATCGCGCACATCCACGAAAAACATCCGGGCGTGCCCGTCATTCTCGACGCCAAGCGTGGCGACATCGGCAGCACTGCCGAGCAATACGCACGCGAGGCTTTTGAGCGTTTCAAGGCGGACGCGGTGACGGTCAACCCTTATATGGGGTTCGATTCGATCGAGCCGTGGCTCGCGCACGAGGGCAAGGGCGTGATCGTGCTGTGCCGCACGTCCAACCCAGGCGGTTCGGATCTGCAGTTCCTGACGGTCGACGGCAGGCCGCTATATCAAGTCGTGGCCGATCTCGCCGCGAACAAATGGAATGCAAGCGGTGAACTGGGCCTCGTGGTGGGCGCGACGTTCCCGAAGGAAATCGAGACCGTTCGCTCGATCGTCGGCGACATGCCGTTGCTGATTCCGGGCATTGGCGCGCAAGGTGGCGACGTCGAAGCCACCGTCAAGGCCGGTCGCACCGCAAACGGCACCGGCATGCTCATCAACTCCTCGCGCGCGATCATCTACGCAAGCAAGGGCGAGGACTACGCGCAAGCGGCTGCAACGGCTGCTCAAGAAACGCGCGACCGGATCAACGCCTACCGCTGAGTGCGGCGTGAGTGGCCGGCGCTTTCAAATGGCGCGTCGGCCACGATCTAATAATTCTTAACACTCTTCGTTTTATTTAGGCGTTATCTTTTTTATCGACTCGAAAAATAAGAGTCGTCTGATACGCCCTCTCTCTTCCCCTCCGTAATATCCCTCACTCATAACGGTCAGTGTCCATGCGCGCGCCGTAGGGTCGGCTGTGTGTTCGCGAACGCGGTCTGAATTGCCATTTGTTCGTGTTTTTGACATCGAAAGTGCCGGCATTGGTATCGCCCGCATTTCAGTCCGACCCCTGTCCAACTTTTCATAACTCACGCATTACGTTGAAGGTGCCCATTCCAGCACTGAGAGCCGGCTAGTGCGGAATCGAACTCGTCCGATTGGTTCGATATGGGGGAAGGCGGACACTAGTTCATGGGAATCGAGCGCCGGCCAGCTTTGGCAGGTTGAAGGCCGCAACGACTCATCAGATCGTTGTGGTGCTTTGGGGATGAGGTATTCGGAGTCGTTCTGACTACGGTCTCAGGCGGAAATGAAACTCCGCAAAAAATTTTGTTGATCTACATAGATTATTAAGGATTGCAAATGAACAAGACGTATCGTTCGGTCTGGAACGAAGCGACGGGAACATGGGTTGCGGCTCATGAGAATGCGAAGGGACGCTCCAAGTCCTCATCGAAGAAGGCTCACGGTGTTGCATCGGCGGCCATGTCGGCGGCCGTTGCAGTCGTAGCGCTGACTTCGGCAACGGCTGCACATGCGCAGTTTTCCGCCGGCGGTGGCAAGCTCGGGCCAGCGAACGGTTCCGATGGTGTCGCGATCGGTCTGGGTGTTCTGGCGACCAATGGTTATGCAATCGGCGAGTACGCCACGACCGTCGGTTCCTACAGTATTGGCATTGGCTTGAGCGCGACGACGAACGGTGCCAATACCGTTTCAATCGGTAAAGCGAGCTATGCCTCGGGCACTGATGGCTTCGCGATGGGTAACAGCGCGCAGGCAACGGGTACGACCGGCTCCATGGCGATGGGTGGCGCGGCGATCTCGTCGAACACGAACACGACGGCGATTGGTGAATACGCAACGGCTTCGGCCGCGAGCGCAACGTCGCTCGGTACCTCATCTACCGCGTCGGGTGCAAATTCGACGGCCATTGGCGCTACCTCGAAAGCGGCGGGTACTGGCGCTGTGGCTATCGGGAATCTGGCGAACGCCTCGATCGCGAACGGCATTGCAATCGGTAACGGTTCGAGCGTTTCGACGGCAAACTCGGTGGCAATCGGCAACGGCGCGAGCACGAACGCGGCGGTTGCGGTCGGCAGCGGTGTGATCGGCGGTCAATCGTATACATACGCGGGTGCTGCGCCCGTAGGCGTGCTGAGCATTGGCTCGGCGGGCAACGAACGCCAACTCACGAACGTGGCGGCAGGCCAGATCACCTCCACGAGCACGGACGCGGTGAACGGCTCGCAGCTCTACGCTGCGGACACGCAGATCACGGCCAACACGAATAGCATCACCACGCTGCAAGGTCAGGTCACAACTATTCAAGGCCAGGTCACGACGCTGCAAGGTCAGGTTACGACCATTCAGGGGCAGGTCACCACGCTGCAAGGCGACGTGACGACCATGAAGGGTCAACTGCAAGATGCAGTGATGTACGACTCGTCGGCACACACTTCGGTGACGCTGGGCGGCTCGGGTACGACCAAGGGCATCGCGCTGCACAACGTGGCCAACGGCGTGGTGAC
>NZ_CAJMZK010000005.1:0-441097 GCF_905220265.1 Paraburkholderia sp. J67
CGCGCTGCCGCTGTTCCCGTACATGAAGATTTCGGTGACGCCGCTGTGTCGCCACCCGTCGTCGATCCGCGACGACGACGCCTGAGTTCCGTAGAGCCGTTCAGAGCGATTTTCCCCAAAATACACGTGTGGAGACACAAGATATGAGCGTCAAAGTATTCGAAACGACCGAAGTCCAGGATCTGTTGAAAGCCGCAGCGAATCTCGACGGCAACAACGGCAACGCCCGTTTCCAGCAGATCGTGCATCGCCTGCTGGGCGATCTGTTCAAGGCCATCGACGACCTCGACATCACGCCCGATGAAGTGTGGGCGGGCGTCAACTATCTGAACAAGCTCGGTTCGGACGGCGAAGCGGCGCTGCTCGCGGCAGGCCTCGGTCTGGAAAAATACCTCGACATCCGCATGGATGCCGAAGATAAGGCCGTGGGCCTGGACGGCGGCACGCCGCGCACGATCGAAGGTCCGCTCTATGTGGCCGGCGCGCCGGTACGTGAAGGCGTCTCGAAGATAGACCTCAATGAAGACGCCGATGCTGGCCCGCTCGTGATTCGCGGCACGGTCAAGGGCACCGACGGCAAGCCTGTTGCAAACGCCGTGGTCGAATGCTGGCACGCCAATTCGAAGGGCTTTTACTCGCACTTCGATCCGACCGGCGCGCAGACCGCCTTTAATCTGCGCGGCGCGGTCAATACCGGCCCGGACGGTCAATACGAGTTCCGAACGCTCATGCCGGTGGGTTACGGCTGCCCGCCGCATGGCTCCACACAGCGCCTGCTCAATGGTCTGGGCCGTCACGGCAATCGTCCCGCTCATGTCCACTTCTTCGTCACGAGCGACAGCCATCGCAAGCTCACCACGCAGTTCAATATCGAAGGCGATCCGCTGATCTGGGACGACTTCGCTTACGCCACGCGTGAAGAGTTGATTCCGCACGTTGTCGAGAAAACCGGTGGCGCCGCGCTTGGCCTCAAGAACGATGCGTACAAGTCGATCGAGTTCAACGTCACGCTCACGCCGTTCGTGCAGGGCAAGGACAATCAGATCGTGAACCGTTTGCGCGCCGCCGCTACGGCTTGATCGAAGCTGGAAGAGCAGATGCGAGTGAGCGCAGCGTAGAGTCCAACTCGCATCCGATACATAAAAAAACGCCGTCGCAAACGGTCCGTCAATCGACGGGCTTTTTTTTTCACGCTCCTTTCCGCTAACCACTGCGCCGCCGCCTCAGTGATGCGGGTCACGCGCGCCCCCATACGGGTTTCAATCGGCCCTTCGCCGAACGATCTACGCGCCTGGATCGGGCGCGCCTATCGCCAGGGCTTCGAGACGGGCACGCATCCGACGCCCTCATATCGCAAGGCGCATCTGCTGGCCTTGTACTGGATACGCGAACATGCAAATGCAAGGGAGCCGCAACCATGAACGACGTTCAACCGCGATCGTGCGCGACGTGCGGGCATTGCCCCGCCAAAGGCGTGACCGGCCTCGCACCAATGTGCTTTCATCCGCGGTCCCCGCGCCATGTGGCCTTGGATTATCCCTGGACGTGCGAGCGTATGCGCAGCATGCAAGGCGCGTGCGGACCTGACCGGCGACTATGGGAATTGCGCGAAGCGTGCAATGATGCGCGGCCATCGTGGCCCGTTCGCGCGTGGCGGGCGATCGCGCTGCGCTGTGGGCTGGCGTAGGCGCGCAAATGAAAAGCCCCGCCCAAACGGGGAGGGCTTAATTAGTCATCGTTGGGTTTAGTCAATTCATCAAACCTGTTTTTCGAAATCCTGGCCATGCAATCCCAGAAATTGACAAATCGCAAAGATGCTTGGCCTATAGAATAGGTATTAGAATAGCAATCGTTATCGCGGTATAGCGACCAGTTTAATTGCGCTTTCTTGAAAAATGGGAGTGCGGCGGGCTCTCCGTACTGCGCATTCTCCTTGTCATCTTCTTTTAGAATCTTCTCAACTTCTGAAATCCGCTTATTCAGAGCTTCCGCCGCCCCCTCGTATCGAAATTGAGCGCAAGCGGATAAATCCATTGTGCTCAATCTTTCACTCTTGCATATGGCAGTGATTTGATCGCGATTTTTTCCAGAAAAATACGCACTTGTAGGCCTCGCCTTCTTGTAGTCAAATGCGGAGCCATATATTGAAGATGAAGCGTGAGCGGCGCTTGAAATTGCAAATAGAATAATAAATAATTTAATGGTGCGCATCATAATTTCCCGTTTCGAATAGACGTGCTTCAAGCCGACGACGCCAAGGGATTCGAGTTGCAATAAACGCGCGTATCACATCGCGCATTCTGTCATACTCACCCGCATTGAGATAGCCAGCTAAATGACCGGATCGACTCTCAGGCCACGGATCGCCGTCGTGATGGCTTGGTCCGGTAGTGTAAAGAGTTGAAACAAGTGCATCGTATTCGTATTGATAGAGAGCCACTCTAACATCCCTATTGATCGCCGTTTCAGCCTGGCGAATATTAACGGCAAAAAACTCTCTACAACGTTCTACTGAAACAACATCCCCCATCCTCAGATGGTCTTGCGGCAACACCTTATGCCCGAGACCGACAGTAGGATTTCCATATCCGTCGTCATAGACCTTTAAGATAAACCCATCAACAACGGGTTTTCCTTGAAATGTTCCGTTGAGTATGCCGCTTTCGCATACAGCCATGAAGGAATAACCCTGATTCGAAAGCTTCCACGGCTTGCAAAGACGCCCTGTTTGAGCGAATACGCAGGAATTAGGATCAGTGTTCGTTACCGATGTTGCAAGTGCATCAGGCATTCAAGTCTCCTTTCTGTGACCACGGTAGATTTTGATAGATAGCGCGCCATCGGTTTGATAGCGCGCCGTGCGGCCCTGTGAATCCGTTACGCCGTGGCGCAGTTCACCAGAAGGCAAACGCGCGGTGTAGTAGGTATCGGCGAGCGGTGCCCTTCGTGCGTCAGTGAGCACATATTGTTCGTCGTAGGTTTTCACCTTGATCGGCTTCGCGGGAGTAGCGGCCTGCTTTGCCTCCTGTTTTTCCGAATAGAAAGCGTTTGACCCGCCATATGCAAAGACGATGTTATTCCCACATGGACATAGAACGCGGTCGCCGTCTTTGACCATCGGATAGCCTTCATCCATCCAGCCGCCAGCGGTGCCGTAAATCTCCCATGCTCCCTTGCAGGTTCCGCACGTCGCCTTGTTGCCCTTACGGGCGTACATCTTGCCCCGCTCGTCATCCAAGCCGCTACGGCCAATCACTTCGCCGCCCGTTGACGTGCGGTCTCCGTCTGTTACCAGTCGATCAAACATGGCTACTCCTCCCGATGGCCAAGGTACACGGCGACGGTTCGCGCGTCGCTTGTCGCGTGTCGCGCAGTGCGACCACTCGCATCCGTACTCCCGTGGATGAGCGATCCATCGGATAGGCGTAGCGTGTAGTACGTATCGGCTAACGCCTGGCCATCGCCGCCATGCAATAAAAACTGTTCGTCATAGATTAGGGCGAGAGGCGTGGGTGTCGCCGCATTTTCGGTAGTTGGCCTTGCCTCATTCTCGCCGGGGAGCCGATGATAAAAACACTTGGCATCCGGGCCAGCAATGGCGCGGTTTTTTTCGCACGGGCATAGCACGTTGTCACCCTGGAGAACAACGGGTATGCCGTTATTGCTCATCCTGTAGCCGGTGCCGACGATAGGCCACGTTCCCTCGCAATTGCCGCATGTTGCACGATCGTCATGCAATGCAATCGTCTTGCCATCGTCGCTGATACCTTTGCGCGTGGCATGCACCTGGCCGCCCGTGGTTGTTGGATCGCCATCTCTCACAACAGGGATTCGCATCATGCCTCCCTGTGTCCGAGATAGAGCGCGATATGTTCCGCGCCGTCGGTTCGATGTCGCATCGTTCGGCCCGCATTGTCTGTCTCACCGTGCGAAGTAGAACCGTCCGCATAGCGCACCGTGTAATAGGTATTGGATAAGGGGCGGCCAATACCGTCGATTAGCGCGAACTGGTCATCATGGATGGGTATTTGCGAATCCGTAACGCTAGTCGATCGGGCGCTTTCCGCGATGGCCGATGCGCCGGTTTTCACCGCGCACCAGGATTCGCCCGCGAGTCTGGCCGTAATGCGGGGCGGCGTGGAACATTTGCAGAGAACGATATCGCCATCTAGTGCGTTATCCGTTCCATCAATATTCCATCGCTACGCCTCGCCGTTTTTCACAATCCGGCCCGCGCTTCTGCAAGTTTCGCAAAACGCTTCCTTTCCGAGCAACGCGGTTTTATGTCCGTGATACGTGGATGAGAATCTTTGTTCATAATCTAAAATCCGTCCGCCGCCGCTCAACTCATCGCCTACAACTGCAATTCGCCGCATCATGTTGTTCCCCTTACCGACGCGACAAAACGTTGCCGTGTTGATCGACAGGAACAAGGCCCCTAGCAGTGGTTACGTCGCGATGCGGGCTATCGTTGATGGTATCGCCACTATCCAGGATGATGCTATCTCCGTTGCTAAGCGAACTGCCGACAAGGGCGACGGGACGGTTATTAATCGTCATGGCAAACCAGGCGCCGTCCATAATCACCGTTTCGCTACCGTCGCGATACGTCACGACATCGCCAACGCGCGCGATTGCGAGACCGCAATAGGCGCTCCTGGAACCGGTCGTTACGCATTCGCCGCGCGCCGTGCGTGCGCCGATCGTTGCGAATGCATACATCTTGCATTTGCGTTTCTGCTGATCCGCCATTGTCCTATCTCCTTGAAGTCAACGAAAACGACCGGCTCGACACGGCAACCGGATACGCGCAGCGCGCTCGCGCCGCTAACTTCTCAGTGAACTGCGAATTGGATTTCAGAAGTATCAGATTCGACTGAATTTAAGGGATGAATCTAAATTCTGGCGGACGGAAAACTTCGCCCTCGAACGAATTCCGAGCCGTGCGGCGATGCGCCTGATTTGACATTCGACAAAAATGTCTAATATCGCGAATTATTCGGACACTCGGAAAGTGTCCAGAATTTATGCGAACCCGCCCCAATACGGCTAATGCCGTTCAGTTAAGGTCTTTTTTAAGGTGCCGAACGGAGTAGCGCGAAGGACGAGACTTGACGACCCGGTCGCATGTGCGGCCGGGTCGCTTTTCATTGGGAAGAGACTTGAGTCGCTCCCGCAGACGCCGAAGGCAGACGGGTAGTTTTGCGTAGGCCGGCGTGAGGGCTGCCCACATCATTTCGTGCTGAATGGTATGGAACGCTCGAACGAAGCTGATATCGGTTGGTGCGAGCTTCGCTTCCCATGCGGCGCTAGCGATCTCGCGGCGAATCAGGTTGTAGGCGATCAACGCTCCCCAGATTTCCTGATACACCCCTTCGACGGTACGACTGCGCAAGGTCAACTCAGACCCAGCATTGGCTGCTTGAGCTCCCCGAAACTGGTTTCGATTTGCAAGCGGCGCTCGTAGCAGCCAACGATATCGGCAGGTTTGAACCGTTTGCGACGGCGCTTTTCCTTTTGGACTATCGATTCAATGCGTCATCGCACCCAGTTTCGACGCGTCGATATCACGCTCCCTCGCGCTATCAGTCCCGGCCTGTTCGCGGGCAAGCGACTGACGATAATGTCGGCAACCCAGACCCAGCAGCACAACGGCCAGCGATGCCGCGCAGCCATTCACGATCGACACCGAATGTCCGACGGCAAGCGGCGAAGCAAACACTTTATCGGTAAACAGGGCGACGATCGTCGTGCCAAGCCCCAAAGCGAGCAGGTTCTGAATGAGCAGGAATAACGCGGAAATCTGCGCGCGGAGCTGATTGGGCGCGAGTGTCTGCATGGCGGCGGTGGAAGTCGGCATCGGGAACGACGCGAAGAACATCGCGACGACCAGCACGGCCAGTGACCCATGAAGGCTCGGCATCTGCGTGAACAATGCGGCGGGCAAGAGCATGCAAGCAGCACCGATACAACTCGCGCGCATCGGTGCGTCCTGGTAGCCGCGTCGCAGCAACCAGTCATTGAACCAGCCTCCGCAGAACACCCCAGCTGTATTCGCGACCAGCAGCACCGTGCCGAGCGTGTACCCCGCTTGCACCGGCGTGAGACCGAAATGGCGAATATAGAACGCAGGCGTCCAGCTCATCAACGAGAACAAGGTCATCGCGTAGAACGAAAAGCCGAAGTAGTGGCAGCCAAACGTGGCGCGATGACGGAACACGAAGCGTAGCGCATCCGCGGTCGTCATTCGCACGGCGCTACCGCTGCCATCCTGCGCCAGGCCCTTGCGCTGCGGATCACGCACGGTGAGCAGCACCAGCAGCGCCACAACGAGGCCGGGCAAGCCGACAATAAAAAACGTCATCTGCCACGGATGAATCTGCCCAAAGAGCGGCACGGCGAATGAAGACGCGTGCTTGAGCAGCGCGATCACATAGCCGCCGACGAGAAATGCCACGCCGCCGCCAATAAACGAGCCGAGCGAATACACGGCAATCGCACGCCCCAGCTTCTCTTTCGAGAAATAGTCCGCGAGCATCGAATAGGCAGCCGGTGAAAGCGCCGCCTCGCCAATGCCGACGACCATGCGCGAGACGAACATCTGCACGAAATTCTGACTGACGCCGCATGCCGCGGTGGCGACGCTCCAGATTGCGATGCCCACGGAAATCAGGCGTGGCCGCGCGTAGCGGTCGGCGAGAAAGGCAATCGGCAGTCCCATGAGTGCGTAGAACAGGGAGAACGCGAAACCGCTTAGCAGACTGAATTGCGTGTCGCTGAGCATCAGGTCGCGTTTGATCGGCTCGATCATCAGCACGAGCACCTGGCGGTCGATAAAGGAAAACACATACGCAAGCATGCAGACGATCACGACATACCATGCGTAGGCGTCGCGTCTGCGGGGACGAGCGGCGGCCGCCGTAGTGGTCATACGAATTCTCCAAGGGGGCGTTGAGGTATCCGGTGCGGCGAGCACGCGAACGGTATAGGCAAACGAAAGCAATGTATCCAGCCAAAATCCCATTACAAATGGGGAGCATCACCCCGGCGATAGTGAGTTTCCCTTGGAGAAGTAAAGAAAACACCCATACGCGCATGCATGAAACGTGTGCAAAGGCTTGTGGGAAGGCGATTCGCAGCCATCCGCGCATGCGATCTATAAGCGTTATAGAGAGCGTTTAATCGACCTGGAAATTTGGTCTTCCTAGACTCGCTACGCCATACGGATAAATGCCGCCCTTTTTGGGTAGCGCCGATTTCGGGTCATTCAATCAAGACACAGATGAAACTTCACTCTCTTCAACGCCTTTCGGTCGCGGCATGCGGTGCTGCACTTCTGCTTCCCGCGGTCGCTCTCGCGCAATCGAGCATTACCTTGTACGGGCGCATCGATACCTCGCTCGAATACACGAACTTCGGCCCGAACCACGTTGTGCGCATGGGAACCGGCAATCTGTTTGCGACCGAATGGGGCATGAAAGGGGTCGAAGATCTGGGCGGCGGCTATGCAGCGATCTTCAAGCTCGAAAACGGCTTTAATTCGGCGAACGGCGCCTTCTCCAATAACGGCGCCATGTTTGGCCGCGAGGCATGGGTGGGGCTTACGAGCCCTTACGGCGGCATGCAGATCGGCGAGCTTTACACGATTCTGCACACGGTGTTAGTGACCTACGCGCTGCCGGGTTATGGCGCGGGTCTCGAATGGGGCAACGCCACCAATAACTTCGTCGGGCCTGCGTATCTGCGCGTGCACAATGCAGTGCGTCTGACTTCGGCGCAATGGAATGGATTCATGCTGCGCGCGATTGCTGCGCGCGGCGCCAACGGCGCGAGTGGCCAACCGGCAACGCTCGGCGACAGCTATGGCGCAGGCCTGAATTACGCGCGTGGTCCGGTGTCGCTCGATATCGCGTGGATGGAGCAGAAGTTCAGCCCGGTCGCGGCCGCCTCGTTGAATACGGAAAGCCCCACGGCGCAGGGCAATTATTTCGTGGCGGGCGCGTCGTATGACTTTGGCTGGGCCAAACTGGCGGGGCTGTATCTGCGTCACCGCGGTGGACCGGACGTGCAGACGGCTGTGGACTCGTTGAGTGCGTACCCGCATCACGATGTGTACGAAATCGACGCCACGGTGCCGCTCGGTCGCGCGAAGCTGCTCGCCAGCTACGGCCACTATCGCAAGACCGGCGATAGCGACGGTAACGCCGACTCGTACGCGCTGCGCCTCGACTATCCGCTTTCGAAGCGCACCGTGCTCTACACGGGCGCGGCGATGGTGCGCAATGGCAGCCACGCATCGTTTACGATCAATGGCGCGGGCGGGGGCGGCGTGGCGGTCGCGAAGGCGGGCGCAACCGCGAGTTCGCTCGTGGCAGGCATGCTCGTCTCGTTCTAGTCGTCGAGGTCGCTAACGTCGCTCATGTCGCCGACTTCGCTGTAATCCGCACACGGCGACGCGAGCCACGTATCGAACGGCTCGCGCTCGCCGATGCCGAACAGTTCGACCAGCAGCGCGCGCAGCCAGCGATGACCGGGGTCGGCATCGAAGCGCCGATGCCAGTAGGCATTCACGCTCCAGCTTTGCGCGTCGGCGATCTCGTGAATTGCACAGGCGTGCTGCGCCGCGAAGCTGAGTGCGATGGTGCGTGGCACGATGGCCGCGTAATCGGCACTGCGCAGCAGCGAGGGCAGCACGAGAAAGTCGGGCAGCGACGCGCGCACGCGCGGCATGAGTTCGTGGCGCTCCAGCAGAGTCATCGACTGCGGATGCGACATCACCGCAACCAGCCGCAAACCGGCGGGCGCGCGTGCGTCGAGTACGAAGTCTTCCGCAAGGCCGAGCCGGCGATTCGCGGCTTCGGAGAGAATCAGCACGCAGCGTTCGCTCAACAACTCCGTGCGCTGAAAATGTTCGGATGCCTGATTGAAATGGCCGATGGCGAAATCGATCTTGCCCGCTTCCAGCGCGACATTGAGTTGTTGTTCGTCCAGATGCAGCGTTTCCACCACGGCGCCCGGGGCACGCGTATCCAGTGCGCCCAGCAGGGTCGGCAAACAGGCGCTCGCCGCGAAATCGTTCATATGCAGGCGAAAGACGCGCTCGGTCGTTTCAGGTGTGAAGCTTGCGCCATCGTCCAGCACGTCCTGAAGAATGGCGAGCGCCTTGTCGACCGAAGCCGCAAGGCGTCGTGCGCGCGGCGTGGGCTCGACGCCCTGCCCGGTGCGCACGAATAGTGCGTCGCGAAACATGAGGCGCAGCCGCCCGAGCCCGTAGCTGACCGAAGGCTGCGTGACGCCCAGGTTCAGTGCTGCGCGTCCGACGTGCTTCTCCTGATACACGGCGCGGAACGTCTTCAACAGGTTGAGATCGAGGTCCTGCACGCGTAGCGCGGCTGAATGCGCGAGCGGGGCACCCGGGGCGCTTGCCGCCGGCGTCGTATCGTTGATCGTGTGATTCATACCGACCGCCCGCGCGTGACCGAGGGCGCCTGGCCATAGCGGCGCACGTAGGCTTTCGTGAAATGCCCAAAGCTCTGCACGCCGCAGGCCAGCATCGTTTGCGCGACGCTGGCCTGCGGATCGTGCGTGAGCCTGGCGTGGACGGCTTCCAGCCGGCGCTCGCGCACATAGGCGGCAGGCGACTGGCCGACAAATTGGGCAAAGCCATTCTGCAAGGTGCGCGGCGAGACACCCGCTGCGCGCGCGAGCACGGCTAGCGTGAGCGGCGTGTCGAGATGCGCGTCGATATGGTCCCGCGCGCGGCGCACATGGGCGGGCAACGGTGTGCGCGTGTCGCTGCGGATGAGTGCGTCGCTATGCGAGTGCGGTAGTTGTGTCAGCAGCATGGTCATGAGCCACTGTGTGAGATCGCCGCCGAACAGCGTTGCAGCGCTCGCGCCATCGCACTGGGCGTGCATCCGATGCAGATGCCCCAGCGTTTCGCGCACGATACCGGCGCCGCGATGCGCGGCATCGACGCTCATCGCAAAGCGCAAAGGCGTGCGTGGCGTCGCTTGCAGCAAGTCCGCGAGTTTGTGTTCGAGGGCATTGCGCTCGATACGCAGCAACAGGCTGCGGCAGTCGCTGCTCGTTTCGATGCGGCTTGCGCGCGCGGGCGACGATACGCTGATCGCACCTCGTGTGACCGCCGCGTGTTCCCGACCCGAGCTCAATTCGCACGCGCCTGCGAGTGTGAGGCGAAACAGGAATTGTCCGGCACTCCCCGCGAAATCAATACGCGTGGCGCGCCCATAGCTCAGTTCCGCGAGGCCGCCGTGGGCGAGGGCGACGTCGTAAAGCTCGGCGTTCAACGGCTCGCGTCCCTGGGCCTGCATGCTGTGCGGGCCGAGCAGACGCGCGACGGTACGTTCGACATCGGCGTGCGCGTGCGTGGCGTGAAGGAGATTGGGGTTCATGCGGGATATCGCGGGAGTCATAAGCCAGTCTCTTCGATGGGGCGTGCTTGCGGGATCCATGATCTGCGAGAAAAAAAGCGTGCGCAACCAGGGCTTGCCGGATTCTGACTGGTGTTGCGTGAATTGAAGCGACAGCGTGGCGCGCAGCGCGTAATTTCGTCCTGGTGCAATTGAAGCGCTGAGTGCGCGAAACAGGAGAAAAACCATGAAGGTCTGCGTTCTGGGTGGTGGGCACGGCTGTCACGCTGCGGCGATCGATATGCTTGAAAAAGGCCACGACGTAAGCTGGTGGCGGCGCGATCGCGAAGCGGCGCAAAGGCTGCTCGCGCTCGGCGAACTCGAAGCGCAGGATTGGCGCGGCACTCGCCGCGTGCCGCTGGCGTCGGCGCGCACACCCGGCGCGATTGCTATCGTCGACGAGCTCGCAAAGGCGGTGCAGGGCGCGCAACTGATCGTCATTCCTCTGCCCGCCATCACGCATGAATCGCTCGCCGCGCAACTTGCGCCGCTGTTGACGGACGGCCAGGTGCTCTACCTGCCACCCGGCACGTTTGGCAGCATGGTGTTCGCCGATGCACTCGCCGCTGCCGGCAATCGTAGCCGCGTAGCCATCGCCGAAACCGGCACGCTGCCCTATCTGGTGCGCACGCACGGTGCGAATCGCGTTGTGATCAGCGCCTACGCGACGCGCTTGCCGACGGGGGTATTTCCCGCGAACGCTGCAAGTTGGGCCTTCGATATTCTCGAAGCCGCCTATCCGGCTATCGAGCGTATTGAAGATGCGCTGTCCGGGGCGTTGATGAACGCCGGCCCCGTCATTCATCCGCCGCTGATTCTGATGAATGCCGGGCCGCTCGAACACTTCGAAAGCTGGGACATTCACAACGAAGGCACGCAACCGTCGATTCGCCGCGTGACGAATGCACTCGACGCGGAGCGCATGGCGGTACGCGAGGCACTGGGCTATAGCGCGCCTCATTTCCCGCTTGCCGATCACTATGCGAGCGAAGGCGACGAATGGATGTATGGACGCGGCGCGCACGGCAAGCTCACCGATAGCGGCGACTGGCGCGAAAAAATCGATTTGCAGACGCATCGCTATATGCTGGAGGACACGCGACTCGGACTCTCGTTTATCGTTTCGTGCGGGCGTTACGCGGGTGTGCCGACGCCCGTTGCACAAGGCCTGCTTTCGCTGGCCAGCGCAGTGACGGGGCGAGACTTGTATGCGCAGGGGCGCACGCTTGAAGCGCTGGGCCTCGCGTCGCTGCCGCGAGCGGCGTTGCATAAACTGCTCGATAGCGGGGTGCGCACGTGAGCGCGGCACAAGGCATCGATCGCGTGCACATGGTCGGCGCGGGTCGCATGGGCCAGGGCATTGCGCTTGCCGTTGCGTTCGCGGGATTGCGCGCGACGCTCATCGATTTCAAGGTGAGAACGCTCGCAGAGCATGACGCGTTTGTGCAGAAGGCGCGCGCATCGATCGGAGATCAATTGCAGTCGCTCACAGCGCTCGGGCGTTTGACTGCCGATCAGGCCGCGCGCGTGCTGGCCCGCATCGACTTCGTCAACCGTGAAAATGGCTTGACGGCATTGCGCGAGGCGACGCTGGTATTCGAAGCCGTGCCGGAAGTGCTCGATGTGAAAGCCGAAGCATTGCGATGGATGGAAAGCGCGCTGCCTGAACACGCCGTCATTGCGTCGACAACTTCCACGTTTTTGGTCACGCAATTGCAGGCCTTTAGCGCGCGGCCTGGACACATCATCAACGCGCATTGGCTCAATCCCGCCCATCTGATTCCACTCGTTGAGGTCAGCCGCAGCGATGCGACTCACGATGATTCCGTCGCGCTGACGACGGATCTGCTCAAGCGTATCGGCAAGCGGCCGATCGTTTGCGCGCCGTCTGCGGGTTATATCGTGCCGCGTATTCAGGCGCTCGCAATGAACGAAGCGGCGCGCATGGTCGAAGAGGGCGTCGCCAGCGCCGAGGATATCGACACGGCGATACGCACAGGATTCGGGCTGCGCTTCGCGGTGCTCGGCTTGCTCGAATTCATCGATTGGGGCGGTTGCGATATTCTCTATTACGCTTCGCACTATCTCGCGCGCGAAATCGCGCCGCGCTTCGAACCGGCGCAGGCCGTCATCGACAATATGGAGCAAGGCCGCGACGGTCTGCGTACGCGCAGGGGCTTTTACGATTACGCGGATGTCGATGTGCCCGATTACGTGCATCGGCGCGTCCAGTCGTTTGGTGCGCTGCTGGATCATTTAGGGCTTGCGCCTGAGCTGGACGGCGCACTACGCAAGCACGCCTGATACTGCCGACCCCGTTACAAGAAAGCGCCCGCCTGGGCGCTTTTTTTATCGGTTCATCACGCCGCCGCCGGACGCGCGATCCGATGGAAATTCCGGCTGAAATACACCAGCCCGTCGCCATCGCTGCGCACACGAATGCGCGTGGCTTCCACAAACATCACCGAATGGGAGCCCACCTCCTTCATCTCCACGATGTTGCCTTCAATGCTCGCCAGCGCATCGCGCAGGACGGGCACGTCGGAATCGCCATCGGCCCAGCCCGGCAGTGCAAAACGCTCGTCCATCGGCAGCTTAGTGATGCCCGCGAAATGCTTCGCAAGGTCTTCGTGCTCGCCCGGCAGCACGTTGATGCAGACACGTCGATTGCCCTCGAAGGCCGAGTGCATCGCGCTCGACCGGTTGAGGCAAACCAGCACGGTGGGCGGCGAATCGGTCACCGAGCAGACCGCACTCGCGGTGATGCCGCAACGGCCGAAAGCGCCGTCCGTGGTGATTACATTGACGGCCGCCGGGAGGTGAGCCATCGCTTGCCGGAAGTTGGCCCGTGCGTCGTCAACGGGCGTGGATAAGTGCGTGGAAGTGTGTGGCATACGTCAGTTCCGGAAATGGGCGAGAGAGAAGTGATGATGAGCGAGGCGTCGGGTGCGGTGAGCAATCCGCAAGAGCAATATGTTCAGGTTACGCCACGCGATTTTTGAAATGTATCGGCACGAATGCGCGCGTATTAGGCGCTTGTCCCCACCCGTCTAAAGATTTCTTTAGGCTGGGTTCCTGTGCGGGGCGGCTCTCACCTAAGCGCAATACCTGGTTTCCATCAAAATTTCGTTCGGATACGATGATGCGTTCGCGCAAGGCGGGTTTTCTGTTTCTGGCAGCGCCTGCAATCGACCTGTCGAGTCTGGCAGTCACGCGGGTCGAAGCCGCATTAACTTTATTTGGAGAGAGCAGATGACGGTCCCTGCTCAAGTCGTCTATATCGTGGACGATGACAGTGGCATGCGCACCTCGCTTGCGTGGTTACTCGATTCGGTTGGGATTCGCTCGGAGGGGTTTGGCAGCGCGGCGGAATTCCTCGCGGCCTTCAACGCGAAGATACCGGCCTGCCTGATCCTCGACGTGCGCATGCCCGAGCGAAGCGGCTTTGACGTCCAGTCCGAATTGAATCAGCGTGGCGCCACGTTGCCCATCATTTTCGTGAGCGGACACGGCGATATTCCCATGTCGGTTCGCGCCATGCAGAACGGGGCGATCGACTTCGTGGAAAAGCCCTATAACTCGCAGCAGATGCTCGACCGCGTCCAGCGCGCGCTGAAGATTGCCGGCCAGCGTCACGCAGCAGACATGAAGCGCGTCGAGTTGCGGCAGAAAATCCAGTCGCTGACGGCACGCGAGAAAGAGGTGCTGCGTGGGGTGATCGATGGCAAGGGTAGCAAGCGCATCGCCGCCGATCTGGAGATCAGCGTGAAGACGGTTGACGTTCATCGCGCGAGCATCAAGGACAAGCTCGGCGCGGAATCCATTGCGATGCTTGTGCGCGATGTGGTCGCCGTGTGGAATCCCGACGACGGCGCGGAGAAGGTTTGATCAGGTCCTAACGTTCGAGATTGTCAGCCGCGATGAACGAGGCTGACAATCAAGCGCGATCCACGCACCAGGAGCGCGCGTTAGCGCATATACAGGCCGCCGTTGACGTCCCAGCATGCGCCGTTTGCGAAATAGGCCTGGCCCGACGCCAGCAGAATAGCCACATCGGCGACATATTCAGCGTTGCCCAGGCGGCCGACCGGAATGCCCGCAATGACCTTGTCGAGCTTATCCGCCGGAACGCTTTCGTGAACGATGGGCAAATCCAGCGGTCCTGGCGAGATGGCATTCACGGTCACGCCTTTGGCCGCGAGGTCGCGCGCGAATACCTTGGTTAGCGTCAGCGTCCCGCCTTTTGCTGCAGCGTAGTGCGCGCCCGTCGCGGAGCCGCCATTTTGTCCCGCCAACGAGGCGATATTGACGATACGCCCTTCGCCACGATCGGCGAAATACTGGCCGAATACCTGGCAACCGAACAACACGCTTTTTAGATTGACGTTGATGACCTGATCGAATTGTTCGCCGGTGATTTCCATCACGGGAACGACTTTCGATGCGCCAGCATTGTTGATGAGCGCGTCCACCTGGCCCCAGCGCGAGACCACGCTTTTCAACGCGCTGTCGAAGTCCGCCTTCGATGTGACGTCCAGGGGCACGGCAAAAGCGGTCGTACCGTCGGGGCTGAGCGAGGCAGCAACGTCGCGCGCCGCATCGACCGCAAGATCGGCCAAAGCAACGCGATAGCCCGCGGCATGAAATTTCGCTGCAATGGTGGCGCCCAGGCCTCGGGCTGCACCTGTCACGAGCGCGACTCTTGTTGTCATACGGATAAACTCCAGAAAAGTTGGCGCCTTATCGTGCGCTTGATGTTCAGGCGGCCAGCGCGGCCTCGATACGGGAAGCGACGGCGCACACGAGTTCGTCGGCGCCATGCCGGCCGACGATCTGCAAGCCCGCTTTAAGCGTCGTGCCGGGGACGGCAACCGGCAGACTCAGCGCGGGATGCCCGCTGAGATTGAACGGCCGGATCAGCGACGACATGGCGATAACCGATGTCCCGTTGCGCGCCTGTTCCAGCGTGATCGGGAAATCGGGAAGGGTCGGCATGACGAGGACGTCGAGATCCTTCAACGCTTCGTCGACGTTCTGCGTAAAACGCCTTCTTACCTGCTCCGCGCGCGCCACGTCCTCGTCGCTGGTATTGGCCGCCGCCCGTAGCCTTGCCTCAAGGTCAGGCTGAAGATGACCTGTTTCGACGAGATGGCCGAATGCGCGTGAAGTTTCCCGATTGATGATCGAGAGCCCGGCGGTGAATGCATCGGCGAGGCCCGCAAGTTCGAGCGACGTCATCGCAAGTTCGGCCTTGCGCACCGCTGCTTCGACGGCCTCCGAAATATCACGGCGGGCATCGGCACGGACGATGCCGACGCGCGCCGCGGGTGCGCCGTTTTGCGCGACGAGAACGTTGAAACCCTCGCTTATCGCACTCATGGCCAACGCAATCGTACGCATATCGCGTGCGAACGGACCGACGCAATCCAGCGTGCTTTGGGCCGGCGCCACACCGATGCGGGAAACTCGCCCAAACGTGGGTTTCAGTCCGATCACGCCGCAACAGGCAGCGGGTCCGCGTATGGAGCCGCCCGTATCCGTTCCCAGTGCTGCATCGGCCATGCCCGCACCGACCGCAACGGCCGAACCGCTCGACGAGCCTCCCGGAATGCGTGAAGCATCCTGCGGATTGACTGGCGTACCAGTGTATTCATTCATGCCAGTCATGCCGAAGGCAAGCTCGTGCATATTGGCTTTCCCGACGATTTTCCAGCCACGGCCGATCAATCGTTCGACGACCTCCGCGTGATGCTGCGCGGGCGCCACATCGGCGAGCGCGCGGCTCGCGCCGCTGGTTCGATATCCCGCGATATCGATGCTGTCCTTGATGACGATCGTGGGGCTAGCGGGCCCATTGCCGCCGATAGAAAGTTGTTGAAGCAACGCACTCATGCTGAATATTCCTGATCTGACGAGACAAGGGCGGCGCGTGGCTTGACCGACCACGGTGCATCGAACAGGCGCTCCGTCCGGAAATGGGCAATCAACCAGTTATCACCGTCTTCCGATGGAATGAAATCGACCACGAGTCGTGCGCCGATCAACTCCGCGCTACCGTCGATATAGCCGGACGCTTGCATCATGATCCATCGCCCCGTCGCCTGTTTGCCGTCTACGTGAATCGTTTCGGAGGTGACGAAATGAACGTTGGTCGTGAAATGCGGCGTCGGCGGCAAATAGCGCGAGAGCATGGCGACGATCTGCGCGCGGCCGATGGAACGCCCAAAGGTTTGCGCGTAATGCGTGCCGACACCTTCCCAGACGGCGTCTTCGGTAAAAAGCGCGCCCAGCGATTCGCCGTTGAGTACCGCCGCGGGCACATCGCACAAGGCCATGTAGCGCGTGAACGTGTGGCGCACGGCGCGCTCCGCTTCGAGATCGGCGAGCCGTGCTTCTAGTGCCGCAATACGGGCGTCAGCGTCGGTCATGGCATGGCCTCACGCGTTGGCGGCCGGCGGCACGACCAGCTCGCGCCCCACGCGCGCTTCGATCTTGCCGTAGCGCCAGAGGTTGTATTCGCCGACCGGCGTCGTGCGATAGAGGTTGCAGACCGCGGTGACCGTGTCGAAGTCCGCGACATCCGCCATGATGTAAAAGGTCCACGGCGCGCCGTCCGACTGGCCGACGGTGAGGCGGTCGTCATCCATGATGCCGAGCACCTGCACGCCTTCCATCGCGTCGATCGCGGACAACATCTTGCCGTACGCCTGCCACACCGTGCCGATCTGTTCACGCGGCAAGTCGAAAAAGTTCTGGGTGACGCCGCAGCAAAAGAGCACGCGCAGAGGAAGCTTGTTTGTGTTGGTCATGGAGTGTGTCCTGTTGAATCGGAATGAATGATTGAAATGCGCGAATGCAATAGCGCGCGTTACAGATAGCCGGGGATCGGCGGTACGCCGACGAAAACCGCGCCCGCGCCGTCGTAGTTGCCTTCGGCAAGAAAGGCGTGCTGGGTGACCACGATCGAATCGCGCAGGAGACGCTGGAGCGGATGCGAACGGTAGATCGCCATCGTGCCGCCCAGCCGGTAGGCACGCATGACGACGTCCGCGCCTTCGCGTGCGACCTGGGTCGCCGCGAGACGCAGCAGGCTCACCTGATCGGGCGTGGCGCTGTTGCCGGCCGCAATCGACTCCCACACGCTTTCGGTAGCGTCGTAGAAGAACGCACGGGCGGAGCGTAATTGCGCTTCAGCCTTCGCCAGTTCGATGCGGTAATAGGCGCGGTCCGCGAGTTGCGGCGCGCCTGTGGTCGTGCGTCGTCCGCCCGACATCTGATTGGCGACGTCGAGTGCTGCGCGCGCGAGGCCCAGGTTCACCACGGCCAGCACCTGCGCCGCATAGGCAACGGTCGGGTAGCGATAGAGCGGTTCGTCGACGGTAGCGGGGCCGCCGCGCACGAAGGTCCATTCGTCGGCGACCACGTTGCCCTTGAGGCGCAGATCGTGGCTGCCGGTCCCTTGCATGCCCACCACGCTCCAGTTCTCGACGATTTCGATATCGGAGGCACGGAATACAGCGGTGCGAGGCTTGCCCGGCGCGCCGCCATCGTTGGCGCCGGTATCGATGCCCACGCCGAGCCAGTCCGCACCCTTGCAGCCGCTCGCGAACTTCCAGGTGCCTTCGACGTGCCAGCCGCCGCCTTCGGCGGGGCGCACTTTCTGAACCGGGAAGAGCCCGGCGCCGAACGCCTGATCGGGGCCTGTTGCGTAGATTTTCGCCTGCGTTTCGAGCGGCAGCGCGGCCAGATAGATATTCGCCGAGCCGAAGCTGGCGACCCATGCAGCGGAGCCATCAGCCGTTGCAATGCGCTCGATCATGCGCAGAAATTCGGCAGGCGGGCGCGCATCGCCACCGAAACGCTTCGGCGTGGCCGCGCGATAAATACCGGCTTGCTTGAACATGTCGATGACGTCGCGAGGCACATGAGAAAGCCGCTCGAATTCATCGCGGCGCGCAACGATGACTTCGACTAGCTCATCCATGACCACGTCGTGACGGGCGGCGTCTTGCATCGCGGGCGGAATCTGGCCGACCTGCGGCGAAATGGCGGTCGCGGTAGCGCGCATGAAGCATCTCCTGAATAGTGGGCGGCAAGTGTTGACTCTGTATTGCGGGCGTCGCATACCTGCCGGAATGCGCTTCGTCCGATTTGTGGATCAGTCTAGAAACGACAAAATTGGCCAGCAATTGGGGCGCAGACTCGAAAAACGGGTGAAATCCTGTGGCTATCTAAAGAAATCTTCAGGTTCCAGCGGTGGTCCGCCAGTGATATCGTTCCAGGGACGCCATCGGGCCAAATTCAGGCCGAAATCCGGCTGATTCGAGAGAACTTTGCACATGACGTCCCTGGCAGAATCCGACTTCCATCGCTTGCTCGATGCATTGACCCTTTGCGTGCTGCTGCACGATGCGCAAAGCAAGGCCATTGTTTGGGCGAACCGCGCCGCCTGCGAAGCACTGGGCTTCAGCGTGGACGAATTGATTCCGCTAAAGGCCGTCGACATGACACGACCGGAGCCCAAATACGATCGGGCTTTGGCGATTGCGGCGATGAACCGCTCGGCAACAGAGGGTCCGCAGGTCTACGAATGGTGCTATCGCTCGCGCGCCGGCATCGACATGCTTTCCGAAGCCATCGCCACCACGGTCCATCTGCAAGAGCGCGATGTCGTGATGGTTCAGTTTCGCGACATCAGCGCCGAAGAGGGCATCAAACGCAAGTTGCGTGCGCACGAAGCGCGGCTGCGCGAATTCATGCAGGATCTCAGCGAAGGCGTGGCGCTGCTCAATGACGCCGCTGAAATCCAGTACATCAGCGAGTCCGGGAGGCGTCTGCTGGGTCTTGCAGCGCACGACGCGCCCGGCGCCATCGTGAATCACACGGCCAGCGAAGAAGCGCCGCGGCTTCTGCAACAACTCGCGCATGCGCCTACCGACGGCCCGTCCAGCCCGAGCCGTTATCGCAGCGTCGACGGCGAGCACTGGCTGCGCATCACGTGCAGGCGCATCGAGCGCGAAGAGGATTTGTGCGGCGTGCTGATTCACTTTCGCGACGTTACCGACCTCGTGCGAACCGAAGCGGCACGCCGTGAAGAAGCGCGCATGCTCGAGTACGCGGGGCGCTACAACGCGATGGGCGAAATGGCGATGGCCATCGCGCACGAATTGAGTCAGCCGGTGGCGGCCATCAGGAACTTCGTGGAAGGCGCGATTCAGAGGCTCTCTCAAGCGGCGCCGCTCGAATCGGCGATCTGGGGTTTGCGCGCGGCGGACCGGCAGGCCGAGCACGCGGCAACGATCATCAAGAGCGTTCGGGAATATGTCGCGCGGCGCGACCCGAACATTGCAGTCGCGGATCTGTGCGCGATCCTTTCCGAGGCCGCCTGGTTCGTGCAGGTGCGTGCGCGCGACGCGGGCGTGAGTGTTCATGTCGAATCCAGCGATGGGCCGCTGTGGGTCGAATGCGAGCGCGTGTTGATCGGGCAGGTCGTGCTGAACCTCGCGTTCAACGCCATTGATGCGCTGTCCTCGGGGCCGGGGCCGCAAAAGCAGTTGGTCATCGGTGCGAGCCGGCATGAAGGTCGGGCGCTTGTATTTGTGCGCGACAACGGGCCCGGCATCGCACAAGGGCACGAGCGCCTGTTCGACGGCTTTTCCTCGTCGAAGGAGACCGGCAACGGCATTGGCTTGTCGCTGTGCAAAAGCATCGTCGAAAGGCATGGCGGCGAGATTCGTGCGTTTCCAGTCGAAGGGGGCGGCCTTGAATGCCGATTCTGGTTGCCACTCGCCGATGGGATATCGGCGAGCTAACGCATCCGCGACCTTGAACGATCACGCTAACGGCCGAGCGATTTCGCTGTCTTGCCGCCAAGACCGAAGTCGGTATTCGGAATATCCTTGATCATGACGCGCGTGGCATTCACGGGTGTTTCAAGAATGGCGGCGCTCGTTTTGGAAAGTGCGTGGATGAGCGCGCGTTTCTGCTCGTCGGTGCGACCCGCAATCAGAATAGCGATGATGACGGGCAACGAAGCAGGCGCGCCTTCTGACGCCGCCCGCCCGCCAATGCCATAGTCACTGGCAGGCAACTCGCTCAACAGAATACGTACCGATTCCGCCGGTGCGCCGATTGCATCGACCGTGGCCTGCGTGAGTTGCTCGATCAGCGCCGCTTTGCGCGCTTCTTCGCGGCCTGCGGGCAAATACACCTCAAGTGTGGGCATGGAATCAACCAGAAGTGAGATGGCCCCGGTGCGATACCGGGGCCATTGTAGGGTTAGAGCAGGAAGCCGATGGCGTTCAGGGCGTCGGTCGAGTCGATCAACCGGATCACCTTTTGTACGAGACGTGGCTCGTCGCCTTCGAAGCGAATCCGATGCGTGAGGTCGGCAGCGAAAATCGTCGGCAGGGAGCGCTTATAGGCCACGATGATCTGCGCCGATTGCACTTCGACCAGATTCGCTTCATCGCTTGCCAACGTAAAGCGCGACACGGTGCGAACCGTGCGAGCCGCATCCGAGGCGGAAGCGGAGTAGCCCGAGGTCATGCGCTCCACGCGCTTCTCGCGCATCTCCTGGTCGTCATAGGCATAGTTCAGCGTCGCGGCGAAATCCGTCGTGGCCGGATCGATGGGCACGACGTAAAAGCCTTCGGGGTCCCACAACTGGAGCCACTCGTGATAGTCGCGGCGGTCGAGCATTTCGGCCTCGCGCCAGATGAAGCGTACCGCGCGTGAAAACGTATCCTGCGACATCAGCTTGTTGCGATCGTCCATCATGCCTCCATCATCTTGCGCCATTGCGCATAAGCTTCACGCATGCCGGTTTCGTCGGTGGAGTGCGCGGTTTTTTCGCCGTTCGGCGCCGTCGTTTCGCGATTCAGGCCGCGGTTGACGAGAATCGGCGTGTTCGGGCCTGCATGTGAGCCACGTTGTACGCGCTCCCATGCCTCTGCATCATCAGGACTACCAAATCCGAATGGACCCTGAAAATGTTCGTGGATGCGCAGGCGCACACGATTCGCTTCTTCCGGGCCGCCATCCATGCCGAGTGCGACGTGGCGAATCTCGGTTTCGTCGGCGGAAATCGGCCGCAGAACGCGGAAGAAGGCCATCGACAGCGCGAGATTCGGGAACAGGTTGAGGTTGAACCCCACGCCCATGAGCGAACGCACGATGCGACGCACTTCCTCGGGCGAATGCTTCTCCGAAAGCGTGGCGGCGAGGGCGTCGAAGCGTTCGGGCAGCGGTGCGCCGTCGTCTTCGTCGAGATCGACGAGTTCGGGCACGAGGACCGCGAGGCTGTGGCCGTTGCCGAGCGAGCGGCAGAAGGCTTCATCGCTGGTCATGAAGCTCGTGATGACCTTCGTGGTTTCTTCGTCGATCGACTTGAGCCACGACTTGTGCACGACCGGGAAGTGATACAGATCGGTTGTGTTTTCAAGCTGGATCTTCCAGTTGCCCTTGAAGCGGAATTTGTGTTCGCCGTTCGCCTTGACCGGATAACCCGCGCCTTGCTTCATGAACAGATCGATCCACGGCTTGGCTCCACCGAGGAAGTCTTCGAGCGGTTCGATTTCCGCATTGAAGCTAGCGAAAATCAGGCCTTGATAGACACCGACGCGCAGCTTTTCCAGCGGCAGATCGCCCTTTTCGCAGACGCCCTCGTAGCCGTCGCCATAAGGCAGCGCGCGCAGCGTGCCGTCCAGCGCATAGGACCAGCTGTGATAGGGGCACGTAAAGCCTTTCGCGTTGCCCTTGTGCTCTTCGCACACCGTCGCGCCACGATGGCGGCAGCGGTTTTGCAGCACGTTGATGGCGCCGGTCTTGTCGCGCACGACGATCACTGGCTGACGGCCAATGGTGGTGGTGCGGAAGTCGCCAGGATTGGGCAGCTCGCTTTCGTGCGCCACCCAGATCCACGTCTTGTAGAAGATGCGTTCGAGTTCGGCTTCGAACAGCGCCGGATCGTAGTAGAGAGACGGCGCGATGCGGTCGGCCTTGGCGAGGCCGCGCAGCGAGCTCGTGTCAATGCTTTGCCAGGTTTCGCTCATGATCGTGAGGGTATCGAGGTAAATGCGGGGTTGTATGCGTGATTCGCGGTGAATTCGAGTGCGTACTGGAAGTGTCGTTGCGCTCGCTTCATGCGTCAAATTGATCTAAAATTAGTCGAGACATAAATCGGATGGATATCACATGCAAACGCTCGAAGGCGTGGACCTGAATCTGCTGCGCGTTTTCCTGGCGATCGTTGAAGAGAAGAGCTTGACGAAGGCGGGTGAGCGTCTCGAACTCTCCCAGCCCGCCATGAGTTATTCGCTGGCGCGTTTGCGTGCGTTGTTCGACGACCCTTTGTTCGTCAGGAGCCGGCACGGCATGGAGCCCACGCCGATTTCGCAGGAACTGGCCGTGATCGTTGCGCGCGCACTCGACACGGTTCGCGAAGCGCTAAGGTATGCGGAGCGTTTCGATCCCACGGTGAGCACGCGCGCGTTCAGGCTGTCGTTGTCCGACGCTGGGGAGATGGCCTATTTGCCGTCGATATGCGAGGAGGTGAAGCGTCTCGCGCCACGCATCAAGATTTGCATCGAGCCGCTGCCGGTTGGGCAGATCGAAGAGGCGCTGCGCTCCCGCAAGCTCGATTTCGCTATCGGCAACCTGCCGGAACTCACGTCGCGCACGCGCCATCAGGTGCTATTCGAGGAGGGATACGTCTGCGTGCGCCGACGTCGGCCCGACGTGGCGAGAAGCGACACACTGACACTTTCAGAATTTGTCGAAGGCACGCACGTGCTGATCCGTTCGGTCGAGCATAGCCATCACGCGCTCGACGACGCGTTGCGCTCCAAGGGCGTTGCCCGCAACATCGGCCTGGAAGTGCCGCACTTCGTAGCACTCCCAGGTGTGCTTGCGGTGACCGACCTGATCGCGACCTTGCCGCGCCGCCTGGCCGAACTGCTTGCACGAGGCGGCGGGTTTGAGATATTCGAACTGCCGGTGCAGATACCGTCAGCGGCGGTGACGATGCACTGGCACGAGCATTTTCACGAAGACGAAGGCATTGCGTGGATGCGCGACCTGCTCGGCAACATCATGCGTCGCTTCGCCGGGCCGGCCGGCGCCCACAGCAGCGCCGCCAAAAAGACCGCCGTCAAATCCGTCAAACGTCCAGCACGAGCAGCGGGGAGCGCGACCGGGAAACGCAGCAGCAAATAACCTTGTTGCTCGCCCGTTCGGCTTTGCTCAGGCAATGATCCCGATGCTCGGGATCGCCTTCGACCACATCCACCATGCAGGTGCCGCACACGCCTTCGCCGCACGACGTATCGATTTCTATGCCGATGGTGGCGAGTGCACTGACAATCGTTTCACCTTTGCTGACGTGAACGACCTGGCCGCTGCCTGAGATTTTCACGTCGAATTCGTCGAGCGCGGCGCCCGTATCCATTGCGGCTGGATCGGCGCTGAAGCGTTCGAGGTGAACTTCGGCGATTGTCGGCGTGGCTTCGCCAACGGCGACCACGGCATCCATGAAGGGCGCGGGGCCACAGGTGTATACATGGGTGCCGCTGGCAGTGTCAGCAAGACAGCCTCGAAGCGCAGCCGCCAGATCGTCGCTGCCAAGACCATAGTGAAACTGGACATTTGCCGCGAACGGCTCCTGCGAGAGTGCGGGAAGGAACGCGGCATGGGCTTCGCTGCGCGCGAAGTAATGCAGCACGAACGGCTTGCCGTTAGCCGCCAGCTGATAGGCCATCGAGAGTAGCGGTGTGATGCCGATGCCCGCGCCGATCAGCACGTGCGCGCGAGCGTCGTCAACGAGGCGGAACAAGTTACGCGGCTGCCCGACCACCAGTTCAGATCCAATAGCCACGTCGTCGTGCAGCGAGCGCGACCCTCCGCGTGACTCCGGCTCCCGTTTGACCGCGAAAAGCTGGAAGTCGCTGAGTGCCGGATCGCTACACAGCGAATACTGACGGGTGATGCCCGAGGGCGCCGTCACGTCGATGTGCGCGCCCGCTTCGTAATTGTCGAATGGCTGACCGTCCACTCGGGTGATGCGGAACGAACGAATGCCGTGAGCTTCGTCACGAATACTATCGACGCGGACTTTGAACGTGTTGGCTTGCATGATTGCACCGGATGGGGATGACGTTTGCTGAGAGCCCACGGGGGCGGTATTGCGGCAGCATATCGACACCTTGGCAATCCGGCAAATTGATGAAAATAGATAAGGTAAATTTGCGCGGCTGATATCTTGGGCGATTGATCAGAGGTATTCCCGGCATCGTTCGCGAAGCACGAATGGCGCAATTTATCGAGTTTATGGCGCATCGCGTGATGGTTCCTGGCGGTGCGTGTGGCCGATACTGAAAATGCCCAACCGATCACAACCCGATCCCACGTTCGGGAGCGGATGTCGAAACCAGCCAGTTCGTGTGGTGAAAGCGCTTTTAAGCGCACCGTGACCGAACAACCCCATTCATCAAGCTAAGTATTCCTAAAATGAAACGAGACACGAATATCGACTTCATTTACCTGTCCGAGCAGGACATGATTGCCGCGGGTGTGACCGACATGCCGGCGTGCGTCGACACCATGGAGGAGATGTTTGGCCTTCTGTATCACGGCGATTACCGGATGGCCGGCGCAAACAACGACTCGCACGGCGCCGCGGTATTTTTCCCTGAAAACTCGCCGTTCCCCGATATGCCGAAACCTACCGCTGATCGCCGCTTCATGGCGATGCCGGCTTACCTCGGCGGGCGTTTCCGTACGGCGGGCATGAAGTGGTATGGCTCGAACATCGAGAACCGGGAAAAGGGCTTGCCGCGCTCGATCCTCACCTTCGTGTTGAACGATGCCGACACCGCCGCGCCGCTTGCCTACATGTCGGCAAATCTGCTTTCGGCCTATCGCACCGGTGCGATTCCTGGCGTCGGTGCGCGTCATCTTGCCCGCAAGGATTCGCGCGTCGTGGGCATCGTCGGCCCCGGCGTGATGGCCAAGACCACGTTGATGGCGTTGATGGCGGTTTGCCCGAAGATCGACACTGTGAAAATCAAGGCGCGAGGCCAGGCGAGTCTGGACAGCTTCCAGAGCTGGCTCGCGCAAACTTTCCCGCAGATCACCACGGTCACGATCGTGGACACGGTCGAGGCGGTGGTTCGTGATTCCGACATCGTCACCTATTGCAGTTCCGGCGCGACAGGCGATCCCTCGCAATATCCGCTCGTCAAACGCGAGTGGGTCAAGCCCGGGACGTTCCTTGTGATGCCGGCTTCCTGCAATATCGACGACGACATGGAGAAGCCGGACGTGCGCAAGGTGGTCGATAACACCGGCCTCTACGAGGCCTGGTTCGATGAACTGCCCAAGCCCGCGCATACACATGTACCGGTGATTGGCGTGCGTTTCATGGACATGATTGCCGAAGGCAAGATGGCGAAGGAACAGCTTGAGGACCTGGGAAAAATCGTCGCGGGCGAATCGAACGGCCGGCTGAATGACGAGGAAATCATCATTATGTCGGTCGGCGGCATGCCGGTAGAGGATGTGGCCTGGGGCACGGTGGTTTATCGGAATGCGGTCGAACGCGGGATCGGCGTCAAGCTGAATCTGTGGGACGTGCCCGTATTGCGCTAACTGAATGGCTGACGCGGGCGCGGTGGAAAAGGCAACGCGTGCTTTTATCTTCCGTTCCCGCCGTTTTAGGGAGAGGGTATGACCAAGGTAGTGAAGATCAAGACGGGCTCGAAGTTCGAGGAAATCGGCAGCTATTCGCGCCTCGTGTGCGTCGACAACTGGATTTATGTGTCGAATACCGCTGGACGAAATCCGCAGACACAGACGATCCCCGACGACGTGATCGAACAGACCGCACAGGTCTTTGCCAATATCGAAGGTGCACTGGCTGCGGTAGGTGCGACGCTGGCCGATGTGGTGGCATCCCGCGTCTTTATCCAGGATCCCGCCGACACGCACGCCGTCATGACGAAGGTCGGCGAGAAGTTTCGCGGCATCGACCCAGCCAGTACGGTCACCTGTCCGCCACTGGGTTCGACGGTTTATAAGGTCGAAATCGAAGTGACGGCTTTCCGTGGCGCATCGAGCGCCGACATTGAACGACGCACCGTTTCACTGTAAACATTTGCGGCGACTGGCCGTTGTGTCAGTCGTTGCGCGTATTGCTTGAGGATTAGCCCGTGGCCCCCAGAATCCAACCCGTCGATACGTCGACGGATTTTCCTTCCAGCACGACCGTCGTGGTGATCGGCGGCGGCATTGTCGGCCTGTCGGCAGCGCTCACTTTGGCCGAGCAGGGCATCCAGGTGGTGGTCCTGGAGAAGGGGCGTATCGCGGGGGAGCAGTCCTCGCGCAATCTCGGCTGGGTGCGCAAGATGGGGCGCGCCGCGCTCGACGTACCGATGTCGCTGGCAGCCGATCGCTTGTGGGCGGCCATGCCCGCGCGCGTGGGCGTCGATGTCGGCTACCGGCAAGCCGGGATCATGTATGTCGCCGCCACCGAAGCCGAGATGGCGATGCACGAGGGCTGGACGAAGTCCGTTGGCCATCTGGAACTCGACTCCCGATTGTTGACGAAGCACCAGATCGATTCCACCGTCCCAGGCGGGCGAGGTGCGTGGGCCGGCGGCATCCACACGCCATCGGACGGACGCGCGGAACCGACGTTGGCTTCCAGTGCGATTGCGGCTGCCGCCATGCGTCGTGGGGCGATCATCGTCGAACAGTGCGCCGTGCGTACGCTCACGCGCTCCGGTGGGAAGGTCAGCGGTGTGATCACTGAACGAGGAGAAATCCGCTGCGATCAGGTGCTGCTGACGGGCGGCCTTTGGTCGCGCCGGTTCCTGGGGAATCTAGGCGTTTCATTGCCGACCTTGCCGCTCATCTGTTACGCGATTCGTACTGCGCCGATGACGGGCCCGACTGAAATTGCGGTCGGTGGGCCGGATTTCTCGTTTCGAAAGCGACTCGATGGCGGCTTCACCATTACCCATCGAGCTGCTTTGGGCGCGCCTTTACTCCTCGACCACTTGTTAATCGGACGGCGATATCTACCTGCACTGAAACATCAGAAGCAGGCGTTGCGGCTGTCGTTGGGGAAGGAATTCGCACGCGATCTGGCTTTGCCTCGTCGTTGGAAAGGCAATGACATATCGCCGTTCGAGCGAGTGCGAACCATGGATCCCCCAGTCAATGAGGGTATCAATGCAGAGGCCATGCGAAATCTGGCCGCTGCGTGGCCCATCTTCGAGAACGCAGTCGTCGAGGAAGTGTGGGCGGGCGCTATGGACATCACGCCCGATTCCTTGCCCGCGATTGGCCCCGTATCGAGCTTGCCGGGCTTGACGATCGCAACGGGTTTCTCGGGTCATGGCTTTGGCACCGCGCCGGCGGCCGGGCATCTCGCAGCGGACCTGGTGGCGGGAAATACGCCCATTATCGATCCGTCACCTTATCGGATTGAACGATTTTCGGAGTAATCGGAGCAGTCAACCCGGTAATCGCGAATGGGTGTGCCCTGGCCGATTTCAAAAGATTTTGTTCGCTTGCCGAATGCGCAAAAGTAAAGATAGAGTGCGCCAAATTGCGATGCGGCCGATGTGCATCGCTTGACCGGAGACGAACATGAACTCAGCCCATCGAAATACCAGCTTTCCGATGATTCGGGGCGCCGTAATGGGCCCAATTGTGCGAGCACTGGATGCGGGTGGACTCGATTGCAACGCGCTGCTTGCGGAATTCGGCCTTAGCCGGCGTCAGCTTGCCGATCCTTATGAAATCGTCCCGCTCAGGCGTTATGTCGAGGCCTTCGAGCTGGCCTCGCAACTGCTTGACGATCCCTGGATCGGGCTGAGGCTAGGCAGGGAAACACCGCTTTCCGAACTCGGTCCCGCCGGCCTGATTTTCACCTCCTCATCGAAACTCGGCGTCGCGATCCGGCGATTCAGCGAGACGTTCGAGTCCTGGCAGAGTGCGGCGCTCGTCGATCTCTCGCGGGATGGCGAGTGGCCAATGTGGCGCTATCGCATTGCGAGTTCAGATATCTGGCCGCGTCGGCAAGATGCGGAATACACGGTGAGTTCCATGTGTCACATGATTCGCCTGGTGTGCGGCGCGCAATGGGTCCCCGTTGAAATTCACTTTGAGCATGCCGCGCCGGCCGATATCAAACCGTATCTTCGAATGTTTCGCGTGCCGGTCAGATTTCGGCAACCGGTGAACGGCGTCGTGTTGCATTCACACGATCTGAATCTGCCACTCACCAGTGCCGATACGAAACTCGCGAGCCTGATGGAGCGCCACGCCACGGATCTCATTTCTCGCGAGGCGACGCCGAATGGTCTCGTCGATCAGGTCCGCGATCTGGTGATGCGACGGCTCGCCCGGGAGAAACTCGTCATTAGCGATATTGCACGCGATCTCGGCTTGTCGAATCGCACTTTGCAACGGCATCTAGCCGATGCCGGAACATCGGTGCGAGAGATTATTCGCGAAGAGCGGCAACGGAGTGTCACCGTGTTGGGTGAACGCGAAGGGATGACCAATTCGGAAATTGCCCATGCGGTCGGCTATACGGATGCCACGGTTCTGTGGCGTGCGAAGCGCCAATGGAGTCGGGGTTAAAAGACTCGGCAATTAAAAACTCATCGGCCGATTGGCGTACTTTATCAACACACTGGCGCAAATGGCCAGATCGTGATTTTTCTGAAATGCCTACCATGCCCTCCTGAAGCGGTTTTATGTTCAATATTCAGGAGACGGCTTATGACGTATCGGCTCGATAACTTTATCGACGGCGCTTTCCAACCCGCAATCAGCCGGGAAACCTTTATCAAGCTCGAGCCAGCAACATCGCTGGAACTAGCGGTCGTAGCGGCGTCTGGACAAGACGATGTGGATGCGGCCGTTGCATCGGCTCAACGTGCTTTTAAAACGAGCTGGCGCGATATCGGTGCGGTGCGTCGTGGTCAATGTCTTCAGCGTCTCGCAGATCTCGTCGAACGCGACGCGGAAGTACTGGTCAATCTGCTGGCGCGCGAGCAAGGTCGTGCATCCATCGAAATGCGCATGATGGACGTCCCCATGACCGTCGACACCTTGCGCTATTTCGCGGGTTGGGCGGACAAACTCGAAGGTCGCACGGTCCCGACGGCGGGCAGCATGGGCCGCATGACGGTCAACTATACCGAGCTGGAGCCGATTGGCGTGGTCGCCCAGGTGATCCCCTGGAACGCGCCGCTGATGATCTGCGCGTGGAAGTTGGCGCCTGCGCTTGCGGCGGGCTGTACGGTCGTGATCAAACCCTCGGAGGACGCGCCCGTCGCGCTGTCGCACTTGATGCGACTGATTGCAGAAGCTGGTATTCCGCCAGGTGTCGTGAATCTTCTCCACGGTATTGGACCGACGGCGGGGCGCGCACTCGTTGCTCACCCGGACGTCGCGAAAGTGAGTTTCACCGGCAGCACCGAGGTGGGTCGCGCCATTGCCCGCGACCTTGCAGGGAGTTTCAAGCCGCTCACGCTTGAACTGGGTGGCAAGGCTGCGCAGATCGTCATGGCGGACGCTGACATCGAGCAGGCCGTCGGCGGCTTGATGATGGGCCTGTACGCGAATCAAGGGCAAACCTGCGCGGCAGGTTCACGCATACTCGTGCACCGCTCGATTAGCGAGGCGATATCGGAAGCATTGGCGGCGGCAACGAACGCGATTCGCGTGGGCGACCCGCTTCACGCGGACACGCAAATGGGGGCGCTCATCAATGCGCGCCATAAGGCGCGTGTCGATAGCTATATCGAACGAGGCAAAAGCGAAGGGGCAAGAATGATCGCCGGCGGGCGCGTCATGCCCGATCGCGGCAACTTTGTCTGCCCAACGCTATTCGCGCACGACGACCCGAATAGTACGCTCGCGCAAGAAGAGATTTTCGGCCCGGTGGGGGTCATCCTCGCTTTCGATGACGAAGACGAAGCCGTGCGCATCGCAAACTCGACGCGATACGCACTGTCGGCGTCATTGTGGACACGCGATGTCTCGCGTGCACACCGGCTCGCACGACAGATCGACGTCGGCGCGGTTGCGGTGAATTGCTGGAGTCCGTTGGACCCGCGTCTCGCCTGGGGCGGTCATAAAGATAGCGGACTGGGCCATGATCTATCGCGTCGTGCGCTGGAAGCGTATCTGCGCGAAAAGACGGTCACGATCGCGCTTTAACTGAAAAAGTCCCGATTCTCGACCCGGCATGAAACAGTCATGGGAACGACTGCTTCACGCCGGGCATTTTCGCACTGGTCGTCTCAGAACTTGTGACGAATGCCGATTCGAATGACCGCTTGCTTGTCATCGGCCGATGCCGAGGGGCCGTTGATAGCCGCTACGGCCGCCTTGCCAGTCGAATCCACGCCCGACGCTTTCTGATAGACGCCGATCACGTAGACATCGGTACGTTTGGAAAGCAAATAATCCGCGCCCGTGGCGAACTGATTATAGGTGGCTCCGCCACTTCCGCCCATCGAATTGCCGTGCGTGTAATCGTATGCAGCGCCCAACAGGAAAGCCGGGGTCAGCTGATAGCGGAAATTCACTTCGATGTTGTTGAAGATTGCCGTTCCGCTCAGACCGCGCGGATCGGAGCCCGACGAAAGATCGCCGAGATCGCGAAACCGTGTGTTCGAATAAACGACCCCTGCGGTCGCGGAACCGATCGTATAGGCAGCCGCTGCGTCGAGCACACTCATCGATTTCGCGGATGCGTAACCCGAATAGACCGGCGACGCCATATTGTTGCCAGGTACGCCATTGACCACGGCGGCGGGGCTGCCGCCACTGCCGAAGAAGGCGGTGTTGGGGTTCTGTACGTCGAGATAGCCCGCGGCCAATGTGAGTGCACCACTCGCATAGCCCGCCGATACCGACCAGATGCGATTGCGCGCGAAGTTACCGGCTACGCCGCCGGGGCTGAACATGCCTGCGACCGTCAAACCCGCATACGTGGCGCTGGTGAACTTGATCGCGTTATTGGTCGAGTTGGTGTTATTGATGTTGTCGAGGTCGCCGGGATGCGCTGCCATATAGCCTCCCCACTGGCCGCCTGCTTCCATCGTGCCGACCATGTCGACGTTCGTGTCATATTGGCGTCCGAGCGTCATCGTTCCATAGGGCGTGGTCATGCCCACGAAAGCCTTTTTGCCGAACAACAGTCCACCTTGGCCCAACTTTCCCGTGCTCGCGTCAAAGCCGTTTTCGAGTACGAATATCGTTTTGAAACCGCCGCCCAGATCCTCTGAGCCTCGCAGCCCCCAGCGGCTCTGCTGCATGACGCCGCTTAATAAACGCACCGCGCTGTGGCCGGAAACGCCACCGCTGGCATTGGTCGTGGCGGCATTGCTGAAATAGCTTAGACCCTCGTCGATGATGCCGTACAAGGTGACGGAACTTTGTGCATGTGCGCATGTGGGTGCAAGAGCCGCGGCGCAAATGGCGAGAAGCGCTTTTTTCATAGGTTTTGACGGTCAGTTTGAAATTGCACGAACAATGACGCACCACGCGACGCGGGCGCGCCAACCACCAGGCGGCAGTCAGGTTGCCGCCCGGGAGGAAAAGTGAGGGAAACGCGCGATCAGGGCGTCGCGCGAAATGCAGGCACTACGTGTTGAGCACGGGCGGTCGCCGCAAGCTATGCGCTGCCGCCTGCTCGTAGGCATGGCCGAGTTGCAGCACGCCCCAGTCGTCGCGATAGCGGCCGGCAATCTGCATCCCAATAGGCAGCCCCGAAGCGCTGAAGCCGCACGGCACGGCGAGCACCGGCGATTCCGTCGCTGAGAGATACCAGCAGATACGCATCCAGTCGATGTACGTGGTGTACTGCTCGCCCATGAACGACGCCGGCCAGCGCAGCATGGCGTCGAACGGATGCATCTGCGTGGCCGGTAGTACGTAAAACGGGTGCTGGTCCATGAAGGTTCGCATGCGCTGGAACAGCGCCGTCTTGCGCACGAACATCTGGCCCAGATCAGCGGCGCTCATCGACTGGTGCAATCGACACTCCTCCACGATTTCAGGCTTGAGGAGCGATTGCTGATCGGCATCCAGTTGCTGGAAGAGGGTGCCGATCATCCACGCCCGTTCCATTCTGAAGATGTCTTCCGCGTCGGCCAGGTCGGGATCAGCGAAAACGACTTCGCAGCCGATCGCTTCGAACAGGGCAACCTGAGCCTGCACCGTGCGCTGGATCTCGGGGTCCACCGGCAAGTTGCACAGGTTGGACGAGAACGCCACCCGCACCCCTCGGAAATCGCGCTCCAGGGGCTGTGCGAATAGCGCTCCCGGTTCGCCGAGTTCAGTGGCGACTTCGCCGCTCGGGCCGGCGATCGCGCTGAGCAGCAGGGCGGTATCGGCGACGTTGCGGGCCATCGGGCCGTCTACGCCTAGCGTGGCCCAGCCGTTGAGATCGGGTGCGCGCGGCACGCGGCCGGGCGATGGCCGCAGGCCCACGACGCCGTTCCAGGCGGCGGGATTGCGCAGCGAGCCGCCCATGTCGCTGCCACAGGCAAGCGGATTCATCCCACTGGCGAGCGAGGCGGCCGCGCCGCCGCTGCTGCCGCCGGCGGACTTGCTGAGATCCCAGGGATTGCGGGTCACACCGAATACATCGTTGAACGTGTGCGAACCCGCGCCGAACTCCGGCGTGTTCGATTTGCCGATCATCAGCGCCCCGGCAGCGTCGCAACGCCGTGCGATCAGGGCGCTATGGGTGGGTACGTGCTGCTCGAACGCTTTCGAACCGAACGTCGTGCGCACGCCGCGCGTCGCGGTCAAATCCTTTTGCGAGACCGGCAGGCCATGCAGCACGCCTTGCCATTCGCCGCGCGCCCATCGCGAGTCAATACTGCGGGCGCGGGCGCGCAACTCGTCCGTGTCGCCGATGGTCACGAGCGCATTGACCTTCGGGTTGACCGCCGCTATGCGATCGAGATGGGCGTCGAGAATCTCGAGTGCGCTCACTTCGCGCTTGCGTTGAAGTTCGATCAAGGTCGTCGCAGATGATTCGCATAACGAATCGATCGAGGTGGTGGAATCTTGTGTGTAAATGTCGTACATGGTGATCCGTCCGATGGAACTTAGGGTGAAGCAAAAGCGCGAAAGATCAGATAGCTTCGCGGGCGCGTTCGGCAACGAAGGCCAGTGGCACAAGCGAGAGCGCGCCGCACACGATCACGTACCAGGCCGGCGCGGTTGGGTCGCCGGTGATGCCGATCAGCCAGGTCACGATGAACTGCGCGAATCCGCCAAATATCGACACGCCCGCCGCGTAGGAAAGCGAAAGTCCTGTTGCGCGGGTGCTACGTGGAAACAGTTCGGGCAAGAGCGGCCCGGTGGCGCCCGCATTGATCGAATGCAGGGCGGCGAGCACGCAAACGACAAGATTGAAAGTGAGGATCGAAGGCTGATGCGTGATGACCAGAAAGCCGGGCAAGATCAGCACGGTAAGCAGAACACGCGACACAAAGGTCACACGTTTGCGTCCGTAACGATCCGACCACATCCCGCCGATGGGCGACATCACCAGCATCACAGCGCCCGCGAGCACGCCGCTCCACATGGCGGTATCCATCGGTAGATGCAGATACTTGATCGCATAGGTCGACATGTAATAGAGCACGATGAAGTGCGCCGACGTACCGCCGATCACCAGCATCAACGCGAACAGGAGTTGCCTGCCGTCACGCGTGAAAACCGTTTTGAGCAAGCCGTGCGAGCCTTGCGCGGGTTCGGGCAGCTCGTGTGCATCATCGCCGATGCGCGAACGCAAATAGAGGCCGAGCGGCGCGATCAGGATGCCCGCCAGAAACGGCAGGCGCCAGCCCCAGCTTTCGAGTGAACCCCGATCGAGAAAATGCGAAAGCAGGAAGCCCACGAGCGAGCCCGCAAGCGCGGCGGCGCCCTGGCTCGCAAATTGCCAGCTCGTAATGAAGCCGCGCCGGCTGGCGCTGGCGCGCTCGGCCAGCAGCGTGGTGGCGACGCCCACTTCACCGCCTGCCGAAAAGCCTTGCAGCAGTCGCGCAATCAAAATCACGATCGGCGCTGCAATGCCGATGTGCGCATAGGTTGGCGTCAAGCCAATCAGGCCGGTGCCCAGCGCCATCGCCAGCAGCGTGAGGTTCATCGCGGTAATACGACCGTAGCGGTCGGCGATCACGCCAAACATGACGCCACCCAACGGACGCGCAACGAAGCCTACGCCGAACGTGCCGACCGAAAGCAGGAGTTGCTGCTGCGCGGAGGCCAGGGGAAAAAAGAGCTTGCCAAGCAGTATGGCGAAGAAGCTGTAGACAGTGAGGTCGAAGAATTCGAACGCATTGCCGATCGTGGTGGCGATGATCAGGTTGCGTGTCGAAATGGCGGGTCGGGATGCGGCGGTAGCTAGCGGGGCGCTACGCATAGTGGGGGACTTCATGAACGGCATTCCTGTCGTGAGTGAATCGTTCGTCGGGATGTCGCTTAGATAAGAAGCGCGCATGACGCGCTCATGACGACAGAATCAGTCTAGAGAGACAAAATAGCGCCGCCGATTTGCTTTTTCTTATTGTGATAACGCGGGGTTATCGCGTTCGCGCGTAGCGGCACCGATCGGGATTTCGCCCCATAGCGACACTATTTCGTCCGATGTAGCATCGCCGCAGGCACGCGCCCGGCCCCAAGGCTTGCGGCCCTCCGATATTCGATGCGGGACTCCACCCTTGAAACACAATCAGCTACGCGCGCTTGTCGCGATTGCCGAGCACGGCAGTTTGAGAGCCGCGGCCAAAACGGTTTGTCTGTCGCAACCCGCGCTTACCAAGGCCATTCGTGAGCTCGAGCAGGATCTGGGTGTGCCGCTCGTCACGCGTAACGCGCGTGGTGCGCAACTCACGCCATTCGGCCGCGCCATCTACGCGCGCGCGAAACTTATTCTTGCGGAGATGCAGCACGCGCGGGAAGACATCGGCCGGCTTTCGGGGATGGAAGGGGGAGTGGTGTCTTGCGCGGTCACGCCGCTCATCTCGCTCAAATACTTCCCGCGCGCGATGCGCATGTTTCGGCAGCGCATGCCGACAACCCGGCTTTCGGTTCAGGAAGGCTTCCTGACCCACGCCACCGCGGGCGTACGCGACGGCACGCTCGACTTCGCAATCGCCATCGTCAATGACGCGAAGATTTCAGCCGAATTCCAGTTCCGGCCGCTTCTTGAAGCAGAACTGATTATCTCGGCGCGCAAGGGGCATCCGCTCGCCAACGCGAAATCCATCTTCGAACTCTCCGGCGCCGACTGGATGTTGAATACGACGCCCGAAAGCATTGGCCGCGTTGTGCAGGATTACTTCGTGGAGATGGGCGCCGACGCCCCGCGCGTGGTGATCGAATGTAGTTCGTTCAGTGCGAGTTTCTCGCTCTCGGCAAACAGCGATGTGCTTTCGTGTTGCCCAAAGAGCTTTCTGGAATCGGCGTGGTTCAATGAGCGGGTAGTCGCCGTGCCGGTGGAGGAGCCCTTGCCGCGCGTTGTCGTGGGTGTTATTTCGCGGCGAGATGCCTTGAATACCGCCGCGTGCGACTACCTGATCGACTGCTTTTCCGAAGCCGTTTCGGCGTTGCCGATGGCGGCGTTGTTACCGTAGCGCGATGGCCGACGAATCGCTAGATGACAACGGACGCAGGCCGGGGACGCGCGGCAATTTCCGTGGCCGCATCGATGCCGATGCCGGTCATGCACAGCAGGCGGCCCACGATTTCATCCTTGAGGCCGCCTGAAAGCCGGTCCGTCGTAATGGCGAGACTGGCGCCGACGATGGCATGCGCCGTCAGGTGCCATACGAGTTCCGGCTCCGCCATGCTGAAAACCCCCGCGCCGATGGCGTTGCGCAGGTCGCGAATCGCGAATGGGCCCATGCGCCGGAACAGCGCGTCGGCGATCACCTCCGATCGATACAACATTTCTTTCCAGCGGGCATCGGTCGTTGCGGCCTCAAGCACCGTGCGTATGCCGAAGGCGTAGACCTCCATCGGGTCAGCCAGACCAGCTGTTGCCCTTTCGATGCGCAGCGCCAGCTCATGCATCATTTCTTCAAGGACGGCGATGGCGAGTTCGTCCTTGGATTTGAAGTAGTTGTAAACCGTCCCGGCGCCCACGTCGGCGAGCTCTGCGATTTCCAGCATCGTCGCCGCGTCGATCCCCTTGTCGCCCATGATCGTGCCAGCCGCCTTGATCAGCGCCTCACGGTTGCGCCGCTGACGACGCGCAACGCGTCCTTCCTGCTCGTTCTCTTTGGTCGATGCGTTCATCGAAGTCCACCCGGATTCATTTATGACGACCATTCTAATACGAATCATATTGCCCAAATCCGGATTCTAGCCCGCTCTGGCGCACCACACGCTGCGTCCCCATTAAATAATGATCATCGACCGATATTGAGTGTTTACCATATGTGACGAACATTCAGTTTTGATCTACATTCTGTTTCAAGCGAGGTCAGCAGGCCGACCCGGGACGAGGCGGCAGTCATCCGCCGAGCCACCCACGCGCTTCGCACTCGATCACGAAATCAAGGAGACAGATCATGAATGCCACAGCTTCGAGCGAAAACACCCCCTTTGACGCCGATGTCGCCATCATCGGTGGCGGTCCTGTCGGTACGCTGCTCGCGATCCTGCTCGGTCAGCGTGGCAAGCGGGTCACGCTGGTCGAGCGTTGGTCACAGGCGTATGGCCGTCCGCGCGCGGTGACGTACGACCACGAAATCGCCCGCATCCTTGCGACGCTCGGGATCGATTCGGAGCGCGATCCGGCCATTGCGTACCACGACGAGCTGTACTACTGGAAAGACGTGCAGGGCGAGAATCTGCAAATCGTCGACTGGCAGAGTCAGTCCGCGTCGGGCTGGCGCGTGCGTTACTGGTTCAATCAGCCGGATCTCGAAGCGCGCCTGACCCATATCGTCGATGGCCTGCCGAACGTCACGCAACTGCGCGGCTGGGACGGCACGGAGCTGGTGCAGGATGCCGAGGGAGTGACGGTGTCGCTCACGCGTAATCCGCAGGAAGCTGGCGCGGACGGCGCGTCGCTCGAAACCCGCCCGCTGCGCGCGAAGTACGTAGTGGGCGCCGACGGAGCAAACAGCTTCGTGCGCGAAGCGCTCGGCATCGAGAATGAGGACAGGGGCTACTTCTTCGACTGGCTGATTCTCGACCTGATTCCGCGCGAGCAATACGTTGCGCAGCCCATGCAGTGGCAACTGTGCGACCCGAAGCGTCCGACGACGATCGTGCCGGGCGGCCCGGGCCGACGCCGCTGGGAGTTCATGGTGCTGCCCGGCGAATCGGCGCAGGAACTTCAGACGCCCACGCGCGCATGGGAGCTGCTCGAACCGTGGGGCATGACGCCGGACAACGCCGAACTGGAGCGCAGCGCCGTCTATCGCTTTCAGGCGCGCTGGGCAAAAACGTGGAACCGTGGCCGTTGCGTGATCGCTGGCGATGCCGCGCATCTGATGCCGCCGTTTGCGGGCGAGGGCATGTGTGCAGGTCTGCGCGATGCGTTCGCGCTGGGCTGGCGTCTTAACGCGATCCTCGAGGGCAGGCTCACCGACGCCGTGCTCGACAGCTACACGAGCGAGCGTCTCGAACATGCGAAGCACTACATCGAATTCAGCCAGGAGCTGGGCAAGATCATCTGCATTGCTGACGAAAAGGAAGCCGCCGAGCGTGACGTAAGGATGAAGGCCGAACTCGAAGCCCGCCATCATCAGCCGGTGCCGACCGATGTGTGCAGTCTGGGCCACGGTGCCTGGTCCAACGAATCGGCGCACGCGGGCGAGTTGTCGGTGCAGGGCGTAGTCGAGGCAAACGGCACGCGGGACCGCTTCGACCAGGCGGTGGGTCACGGCTGGTTTGTGATCGGTCTGGATGCCGACCCGGCGGCGGCGCTGGGCCGCGAGCGGCTGGAGCGACTGGCGCTGCTCGAAGGCCGGACTGCGCGCATTGGCACGCAGGGCACGACCGATACATCGTGCGACGCAGTGGATAGCGAAGGCACGTATCAGCGATGGCTCGCGGGCATCGACGCAACCTATGTCGTGCTGCGCCCGGACTTTTACGTCGCGGCCACTGCAAAGAGCGCGGAACAGCTGCGTGAGCGTTTCGACGAGGTCGTCGCGAAGCTCCATCTTCGCGTTGGCGAAGTGAGTGAAACCGCCTGAGTACGGAGTCCGTCCATGACTGCAAGCTTCACCTACGACATCAATCCGGGCCGTGTGCTGTTCGGCTCCGGGACCCTCGAAGCCGTCGCTGGCGAAATCGCGCGGCTCGGCGCAAAACGCGCGTTGATACTCTCGACACCCTCGCAGCACGCCGACGCGCAGAAACTGGCCGCGCAGATCGGTCCGCTAGCGGCGGGCGTTTTCAGCGAAGCCGCCATGCATACGCCGGTTGCCGTGACGCTCAAGGCGATGGCCGCCTTCGAGGCGACGCGCGCGGATTGCTTGATTGCGCTTGGCGGCGGATCGACGATCGGGCTTGGCAAGGCGATTGCATGGCGCAACGACGCCCCGCAGATCGTGGTTGCGACGACCTATGCGGGCTCGGAGGTCACGCCGATCCTCGGCCAGACCGAGAACGGCATCAAGACGACCGTCCGCGACGCGAAAATCCTTCCCGAAGTCGTGATCTATGATCCGGCGCTCACACTCGGCCTGCCGGTTGCCATGAGCGTGACGAGCGGTTTGAACGCGATCGCCCATGCAGTGGAGGGCGTCTACGCACGAGATCGGAATCCGGTGACGTCGCTGATGGCCGTCGAAGGCGTGCGGGCGTTGCGCGATGCGCTGCGCGTGATCGTCTCGCACCCGGACGACCTCGCGGCCAGATCCGATGCGCTTTACGGCTCGTGGCTATGTGGCTCGGTGCTGGGCACGGTCGGCATGTCCTTGCATCACAAGCTCTGCCATACGCTCGGCGGCAGCTTCGATCTGCCTCACGCGGAAACCCACGCCATCGTGCTGCCGCATTCGGCGGCCTACAACGCCCACGCAGCCGCCCGGCAACTGCAACCGCTCGCGGATCTGTTCGGCGACTCGATCGGTGGCGGGCTTTACGACTTCGCCAGTTCGCTCGGGGCGCCGCTCGCCCTGAAAGACCTCGGACTAAAGGAGTCGCAGCTCGACGCGGCGGCGGACCTCGCGGTGAAAAATCCGTACTGGAATCCGCGCCCGGTCGAGCGTGAAGCCGTCCGCGCACTGCTACAGCGCGCGTGGGAAGGTGCGCGGCCGCAGTAACGCCCAGCTTTGCGTCCATTCATTCAAAGGAATCAGCAACATGTCCCAGTTCTTTACCGAAGCAGGCTCGGCCCAGGCCGTCAACGCGCGCATGGGCGCGGACGTCGAACCGCGTCTGCAGACCGTCATGGCTTCGCTCGTGAAGCACCTTCACGCGTTTATCAAGGACGTCCATCTCACGCATGAAGAGTGGGAGGCCGCCATCGGCTTCCTGACCCAGACCGGGCAGATCTGCGGCAACGAGCGCCAGGAGTTCATTCTCCTGAGCGACACCTTGGGTGCGTCGATGCTGGTCGATGCGATCAACCATCGCCGTCCCGCTGGTGCAACCGAAAATACCGTGCTCGGGCCGTTCCATGTCGCCAACGCGCCTGAGCGCGAAATGGATGCGAGCATCACGCTAGACGGCAAGGGCGAAACTTGCGCGTTCGAAGGGCGTGTGGTCGACCTCCACGGCAATCCGGTGGCCGGTGCGCGAATCGACGTATGGTCCGACAACCCGGACGGCTTCTACGACGTCCAGCAACCCGGCATCCAGCCGAAATGGAACAACCGCGGCGTCTTTACGACCGGCGAGGATGGGCGTTACCGCTTTATCGGCATCAAGCCGGTGTCGTACCCGATTCCGGACGACGGCCCCGTGGGCAAGATGCTGGCCGCGCTCGGGCGGCATCCGTACCGGCCCGCGCACATGCATTTCATCGTGACCGCGCCGGGTTTCGAGAAGATCGTGACGCACACGTTCGCGGGCGACGACACGTACCTGAACTCCGATGCGGTATTTGGCGTCAAGGCGTCGCTGGTCGCGCCGTTCGAGCGCGCCAGCGATGGCAACACGGTCTGGCGCTCGCCGTTCGACTTTGTGCTGACGCCGGTGGACGGCAGCGGGGCGGCTGTTGAATAGACGATCATTTAGATACGCATTGCTAACTAACAAATGGCCGCGCTTCGTACCAAGGCTACTGAATCATTCGACAAACCATAGGTAGAACCATGATCAAACATATAGTCATGTGGAACGTTCGCGGGGAGTCGCCCGAACAAAAGACCGCGGCGGCCACGCTTATCAAGGAAGCGTTCGAAGGCCTGAACGGAAAGATTCCGGGAATGCGCAAGCTGGAGATAGGCATCGACGTTAGCCGTATCGACTATGCATGTGACGTCGTGCTCTATTCCGAGTTTGACGATCACGAGGCGTTGCAGGCCTATGGGACGCATGCCGAGCATCTGCGTGTGCGGGATGAATTGGCGGGGGTGCGTGTGAGCCGGCACCAGGTTGACTATGTTTGAGTTTGGGGCGAGGCGGTTGTCTGCGTGCGCGTGTTTTTTGTGTTTAAGGGCTCTGCTCCGGCCAGGTAGCCGTCGACGATCACCATGACCAGCCTTGCTGGTTGTACTTCGTGTCGTAACGGCGTCCCCACCACGGCAGATAGGCGTTGTTTTCGCCGCGTGCGCGGAACCAGTCTGCATTCGGATCGATTGGCAATGGTTGGGCCGGGGGGGTAACCACAACGGCGACTGGATGCTCAGCGTCCGTCGTGCCCGCAACTAACACGGTTTCTCCCAGGTGATTCGCCCGGCCAATCGCCAGCACGACATCGGTGAGCGCCGTGCCAGCGCCCATTTCGCCGAGCAGCCCCGGGGTATTGAACGTCTGCTTCTGGAAGTCGAAATCCGGGAGGGCTTCGCTCAGCGTTTGGCCAAGCAAGCCGATACGTGATGACGCAGCGTCGCTGTCTTTACCCGCATCGTGGATCACGTAGTTTATTTTGGTTGCGGGTACGTTTGCGTTGTGCGCCGCAGTCTCAATGGTGGCCTTCCACGAATCGCGCGCCGTCGCAGCTTTCGCCTCAAAGTCCTGTACGTTTCCCGTGGCCGCCTTGCCGATCCACGCAAGCGGGGCACGTTCGGTCTTCATGTCGGGTCCGGCGAGGATCAGAAGCACCATGTTCTCGTTGATCTGTCCGTCTTTCGGCGGAAAGCTCGGGGCGTCCCAGTTCATCACCCAGACGCTTTTATCGGGGTTTGACTTCAGATAACTCAGCGCGTTGTTCAGCGATGTGAAGCCTGCGTTGGGGCCTCCGGGCGCTACGCGTACATCCGGCGGCGTGTCCTTGCTCCAAAGGTCCGGCGACGACTTGCTGCCGATTTCGAAATACAGCTTCATGCGATCGCGGAGATAGGTTTGCGCGCCAACAGGATCAAGACGGCCAGCTGGAATCGCGAATTCGACGTGAATCCCGGCCAGTTCCCGCCACAGTTTTTTGTCTTTCGGCTGGACGGTGTAGAAGTATTTGCCGTTCAAGGCATAACGATCACTGAACAAGATGAGAAACTTGTCAACGTACTTCTCGTAAAAGCCACTGAATATTTCACTGCCGCCGTTTCCGTCAGCGATCCCCGCGACAGATTTTAGCGTCGAGAAACCATTGGTATCGGTTCTCACCATGTCGTCGTTTCTGTTGGGCCTCACGAGTCCTTGAGCCCACAACACTTGCCACTCGGTTGGATAGTCGCGGCGTTGCAACGGGTTGAGCCATTCGAGTCCCACGACCTGCGCGACGAAGGGCCCGCGCGCACCGTTTCCGGCTACCGCGGATCCAGGTTCATTCAGTTCGTCAGCATCCGCGAGCGTCGACGCAAGCAGCGTTGCCAGCACAAGCGAAGCGAATCCCAGCAAGCCTCGCAACATCACACGTCGTTCCAGACATTCGTTCATTGTTCGCGCTCTGGGTAGCCAGAATCGGCTCCGCAACGAAGCTCACGGAAAAGCTGAGTCATTCCCGCCCGGAAGACGACAAGCTTGAGATCAGCGTCGCGCCGCATGAGGTCTTATGGCCATCGAACGCAGCGGGCTGGCCGTCGACGATGAAAGCGGAATCTCCTTCGACGATCACGCAGTTTTGATGTCCCTGAATCGGGCAGATGCAGCGGTCGCCCAATCGGGCGACCGCGCGTCCCATGACTTCGCTGACTCCGCTACCGGTCTCGACCCGACCGCCGTGGCTGGTTGCGTCCCCCACACGAACGATGCCTCTCATGGCCTGCGCTCCGAAGTCACCACGACCAGCCTTGCTGGTTGTACTTCGTGTCGTAACGGCGGCCCCACCACGGGAGATACGCATTGTTTTCGCCGCGTGCGCGGAACCAGTCTGCATCCGGATCGATTGGCAAGGGTTGGGCCGGGGGGGCAACCACGACCGCAACAGGATGCTCGGCGTCTGTGGTGCCCGCAACAAGTACGGTTTCGCCCAGATGGTTCGCCCGGCCAATCGCCAGCACGACATCGGTGAGCGCCGTGCCCGCGCCCATTTCGCCTAACAGCCCCGGTGTATTGAACGTCTGCTTCTGGAAGTCGAACTCCGGCAGGGATTCGGTCAGCGTTCGGCCAAGCGAGCCGATACGCGATGACGCGGCGTCGCTGCCTTTACCCGCATCGTGGATCACGTAGTTTATTTTGGTCGCGGGTACGTTGGCGTTGTGCGCCGCAGCCTCAATGGTGGCCTTCCACGACTCGACTGCCCGCGTCGTACCAGCCTTTGCCTCGAAGTCCTGTACGTTCCCCATGGCAGCCTTGCCGATCCAGGCAAGCGGGGCACGTTCGGTCTTCATGTCGGGTCCGGCCAGGATCAGAAGCACCATGTTCTCGTTGATCTGGCCGTCTTTCGGCGGGAAGCTCGGCGCGTCCCAATTCATTACCCATACGCTTTTGTCGGGATTTGCTTGCAGATAATCCAGCGCCTTGTTCAGCGATGTGAAACCTGCGTTGGGGCCTCCGGGAATCACGCTCACATCCGGTGGCGTGTCCTTGCTCCAGAGATCCGGGGATGACTTACTGCCGATTTCGAAATACAGCTTCATGCGGTCGCGGAGATAGGATTTCGCCTCCACTGGATCAAGTCGCCCTGTCGGAATGGCATACTCGATATGAATGCCAGCCAGTTCGCGCCACAATTTTTTATCACGAGGCTGCACTGTATAGAAATATTTACCATTCATCGCATAGCGGTCGGCGAACAATGGTAAAAGCTCATCGATATATTTGTGGTGATATCCCTTGAAGGTTTCACGGCCGTTGTTTCCGTCTGCGATTCCTGCGACGGACTGAAGTGTTGTAAAGCTCTTGGGATCGCTGCGAACCATATCGTCGTTCGTATTTGCCCTTGACAGTCCCATGGCCCACAGGACCTGCCACTCAGTCGGGTAATCGCGGCGTTGCAGCGGGTTTAGCCATTCAAGTCCGACTACCTGCGCAACGAAGGGTTTTGTCGCATTCTCCCCCGGGCTTACTGATCCAGACTCGTTGGTTTGAGCCGCGTTCGCGACCGTCGGCGCAAACGCCGCTGACAGCACGAACACTGCAAATGCCAGCAAGCCCGGCAGGATTACCAGTCGTTTCATTACCTCTCCTGTCGCCAAATTTCCGGGCACCGCCCGTCCTTCATAACTCATTGAGACCAACATCAGCGCAGAAACCAAAGCCATTACGAAAATGGAGAGACCGAGTCGCCGCGGCCACGTGCCGATCAGTGCGCTCATACCACGTCCCCCACACCAAGGAAGAGCTCTCCTTCGCGCTGGTCGTGAATCTTGTCGCTCGGCAACGTTGCCTCGGGATCAGAATGAGCCCAGTCCTGCAGTAGTTGATCTTTGTATTTTCCGGTCGCAAAGTACTCCGAGTACTTTTTATTCGGGTTGTTATCTTCCATTCCTTTCCCAAAGCGCCAGTCTGCCTCCTTACGCAGGTCACTCAGGTCCTCGGCAGTCAAATAACACGGCCCGATCGCCACGTCGTACGCCAGCGCGAATTGCGCATGGTCGGCATTCGTCATGGTGATCGAGTGGTTCGTTGGATTGTTATTCACGCCGTCGCGCAGGATCTTGTTGATTTCGTCGTTGTGCCAGTCGTGGTAACCCTGTGTTGCGTTCGAGGCATCATCCTCGCCCGTCACCTTGCCATCGTCATCGACCCAGCCGTTCGTATCACCTTGCTGAGCGTTGCGGCGCGCCTCCTGGCGCAAAATGGCGTGATCCTCATAGCGCTGCGAAGCCTCGCTATCCAGCGTACCCTGCGCCTCCAGATCGCTCGCCTTGATCTGCCCATTGACCATCGCTGCATCGGGCTTGAAGGCATCGTACGGATCACTCGCCTGAGTGTCGCTCGCGGCTTTCTGCGCGTTGCGTGCCGCCGACGGCGGGTCGTATCCCTCGTTGAAGTTGCTGACGAAACCATCTGCCTTGTATTCGACCTCCTTGCCGTAGCGCTTCGAAGCCGGACAAAACGGCTCGTCCAGAACCGGGGCATTGACCGGCACCTCCCAATCCTTCGGCGGATCTTCGTTGACGGGAAGCTTGACCAGCAGCGTGGCGAGATACAGAAGCGGGGCGGTGGTCAGCGTGCCGAATTTGCCGAACATCGTGCGGTTTCCGCGCAGGGCCTTCGATAGTCCGAACTTCGCCGGTGGCGATGGCGGAGACCAGAAACCCTTTTCATTGATCACCTTCGCGCGCCAGTCGTTGTTCCGGTAGTTGTACGTCGTGTTGCCCGCGTCGCCGACCTTGAAGTGGGTCGCAAACACCCGCTGCGTCAAAACGCCGTGACCGGCGGTCTTGTCGATTTCCTGCGCGCTCATCCCGCGCCAGCCGATCCCTTGCACCGTCGTAGCGGAAATCACCTGATCGTGCGGACAGCAGTACACCGTGACCCGACCATAGGTGTGTCCGTTCACGCCGTGATCGGTCCGGTCCTGCGACGCGCTGTAGGGCTTGCCGCCGCTCTCCGAAGTCCGCGTGTTGGCCATCTCCTTGTCGACTTCGCTTGCGTCCGGTTCGAGCGCCGCGCGCTTGCGCAGGATTTCGAAGAGATTCTTCAGCGTCTGCGCGCGCGCGGTGAAGGTTTCCCGCCCCCGATTGCCTTGCGCATCCTTCGCTTCGCGTTGCGTCCAGTTGTCCATGCCGAGCTTTTCGACGAGGCTGTAGGGCGCGTTGGCCAGCACATAGGCGTCTGCCACACAACTCCCCGTTTTCTGAAACGGATCGGTGACATCGGACATGCGATCGCCGAGGAACGCGGCCGCCATGCCGACCATATTGCCCTGACTGTGGCAGACAACCGTAATAGGGACGTCGGCCTGCTTCTGGCGAATCGACTGAATGAGTTTGGCAAGACGCAGCGCGCCCATCACCATGTACGGCCGCGGCGGGGTCCGGTAGACAAGACGCGGTGTTGGATTCATCGCCTGGACGGTGATCCAGCCAAACACACGGTCGTCGATGCCCACGTTCCAGAGGTCGGCCAGACTGGTGCATCCATTGGCGAACGGACCGCCTCCCCAGTAATTCTGCTCATTGAGAAAGACGTTGGGACCGTAGTCCTTCATGTCCTGCTTGTTCGCCTTATAGCCCCAGCGAAAGTGGATCACCGGCGAGAAGGAGGGCGCGTCCTTGATGTATGTACTCGACGTCAGTACGGGATTGATGTATCCATCCGCAGTCAAACTCCCCGTATAGCTCACCGGCGACATTTGCCCGCCCTCGACCCCCGTGTAGGCCATCTGGTCATCGAGTCGCCCCAGCCGCCGGTTGAGTCCCTTGCACAGGCCCTCTTCGGCGGCCTGGAACCATTCGCCTTCGGAGTTCACGCCATGCACGAAGATGACGACGCCCGGCAACGGCATCTGCTTGACGCAAACGAGCTTGCTCTGCACGTCGAAGAGTGTGGGGCCCTGGCCGCCGCCGACCAGGATGCGCGGTGCAGCGCCCGCATCGGACACATTTGCAGCCTGACTTGCAGCGCCAGCCTGCGAAGACGTTGGATCGAGAAAGGAGTCGGTCATGTTTTTTTTATTCTCACGATGCGGTTAGCTCATCTTCTTGAAGAAATTCACCGCGAGCGATTCGAACTGATTGCCGTTGATCGCGGGTAGCTGGCCCGAGCCATCGGTTTGCCCTTTGACGATGTCGCCCGCGGCCTTGCGCACCTCGCCTTCGTAGCCGCTCGCGGCTTGTCCGTCCGTCGCCCGCACGAGTTGCGGCACGCGCCCGAGCGGAGCGTGGTCGAACTTCGGCATATCCGCACTCATACTGGCAGGACCGGCCCACGTGTGTCCCGCCGCCTTGACCGTGAAATTGCCCGGGCAGCCGAGCTCGATATTGCCGCCTTGCAACTTCAAATAGGCTCCCCCCGAGGTCACGAGCACGACCTGATCGCTCGCCGCGCCCGTGAGCTTGCCGCCGGCGGCCGTCAACTGAATGTTCTTCGCCGAATCGATCTGCGTATCGTCGGCCTGGCTCTGTAGTTTCACCTTGCCCTGATTGGCGACAGCCGAAATGTCGTCAGCCTGGGCGAAGAGCGCCACGCCATGCCCGGCTTGCAGATTGATGCGCTGACCACTGGTGACCTGGACGTGCTGCTGCGCCACCTGATCGATGTTCTCGCCCGCATACGTCACGTGCGTCTTTGGCGTCACGTGCACGGCCCCGGCCTGGGCGCCGAACGCCATCAGCGGCTCTCCGCCCGGCGCCTGCCAGCCCTTGAAGGCAGACGCCAGTGCGCTTTGGCCGGCCGTATCCATCGTCTGACCGCCATGCTGTCCCGCGTAATCGCCAAGCGACTTGAACAGCTCGGTGCATTCGCCGAGCAACTGGATCAGTTCGTCGCGATCGAGCTGGTTGCCGCTCGCCTGCGTCCGCGCATAGGTCGTGAGCAGCATCCCCTGAGCGGCCCGCAGGGCTGCCGCCGCGTCCGTGCGTAGCTCCGCGCCTTCGCCTCGATTGGCGCCTTGCCCGTTGTCGCGAGGCTGCGTGAGATAGCCTAGATTCAGCTCTGAAAACTGATGCTGGCTCGTGAGCTGCGCGCTGATCTGCGCGGGGGTGTCGTCCAGACGCAACTGGTTATAGCGCTGCCCCTTGATTTCCTTCGAGCGCAGCCCCGACAAATAGCGATTGCCCGGTAACGCGCCCTTGCCGCTGAACATCGACGCGGGCATGTTGCGGCCATTGGTGAAGACGCCCGCGACATACATCCGGTCAGGATCGCCGCCGACGAAATCCAGCAGCACTTCCATGCCTGCACGCAGCGGCACCTGTGCGCCATAAGTGTCGCCCGCCCAGTTGCCCAGCACGCGCACGAGCGCGCTGTCCGTGGGGGTGCCACTCGTGCCCGCGCCATTCGCGTGCGTGTGATCGTCCGGATCGAGTCCCTGGACCTGCACATTCACTCGGCCGTATTCGTCGCAATGCACCTCTTCGCCGTCTGGTGCCGTGACCATGCCGACGATCGGATACACCGGCGGCAGATCGACACGCGGCTCGTAGACAGGCGTGAGCGGGGTGCCGCGCGGCACGGCGCTGAAGGTGTTTTCGTAGCGGCCCGGCGTCGAGCCGTCGACGGCGGCGGGGCGTGCAGCCGTATCGACCGCTGGCGGGACGATCCCGAACGACCATCGGCTAGCGTCGAACAACGCCTGCGCGCGATCGCTGAGGTCTTTGGGGAGGTTGTTTTCGCCGCGGTGGTGCAGGGCTGTGACGACGAAGCTGCGCTTCTCTTCGGGCAGCGGGTCCAGTTCGGGATGCCCCGACACGGCGATCCAGAAGCCGACGGCGAGATCGCGCACGCCGCTGGCCGCGTCGACGCACACCGAACGGGCACTCTGTGCGTTCAGCCGCGCAACGCCGAGGCGGTCATAGTCGTTCCAGGAATCCGCCATATGCGGCGAGTCGATGCGCGAGTCCGCAAGCAAGCGCGCGAGATCGTTGCCCGCCGCGCCTTGATCGACGCTCGTGGGAATCTGAACCTCGTCGACGCGCGCCGGCTTCAGGTCCCAACTCGTGCGCCGGATCGCCCCCGCCACGATCTGACGGCCAAAGCACATCTGGGTGATCGAATCGGCCGCGCCGATGGTGGCATCCGCGTGATAGGGCACCGTGCCCACAGTCGCCCGCGAGAGACTCGCTGCGTCCTCGAACAGCATCAGCGTGTGAAACGGCTGCGCGGCGCTGTCGTTTGCCTGGTTGCCGCCGGCCTTCACGAACCAGTTAATGCCGTCGCGCCGGCACAAGCGCCGCACGAAACTGGCATCGGATTCGTTGAACTGCAAGGTCTGCTCGCGCGGCGGATATTTCGTGGAATCGAGTTGCGAGATGTCCAGATCGAAAGTCCCCGCCAGCGTCGTGCTGCGGGTACGCCATTCCTTCACAAGCGTCTGGAGGATATCGACGACATTCTTTTGCCGGAAAATGCGCGTATTGGTGCGCCGTTCCATGATCGACAGCGCATCGCGAATCATCAGCTGGTAGGTGGCGAGCGATCCATCGGACTCGCCCTCGTACGCGTCGGTCACGATGGCGCAGATCGAGTGCAGCGCGCCCTGGTCCGTGACCAGTTGCACCGTCAGCGGCTGACCGAGGAAGGTCTGGAGCGGTATTCCCACGCTCGTCGAGATGCAGGTCAAGCGGCCCTCGATGCCGCTGCCCAGCGCTTCGCGAATATCGATGCGCTGTACGAGCAGCAGCCCCGCCAGCGACTTTTGAGAGCGGCTCCAGTACAAGCGAAAAGGGCGGCTTTCCTGCGAAGGCAGGGCGCCGATAAAGACGCGCGGGATCGGATAATTCACGGCGTGTTCCCCGGATGCAGAATACGTATTAACGCAAAATGCATCACTCGCGCGTCGTTCTTATTCGCGTGGCGAGTATGCTCTTTAAATTATTACGAAGAATGACAAATTAAATTATCAGGATGCCGAAACCCTGTCAAATTTATGAAATACAGGAAAATTATTCTCTGTATAGAATAAATAAAAGGGCGATGATGAGAAAATATTGCCGACGCCGGTTTTATCGGGCGATTTAACATTTTCCGTGGCGATTAAGAGGGCCGCGATAAATATCGCGTCTCCTCTAAACACGTCGAATCAAAATAATATGTCCAGGTGCTCGCATCGTCGGATGCAAATCGCACGCGAGCAGCCTTGAACGATCGACGCGCCACTATTCGGCATGCATGCTGGCGAGCACAAACGCGAATACGTCCTCCAGGTCGCCGACGATGTTCGTGCCAGCCGGGACGCCTTCGAAAGCGGAATAAGGCCCAACGCAAATCAGCGGTTTGGCAAAACGCGTCGCCAGCCGGATCTCATCGAGAGTGCCCTGGTTGCCAGGGAGCGCGACCACCACGTGGCTCGTCAGCACGTTCACGTAGTTGCGGTTCAGCGCGTCGTCGGGTGCGTCAGCGAGCTTGCGCGGCAGCGGTGTGAGAATCGGCAGATCGACATAGGGATTCGGATAACCGGGCAGGGCGACGAAGCCGAGCTGAGCATGGGCTTCGCTCGGCACGATGCCAATCGAACGCCCCTTGCGGGCGGGCGTCGTCGAAAACGCGCGCGCCGTCGACAACATCACGCCCAGCCCCGCGCCGGTGAGCAAATCGAAGCCCTGTTCGGCAATCCATTTTCCCAGCGGTACGGACAGTTCCGGCCATTCGGCTTTGCCGGAACCCATTACGCCAATGATCGCCACTACGCGCTCCTTCTGATTGTCTGGCCGACGTGATTTTACGTTGGCGCGCGCGTGACAAGTGAGCCGTTCGAACTACGCGCCAATCGCCACCGCGCGCTTCGCGTTGAAATCCCAGCGTTGGGCGCGGGAAGTGTCCACAGCGGCGGGCAGCAGATGGGCGGCGAGGAAGGTGTCGGCGATCTTCTGCTGTTCGTCGAAATTCGCCGCCTCGACCGGCCGTACGGCGTAGCTGCGACGTGCGTTCGCGCGCTCGATCGTGGCGGCGTCGAGCCCCCAGACGGGCGCGAGCAGGCGCGCGGCGTCTTGCGGCGAGGCGCGCACCCATTCGCCCGCTTCGCGCAACTGCGCATAGATCGCGGCGACCACGTCCGGGCGCGCTTCGGCAAAACGGGTGGAGGCGAGATAGTAGCGCTGATACGAGGCGAGGCCGTTGCCGTTGGCGAGGATGCGCACGTCGGCCTGCTGATCGACGGACGCCACATACGGGTCCCACGTCACCCAGGCATCCACGCTGCCGCGTTCGAAGGCGGCGCGTCCATCGGCGGGCGTGAGGTAGTGGATGCGCGTGGCGTCGGGTGGCACGCCCGCTTTCGCGAGCGCCGCGAGCAGCAGGTAATGACTGCCCGCCGCCTTGGTCACGGCGATGTCCTTGCCGCGCAGGTCGGCGCCCGAATGCAGCGCGCCCGCGCGCTTGACCACGATGGCCTGCGCGCCAGGCGAAGGCGCTTCCTGCGCCACGTAGACGAAGCGTGCGTGGGCGGCCTGGGCGAAGATCGGCACCGTGTCGGCGACATCGGCACTGAAGTCGATCGCTTCGGCGTTGAGGGCTTCGGTGAGCGGCAGCCCGCTTGCGAACTCGCTCCAGCTCACGTCGACGCCCAGCGGCGCGAGCGCCGTTTCGAGCTTGCCTTGCGCCTTGAGCACGGTGATGAGCGTCGACGATTTCTGGTAGCCGATGCGTACCGTCGTCGTGGCCGTCGCCGCAAGGCCTGACCGCGATAGCACGGCGCCAGCGCCGATCAGCGAAGCATGAGCGAGGAAACGGCGGCGGGCACTGGAGAACATATCGGGTCCGTTGCGGCGAGCAGCGTGAAGAGGCGAAACGAGCACTGTAAAACCCGTGGTGATCGACACCAACCAAGCAATGCTGATAAGCATCGAAGCACGCCGTTCATGCGCTGGCGGATTTGCTGGAACCTATGTTGTCGGATTCATAATTTTACATAAGGAAATTTATCGCAGTTTTTAATGTAGCGGCTGTATCCTAATGTCGTGTTCTGGCTATTTACAGATGTCGTGTTTTTGACTGCTGGCATGCTGGTCGGCTCCTGCGAACTGCGGAGCCAGCCATGCAGCCAGCCGAACTGGTGACACTGACCATGCGAGAGCTTGACCGACTCAAGGTCATCCAGGCCGTGACCGAGGCACGGCTCAAGCCGGACACCGCGCCGCCGCGGCGTCAACGCAAGAACCGCTCGACAAGCTTCACAAAATAGCTCGCGCCCACCGGCAGCAGCGCGTCGTTAAAGTCATAGCTCGCATTGTGCAAAAGACACGGCCCGGCGCCGTGCCCAGGCACGCGGTGATCGCCGCTGCCGTTGCCGAGAAACGCATAGCAGCCAGGTCGCGCGTTCAGCATGAACGAAAAATCCTCCGCGGCCATGGTCGGCTCCACCGAGGCGTTCACATGCGCCTCGCCGACCAGTTCGCGCATCACCTCGACGGCCAGCGCGGTTTGCTCGGGATCGTTGATCGTCGCCGGATACTGGCGTTCGAAATCGACTTCGCACTCGCATTCGAACGCCGACGCGACCGACGCCGCAATCGTGTGCATGCGCCGCTCGATCAGATCGAGCGTCTCCTCCGAGAATGTGCGCACGGTCCCGCCGAGCCATGCGTCGGTCGGCACGACGTTCAACGCCTCGCCGGCGTGGATCTGCGTAACGGATAGCACGGCCCCCTCCACCGGGTTGCGGTTGCGCGTGACGATCCCTTGCAAGGCCGTGAGCAAGTGCGCGGCGGCGAGCACCGGGTCGCGGCCCAGGTGCGGCATCGCGGCATGACACCCGGCGCCGCGCAGCGCGATCTTGAACAGGCTCGTCGAGGCCATCAGCGCGCCGGGCCGCACGGCAAAGTCGCCGGCCGCGATGCCGGGCCAGTTGTGCAGCCCGAACACCGCGTCACAAGGAAAGCGCGTGAACAACCCGTCTTCGATCATGGCGCGTGCGCCGCCGCCGGCTTCTTCGGCCGGCTGGAAGATCACGTGAACCGTCCCGTCGAAACGGCCCTGCTCCGCAAGATGGCGCGCGGCGCCGAGCAGCATCGCCGTGTGACCGTCATGGCCGCAGGCGTGCATCACGCCGGGCGCCGTCGAGCGGTGCGCAAACGCATTCGCCTCCTGCACGGGCAGCGCGTCCATATCCGCACGCAGACCGATCGCACGCGAACTCGCGCCGCGCGTCAACGTGCCGACCACGCCCGTGCGCCCGACGTGGGGCGTGACAGCGAAGCCCCACTGTTCAAGCCGTGCGGCGACCAGCGCGGCCGTTCGGTGCACGTCGTAGCCAAGCTCCGGGTGCGCATGGATATCGCGGCGAATGGCCTGCAGTTCGTCGGCGTTGGCCTCGATGGATTCAATCAATTTCATGGACAGGCCCATCAGACGTGAAAGAGTTGCGCGACGAGCGCCGCGCCGATAAACGAGCCGGCATTGGCGACGAACGAGACCAGCACGATGCGCCAGCCGAGCCGGCGGAACGCCGGAATGTCCTTCGCGATCGACAGGCCCGCGAAGACGAGCATCGGCGTCGTCACGTTGAGAAAATCGTTGTGCGCGCCGTACGCCGTGATTTGCCCTGCCCAGGGACACCACGGCGAGGTCAGGAGCATGGCGACCACGGAAACCCAGCAGACGGCGGGAATCCTGTTGCCGGTCATGCGCGCAACCGCATCGCCGATGACCGTCGCGCCGACCGTGAACGCCATGCCGGGCAACCCGACGAGCGGCGTCGTGCCATGCGCGATCCAGTCGCAGACGAGCGTCATCGCGGCCGTCACGACCCACACGAGCAAGCGCATGCCGTAGCCGAGTGCGGGTGCCTCGGTTTGCACGTCGCCGAGCGCCGGGCTCGTTGTCGCGGCCGCGTCCGTCGAGGCCTTCGTCGTGCGCCCGATCAGCGGTTCGAGCACGCGATAGCCCAAAACCGCGAGCGGCAGCGAGATAAACAGCGTGAAATACGTGCCGATCGTCGTCGTGATCAGATTGCTGGCGGCGGCAAACGCGAGCACCGACTTCGCGGTCTCCGGGTCCTGCTGCGCCGCAATCGCGCCCGACGCCGCGGCCATCATGCTGCCCGAGCCGACGCCCGAACCCATCGCCAGTGCAAGCGGATCGAAAATGCCGAGGCTCGCGACAAAGCCCGCGAAAACCGCAATGAACACCGCACCGAACACGGTGCCGGTCAGATATTCGGCGAGCACGCCTCGCCCTTCGGGAGACGCCATGCCGTACTTCTCGCCGATGATCGCGAGACTCGGCTCGCGGCCCACGGAGAACGTCGCGCCGATCGCCTCGCGCTTGATGCCGAGCAGCAGAGCGAGTGGCAAGCCGAGCAGAATCGTGCCGACAAAATGGCCGAACTCCTGGAATGCGAGCGCCCAGCCGGCGGCCGCAAGTTTCGGCAACGCGCTGCCGACCATGAGCCCGAGCTTCGCGACGAACAGGAGCAAGGCCGGTTGCAGGATCGCCGCCGCGAGAAACTGATTCGACGTGTCGAGCCTTGCCGGGCTTTTCCAGCGCGCGCTGAAGAGGCCGAGTGCGGCGCCGAGCAGCAGTGCCCAGATCATCGGCAGCAAGACGACCTTGCCGGGGCCGATCGTGAACGTAAACGAGCCGATGCCCTGCGCGATGAGCAGGATGCCGGCCGCATACAGCATCACCTTCGCGGTCCCCTCGGCCCCACCGGCCACTTCGCGCCCGATCCCCATTGCTTGCGCCATCCCAGTCTCCTGTTGCATAAGGCCCCATTTAAGGCCAGGTGTCGTTCACCGCCCTCGCACGCCTGCGGCAAGGACGGGCGGTCATCTTCGACCGGCCGCGCCGTATAATCAATCAACGCCATTATTAAAAGTGTTCACTTTTTTAGAACGCTCGCAGGATTGATCATGAGCAACACGCTGACCGACAGCCGGATCGTCTACTTTTATGAAGCGGTGCGCTGCGGCACGATCCGCGCGGCAGCCGACTGGCTTGACGTCGCGCCGTCCGCGGTGAGCCGGCAGATCGCGCTGCTCGAAAAGGAACTCGATGCGACGCTCGTCGAGCGGCACGCGCGCGGCGTCACGCCCACCGAGGCTGGCCGCTACGTGATCGAGTATTTCCGCGAGCAGCTTGCGCATCGCGACGACCTGCTCTCCCACCTGCAAGAGCTGCGTGGCCTGAAAACGGGGCGTGTGGACGTCGTGCTCGGCGAGGGCTTCGTCTCCGACATGCTTTCCGGGCCGATGCAGCAGTTCTGCAGCCAGTTCCCGGGCATCCGCGTGAACCTGGAAGTGGCGGGCACGAACGACGTGATCCGCAAGATCGTCAACGACGAAGGCGAAATCGGCCTCGTCTACAATCCGCCCGCCGAACCCAAGCTCGTCTCGCGCGCATCGAAGCCGCAGCCGATGATGGCGATCGTCGGCCCCGGCTTCGAGCGCGATCGCTATCCCGTGCTCTCGGTGCAGCAGCTCGCGACATTCCCGCTTGCGGCCGCGCACCCGTCGTACGGCATCCGGCAAATGCTCGAAGCGGTCGAGTACGCGGAACATGTCCGGCTCGTCCCGAGCGTGACGACCAATTCATTCGCGATCCTCAAGGAATTCGTGAAGTCCGGCCTCGGTATTGCTGTCATGCCCGCGTTCGCGGCGGCCACCGAGTTGCGGGCGATGGAGGTATTCGCGGTGAGGATCGCGCATCCGATCCTTGAGAACGCAGAGGCGCATCTCGTCACGCGCGTCGGGCGCAGGCTCTCGGTCGCGGCGAACAAGATGCTGCAAATGATGAGCGGGCAGTTGCAGGCGTTTCGATAGGCGGCGAGGCACGCTGCTTTTCTATTGTGCGTTTGCCCGCGATCGCCACCGCGCCGACGTCGAGCTCGCGCGACCCGTGAGATAGCGCCTTCGGCGCTGGCGCGGCCTGGCTCGCGTGATAACCGCAGCCCATCGCGCCGCGCTTCTCTGCGGTTTCGATCACGCCCTTCGGACTGTCGACGTGGCATGTCAGCACGTCGCAGCCCCGATCGGCCAGACTGTTGGTCGCCTCGGCTTCCTTCACGGGCATCTCCGTACCTAACGGGTCTTCGACGTCACGACTCGCCTGGCGTAGCCGCTGCGGAACGACGTGCCCGGCGCAGCGCCGGCAGGTCGGCAAGCCGCATGCCGGCAGGCAGCAACGGATGTTTCGCGTGGCCGACCCGTTGCGCGCGATAGATGCCGGTGTGGCCAGAAAACAGATAGGCCACGACGCAGGCCAGCGCGGCGTAGACCGCGATGTCCGCACCAAATAACTCGATCGCCATGATGGTGGACGCAATCGGCGTGTTCGCAGCCCCCGCAAACACCGCTACAAAGCCCAAACCGGCCAGCACCGGGATCGGCAGCGCGAGCACGTGCCCGAGTGCGTTGCCCAGCGTGGCGCCGATATAGAACAACGGCGTGACCTCTCCCCCCTTGAATCCCGACGCCAGCGTGACGACCGTAAAGCCGAATTTGCCGACAAAGTCGTACACCGGAAGCGGGCCGTTGAAAGCCTGAACAATCGTGGGAATGCCCAGCCCAAGAAACTGCGGGACGTTGAGCACGACGGCGGCAACGGCGACGATCGCCCCGCCGAGGATCGGTCGTGCCGGTGCGTAGGCAATCTTGCGCTTGATGAACCCGCCAAGTGCGTGGGTTGAATCGGCGAACAGCATGCCGACAACACCGAATGCGATGCCCGCAAGAATCACCGAGCCCAGCCCCACGGCCGTCACCGGGGGAATATGCGGGACGCTGTAGACCGTATGGTGAATGCCCCAGAGGCGGCAGACCTGATCGGCGACGACGGAGGACGCGATGCAGGCGAGCAGTGCATCGTAACGAAGGCGGCCGATGGCCAGCACCTCCAGACCGAATACAGCACCTGCCAACGGCGTACCAAACACGGATGAAAAGCCCGCCGCGATGCCACCCATGAGGAGAATGCGCCGCTCCTGCGGGTCCAGCCCAAACAGTTGGGTCACCCGATCGGCCAGCGCGCCGCCCATCTGGACCGCGGTCCCTTCCCGGCCGGCCGAGCCGCCAAACAGGTGGGTGACGACCGTTGCGACCAGAACCAGAGGGGCCATGCGCTTGGGAACGATCTTCTGGGGATCGTGGATCTCGTCGATCAGTAGATTGTTGCCGCCTTCCACAGACTGACCGACGCGGTAATAGACCCATCCCACCGCAAAGCCCGCAAGCGGCAGGAACCATAGCAGCCAGGGATGATCGAGGCGGAAATCGGTTGCGCGATCAAGCGCATAGAGAAAGACAGCCGAAGCGGTACCGGCAAGCGCGCCAAGTAGGCTCGAAAGAAACAGCCAGCGTGCCAGATAAGGCAGCATCGCGAACTGCTCGAAGGACTTCAGGTGTTTCATTGCGATCCAGGTTTGAGTGTGCGTCAAACCTGGGCGACAGGGGGCGTCGCATAGACGGCCTACGACCTCCTGCACCCAGGAATTCGTAGGCATCATCAGCCGCCGCAAGGACGCGGGGCGGTTACGGGAGGAATGCCATCTCCGAAAGAAGCGTGATTCTACGGGAGAAACCCGTCACACGGCAATCCTGTTGCCGTGGGATCAGCGCGCGAGCGCCCGTGACATTTCCGCGACCGGCATCGCGCGGATCGAGTTGAGCAAGCGCATCTCTCCCGCGTCTGGCCTTGCGAGGTCCACAATCGCGTTGAACGTCTCGTCGAAACGCTGTTGTACGGATTCGAGCATCTGGTCCAGCAGCCGCTCTGCGCCTCTTTTGGGTAGCCCAAGCTGCTCCGCCAGCAGCAGCATGTTGGGTCTCGATACGTCTGCGAAGTGGCTAGCCTCGCCCACTCGCATGGTCAGTTCGCAGTTCGGCCAGTAATCGGAGCGCTGCCCGTGATACGTCCGGGTGTGATAGACCACCGTGCTCACGATGTCGTAGAACGGCGCCAGGAGATAGCCGAGCGGCGTGACAAAGAACGACAGGTTTTTAAGGTGCGCGTCGGCATTGCCCACCAGCACGTTGAAGACGGCCCACCGGAAAATCTCCAGTCGCGAATTGGCCCGGACTCGCGTTTTGTCGATCGCCTCTGCGAGCGTCGCCGAATTGGCGCGCTCGTACTTATAGGACTTCGACAGGTTCAGTAGCTGTGTCGCGTCGATGACGTGCAACCTTTGCGTCGGTTGCACGGTGGGGTTGCGGTCAAACCGGTCGACGAGATAACACGGCGCCGGAACGCGGATGAAATGCGTTGGCGGCACCGGCAGCGCCACGGCTCGCGCAAGACGCATGCAGAAAAACTCGTTGATGGCGGAATGGGGATACGCCGCCACGCGTGAGTCGGGTTTGAGCAGTTGCATCGACGGTTCGCTGCCTTCGGGCTCGAAGAGTTCGCCTGCCGGCGGCTCGCCGCGCATCGTCACGAGCAACTTGGGCTGGGCCCCTGCTGCCGACATCCGCTTCGGCGCATCGGCCGTGAGCGGCCGCTCGGGCATCGCGCGAATACGCGCGTCGAGGTCGCCGAACGACAGCGGCCGCAACGCGCCCGGCGGCTCGGACTGCCCCGGCTCAAGCAGCGTCAGCGCCCCGGCGGATTCCCGGCCGTAATACCCGAGCAGGCCCCACGCATCGCTGGCATCGACCTTCGCTTGACTCGCGAGAGCCGTACGCATGCCCTCCTCGGGCAGGAGGTTGTCGAAAAACCATTGCACGGGACGGTTACTTGAGCCGTCGACGAAAGGCTCCGGGCGCAGCGGGAACGCCGGCGAGAGCGGGAACGCATGGTTCGAGGCGAGCCACCCTGCGTCGTACTCGAACGACCAGATATCGTCTGTGTCAGCCACGACCCCCATGCGCTCGCCATTGACCCACGCCACCAGTTCTCTACGCGGCATTTGGGCTCCTTCGCACGCGGCGCGCCCGTTCGGCCACCTTTGCCGTAATCGGCACGGCAGTCTGCGCGCGCAGCATGATGCCGAGTTCAGTCAGCAGGACAAAAACCTTGCCTATCTGCGCGGTTGGCTTGCCGGCCTCAACGTGCGTGATGAACTTTGGCGACAGGCCCGTCACATTGACCAGATCGTCGCGCGTGAGCCCCTGGGCGATGCGAGCCGCGCGCACGATGGTCCCAAGCGTCGCGACGTCCGCAACGGCGAAATCCGATGTTTCCACGATGTGCCCTTTTCGTACCCGATCGGGAACATGGTAGCAGACCGGCCAGCCCGATTCGGGAAAAAGTTCCGCTCGGGTACGAAATCAAGGCAATCCACGTTCTATGACGCCTTCGTTCCCGATCGGGAACGAGAAATCCATAAGCACTCTCTTTGACTACATTTCGTATCCGATCGGCTACGAAAATGGAACTCGCCGCCTGGCTTCGTTTAGCCGATCGGCTCGTGGGCGGGAAAGCGCGTCCATACAAGCGCGCCAAGCTCGAATTCAGCGAGTTGCAACCGCTTTTGGCCCGACTGTCGCTGTAGATCAAGATCGGGCTAACCGAACCATCGGTTTTTCAGCGTTACTTGCGTTAAATCAAGATTGCAGCCAATCCACCCAAAACGTCCTGCTCAATAGCCATTTTGTACAAGGGAATTGGCCTTCCGTACGTGCAGAGTAGTGCCCTACCGAGACATATCGAAACAACAATGAAAGTAGAGACACCTTCCGCATTACCTCAATTCAATCTCCCCTCATTAACGATCCGTATCTGAAATCGTCGGTGAGTCATCTCCTCGTCGAAAACCATTCCGACGAAATCAATCCGTGCATTTCAGCATGACGTCCCGTCACCCCAAAAGAGTTTGTCCCGATGAATAAAAAGAATTTGCTCATAAGCCTCACCTGCTCGGTCGGCGTGATGGCTTCGGTTCCGGCCGTTGCCAAAGACACCTTGCTGTTCAATCGTATCGCGCCAACCGGCTCCGAGCTGTACGTAGCCAATGCCGACGGCACCGGAGAACACAAGCTGCTGGGCACGCCAGGATTCGATTACAACGCGCGCTTTTCGGATGATGGTCAATGGATCGTTTTTACTTCGGAGCGCGAAGGACGTGGTCAGTCCGACATCTATCGCGTGAAAGCGGACGGCACGGCGCTCGAACGCCTCACTGACGATCCGGCCGTGGACGATCAGGCGTCAATGTCGCCGGACAATCGCTATGTGGCCTTCATGTCGGATCGGGGTTCGCATCGCGCCAATATCTGGATTCTCGATCTCAAGACGCGCAAGCTGACCAATTTGACCGGTACGGCGTCGATTCAAGGGGACCCGATGAAACCCGATGGTTTTTATCGCCCTTCGTGGTCGCCCGATGGTAAGTGGATTGCCTTCACATCCGATCGCAACACGGAATGGAAATCGCATGACAAGGGCGTTGCCTGGGAGCATTTGCAGGAACTGTCGGTCTATATCGCGCATCCCGATGGCAGCGATTTCAAGCGTCTGTCGCCAGCAGGCGTGACAACCGGATCGCCCAAATGGTCGGCCGACGGCAATCAATTGATTGCCTATCAAGGCGATGTTGAGGTGAGCTGGCTGGCTCGCGTGGATCAACTGTCGATGAAGGCCACCTCGCAGATCGTGGCGATCGATGTGGCAACCGGGCAATCCACGGCACTGACTTCTGGCTCTGGCATGAAGCTCAATCCGCAATTCTTGCCGGACGGTCGTTTTGGCTACAGCACCAAGTCGGCGCAAACAACGGGAATCATGTATTCCGACGGACCTAAACCGTTTCCTGCGAATCTGCGCGACCCGTCGTGGAGTCATGATGGAAAACAGGTCGTCTACGAACGAATCGAGAATCGCCCGCTGGCGCAGAACACGCCGCTGTACAGCTGGAATCCCCACTACGATTACCGTTACACCGACGTCTTCCCGATGTTCGCCAGGGACGGCACGCTGGCCCTGTCCGACAAGAATGACGACACGTCGCTCGTGATCATGAACGCCGATGGCACCAACAAGAAACTGGTGTTTCAGTCGACCACCAAATGCGCGCCCGGCAAGAACCCCTCCGGCCCGTGCGGCGACATGATCGGTGTCGCACTGGCGCCGTCATGGATGCCGGACAGCAAGTCGCTGGTCTTCAGCTTCGGCGGCTATTGGCGAACCCGCGACCAGAACGTGGCCAACGTGAAGCTGATCAATCGCGATGGTACGGGTGTACAGGATTTGACCTCTCCCACGTCGAACACCGGGTTCGCCAGTGTCTCTCCTGACGGCAAGCAGATGGTCTTCCGGTCCTGGGCCAAAGGCGACGAGGGCCTGCGCATCATGGACCTCGAAACTCGCAAGGTGCGCGTGCTCACGAACGATTGGGACAACGTGCCGGGCTGGTCGCCGGTGGAAGACCGGATCGTGTTCACGCGCAAGCAAAAGGATGGCAATTTCGACATCTTCACGATCAAGTCGGACGGCACCGAACTGCGCCGCGTGACCCATTTCCCGGCATCCGATGCGCACGCTGTCTGGAGTTGGGACGGCAAGAAGATCCTGTGGAACAGCAGTGAATATGGTTTCAAGGACGAAGCGGCGCTTTACGACAATTCCTTCCAGCCATACGGACAGGTGTGGTCGATGAACCCGGACGGCTCCGACAAGCAAATGCTGACCGACAGCCGTTGGGAAGACTCGATGCCGGCCTTTGTGCCGCCTGCGTCGCAAATCACCGCGAAATAGCGTTTCGCGTTGCGGGGGCGGCGCGCCAGACTGCGCGTAAAGGAAAGACCGGAGCGTCGGGTTGCCCGCCTCGGGTCTTTCCTCGGCTACGCGGGGCTAGCCGGAATCATCAAAACGCCGCTCAGAAGCGATGCCGCATGCCGACAATCGCCAGTTCTTGCGTGCTCTTGCCCGCGTCAGGAAACGAGTCGGCGATAACAGCCTGCGCTGTGCCATATCCGTTGTTTCCAGAAGCATGGCCGTATCCAAGGGACAGGTAAAAGTCAGTCGACTTCGAGATGAGGTAGTCGCCTGAGATCGAGACTTGATGATAGGTCGCAGACGAATCCCCATGCGACTTCAGAAAATCATAGCCGACCTCGAACTGTGCAGCGGGGTTCAACTGATAGACCGCGTAGACCGATGCGTTGCTGTATCGCTCCGCCGTATGAAATGTCGAGTGACCATCGGCAAGATATTCCGAGTAGCTATAGTAACCGCCGATGATGAACGGCGAGAGATTGTAATTCGCACCGGCTCTGGCGATATTGATGCTGCTCGCTGACGAATAGGCAGAATTGACAACGGACGAAAAGAGTCCTGTCACAGCTGTTGTGCCCCGGCTCGAAAGCACAGCGTTGCCGTTGTCGATATGCATATAACCTGCTGCGAATTCAGCCTTGTTCCAGGTATAAGCCGCGGCCGCAGTGTACGCTTGCCCAGAGCCGGTCGAACCGGCAACGCCGCCAAACGAATAAGTCGATACGACTCGAAGGCCGTGAAAATTGGGACTGGTCCATTTCACCGCATTGTTGACGGTAATGCTGCCGTCTGCATTGTCGACGTCGCCGGGTGCGGTGAAGTAATACTGATACCAGTTGGGTTGTACTTCGGTCACCAGATCCGAGAGCGCGTCGAATTGACGGCCGAATGTAATTGAGCCATAGGTATCCGACTTGATGCCAACATACGCTCGCCTGGAGAACAGCAAGCCGCTGCTTGATTTTCCGCTATTGATATCAAAGCCACTTTCCAGCTTGAAAATGGCGGACAGGCCGCCGCCAAGATCCTCCGTACCCGTCAATCCCCATTTATTTGAAGAATACTGACTGCCTTGAAGGCCTATTTTTGTGCTTTTGCCATCTGTATTGTGAACGTATTGAATCGACTCATCGAGGGTGCCATAAAGGCTAATGGAGCTTTGCGCGAACGCGCAGAGCGGGGCACAAGAAATAACCACCCCGACGGAAAAGGCTTTCTTCATTTTTATATCTTCGTGAAAGAAATGTAGTTCGTATTAGCAACAACGTACAGGACGTGCGCCCACTGCCCCGCCCTGTCTGGCCCATCAGACTGCACTTTTCGGATCGCGCCAGCGGACGATCAAATCGACAGCGAGCGTGCACACGACGAAGACAAAAGCCGCAAAGATCGTCGTGCCTATCACGACAGGAAAGTCACCGTCGAGCGCCGAAGTGACCGCCAGCCTGCCCACGCCATCGAGTCCAAACATCTGTTCGGTCACAATGGCGCCCCCCATGACGCCCGCGAATTCGAGGCCGCCCAGCGCGAGCACCGGATTCAACGCAGCCGACCACGCGTGCCGCAATTGGACCTGCCATTCCGGCACGCCCTTGGCCCTCGCCGTACGCACATAGTCGGCACTCAATACGTTGAGCATCGATGCACGCACGATGCGCTGGAAAATGCCGACCTCCGCGATCGACAGCGTGAGCCACGGCAAGATCAGATGCCGCGCCCACTGGCCTGCGTCTTCGCCAAGGGGCACATAGCCGCCGCCCGGAAAGACATGAATGCCGCGCAGCGACAACTGATAAAACAGGAAGTAAGACGCCAGCATGCCGCTCAGGAAAGTCGGCACCGACAGCGCCCCGTACGCGAACACGGCAAGCCCGCGATCGAGCCATGAACCGGCGAACCGCGCGGCCAGCACACCGAGTGCGACTGAGAAGATCACAGAGATGACCAGCGCACCCGCTGCCAGCGACAGCGTCACCGGCACCTTGGCAAGGATCAGATCCGTCACGGGCGCCTGATGGCGAAACGAATAGCCCAGCGCCGGTGGCCAGTGCGCGAGGCCCATCGGTGCGCCAAGAATGTCCGGCCCCCGGTAGACGTAGTACCAGAGCTGGTGATACCAGGGTTCGTCCAGTCGCAGCGCGTGCGCTACCGCGTCGATCGTCTCCTGCGTAGCGTTGCGCGGCGCGAGCATCACGGCCGGATCCTGATAGGCGATGCGCGTAATGAAAAACGTCGCCAGCAATACAATCAGCAGCGTCGAGACCGTCCTGAGCAGCCGGAGAGAGAGATTTCGCATGCGGATCAGTCCTGGTTGCGATGCGGGTCAAGCAGATCGCGCAAACCTGAGCTCAGCGAGTTGAAACCCACCACGATCAGAAACAGCGTGATGCCGGGGCCGAGCAGAAACCACGGCTGGACCTGATACATCGACGAGCGCTGCGCGTCGGCAAGCATGTTGCCGAGGCTGGGCGTGGGTGCCTGCACCCCTACTCCGAGAAACGACAAGGTGGCTTCCGCAATGATGTTGTTCGGCAACTGGATCGCCCAGTACACGATTACCGATGGCGCAATATTCGGAAGAATCTCGCGCCAGAGAATCCGGATGCGGCTCGCGCCGGACATGGCCGCCGCCTCGACAAACGGCTGCTGCCTCAGTTCCAGCGTGAGGCCGCGCACAAGCCGCGCGAACCCGGTCCACGAAAAGAGTGCGATGACGATGATGACGAGCCAGGCTGGGTCGATTCTGCTCGCGCCGTCCGCGCCGCGTGCGAACGCGATCAGGCTCAGTGCGGTGACGATGAACGGGAACGAGAGCGCCACGTCGATCGTCTGCGACAGGATGCGGTCTGCCGCGCCGCCCAGATAGCCAGCGACGAGTCCAATCAGCGTGCCGATCACCATCGCGAGCGTGGTGGCCGGCAACGCGATCAGCAAGGACAGGCGTGCGCCATACAGCGTGCGCACCAGCACGTCGCGGCCGCTATCGTCCGCGCCGAACGGAAAGCCGCGACTGGGCCCGACCGGCAGCCCCATATCGGACAGCGCCGTATCGCGAAACTGCTGGGTCGGACCGTGGCCGAGCCAGGCGGCCGCCAGCGGCGCCGCGAACGCGGCTGCCACGAGGCAGACGACGATCACCAGGCCCACTACGACGGCACGCTCGCGCAACACGCTGCGCGCAATGACCGCTACACGGCCTGGAGGGCGCTCGCCCTGCCTGGGCGGCGGCGTAACGGCAGATGCCCCGCTATACATAGTCAACCTCCAGTAAATCAGACTGAAACAGCCGGCCCCGGCCTGGTATCGACTGAACAAGCCGGCGCGTGAACGCATGCTGTGGTCGCGCGAGAACCTCGTCAGGTGGTCCGGCTTCGACAATCTGTCCGCCCTCCAGCACCAGCACGCGATCGCACAATTCGCTGACCACGGCCAGATCGTGCGAAATGAAGAGGAACGAGACGCGCAATGTGTCGCTTAGCGTGCGCAGCAACGCCACGATGTGCCGCTGCGTTGTCAGATCGAGCGCAGAGACCGGTTCGTCCGCCACCACGACACGCGGTTGCAGCGCAACCGCGCGCGCGATCGCGACACGCTGACGTTGGCCGCCCGAAAGCTGTGCCGGAAAACGATTGAGCAGGTCGGCGGACAATCCCACCCGTTGCGCCAGCAACGCAACCGCGTCATCGATGCTCCCCGCCTGGGGCGGGCGTTGGTTGACGAACGGCTCAGCCAGAATGGTCGCGACGCGCTGCCTGGGATTGAGCGAACCATACGGGTCCTGAAATACCATCTGGATCGAGCGCCTCATGGCCGCATCGAGATGCGGCGAGCCGCGCCCTGCTTCGACGTACGTTTTCCCGTCCAGCCTCACACGACCGCTATCCGGACGATCGAAACCGGCGACGATGCGACCCATGGTCGACTTTCCTGAGCCCGACTCGCCGACGAGCCCAAGAATTTCGCCTTCGTGCAGGTCGAACGAGATCTCGTCGAGCACGGTCCGCTCATGCGTGCGCCAGCCCGTGCGGCTGACCCGCTTGCGCGATATCGCCTCTACCCGCAGCAGTGGCCGCGCCTGCACGGGCGCCTCCACGTTGGGCTTTGGCGGTGGCGCGCCCACCGGCAGCGAAGCCGCGAGCAATTCACGCGTGTAGGGGTGTGCGGGCTGACGGTAGACCTGCTCGGCGTCGCCCGCTTCCACGATGCCACCGCGTTGCATCACCACGATGCGCTGTGCGATATCGGAGACGAGTGCGAGATCGTGACTCACAAACACAAGCGCCGTGCCATGCCGGTCCTGAAGCTGGCGGAGCAAGCGCATGATCGACGCCTGAACCGTGACGTCCAGCGCTGTTGTCGGCTCGTCGGCGATCACGAGTGCGGGATTCATCGCAATCGCCATGGCAATCATCACGCGCTGACGCATTCCACCGGACAACTGCCACGGGTAGTCGTCGACATGCCGCCAGGCATCGCGGATACCGACTTCCCCCAGCAGTTCGACCGCGCGCTCGCGCAGCGCACGGCCGCGCATCGGGCGATGAACGCGAATCGCCTCCGCGATCTGCGCGCCGACACGCTTGAGCGGATGCAGGTTGCTCGATGGGTCCTGCGACACGTAGCCGATGCGCGCACCGCGCAGCGCCCTTAGCTGCGCGGCGGGAAGATGCAGGATCTCGCTGCCTTCGAAGCGCACGCTTCCGCTGACCTGCGCGCGAGGCCCCAGCAAGCCGGTCGCCGCGAGCAGTGAGACACTCTTGCCGGAACCGGACTCGCCGACTACCGCGAGTGTCTGCCCCGCGTCAACGGCGAACGAGACGCCGTTGACAACCGGCGTGCGCATACCGCGCGCGCCAAAGCTGACACTCAGGTCATTGACTTCGAAAAGCGCCATGGTGACGTCCTTGCGCTTACTGGCGCAGCGCGATGTTGGTCACGTCTGCCTGCACGGCGAGCGACGACCACACCCACTGGGTAACACGGTCGGACGTGATCGCCACCTTGCGTTTCTCGAAGAGCGGCACCCACGGCAGATCGGCGGAAACGATTCGATCCGCCTCGGTCCAGATCGGGCCGGGGTTGTCCGAGGGGAACGCTTTCGCGGCGAGCGTGTTCAGTTGTGCGTTCTTGTAGCAGATCGCGTAGTTGTTGCCCTTGCCGCACGGCGACGCATCGGAGTCGAGCCAACCGCCCAGCAACATCCGCGTGCTCGGTCCCTGCCAGTCCGGTGCGAATTGCCCAAGCGCCAGGTCGTAGCGGCTCTTCGGATCCTGGAGGTACGCCAGGAACTGCGTCGGCGGAATCGGCAGGAGATTGAGCTTGATGCCGGAGGCGGCGAGATCTTCTTTCAGCGTCACCGCGATAGCGGAAAACTGCGCGTTTGCACGATAGGCGAGATCGAACCCGAGCCCGTTCGGGTACCCAGCCTGCGCGAGTAGCGCCTTCGCCTTCTGCGCGTCGCCACGGTTTTGCGGCGTGGCATACGGGTCGAACTTCTGATAGCCGAGCGTGGTCGACGTGATGATCTGACCGAGCGGCTCCGCAGCGATCGAACCGCCCTGAGTCTGCACGATATGCGCCTTGTTCAGGCCGTAGGCCAGTGCCTGCCGCACGGCCAGTTTGCGCAGGGCGTTCGCGCCTGCGCTCACGGCCTCGGGACGCGCATTGATGATGATGAAGTCGGCCGCGCCGCTATTCGACGCGTGCAGTTGCGGACTCTTCTGCAACTCGTAGGTGCGCAGCGTCGCGAGCGGCGGCACGTCAAGGTACAGGGAAAGATCCGCAGTGCCCGTCTGGATCTTCTGCACGACCGCGTCTTCGGTGCTCGACGTGAAGTCGATCACAATGCGATCGGCGTACGCATGCCGGACGGGATCGCTTGCGTAGTTGTAGTTCGGGACCCGCGCAAGCGTGAGCTGCTGCCCGCTCGCATAGGACGCGACGTAGTACGGGCCGCTCGACGGGAAATTACGCCGGAAATCCGCCGAATCAGGGAAGTACTTCGACGCCACTTCCTCAGGCAAGGGCGTCACGAAGTTCATCGACAGGATGTTCAGAAAGTCGTAGTTGCGCGTGTCCGAGCGCAACACAAGCGTTTTGTCGTCCGGCGCGGAGACCCCTGCAATCTCATGTGTATCGATGAACTGGCGCACAGCGGCGAGGTCGCCGGTCGGCACCTTCGAGAACGCCTTGCAATAAGACGCAAAGCCCGAGAATGCAAGATTGAAGTAATTGACCGCGGCTACCTGGCGGTTCGGGTCGCAAAACCGCTTGATCGTGTACACGAAGTCCTTGGCAACAATCGGTCGCTGCGTCGGGCCTGCGTAGTTGATACCGTCGCGCAGATGGAAGGTGTAGGTCTTGCCGTCCGCACTCACATCCCAGGACTTCGCCAGATCCGGCACCAGCTTCGTATCGTCCTTCAAGCTCGTTGTCGAACCCGGATAGGTCACCAGTTGCCGCGTGACCGCCCGCAGGATTTCCCATGAATCGATGCTGTAGCCCGTCTGCGGATCGAACGCGTCAATATCGGGCTCCAGCGACGCAATACGCAGCGTGCCGCCCCGAACCGCCACCTCGGGAGACGCGGCGTTGGCCCCCCCGACGTCCACACAAAGCGCGGCGAATGCCGCGAGCCCTGCCGCCAGTCCAGCGCGTGAGAGAAATGTCGACTTCATGCTGATGTTCGTGATTGTTGTTGGTAAATGAGTTGACCTTGCTGGCACTAGAATCGCGTGCCGCTATACGGCGCCGACTCGCAGGCGAACAGCCCGTCGAGCACGGCGATCGCACTGGCGGCACGCACGTCGAGCCGTTGCGCGCGCGCCATCTGCCACCAGCGGGTGCCGCCCAGATAGAGCGCGGCAAGCGTATCGACGTCGAGTGTCACATCCGCGGCTTGATCGGTCGGCTCCGCCCCCCGCGCCGAAATCCGGTAACGCCCGCCGTTGCCGGCAAGAAGCGGGTCGGTCACCTCGATGACCGCCTCGCCCAGACCGTTGTAGCGGCGCGCCTTCAGCGCTACGTGGGTGTCGAGAATGCGTAACCACGTCTCGTCGAATACCGAGGTTACGGTGGCATCCCGGCAATCTTCGAGCAGCCAGCCGAGCGGCTCGTCGAGCGGGCAACTGGAGAAGACGATGCGCTGCGCGATATCGAGCGACAGCAGATAGCCCAGCAGATCCACCGACGCCTGTGCCGATCCCGCCACGAAATCGTCGACGACGAGCGTGCGCTGACGGTCGCTGAACCACCCGTCGCTCGGGCCCGCGTGATAGCGCACGTAGCCGTCCGGGCCATCGGGTCCCGCATGGGCGGCGACGTAGTACGGCGTCGCCGCGTTGCGCTGGCGAATGGCCGCGTGCTCCCACCAGTACGCCGGTCGGGTGATCGCGCCAGCGCGCACGGGGGGATGTCGCTCGTAGATGTGACGCATCGTTTCCCATTCGGCGCTGACGGCCACAAGGGTCACCGCGTCGCTCTGCTGCCCGACACGAAGTCGCCCGTGGCGGGCATCAATCTCGACCGAAGCAGCGTGCGTTGCGACGCCATAACCGAAGCGCCCGTACAGCCCCGCAGTCGACGCCCGCAACGAAGCGAGAACGTCGCCACCTGCCCGCGCGTCGCGAAGTTGCCTTTCGAGCAGCGCGCTGACGATGCCCCGTCGAGCCCACCCCGGCTTCACGCCGACATGCGTCACTGCCGCGTGGCGCACACGGGCTCCTCCGGGCACTGTCAACGTGCCCGCATACGACTCCGTCATACCTGTGAGCTGCCCTTCATAAAACGCGCCGTAGACGCGCCCGGTTTCGCTGGCGGCAGCGAGGCGCTGGGCATCCTGGTCGGCGAGGATCGGCAAGCCAATCATGGCTGAGCTGAACACGCTGAACGCGGCAAGCCACTCTTCGCCAGAACGCAGAACCCGAACCTCTACGCTCATTGCATGCCCACCTTGCGTGCGAAGATCAGCGCAAGCTCTGACGTACCGATGCGATTTGCCCGATGAGCGGCGTCCAGAACGGAGGGTGAATAATCCATGCGCTGATCCATTAAATAAAGGCCGCTAACTTTAGTTGGCACAACTGTTAATTGACAACGAATGAAAACCGCTATCGTTATCTCGTGTTGTCGTGATCGCTGCTAATACAGAGTTTTTGTAATTGATTGATGGATGCGTAATTCAAGTTGCTGACGGCACCCGGTTCCACAATGAGTGGTTTAGCCCTGAAAGGCCGGCGTTGGCGAGGCGGCCCGTAAATGATCACGCAGCGTTTCCGTCTCATACTCGTAACGGTACAAACCCCGCTTGCGCAGGATGGGCACGAGTTCATCGACGATCACGTCCAGCCCGTCGATAAGCCGGTCGGGTTGCAGGTTGAAGCCATCGATGGCGCCCGCATGGAACCAGTTCTCGATGTGATCGGCCAATTGCTCTGGCGTGCCGACGAATCCAGCATGGCCTGAGCCGGTGTAGCGCGTCTGCCTGAGGTATTCACGCACGGTTGGGTTGGTCTTGCGTATCTGCGCGACGATCGAATCGCGAAAGCCGAGACTGCCGAGAAATCGTTTGGTGTCCTTGACAGGGCCAAGGACTTCTTCAGGAAATGGCGCGTCGAGCTCAAGCGTGGAAGCGTCATAGCCGATCGCTTGCGATAGCCATCCAATCGAATACGAAGCCGGGCCAGCGTCATGAAGCTCATCACTACGGCGACGCGCTTCTTCCTCGGTGCTGCCGAGGCTCAGCAACAGGCCCGGGAGGACCTTGACGTCGTCGGGCGAGCGGCCATGACTGCGAGCAACGCCTTTCACCAGGCGATAGTGCTCGATCGCCTGGTCACGGGTGAGCTCGGCGGCAAAGACGCCCTCGGCCACGCGGCCCGCGAGCGCACGCCCCTGAGGCGAGCCGCCCGCCTGAAAGATGATCGGCCTGCCCTGCTTCGACGGCGGCACGCGCAGTCGGCCGTCGATGTCGAAGAAGTCGCCGTGGTGATGCACGTCGCGACCCGTGGCCCCCGATTCCCACAGCGCGCGCACGACATCGACGAACTCGCTAGCGCGTTCGTAGCGGTCGTCGCGCGTTGGGATGTCGGACATGCCGAAATTGCGCGCTGCGGGCACGTTGCGCGTGGTGACGCAGTTCCATGCCGCGCGTCCCCCGGTCTGGTGGTCCCACGAGAGAAGGCGCTCGGCCAGCTCAAAAGGATCGTTGAAGGTCGACGAGGCGGTGGCGACCAGACCCACCCGCGAGGTTGCCGTCGCCACCTGGCCCCAGTGCACCGTGGGGTCGAGGCGGATCGGATTCGCGTCGTAAGCTGGGTCGCCAAGCAAGGGGCTGTCGGCGAGAAACAGCGCGTCGAGCGTGCCCCGCTCGGCGGTCTTGCCCAGGTTCGTCCAGTATTCCGGATCGATGAATGCATCCTTCTTCAGCAGCGGCGTTTTCCATGCCGCCGGCAGATAACCCAGGATCAATACGTTAATGCCGAGGAGCACGTGACCAGATCGTTTGTTCGTCATGGGTGGGGATCTTCCTGACTAAGGCGAGACGTGCGGCTGTGGCACAGGAAAGGCGGCCCGCGCGGTGGACGGCAACGGTTTCGGCGCAGGCAGATCAAGCGCGGCGCGTAGCGATGCGCCGGGCGCGACGGCAGCGAAGCCGTCGGCAAGCCACCGCTGTGCGGTGTCGAGCAGTTCGCTCACTGACTGGTCGAGGCCGGCGCGCAGCACGACGCCCGTGTGTGCACCTGGCGGCGGCTCCTGGCCCAACCTCACCACCGGCACCGGACCGGCGGCGCCGAGGACGAGATCGACCGGATTGTCAGCGTGCGCGGGCGGCGCATCGGCAACCGTCGCCGCGTACCAGGCGATCACCGATGCGCCCGTTGCCGGCTCAGGCGCGTTCAGGGGGCCGGCGATCGAGAAGCTCGTCTCGATATCGACATGCACGATGCGGTTCGACTGCACGAGGATGCCCGTGTCCCGGTCGCCGATGATGGAATCGTACGGCCAGCTTTGCTCCAGTGCGCGCACCGCGCGGGCCGCATCGAAGGCCGTCTGGGCGTTGAGCGGCGTGCGGCCGCCGCGCTTCGTGTCTTCCCAGGCGAGCGTTTGCGTCGGGCTTGGCGGCGCATAGGCATCGCGCACGCCAATCAACAGGCCGCTGCGACCGTGCGACAGGTGCCCCAGGGAGGCTGTGCGGCGCGCGATGTTATAGGGGTGATCGCGCTGTGGCGTTGCCGTAACGAAGAAGCGACCGCCTTTCGTCGCGCCCGCCAATGTGGCGGCGGCGGCGCTGCTCGCCAGCGTGGCGGCCGCAGGCGCGCTGCCATCGATGCGGTCGATTCCCAGCACGGTAAACGCGACTGGCAAGCCGTCCCAGCGAGCCAGCAGCGCGCGGTTCGTGGTGAGTTCCAGCAGGTGCGGCCCTGCGAGGCCAAGGGCGAGGTAAGGCGCTGCCATCGTGCGGTCTCCTTAATTGCCCTGGCCGCCACGGCTTAACCGGTCGATGCTCGACACCGGCGACTTGCCATTGACCAGGTAGTCGCCGAGGATGCGAGCTTTGTATGCGACGGGGTTATGCGACGCAAGCGTACGCGCATTGCGCCAATGGCGATCAAGCGCGGTTTCCTGCGAGGTGGCGGACGCGCCGAGCGCGTTGAAGATATGGGTGGCCGCATACAGGACGCCGTCGATAATCGTGAGCTGCGCCTGAGACACGGCCACTTCTCCGGCGAGAGCGCGCTTGTCGCGCAGTTCGACATCGCCTGCCGCCTGGGCCGCAGCGATGAGATCGAGCGAGTGCGCGGCGCGACGCAGCGCAGCCTCGGTCGAGAAAACACGTACCGATACTTCGCCGATCACCTGTAGCAATTGCGGGTCGAGCGCCGGCACCGGATCGAGTCCTTGCGGGTAGTTGCGCCCGCGCGTCTTGAGCGCCGCGATGCCGTCACGCAGGATTGCGCGCGTGATGCCAGTCAGCACGGCCAGCAGCGCCGTCTGGTAGAAGTGGCCCTGGTAGACTACGCGTTCGCTGGCCGGAAAAACGTCGCCCTGATGCACGATGGCGTCACGGTAAGTGGCACTGCCACTGGCCGTGGTGCATTGCCCGAAGCCGGGCCAATCGTCGTTCAGTACCACGCCCGGTTGGTCACGACTCACGAGGGTTGTGACGAGCGAACCGTCCTCGCCCTTGCCGATCACATCCAGCCAGTCTGCGTAGAGGCTGCCGGTCGCATAGAACTTCGCGCCATTGACCTTGTAGCGGTCGCCCTCGCGCGTCACCGTGGTCTTGATCGTGGCATACGTGCCGTTGTTGGCCTCCGTCCAGCCTCCACCGACAAACTCACGGTCGCGGAAGCGCTGGAGCCAGCGGTCGTTGGCAGACGACGGCTTCGCGTTGAGGCGATCTTCGACGAAAGCCAGGTGATTGCGCCAGACGTGAGCGACGTTGGGATCGGCCTCCGCGAGCAAGGCCAGCAGGTAGTACGTCTGTTCGAGCGACGCCCCCCATCCGCCGAACTCGTTGGGCACGCGCAGCAGCGCAAAGTCCGCATCCTTGAGCCACTGGACCTGCTCGAAAGGAAAGGTACGCTTGCGCTCGCGTTCGAGATTGCCTTCGGCGATGCGATCGAATACCGGCTGAAAGCGCGCCACGAGATCTTCGTCCTTCGCCGTGGCGGGACGCAAGTAGGTCAATGAGGTCGGGAAAGTCGCCTCGGCCATCGTTTTTATATGAACGCGTCCCGTTTGCAGCAGTGATCGTGTGTTTTGACAGTTCAGAAAAACGATACAGCCGCTTCAGGCATCCATGAGACTGGTTGATCGCACGTCATCGCACTCGATTACTACCCATTCTTTCGACGTTCATCCTGTGTCAATCGTTAAACTTCTACGTGCAGTCCGCCGGTAACGGAATGGCGGATGCAATTACGGATGTCAAAAATGCTATAACGATGAGTAGTATGTTTCTCTGGAAAGATGCGTAGGCAACTACTCAAACCAACGACTATATTTAGGCGGGCATAATCCAGTCAAATGGAATGATTTCATTTAAAAATTCCATTGCTCAAAATAACGATATCGAATCTAATTCGTTGCCGATTCGTGGCGCCCATTGAATATGGCCGAATGGCAAAGGGAGTCGCGGGCCAGATGTGCCCGGAAGGTGTGGGTAATGATTATTAAGGAATGGGAAGTTGACGGGCGCAGGCACGAGACGGTGCACGACGCCGTCGAATGAACCTACAAAGCCAGCCGGAAACCCGCCCCGTACACGGACTGGATCACATCTTCATCGGGTGCCACCGCCTCGAACTTGCGGCGGATTTTCTTGACGTGGCTGTCGATCGTGCGGTCCTCGACGATGCGACCATCGGGGTACAACCGGTCCATCAGGACATCGCGTGAAAACACCCTGCCCGGGCGCATCACGAGCGTCTTGAGCAAGCGAAATTCGATCGGTGTGAATTCGATCGTCACGCCGCGAAAGGTCGCCTGAAATTTTTCTTCGTCGAGTTTGAGCGGCGCGCTCTCGGGAAAGCGTTCGAAGCGCGCGCGACGCAGGATCGCCTTCACGCGCGCGACCAGTTCCAGCAGACTGAACGGCTTGCAGATGTAGTCGTCCGCGCCGAGTTCGAGGCCGATCAGGCGATCCACCTCTTCGACCTGCGCCGTTACCATGATGATCGGCACGTCGCTGAAGGTCCGCAGATCACGGCAGATATCGCGTCCGTCACGGCCGGGCAGCATCAGGTCGAGCACGATCAGCCCTGGCATCTGCCGTTCCACCTCGCTCGCCACTTCGCGTCCGTCGGCCACGCAGCGCGTCGTGAAACCCGCCGCGCGCAAAAATTCCGCCATTACGCTCGCCAGCTTGGGCTCGTCCTCGACGATCAAAATGTCGATGGGTACTTCGTCACTCATGTCCGACTCGCAGGTTACTCATGATTGCGCCGCCTCCGGGCGGCCTGTTGGGGTTGCCTCGCTGCGCGGCAGTTCGATAGCGATGCGCAGGCCGCCCAGCGGCGCGCGCGCGGCGTGGATGTGGCCGTCATGCGCCTCGACGATGCCGCGGCAGATCGGCAGGCCCAGACCCGCGCCGCCGGTCGCGCGGCTGCGCGATGCCTCGACGCGATAGAAGCGCTCGAAGAGCGACGGCAACATCGCGTCGGGCACGCCCGCCCCGCTATCGTCGAAGTCGATGCGCACCGAGCGCGCATCCTCGCGCGCCGCCACGCGCACGACGGCCCCCGCATCCACATAGCGCAGCGCGTTTTCGAGAACATTGGTGAACACCTGCTGAAGGCGCCGCTCGTCGCCGCGTACCCACAGCGGCGTATCGGGCAAATCGGTTTGCAGCGTGAGGCCGGCATCGCCAAGCCGCCGCGCGCTGCGGCGCAGCGCCGAGCGCAGCGTTTCGCACACGTCGATCTGCGAGTGGTGATAGCGCAGCGCGCCCACGTCGGCGAGCGAGAGATCGTAGAGATCGTCGACCAGCCGGCTCAAGCGCTTCACTTCCCCGCCGAGCGAGCGAACCGCCTCCACATTGGCGGGACGCAAGCCCACTTCGATCGCCTCGATTTCGCCGCTCATCACCGCGAGCGGCGTGCGCAGTTCGTGCGAGATGTCGGCAACGAGCGCTGAGCGCATGCGCTCGGTGCTCTCCAGCGCTTGCGCAAGGTGGTTGAAATCGTGTTCGAGCTGGCCGATGTCGCCGCTGGAGACCGCCGGGACCCGTGTGCCCAGGTCGCCGCCCGCCAGCGCGTGCGTCGCGCTGGCGATCCGGCGCAGCGGTGATGCGAGCGCGCGCGCCATCCACAAGGTCGTGAGTATCGCCAGCAGCGTGGCCGCGATCGTGATGATCCAGCTCGATTCGCGCTGGGTCTTCTGGAAGCGCAGATCGCCCGTTTCGGCGGCGCGCTCGAACGGCACCATTAACAACCAGCCGACCGTCTTGCCGTCGACCACGATGGGCCTGCGCGGCGAGGTGGCCGCGAACGACGGATTGCCGAACACATAGGCGCCGTTCGCATCGAGCAGCGTGAAGCGCGTGTTGGTGCCGATCAGCGACGACACCGGCAAGCGCGGCAATGGCGCGCGGCTCGAGACGGGATACGACGCCGGTGCATAGGGCCGCATGATCTCGTGCCAGAGGCTGCGATTCTGCAACAGAAAATTCCAGCTGCCGTGGTCGCGATACGCCATCGCCAGCGGCCCGACGCTCGACTCCAGCCGCTTCACTTCCTGCTGCTCGAGGTAGCCGATGAAGCCGCGCTCGAAACTCAGGCGCGCGCCAAGCGCCATCGCGCCGATCACGAGCACGTTGACGACGAGCATCGCCGCAAACAGCTTGCCGGTGAGGCTTGCGCGACGAATCCCGCGCATCGCCCGTTTCAGCACGTCTGGCATGGCGTCGTTTCCGCAAACATGGCCTGCTTACCTTCCTTGTTTTTGAATCCGCGCTTTCGGGCCGCACGAACCACGAACAATCATCGGACAACCATGATACCTGGCCCGGCGACGCCCCGGCCGGTCAGTGCTTGCCCGCCGAGGCCGTGGTCTCGTCCGGGGTGGCGGGATCGACGCCGCCGCCCAGCGCCGCATACAGCGTGACAAGACTCGTTTGCGCCGACAATTGCGTCGAAACCAGCGACTGCTGCGCCGAATAGAGCAGGCGTTGTTCCGTCAATGCATCGAGCAGGCTGTCGCTGCCCTGCTTGTAAAGCGCCATCGTCAGATCGTAGGCGTGCTGATCGGCCTGCACGGTGCGCGTCTGTGCATCGAGCTGCTCGTCGATGGTCGCGCGCGTCGCCAGCGCATTCGCCACTTCTTCGAAAGCCGTCTGAATGGTCTTCTCGTAAGTCGCCACGTCGATTTTGAGCGTCACCTTCGCGGCGTCCAGCGTGGCGCGATTCTGGCCGGCCGTGAAGATCGGAATCGTCGCCGACGGCTCGAACTCCCAGCTGCGATTGGCGCCCGTGAACAGTTGCGCGAGCGCGGGACTTTCGAAGCCCAGCGCGGCAGTCAGGCTGATGGTCGGGAAAAAGTTCGCGCGCGCCGCGCCGATGTCCGCATTGTCGGCTTTCAGCGTGTGTTCGGCGGCGAGCACGTCGGGGCGGCGTTGCAGAACGCTCGACGGAATGCCCGCCGGTATCGTCGTGATGCTCGTGACCGGATCGACCTGCGCATCGGGCAGGTCGGCATCGGGCACGGGCGCGCCCACCACCAGTTCGAGCGCGTTGCGCGCCTGCGCGGCCGTGGTCTGCGCCTGCGCAACGTCGTTGCGCGCGGACTGCAGACTCGCCTGCGCCTGCTCGACATCGAGCGCGCTCGCTGCGCCGAGCGCGTGTTCGCGCTCCACCAGATCGAAGGTTTGCTGCTGGCTCGCCTGGGTTTCCTGCGCGATCACCAGCAGACGTTTGTCCGAAGCAAGCGTGAGCCAGTCGCTCGCCACATCGGACACGAGGCTGATCTGCGTGCTGCGACGCGTCTCGATCGTCGAAAGATAGGTCTCGAGCGCCGCCTTGCTCAGATTGCGCACGTGCCCGAACAGATCGAGTTCGTACGACGTAAAGCCCAGACTCGCGCTGTAGATTTGCGAGGTATGGCCGGTCGCGCCGGTCGTGGTCGCGGATTCGCCCGCCTCCGCGCGGCTCACCGAAGTGGGCGTACGGCCCGCGTCCTGCGAGCCGCCGAGGTCGATTTCGGGGAACAGCGAAGCGCGTTCGATGCGGTACTCCGCGCGCTCTTTTTCGATGTCGAGGATCGCGATACGCAGATCGCGACTGTTCGACAGCGCGAGCGCGATGGTGCGTTGCAGCCGCGGATCGACGAAAAAGCTGTGCCAGCCGATATCGGCGGCGAGCGTGCCCGACGCCTGCGTGTTCGCTGCGGCCGCCCCACCCGCCGCCCCCGTCACCGAAGCCGCATCTGGCCACGATGCCGGCACCGGGGCCGCGGGCTGCTGATAGTTCGGCGACAGGTCGATACAGGCGCTCAGCGCCGTAACGGCTGCTCCGGCCAGCATCCAGTTGACGATGCGCTTCATGCTTCACCTCCGTTCGCCGACAAGGCATACGCTGCGCCTTCTTCGGTTTCCTGCGCCGCGTGCTCGGGGACATTTGCCTGCGCTTGCGCACCCGTCGAACCCGAATCGTCCTCGGGCGCATCGGCTCCGCCGCGCCCATCGGGGCCGCCAGACGAGCCACCCTTGCCACTGAGCTTGCGCACGAGGAAATACGACAGCGGCGTGAAGAAAATGCTGAGCACGGTGCCCACCAGCGTGCCGCCGAACACCCCCGTGCCGATCGACTGCCGCGCGGCCGCGCCCGCACCGCTCGCCACGACCAGCGGCGCGACGCCCAGCAGGAACGCCAGCGACGTCATGATGATCGGCCGGATGCGCAGCGCAACGGCCTGCTCGATCGCCTTGAGCGTACTCGCGCCCTGCTTCTCCAGCATCGTTGCAAACTCAACGATCAGGATGGCGTTCTTCGACGAGAGGCCCACCGTGACCAGCAGCCCCACCTGGAAGTAGACGTCGTTCGACAGGCCGCGCAACGTGGTGCCCAGCGCCGCGCCGAACACGCCGAGCGGCACGATCAGGATCACCGCCAGCGGCACCGACCAGCTTTCATAGAGCGCCGCGAGACACAGGAACACGAACAGCACCGAAACGGCGTAGAGATACGGCGCCTGGCCGCCCGAGAGCTGCTCCTGATAAGACAACCCCGTCCACGCGTAGCTGATGCCCTTGGGCAGCTTCGCGACCAGTTGCGCCATGGTATCCATCGCCTGGCCCGAACTCACGCCCGGCGCGGGATCGCCCACGATCTCGAACGACGACTCGGCGTTGTAGCGGTCGAGCTCGGGCGGCCCGAAGGTCCAGTGCGAGGTCGCGAACGCCGAGAACGGCACCATCGTGCCCGAGGCATTGCGCACATACCATTGCTCCAGCGCCTCCGGCGTCATGCGGAACGGCGCGTCGCCTTGCACGTAGACCTTCTTGATGCGCTGGTTGTCGAGGAACTCGTCGACGTATTCGCCGCCGAGCGCGTCTTCGACGGTCGAGTTGACATCGCTGAGCGTGAGCCCCATCGCGCTCGCCTTGCGGTCGTCGATATCGAGCGACAGTTGCGGCGTATCGCTCAGGCCATTGAAGCGCACCTGACGCACGATCCCGCTCTGATTGGCCATCGCGATCAGCTTGTCGCGCGCGGCGGCGAGCGCCGTGTGGCCGAGACTGCCTTCATCGACGAGCTGCATGTCGAAGCCCGAACTGATGCCGAGACCGCGCACCGTCGGCGGTTGCAGCACGAACACCTTGGCGTCGCGCACCTGCTGCGCGAGATCGCGCGACGCCTTCGCGACGAATCCCTGCGCGGTGTCGTTGACGGCGGTGCGCTGGCTCCAGTCCTTGAGCTTCACCCACATCATGCCGACGTTCTGGCCGTTACTGCCGACCGCATAACCCGCGACGTTGAACACCTCGGACACGGCGGGCTGCTTGAGCAGATAGTCCTCGACCTTCGCCATCGTCGCTTCGGTGCGCTCGCGCGTCGCGCCGACCGGTGCGGTCACCGTCACCATCAGCACGCCCTGATCTTCGGTGGGCAGGAACGACGTGGGCAGGCGCATGAACAGCAGCCCCGCGCCCACCACGAGCAACGCGTAGACGATGATCGCGGGCTTGCGATGATGGAGCATCTTGTCGATGGCGCGGCGATACTTGCCCGTCGAGGCATCGAAGCCGCGATTGAAGCGGCTGAAGAACCAGCCCTTGGGTTTCTCGTGGCCGTCCTTGAGGATCGTCGCGCACAGCGCGGGCGTGAACGTCAGCGCCACGACCACAGAGAGCGCCATCGCTGACACCACGGACACCGAGAACTGGCGATAGATGATGCCGGTCGAGCCGCCGAAGAACGCCATCGGCAGCAGTACCGCCGAGAGCACCATCGCAATGGCGACCAGCGCACTGCTGATTTCCGTCATCGACTTCTTCGTGGCCTCGCGCGGCGACAGATGCTCCTCGGTCATCAGCCGCTCGACGTTCTCGACCACCACGATCGCATCGTCGACCAGCAGGCCGATCGCGAGCACCACGCCGAACATGGTCAGCATGTTGATCGAGTAGCCGAACACATCGAGAATCCCGAAGGTGCCCAGCAGCACGACGGGCACGGCAATCGCCGGAATCAGCGTGGTGCGCAGGTTCTGCAGGAACAGGAACATGATCGCGACCACCAGCACGATCGCCTCGGCCAGTGTCTTCACCACCTCCTCGATGGAGGTCTTGATGAACGGCACCATCTCGTAGGGATATTCGACCTTCAGCCCGGCCGGAAAGCTCGCCGCGCGCTTGTTCAGGAAGTCGTGCACTTCCTTGTCGACCTGCACCTCGTTCGCGCCCGGCGCGAGTTGCAGCCCCAGGCCCGACGCAGGCTTGTTATTGAAGTTGGTCTCGACCGTATAGGCCTGAGGACCGAGCGCCACCCGCGCGACGTCGCCGAGCAGCACCTGCGAGCCATTGGTCTCGGTCTTGAGCACGATGTCGCGGAACTGCTGCGCGGTCGTCAGGCGGCTGCGCGCCGTGATCGTTGCATCGAGTTCCTGCCCCTTGACCGCGGGCGTGTTGCCGACTTCACCCGCCGCGACATCGGTGTTCTGCGCGTCGATCGCGGTGACGACGTCGGAAGGCATCAGCGCGTACTTCTGGAGCTTGTTCGGATCGAGCCAGATCCGCATCGCGTATTCGTAGCCGAATTGCTGCGCCTGGCCCACGCCCGGCAGGCGCTCGATCTGCTCTTCCAGATTGCTGTAGAGATAGTCGGCGATGGCCGACTTGCTCATCTTGCCGTCCTCGGACACGAGGTTGAAGACGAGGAACGTGTCCGGCGAAGCCTTGCGCACGGTCACGCCGCTTTCCTGCACCTCTTCGGGCAGCAGCGCGTTGGCCGATTGCAACTGATCCTGCACCTGCACCTGGGCGGTGTCGGGATTGGTGCCCGCCGAGAACGTCAGCTTGATCGAGATATTGCCCTCGGAGTTGGCCGACGAGGACATGTACATCAGATTGTCGAGGCCGACCATCTGCTGCTCGATGACCTGCACGACCGCGTCCTGATTGGTCTGTGCGGACGCGCCGTTATAGGTCGCGGTGATCTGGATGGTCGGCGGCGCGATGTCGGGATACTGGTCGAGCGGCAGTTGCGTGATGGCGAACGCGCCCATCAAGGACACCAGAATCGCCAGCACCCACGCAAAAACCGGGCGATCGATAAAGAAATGAGCAATACGCATGCGGGCGCTCCTCAGTTCGCCGAGGGCGATGCATCGGACGCCGCGTTATCGGCGACGGCCTCCTGCCCGGACGCTTCGACGGCCTTCACGGTCTCGCCGACGCTCACGAACTGCGATCCGGCCACGACGATGCGCTCGCCGCTCGCGAGGCCGCCGGTCACGATCCACTCGTTGTTGTGCGCAGTGCCGCCGAGCGTCAGCGTGCGTTGCTCGATCTTGTTCTGGGCGTCGACGACCAGCGCGGTCGCGTCGCCACGCTGATCGTGCGCGACCGCCTGCTGCGGCACGAGAATCGCGTTCACGTCGATGCCTTGATCGATGACGGCGTGCAGATATTCGCCCGGCAGCAGCAGCTTCTCCGGGTTGGGCACGATGACGCGCAGCGTGATGGTGCCCGTGGTCTGATCGACGCCGACACCCGCGAATTGCAGTGCGCCGTCGTGCGCGTAGGTCGTGCCGTCCTCCAGCGTGATCTTGACCTGGGCGTTGCCGTTGGCATCGGTCTTGAACGCGCCGCTCGCGAATTTCTTGCGCAGCGCGAGCGCGTCCGTGCTGGATTCCGTGACGTCCAGATACATCGGGTCGTAGGCGTAGATCGTCGCGAGCGCCGTGGTCTGGTCCGCTGTCACCAGCGCGCCGGGCGTATACGCCGAGGCGCTGATCGTGCCCGTCACGGGCGCAGTCACGCGCGTGTAGTTGAGATTGATGCGCGCGCTTTCCAGCGCGGCTTTATCGGCGTCGATCGTCGCCTCGTCCTGCTTGAGGGTTGCTTCGGCCTCTTCGAGCGCTTCCTTGCTGATTGCGTCGATGGCCGCGAGCGAGCGGTCGCGCTCCGCAATGGGTTGTGCGGACAACAGCGCGGCCTGGGCTTTTTCGAGGTCGGCCTTATCGGCGTCGTAGGTCGCCTGATACGGCGCGGGATCGATCTGATACAGCACCTGACCTTCGTGCACCACGCTGCCTTCGCTGAACAAACGCTTCTGGATCACGCCGGTCACTTGCGGCGTGACCGGCGACGTGAGGAACGACGTCGCGCGCCCCGGCATCGATACAGACTGTGCGAAGGGTACGGTTTTGACCGTTTCCACGGACACGGTCTGTACTTTTTTCTGCACGCTCTTTGGGTCGTGCGAACACGCTGCCAGCGTGCAAGCCAGAAACAGGACGCTCGTGCGACAACGCGCCGAAAGCCGGATTTGCATAATGAAAGCCCCAATGCCAAGAGCGCGGTCCACGCCCGATTGCGGCATTATGCAAATCAAATTCGCAAGAAATTAGGACGGGGGGATTACCTTCGATGGCAAGGACGCCGACATCGTCAAGGTCGAAGTAGAACTGGAAACCGTTTTGCGCAGCCTCGTCTCACACGTGGACTAACGCAGGTGCACCCGGCTACGCGGACACGATGCCGCGTTGCCGGGTGCAGGTCCTCAACTGCGCTCAACCTCGCTTAACTACGTAGCTGGAACACCCCCACGACTTCGCGCAGCGCTTTCGCCTGGTCGCTCATCGACGCGGCAGCAGCAGCGGCCTGTTCGACGAGCGCCGCGTTCTGTTGCGTGACCTGGTCCATTTGCGCGACGGCCTGATTGATCTGCACGATGCCCGCGTTCTGCCGCTATCCTCCGATTTCTGGCGATGCGAATATGCAGCGGGTTTCGTTTTTGCAGCACATGCGCTGCGCCTGCGTACCACACTCCATCAACCACAGGCAGGAACAGACCGGGAGGTGCATCCATGTCTGATAGGCTACTGAAAAAATATGCGCATAGGAGATGCACATGTCACATGCACACCCTCGATCGACGTCAACGCGAAAACCCACCCATGTTTCACTGCCATTAGACCTGCTGGAGCGCGCAAAAGAACTGAAAGTCGATATCTCTCTGGCGTGTGAGCGAGGCTTGCGTGAAGAGGTCCAGGAAGCCGAGGCTCGGGTATGGGCGCAAGCACACGAGGATTTCATCGCTGAGATGAACACGCGCATCGAACGTGATGGTTTGCCGCTCGAACGCGATACGATCAGGTGATCAGTTCGCTCAAGAACGATCAAGCGCGAATCACTGCCGCGCTCGATCGATTGTTTGGCGCTTACTGACTGCGGCGCAGTCATCGACCCGCCAGCACCGCCCTCAAAAAACGTGCTGAATACCCGCATAAACGCCGCTCTGCGAAGCGCCTGCCGCTGGATTGCCGCTTGCGGCGCCGGTGCCCGCCGCGTTGGCATTGATTGAGAAGTTCGCGCCGCTGCTGTTGTGCACGCTAGCCACCTGAAAATCGAGCAGCGTGCGGGTCGAGAGGTTGTACGAACCGCCTACCGTATAAATCGTCGCATTGCCGCCGCCCTTGTTGGCATTGACGTGATAGACGGCCGCGATGAGCGCGGCTGCCGGCGTAATGCGCCACGTCACGCCGCCCCATTCGTGATCGAGCGTGGTGGGCGAGACGCCCGCCGTCGCGCTGCCGCCCGAGGTGCGAATCGCCTGATACGCGCCCTGAATCTTGAACGGCCCGAGGAACACATTGAGCGCCGCCGTGTATTCACGCGAAGCCGTGAACGGATCGTCAAACTGACCATTCGCCGGATCGCGAATCTCGTCATAAATGCCGCGCACCTGGAAGAGCGCCGCCGTATACGTGACTTGCGCGCCCGCTTCGCGGCCTTGCGCGGTCGTGCCGTTGCCATTCCAGTTGGTGGCATTGGACAGTGCGTATTGGCCGTAAAAGTCGAAGCCCGAGAATTTCGGCGACTGGTAGGAAACCGTATTGCTCGACGACGGCCAGTTTCTGCCGCGCACGAGCGAGCCCGACGACCACGCCGACTGGCCGAACGGATCGAAATCCCACACGCCATTGGCGATAAAGAACTGGCGGCCCAGCAACAGCGTGCCGTAGCGCTCGCTGGCCAGCCCCACGAATGCGAGCCGGTTGAACAACTCGCCGTCACCGGCACCTGCGCCATCCGTGACGTCCAGACTGCCTTCAAGCTGGAATAGCGCCTTCAGCCCGCCGCCCAGGTCTTCGCTGCCCTTGAGCCCCCACATGCTCGCGCTCCAGTCGCCGTTCTCGGCGCGCCAGCGCGACGCGCTACCGCTGTTAGTCGGCACGCCATTCATGTATTCGATGCCCGTGTCCAAGCGGCCATACAAGGTCACGCTGCTTTGCGCCTGAGCGGCGCTTGCCGCCATCAGCGTCGTCAACGACGCAGCCCACCAAATCGCTCGCTTCAAATCCAGCACTCCTGTCTATCGTTCAATGTGTTTCGTTTGATGAACCGGAAAAACGACAGGATTGTTATTGGAAAAAAGACCCAGACCAAATCAATAAATCTACGATGCAAATGAAGGAATTTTTGCTTCTGATTTCAAACGCGCGATACGCAAGCTCAAACACACCATGCGCCTTCTATAGCGGAACATTGATTCGCCAATACACGAATTCCTCCGTGACGCCACACGATTCCGACGCTGAAAATGCAGCGATTTTTTTATTACACGACGTTTCTCTGCGCCCTCGCCCGTGCAATGCCTGCGCGCGTTATCACAAATCCGCAACGCAGGCCAAGCGTGGATCTGTCTTTAGCTTCCCAGAAATCGACGGTTCGTAATTAATCGTTTGCTGAACATAATGACTGATCCGCCGGGCATCACGGCTTAGATGTCATGCAATACGCCGTTCAATCTGCCGCTTCCGGCGCTGACCTGGAGATTTCGACATGCAAGCGGATAGTCCCGTCGTGATCGATAACGCGCGACCTGCTCCATTGGCGCGTTGATCATGCAATCGCTCATTACCCTCATCGACTACGCGCTGCTCGGACTGAGCACTGGCGGCGCCTATGCGCTCGTCGCACTCGGGCTGGTCGCGGTGTATCGCGGCACCGGCGTCGTCAACTTTGCGCAAGGCGGCATCGGCATGGTGTCCGCCTACGCATTCTGGAAACTGTATGCGCATGCCGGCGTGCCGCTGTGGCCGGCGATCGGCCTTGGCATCGCGGCGGGTGTGGCGATCAGCATCGCGTTTTATGGCTTCGTCGGGCGGCGTCTCGTGGGCGCATCGACCACCACGAAAACGCTCGTCACGCTCGGCCTCTTGCTGATGATGGAAGCGGGCGTGCGCATCGTCTGGACCAATCAGCAGGAGCGCGTGGACAGCTTTCTCGTCTCGGGCGGCACGACGCTGTTCGGCGCGCACGTGCAATATCTCGCGCTCGTGCTGATAGGCGTGGCGCTCGTCCTCACGGTCCTGCTCACGCTGCTGTTCGAGCGCACGCGTTTCGGTCACGCCACCACGGCGTTGCAGGACAGCCCGCTCGGCGCGCAGGCGCTTGGGTATTCGCCGCATCCGTGGGGCGCGGCCGCATGGGGCATCAGCGGACTGCTGGCGGCGCTTGCGGGCATCCTGCTTTCGCCGATCACGGCCCTGAGTCCGAATTCGCTCAGCAGCCTCGTGATTCCCGCGTTAGGCGCGGCGCTGATCGCGGGCTTCCGACGCTTCGGCGTGGCGCTTGCGGTGGCCGTCGCGGCGGGCGTGGTGGAATCGCTGGCGATCGGTTTGTCGATCGAGCCAGGACTGGGCAAGTCGATCCCCTATCTCGTCACGCTCGTCGCGCTCGTGGTGAGCGGACGCAATCTGCCGGGGCGCGGCACCTTCGACACGCCCCGCCTCTTTCGGGTCGGCAGCGGCCGCGTGAGTCCGTTCGGCCTCGCGCTCGGCGCGCTCACGGTCGCCGTGCTCACTTACGCGCTGCCCGATTACTGGTCCGACACGCTCGCGCTCACGGCAATCTTCGCGCTGATCGGTCTCGCCGTCGTGGTCTCGACGGGCTACGCGGGTCAAGTGAGCCTGCTGCCGCTCGGCATAGCCGGCGCATCGGTGCTGTTCGCGGGCTGGCTCGGCCAGCACGGTGCGCCGTTCGGCGCGGTGCTCGCGGGCACCGCCCTGGCGGCGGGCGCGGCCGGTTTTGCCATCGGCTTGCCGAGCGCGCGTCTGCGCGGCATCGGCCTGACGATCGCGACGCTCGCGATTGCCGCCATCCTCGAAACCTGGGTCTTCACCTCGGATCGCTTCGTCAACGGCGTGCAGGGCTGGAGCGTGGGCGATGTCTCGCTCTTCGGCTTCTCGTTCGACAACGCGCTCACGCCGCGCCGCTTCGCCCTGCTCGCCTGGGCCGTGACGGCGCTCGCCGCGCTGGCGGTGGCCGCGCTGCGCCGCAGTCGCGCGGGCCGCCGCATCCTGGCGATGCGCTCCAATGAGCGCGCAGCCGCCGCGTGCGGCGTGGCCGTGCCGCACGCGAAGATCGCGGCCTTCGTGATGTCGGCGGCGCTTGCCGGACTCGCGGGTGCATTGCTGGCCGCGCAAAGCGGCACGGTGGGTGGCCAGCGTTTTGGCGAAGGCTACGCATGGGCCGATTCGCTCGCGGTGCTCAGCATGGCTGTGCTCTCCGGCGCGGGCTATCTGTTCGGCGGCGTGCTCGCGGGCGTGTTCGCGCCAGGCGGCGCGCTCGCGCAACTGCTCTCCTTCGGCGGCACGATCAACGACTGGGTCGCGCTCGTGCTCGCGCTCAATCTCGTGTTCGTGCTGATCAGCGAGCCGGACGGCGTAGTCGCGCAGATTCTGCGCGGCGTCACGCATCTGCCCGAGGCATTGCGCAAACCGCTGCGGGCACTCGTGCAATGGCCGCGCAAGTCATCTTCTCTGCCCGCGCTCGATGTAAGGGCGCTACGTGAACATCTGGGGAACACGCGTGCCAGTGCACTGGCCGATGCCAGCCCGAACACCCGCGCCGCGCTCGAAGTCGACGGCCTTCGCGTCGCCTACGGCGAAACCGTCGTGGTCGACGGCGTGAGCCTGCGGATCGCACCGGGTGAAGTGCTGGGCGTGCTCGGCGCGAACGGCGCGGGCAAGAGCAGTCTCGTCGATGCCCTGACCGGTTTCGTGCCGGCGCGCGCGGGCCGCGTGCACGTGGACGGCGTCGACGTGACCGGGCTCGCACCGCATCGGCGCGTGGCGCTCGGCCTCACGCGCACGTTTCAGGATCATCTGTTGTTCGAAGACCTCTCGGTGCGCGAAAACCTCGAGACCGCCGCCGAGCCGAAGGACGGCTGGGCCTGGCTCGCCGCGCCATTCGGCCTCGCGCCGCATCGCGCGCTCGACGCCGTGCACGCGGGCGCGCAGGTCGCGGGCGTCCTCCAGCATCTCGACGCCGCCGCCGACACGCTCTCGCTCGGCTGGCAGGCCCGCGTGACGCTCGCCCGTGCGCTCGCTGCGCGGCCCCGCGTGCTCTGTCTGGACGAGCCGGCCGCCGCGCTGAGTCCCGAGGCGCGTCAGCACGCGATCGGCGTGATCCGGCGCGCGGCGCGCGAGCTGGGCGTGGCGATCCTGCTCGTCGAACACAACATCGACGTGGTGCTGGCCACCTGCGACGCGGCCATCGTCATGGACGCGGGCCGCGTGATCGCGCGCGGCACGCCTGCCGAGGTGCTGCGTCTGCCCGCCGTGCGGCGCGCCTATCTGGGCGATCCGCTCGACGCTGACGAAAGCGCCGAAGTCGCGGCCACGGCAACGAGCGCTCCGTACGCCAACCACGCAACGCACAAAGGAGCCCTCGCATGAGCCCGCCTGTTCTGAGTCTGCGCGGACTGCGCGCGGGCTATGGCCGCCGCCAGATCCTGCGCGACGTCACGCTCGATGTACACGCGGGCCAGATCGTCGCCCTGCTGGGGCGCAACGGCGCGGGCAAGTCCACGACGCTGCTCGCCGTCGCGGGCTTTCTGCCGCAGGTCGAAGGCGAGATCCTGCTCGACGGCCAGCCGCTCACAGGCGCGCCCCATACCCGCGCGCGGCGCGGCACCGGCCTCGTCATCAAGGGACGCAGCCTGTTCGCCTCGCTCACGGTGGCGCAGAACCTGCGGCTCGCCGATCTCGAACCCGCCGCCCTGCTGGAGATCTTCCCGGAACTCGAAGCTCGCCTGCACGTGCGCGCCGGTCAGCTCAGCGGCGGCGAACAGCAGATGGTCGCCGTGGCGCGCGCGCTGCTGCGCCGCCCGCGCGTGGTGCTGCTCGACGAACTTACCTTTGGCCTGAGCCCGGCGATGGCGAAGCGGCTCGTCGATGCTGTGGTCGAGCGCGCGCGCCAGGATGGCACCGCCGTACTCGCCGTCGAACAGCACATCCATATCGCCGAACGCATGGCGACGCACGCGGCCATCGTCGCCGAGGGCGTCGTGAAACTCCATCTGCGCCGCGACGAATTGCTCGCACGCGCCGAGGAAATCGAGGCGATCTATCTCGGGCACGCCGTCGATGTCTGAGCCCTCCCGTCCATCCGTCCACTCTTTTACCGCTCTTGCCCGCATGAAATCACGACCTTTGCGCCGCCGCGCGCTCGCGCTCGCCTTGAGCCTCGCCACCGCCACGCTCGGCGCGTCCATCGACACGGCCCGCGCCGCCGATCAACCGCCCGTGCTGGTCGGCTTCATCATCGCGCAAAGCGGCTCGCCGTTCGCGGTCACCGACCCGGGCCGCGTCGCCCAGATCGCCGCGCGCGCCGTCAACGATCAGGGCGGCATCAATGGGCGCAAGCTCGTGGTCGAAATCTGCGACACCAAGGGCCAGCCCGCCGCGAGCCTCGCCTGCGCGCGCCGTCTCGCCGACGAAGGCGCGGTCACGCTGATCGGCGGCAGCAGCGCGAACGGCGTCGACAAGATCCTGCGCGCGAAGAAAATGGCCGCGTGGTTCCCGATGGGCAGCGACCCGTCCGACGTACGCAACCCGCTTTCGTTTATCACCGCGCTCAACGCGGCGGGCGCGGCGCAAGGCACCTATCTGGGCGCAAAACGCTTCGGCGCGAAGCGCGCCGTGTATGTCTCGATGCTCGGCAACAAGACCTATCAGCAGACGGCGCGCTTCGGCTACGCGCAGGCGGGCGTGACCGACGTGCAGATCGTCGAGGTGCCGCCCGCGACCACGGACTTCGCGCCCTACATCGCGAAGATCAAGGCGCTCAAGCCCGACGTCTGGGGCGGCATGCTCTATCCGCCCGAGCAGCAGACCTTGCTGGTCGAGGCCGCCGCGCAGCAAGGCGTGACGATTCCGTTCGTGAGCAGCAACAACGTGATTGAGGACGCAACCATCGCCGCGCTGAGCAAGGCACCGTTCCCGAACTCGCTCGCGCTCGAAAAAGGCGAAGACGCGAAGCGCTTTCCGACGTGGGCCGAATATGAGCGTCAGCTCGCGAAATACGACCCGAATCACGACGTGAAAGGCCCGACGGACGGTTCCACCACAACCGACTGGCTCGCCGTGTGGACCTTCGCCCAGATCGCCCGCAAGCTGCCGGCCGTGACGGTGGACAGCTTCCGCGACTACGTGGCGAACGACAAACAGTTCACCACCGACGTGCTGCATCCGATCGACTTCACGGCAGTGGCGCCGGTCGAAGGTATGCCGCGTCAGGAAAACATCTGGGCTTACGCGGGCCACGTTCAGAACGGCCACGAAGTCGTCGATGAACCGGTGCCATACAGCGCCTGGCAAAAGACGCCGGTTCAAGCCTGGAACCATCAACAGATCGCGGAGGCGACCGGAAAATGAGCCACTACCGACACTCGGACAGCGCGCGACGCCCGCTGATCTACAACGCGTTCGCGCACGTTACGCCCAATCACCATAGCCACGGTTTCTGGCGGCATCCGCAAGGTGAGCATCAACTCGACTTCCACAAGCTCGGGCCGTGGATCGAACTCGCGAAGACGGCTGAGCGCGGCTGCTTCGACGTGGTGTTTCTCGCCGATGTCGCGGGCATCTACGAGACCTCGAACGGTCAATGGCAGCAGGCCGTGCGCACCGGCATGCAGTTTCCGTCGCACGATCCGGCCACGCTCGTTTCCGCGCTCGCGGCCGCCACGCGCGACATCGGCTTCGCGGTCACGAGTTCGGTGATCCAGGAGCATCCGTTCAGCTTTGCGCGCAAGCTCTCGACGCTCGATCATCTGAGCGAAGGCCGCGTGGCCTGGAACATCGTCACGTCCTATCTCGACAACACCGCGCGCAACTATGGCTTTGACCAGTTGCCGCCGCACGACGAGCGCTATGTGTGGGGTGAGGAATACACCGAGGTCGTCTACAAGCTCTGGGAAGCGAGCTGGGAGGACGGCGCGTGGGTCGCGGACGCCGCGCGCGACACGCTGGTCGATCCGGCGCGCCTGCATGCGATCGACCACGCGGGCGCGCGCTATCGCGTCGCGGGACCGCATCTCGTGCGCACCTCGCCGCAACGCACGCCGGTGCTGTTCCAGGCGGGCTCGTCCGAGGCGGGCCGAGATTTCGCCGCGCGTCACGCCGAAGTCACCTTCCTGCCCTCGCGCACGCCCGAGAGTGCCGCCAACGACCTCGCCGATCTGCGCCGCCGCGCGGTGGCGGCCGGTCGCCATGCCGACGATATCCGCGCGATCGTCATGCTCTCGCCCGTGATCGGCAGCACCGAAGCCGAAGCGAAGGCACGCCGCGCCGAGATCCTCGATTCGTTCAGCCTGGATGCGCTCGCAGCGTTCTGGAGCGGCAGCATCGGCGTCGATCTGACCACCATCGACCCGGCCACGCCGCTCACCGAACTGCGCGAGCGCAACGGCACGCGCGGCAGTGTGCGAGCGTTCATCGACGCCGCGCCGCAAGGCGTGGTCACGTTCGCCGACGCCCTGCGCAAGACCATTTCCGCGCAGTTCGCGGGCACGCCCGAGCAGATCGCCGACGAAGTCGAACGCTGGGCCGCCGCGGGTGTCGCGGGATTCAATGTCGTGCCGGTCACGACCCTCGGCTGGTGGAGCGAGTTCGTCGATCACGTGGTGCCCTTGCTGCAAAAGCGCGGCCTGATGCAGCGCGAGTACGCACCGGGCACGCTGCGCGAAAAGCTGTTCCGCGACGGCGCGCATCTGCCTGACCGGCATCCGGCGCGGCGTCTGCGCCCCTGGGCCGCGACGGCCACTGCGTCCAACGTATAACCCCCGCGAACTACTGAAGGAATGCATCGACATGAGCCAGCAACGCACCACGTCGTTACCGCCCGGGATTGTTACCGGCCCCGCCTGGGGCGAACCTCTTTCGGCCGATGGCGCGCAAACGGTCGCTTCGTTTCGGCCGCTCTTCACTCGCATTCACGCGCGCGCTGCCGCACGCGAAATCGAACGCACCCTGCCTTTCGAAGAAATCGAATGGCTGCGCGACGCGCGCCTCACCGCCGCACGCGTGCCCCGTGAACACGGTGGCCTGGGTTTGAGCCTGCCCGAATTCTTCGAACTGCTGATTGAATTGTCGGCAGCGGAGTCGAATCTCACCCAGGCGCTGCGCGCGCATTTTGGTTTCGTCGAACATATTCTCGCGAGCGCGCCCGAGCGTCAGGCCGTCTGGTTCGAGCGGCTCGCGAACGGCGCGATCGTGGGCGCCGCGTGGTCCGAAACCGGCGAGGCGAAACAGGCGCAGTTTTCGACGCGCCTCACGCGTTCCAACGACGGCTGGCAGTTGAACGGCACGAAGTTCTATACGACGGGTTCGCTGTTCGCGGACTGGATTCACGTGGGCGCGAGCGACGAAAACGGCGAGGCGATCTCGCTCACGATCGACCGGCGCGCAAATGGCGTCGAGGTGATCGACGACTGGGACGGCATGGGCCAGCGCCTGACGGCCAGCGGTACGAGCCGCTTCACGGACGTGCCCGTGGACGAGCGCGAGATCGTCGCGGGCCGTGCGCCCTTCGACTATTCGGAAGGCTTCTATCAGCTTGTCCATCTGGCGACGCTCGCGGGCATCAACCGCGCCGCGGCGAATGAAGCGGCGGCGCTGGTCGCGTCGCGCAAGCGCAGCTACAGCCACGCGCCGGCCGCACGGCCCGCCGACGACGCCCAGGTGTTGCAAGTCGTAGGCCGCATTCGCGCGCGCGCGTGGACGGCTGCCGCCGCAGTCGCTCAGGCGGCGCGCGCGCTCGAACGCGCCGAACGCGCGGTGGGCGACGCGCACGCAAGCGCCGCGATTGCAGAAGCCGAGATCGAGATCTGGCAGGCCCAGACCGTGGTGTCGCAACTCGTGCTCGATGCGACCGCGAACGTGTTCGACGCGCTGGGCGCCTCGGCCACGCTCCGGCCGCAAGCGCTCGATCGCCACTGGCGCAACGCGCGCACGATCACCTCGCACAATCCGCGCATCTATAAGGACCGTATCGTCGGCGAGTTCGCGGTGAACGGCACGCTGCCTGGCGGTCAATGGCGCATTGGCGTCGCTTAGACGGGTCGGCGCGCACGACGCTTGTACCGGTGGACGCTTCGCCGGGTTTCAGATTGCGGCCTTTGCCAGCGCACGCAACGTCTGCTGTGGATCGACCAGCACCTCGCGTGGCAGCTTTGCGCGACGCTCCACCAGCTCACGTGCGCTGCGCATATCGCGACCGAGGTTAATGGTCATCGCGCTTATCTTTAGGCGCTAACGCGTGCAGGTTCATCGCGAGCGAAACGGAGGTGAAATATCCCACGGTAACGAGCAATTCCGCAATCGTCGCACGGCCCAACGAAGCAACATAATGCGCGAACGCGTCATCGCCCACAATGGCGCCCGCAAGAATGTCATGCACCGCGTCGCAGACCGTCCCCAATCGTCCTTCCTGTAGCGCAGGCCGCTGCTTTCCAAGGATCGCGTCGACGACGGCTTGCGGCACCCCGGCCTTCAACGCATGACGACGATGATTGCCGATCACGTATTGCGCATTCCAGAATACGGCTGTCGCCAGAATCGCCACCTCGCTTTCGGCTTCGCTGAGCACCGGCGAACGATCGACGTGTGTGCCGATGATTTCCATTCCCTTCGCCAGTTGCGGGTTGTGCAACCAGATGTTGAAAGGCGTGGGAATACGCCCCCGTCCCTCGCCAAGTTGTGCGATGACGGTTTTTTGTGCATCGGTCGCCTTGTTGGCGTCGACCGGTTCGAGTCGATTCTCACTCATTGAATTTCCTTGGTATGAAATGAGCGCAGACGGCACGAAGCCATGGCTTCTGCGCGATAAAAACGCGACGCGACCTGCGCTGCGTACAGCGAATCAAGCGGGGCGCGCCGGGTTGGATGCCGACTGGACAGCGGAAGGTGTTATTGCTTCAGGCGTCCAGTGCGGGAAACCATTGACCGAGGAAGCTACTCGGCCAGGGAATGTGAATGATCTGGTCGAACACGACAAACAGAAATACCGTCACGCACGCGGCGAGAATCAGGCTCAGCCGCCACGATTCGCGGCCTTCCACCCGCATGAACGCGACAATCATGATGGGCACCGTCGGGATCATGCCGATCAAGGACATCGACGCGAGAAAGCCGAGGAACCAGCCGAAGAATCCTAGCGCGCGCAACAAGACCAGTCGATTCGGCAAGGGATCGCCGTGATCGCTGGAGATATCCATATGAATGCCGCCCGCTTGTACCACGCCGTTTTCCGCCGATAGCACCAGCACTTTATAGGCAAGGCTCAGGCTCCCCGCGAGGACGAGAATGCTTGCGACAACTGTCGGCCCGATTCGTGCCATCAACATCCATCCCTGCGCCGTCACCAGCATATAAAGACCTATGCCGATGAAAAACACATACACCAGGTCTTCTGTCTTGAACACGACTCGCCCACTCGGACGCAAGTGCGCCAGGCCGCCTTGACGCAGGAGTTTGAACAGCGGTTTGAGAAAGACCATCGCGGCAAGCGACAGCAATACGATCACGACCGGCCGGGCGAGCCAATGCGCCCCATAGCGCATGAAGGAGATCGACATATAGCGCTCCATCAGCACGCCGAGCACCAGACCCAGAATCAGCGGCGGCCGTGTCCACTTGAGGCGCTTCATGGTCCAGCCGATCAGCCCCGCAATCAACAATACGATCAGATCTCCCCAGCTACGCGAGCCCTGAAACGCACCGACGTAGATCACCGGCATGATCACGGGGAGAATCAGCGTATAACGCAACGTCGAGACCTTCGCGAATTGACCGCTGAGCAGAAAACACAGGCCGGCCCCGAAGATATTGGCGAGCGCGATCGACCACACCATCGAATAAGTCACATCGAGATGTCGGGTCAACATGTCCGGGCCGGGAATGAAGCCGTGAACCATCATGGCGCCGAGCAGGATGGCCTGCGCCGCGCCGCCGGGCACGCCAAACGACAGCATGGGCACCAGACTGCCGCCTTCGCGCGCGTTGTTGGCCGCCTCCGGTGCGATGACGCCACGCACATCCCCCTTCGTGAACGTGTCTTTCGCGCCTTTAGAGGTCTGCAGCGCGTGACCGTAGGCGATCCAGTCGGTGACCGCGCCTGTGATGCCCGGAATGGCGCCGAGAATGGCGCCCAGCCCGCCGCAACGCAGCACGAGGAACCAGTTCTTCAGGCTATCGACGAAACCCTGGCGCATGCCCTCGCGCGAACTGAAGCGCACGCCCTCGGCGATCGCAGTACGACGAATTGCCAGTTCGCATAGTTCGGGCAACGCGAAGATTCCGAGGATGATCGGCACAATCGGAATACCGTCCTGCAGATACAGCAGGCCGCCCGTCCAGCGCATCTGCCCGGTTTCGACATTGGTGCCGATCATGCCCACCAGAATGCCGAAGCTCGCGGCGACCAGTCCTTTCAACGGCGCATTACCGGACAGCGCCGCTACCATCGAGATGCCGAAGATCGTCAGGCCCAACATTTCCGGCGTGCCGATCGACAGCACGAATGGCCTCACGAGCGGCAGCGAGACGGCAAGAATGAGCGCGCCGATCAGGCCGCCGAACAACGATGAGGTATAGCACGCGCTCAACGCGCGCGCGGCCTCGCCGCGCCGGGTCATCGGCAGCCCGTCGAGTACGGTTGCCTGCGATGCGGCGTGCCCGGGCACGCCGAACAGCACAGCCGGGATGACGTCCGAGGTCGTGATGACCGACGCCATGCCGAGCAGCATCGCAAACGCCGCGTAAGGATCCATCGTGTAAGTGAAAGGAACCAGCAGTGCAAACCCGGTGAGGCCGCCGATGCCCGGCAACAGTCCGATTGCGAGCCCGACTGCCACACCGAACCAGAGAAATATCAGCCGGTTGAACTGCAGAAGGGTCGTAAGCGCATGACCCGCCGCCGTCAGTGTTGCATCGTTGAAAAAATCCATAAGTCATCCTGATTAGCTGGCAACCTCAGCAGGTTCACATTCTTACCTGCTATCGACTACGACAAACGCTCTTGCCTCACATCATGCACGATCACCGCGCAGCCGCGCTGATTCTTTGCGGTGTCGATTCAGCCAGCATGGGATAAAGGCGTAGCGCTGTCCCTCCCCAGATCCAGCGGCGCGCTTCGTCGCTGAGTCCGGCGAAGCATGCGTGCCCTTGATCGACCAGCGTCTTGAGCGGCCCGGCCGATGCCGGATAGTTCGAACCAAAGGCGAGATGATCGGCGCCAAACACCTCGACGAGGCGCGCAAAAAAGGGCTCGGCGCCGCCCGGCGCGGCCTGCGCCAGATCGAAGGTGCGCGGCGTGATTTTCATATACACGTTATCGAAGGCCGACAGCGCGAATAGCGCGGCGCAGGCTTCGTACGGCGGCCCATCTTCGATCACCGGCCGCGCGCAGTGATCGAGCACGATACTCACGCCAGGAAAGCGCTGGGCGAGCTCCGCCACCATCGAGAGTCCGGCGGGCGTGGTCTGCACCGCCATCGTCATGCCGATTTCGGCGCAGCGCTCCCAGACAGGGAACGTAGCGGGATTGACGAGCCAGCTCCCGTCTCCCTGATGCGTTGCGCCACCCGTGAAGAGGCGAATCCCGCCCATGCCGTGAGCCAGCCAGTAGTCGAAGGTTTTTAGCGCGTCGGCCGCCAACAGGTCGAACGAATAGACGCCGGTGAATCGCCCGGGTTGCTGCGCAACGCAATCGGCCACGTAGGCGTTGTTGTGCCCGTACGTCGTGGATGAATGCACGATGGCCGCTTTGGCTACGCCGGCCTCGTCCATTTCGGCGCTCAATTGCTCGAACGTCACGGGACGCTTCGCCGACCAGTTCGAGCGATGGCCATGTTGCGGTGCGATCGGGTAGCGCTCGGTATCGGTGGAAATAATGTGGGGATGAATATCGATGATTTCGGGCTTCATATTGCATTAACCTCGCGACGAATAGACGTGACGCAGCCACGTCAGGTAAAAGACGTTCTGTATGGAATTCAAACGAGTCGAATACGCGCGCGGGCGCGCGCGTCTGATGCCCGGCTAAAAGCCGGCTATACCCTGCTAGCCGCCGCTAAAAATGATCTGGCGGGCGCTCACGATTTGCGCCTGGGGCGTCGCATAGAGCCGCGTCACGATTTGCTCGACCGCGCTGCCGTCGATCGGATCGATCGGATATCCCGTGCGCGTCATGACGTCGATGAAATCAGGGTCCACGATCGTTTTGGCGAATGCGGAGCGCAAAGCGGCCAGCCGGTCCGCAGGAACGTCACCAGGCACGGCGAGCGGCCGTCCGGCCGCAAACGGTGCGAGAAAGAGATCGAACAGCGCCTTGACGTCTGGCCGCGTGATATAGGCGCTGAGATTCGGCACGTCGGCGAATGGCGCCGGACTCGTCCAGCCAAGATGCAGCAACACTTTCATCTTGCCTTCGGCGAGCAAGCGCGCCGGTTCGCCCTGTTGCAACCCGTCTATCGTCGAAGCCCAGCCGTCCAGTTCGCCCCGCTGCATCGCGAGATACACCTCGCCTCGGCCCGTGTAGCCGGGCACGATGCTCAGCTTCGTACCCAGCCAGGTGTTGAGGAGCTCGGGCAGCGTGCGGTCCTCGTTGGCATAACCGGTTGCGCCGATATACAGCTTCTTTTTGAACAGATCGGCGCTGCGGGTCGCCCCGGCGCGCGTCATCGCGACGATGCAGTATTCGACCTTGTCGAGGCTGCCGAGCCAGCGTACCTTGCGCGGATCGAAGCGGTTCTGGCGCTCATCGAGCAATGGAAGATACAGGTTGTTGCGTTGAAGAAAGCCGATCACCGTGCCGTCGTTCGGCTGGCGTGACTGCAGCGACGCCGCCGCGACCATGCCTCCCGCGCCGATCACGTTCATCACCACGGCGCGCGGCTGGCCCGGAATGTACTTCACGAAAAAGCGTGCGAACTGGCGCGCGATGATATCCGTTGGTGTGCCTGCGTCTGCGCTGACGAGCAGCGTGAGTGTCTTGTCACGGTAGAACCCTTCGACCGTCTGAGCCGATGCCGATGACGTTCCGGCGACCGCGGTTGTGGCCACGCCCGCCAGGGCGGCCAGGGTGCATAGTGCGGTTCTGCGATTCATGAGCGCTTACATCTCCAGATAGTGCTACGCGATCCGCTTTGCGATCTGCTTCGTGACGACATCGGGCCGCCAGTCGAATCGATCGAGGATCACGTCGTCTCCGTGTGTTTGTCGAACGTCTTGAACTGAATTTTGCCAGCGTACAGATTTCGGTCAATTGAGAAAAATGGCTCGCCCTTTGAGCAAACGGTTAAGACGCTCCGACACCGCTCGAGTGCCAGGGTTGACCGATTCGTTAAGTGCGATGCCGTTTTACTCAATCGACCGCCGATCGTCGCGCTGGCAAGATCGTCGCGAACGGCTGTTCGCCAACCCGTTCACCCGCCCATTACACAAGAGCGCCGACATGACGGCGCATGGAGACAACGCATGAATTCACCCAACGCTCGCCGGCGTTTCCTGTGCGGCGCCGGTCTGGTCGGCCTCGGCCTCGCGGCTGGCGCCGTGGCAGCGCCTTCTGTCGCTCGCGCCTCCACGAAGGCAATCCGCATTGCCAGCAATCCCGGGCTCGAGAACGCCACGCTCAACACGATAATGACGCAGCAAGGCTATTTCAGCCGCTTCGGCGCACACGCGACCATTGTCGAAGCGCCGGGCGCCGCGGGGCCATTCGACGCGATCGTTGCGGGAGAAGCCGATGTCTGCATGGTGTCCGCCTACAACCTCGTGCTACAGCGCATCGAGCGAGGCGCCCCGCTCAAGCTCATTGGTGCGGGCATGAGAAAGATCGATCTCACGCTGTTTGCGAAGCCAAACGCAATCGTCGATCTCGCCGGGCTGGAGGGAAAGGTCGTCGCCGTTGGGCCACGAATGGGTTTGTTGAACACGTTGGTCCTGCAACTGCTCAAGGAAAAACGCATCGACGCACAGCGCATTCGCTTCGTCGACAAAGGCAGCAACGATGAGTGCTACGACGCCGTCGTGCGTGGCGAGGCCGACGCCTGCTGCGCGAGCATTTCGCATCTCGATGCCGCCGGCGGTCTCGTGCCGATACCCGAATCGGCCATGTGGCAGGCGCTACCCCAGTGCGTGTATCAGACCGCCTATGCATCGACCTACGCGATTGCACAACAACACGATCAACTGGTTGCCGTCATGGCCGCGTATGGGGCGCTGTACGATTTCCTGATGACAGCCGAATCGCGCGACGCGTTCTTCGCGGCGCGCAAACAAGCGCAAGCACAGGCACAAAAGCCTTTTCAACCCGCATCGGCCGAGGCGGTCTGGACATTCAACCAGCAGCAGCGCCCCTGGTCCCGGAATCTCGCCTTGAGTCATGAAGACGTGAACTATTTGCAGGACATGTACGTCGGTCTGGGCACGCTCGGCCGCAAGCAGCCTTTCGACGAGTTAGCCGATATGTCTGCGGCGCATGCCGCCGCGCACTGGCCTGATTGAACGCGCCAGAGCGGGGGCATCAGCATGTCCCCGCCTGCCCTGCGCTTCTCGTTATGGACGCCTTCGTGTCGCGCTCAGAATGTATGCCTGATGCCCGCGATGACCGAAATCTGCGAGCCGCCGGGAGCCGGCGTGGGCACGGGCGTGAGCGTCGTCGCGGCAAAGGCGAGCGTTCCGCCATTGCTGATGTGTTCGCCGGTCACGTAGAGGAAGGTGCTCTTCGAAAGAAAGTATTCGCCGCGCAGGACGATCGCTACCGCCTTGTTCGGCGAATGCTCGTATTTGATCTGCGCGAGCATGCCGTCGATAGAAAAGGCCGGCCCGACTGGTACGGTTCCGGTCAACCAGACCAGATTGCTGCGCGGAGTCGAAATGGCCTCATTGATACGTTCGAGCCAGCCCAGGCCGAATTTCGCCCCGAAGAGTTGCACATATCCGCCCAGCGTGAAACGGCTATCGGTCAGACTGGCCGACGTCAGGCCGCCATACGTGACTGAAGGGCCACCGTAGTCGCGCTCATAGGAACTGGCAACGCCCCACGTATGGGCGTCGTATTTGAGCAGCAGGGACCACTCCTTGCACGCCTTCCAGTCGCCGGCCTGTCCCGGACAATTGGTGGCGACGCTGCTGTCGCCATTGACGCCATCGCGGCCGAAACTGTAATTGACGCCGGCCTCGAAGCTACCGAGAAAATAACGGTAGCTGATCGAATTATCGGCCCGCGCGTTGGCGACGCCATTGTCCAGCGTGGTCAGCCCCTGTGCACCGGTGCCAAATGGATTGATAAAGGACGTGCCGAAAAACCGCATGGTGTATTGCCGCCCGAACGTCAGGCGACCAAAGCGGCCATCGAGACCGACGTATGCCTGCCGGCCAAACAGGCGTGGCCCCTGGCGCGAGACGCCCGTCGACGGAGAGAAGCCGCCCTGCAAGTCCCAGATCGTCTTGAGTCCGCCGCCCAGACCCTCGGTCCCGCGCATGCCAAAGAACGAAGTCGCCGTACCGTCGCCCATCCGGTATCCCTCACCCTGCCCCTTCGTTGCGTGGTTCACGAACTCGATACCCTGATCGATCAAGCCATATAGCGTGACCGAACTCTGTGCCCAAACGGGCGTACCGCACGTCAGCGCCAGGCCGGCGCAGATAACGCTCCTGAATTTCATAGCCGCAGCAGTCTCCATTTTGTATGACGCGATTGCCGAAGTCCGCGATTTTCGAAGCGGATCTGTTTCGTCAGGCAATCACGTTGTCTTTCGTGTACTTCTTGATCAAGCGGGCCGAATGTCTGCCGGATCGTTTCGCCAATGCGGCCTCGTTGAGAAACGAGGCCGCATTGGCATCAGGCAAGGCTGCCCGTTACATCGTCGAACAATTCATCGACGCTCAAGCGGTGCGGAATGATCTTCTGATCGAGTGCCCAGTCGATGGCGAGTTGAATGCCTTTGCGGTTGGCTTCCAGCCCCAGTGGTGGAAACACCGCGGGTACGCCCTCGGCGGCAGCGCGGCTGTCGGCGATCATTGCGTACAGTTCACGCACGATGTCCGGCCGCGTGCGCGACAAATCGCGATGCACGACGAACATGTGATTGATGGGGACCACGCCCTCCCTGGCAAACCAGTCCTTTGCAGCTTGCTGGGCATCGGGCACCAGCGTGCGAACGCGCGGGTCTTTCGGCATATCTTCGCCAAGCAGCGCAGCCGCCAGTTCACCGTCGAGCATCATCTGCGGGATCGACGAACCCTTGGGCAAGCGCTCGCAGTTGACGGGATCGGTGTACTCCGCGAGATGCCCGTCGCCAAGTGTCATCCAGGTGACCCGGTCCAGGTCCACGTCGTATTCGTGGCGAAGAATGCCGCGAATCCACAGCGCCGTCGTCTGCGTGTAGGTGCGAACACCCACACGCTTTCCTTCGATATCCTTCGGATCGAGATGGCCGAAGTCGAGGTTGTAGCCCGCGCAATGGTGCTGGAAGCGGCCGGAAATGGGCGCGGGCAGCAGCACGTAAGGCTTGCCGTATGCTTTCGCCTGCAGGAAGGTCACGATCGCCAGTTCGCCGGCGTCAAAGGCGCTTTCGCGCACCATGGCCTTAAAGCCGTTGTGCGCGGGCGTCGGTCCACAGAAGTCGAGCTTCATGAGGTCCGATGCAATGCGACCTTCTCGCAACGCCTTCGTGACCGGATAGTCAGCCAGATTGGTGCGCAACACCGGCACACCGGAAAGTGTCGTAGACATCGATGCCATTCCTTATGTCCAGATTCATTGGCCTGAGTTCAATAGCCAGCCAGTTCGCGCGCCTCGCCAACCACGCCATAGCTGCGTGACGGCGCGGACATGAGGAAGCGATAGCCCTCCTCCAGCAGCCGCCGGTAATTTTTGCTCGTGACGTGCGGATGGCCGACCACGACGTCATGCTTCCTGCACGTGGCGACGATCTTGCGCATCGCATCGAGCACTTCGGGGTGCTCGTACTGGCGCGGCAAGCCGAGTTCCTGACTCAGGTCGCCTTCGCCGATCAGGATGAAGCCGATGCCGGGCACATTCGACAGCATGTCGTCGAGATTGTCGATCGCCTGGGTACTCTCGCACATCAGCCCCACGAGGAGTTCTCCCTCCGGCGCGAGCGGCCAGACATCGGCCTTGCGATAGTAGTCGGCCATCGAGAGGCCCCAGTAGCGCGCCGCCGTCGCCGGACCGTCACCGCGCACGCCCTTCGGTTCGTAAAGCGGCGCATGTTTCGGTCGCGCGTAGCGACACGACGCCACGGCGTTATAGGCTTGTTCGACGCTCGCGACATGCGGCCAGACGACACCGTAGGCACCGCGATCCAGCACCTGCTTGGCGAAGGCCTGATTCATCTCGATGCCGTTCGCCGGAATGCGGGCGATGGGGGTCACACGCGGCGCGACCGAAGCCGACTCTGCGATCTGCTTGCGGTTGAGCATGTATTGAAGCGCGTCGCCCAGGGCCGAAACGTCGTACGGGTTGTGTTCCATTTCGAACACAATGCCGTCGTAAGGCGCGTCGCTCATCTCGATCGCATTCTGCTTGTCGAGTTTGGAGAATGCGGTGAAAGCCGGCTTGCCGGTTTCGAACGCCCCAATGATGCTGTTCAGACGGGTGTGGCTCATCGTTCAATCTCTCTTCGTATGGAATTCATGCGCAATCAACCCAATGCGGGATAGAGCTTTTGTGCGGTCTTGCCAAACACCCACGCGCGATCGTCTTCGCTCAGGCAATCGAGCCCCTGCAACGCTTCTGCGACGATCTCCGTCAGCGTGCCGGGCGAGGTCGGAAAGTTCGAGCCCCACGCCATACGCTGCGCACCGAACGCCTCTACGACTCGAGGAAAGAAAGTCTCCGCGCGTGCGTTGCCCTTCTTCACGTCGCCGAAAATGCGCGGCGTGAGTTTTAGATAGATGTTGGGGAGATCGGCCAGCGCAAAGAGACTTGCTGCATTCGCGTACGGCGCGCCGTCGAGCACATCGGGCCGCGCGAGATGATCGAGCACGATGTCGACGCCCGGGTATTTCCTGGCGAGCATGCGAACCTGCGGCAGTCCGATGGGGCCCGTCTGGATGCACATCGGCAGTTTCAGCTCCGCGAGGATGTCCCACGCCCGGAACGATTTCGGATTCTCCAGTTCGCCTGGATCGAAGTCCTTTGTCGATCCGCCGGTGAAGATGCGCAAGCCCGCGAGGCCCGCATCGGCCCACTTGCCGATCACGCTCGTGACATCGTCGGCCAGCATGTCGACGGAACCCACAGCTACGAGCCGGTCGCGATACCGCCGGCAGCTATCGACGACGTAACGGTTGTCGAATCCATAGGTCGTCGAGGAATGCACGACAGCGGCCTTCTCCACACCCGCCGCGTTCATGGCCTCGATCAGCGAATCGACCGTATTCGGGCGTTCCTGCGACCACTCGGAGCGCTTGCCAAACAGTGGTGCCGGCGGATAGCTTGATTCGTCATCCGAAATGATATGCGGATGAATGTCGATGAGTTTCATTGTCGTCCTCCCGGTCACAGACCTTTGCGTTTCAGGTGCTGGTCGAGTCGTGGGTAAACGCGGCGCGCATTGTCTTCGAAAATCGCTTGCCGATCCGTATCGGTCAATGCCGGGCAGGCTTCGATATAGCGTCGGGTGTCGTCGAAATATTCGCCAGTATCCGGATCGCGCCCGCGTACTGCGCCGATCATCTCCGACCCGAACAGCACATTGCTCGTGGGAATGACCTTGGTGAGCAGTTCGACGCCGGGCTGGTGATAGACGCAGGTATCGAAGAAGATGTTGTTGAACAGTCCTTCCAGCGGACGCTCCGCAAGTTCCAGCGACATTCCGCGGTAGCGGCCCCAGTGATACGGCACGGCCCCGCCACCATGCGGAATAACCAGGCGCAGCGTGGGGAAATCCTTGAACAGATCGCTCTGGAGCAGTTGCATGAAGACCGAGGTATCGGCGTTCAGATAATGCGCGCCCGTGCCGTGATGGCACGGGTTGCACGATGCTGCAACGTGGATCATCGCGGGCACGTCGAGGTCGCACAGGGCTTCGTAAAGTGGATACCACTCGCGGTCCGTCACCGGCGTTCCGCGCCAATAGCCGCCGCTCGGATCGGGATTCAGATTGCAGCCGACAAAACCCATTTCCTCCACGCAGCGCCGCAATTCCGGCACGCTATGGCTGGGTGGCGCAAGCGGCGACTGGGGAAGCTGGCAAACCGGCACGAAGTTCTCCGGGTAAAGGTCGCACACGCGCCGCACCAGATCGTTCGAGATTTCGGCCCATTCGAGACTCGTTCGCTCGTTGCCGAGGTGATGACTCATCAGACCCGCGATGGGCGAGAACAACGTCAGGTCCCCGCCGCGCTCCTTCTGCAAGCGCAATTGCCCATTGCCGACGCCTTCGCGGATTTCGTCGTCGCTCACCTGTGCGTCCGAGCGCGGCGGCGCGCTCAGTGGGGCGTCCGCAAATTCAATCTGTTTCGCGCGCCATGCGCGAAATGAAGCCGGAACGGTCGTGAAATGACCATGACAATCGATAATCATGTTGGACTTCCGTGCAGGTTTCAGACGCGGGGATCGACGAACAATTCATCCATACTCATGCGTCGCGGCGTGAGGCCCTGTTTGAATGCGGTCGCTTCGAGCGCCTCGATCGTCTTGCGGTTTTCCTCGATGCCGTACGGCAGCGGGTCGTGACCGACAATCTTGCGCAGCGCGAGATATTTTTTGTCCTTTGGCCCCACGTCGCCCGCATCGAGACGGCTCAGCCATTCCTGCTTCGCCCGATCGAATGCTTCGTAAATCGAACGGGCAATCCAGGGATGTTCCGCGAGCACCGAGTCCTTTACGACGATCGTGCCATGCATCGGATAGACGCCCGTGCGCGCGTAGTAGTCCGCTTCCAGTTCGGCGGCATTCGGCATGAGGTCCGGATAGTTCGCCTCGACCTCCTTCCAGCCGCCCGTCGGGTCGCCGGTGCGCCCGATCCCGGCATTCGCACCGAAGCCCGCAACCAGTTCACCCGAGGCCATCATGTCGGCAAGCGACGTGCCGGCTGGCGCATGAATGACGTTCGGCGGCAGCTTCAGTTGCGTGACATGTTCCTCGTCGTCGACGACCCAGGTCACTTTCGACACGTCCACGCCGAATTCGTCGATCAACACCTGACGGGTCCACGCGCCGGTGGTCACCGAGTACGCGCGTACGCCCACCTTCTTGCCTTCGAGATCCTTCGGCGTATTGATGCCCGCATCGGGCCGAACCAGCAAACCGGCATGGTGAAAACGCCGCACGACGAATATTGGCAGCGCGACGAAAGGGGCGCCGTATGCGCGCGCGATGATATAAGTCGTCGGCGCCAGTTCGCAGACGTCGAATTCGAGGTCGCGAACCATGCGCCGGAACGCACCGATCTGGGGGTGCACCGTGATGAATTCCGCATCGACGCCCTCGATGGGAATCGAACCGTTGCGGATCGCGGCCGTATGCGGATGCTCGGCGATAGCGATCTTGAGGTGGACTTTTCCGGACATATATTTTCTCTCCTGATGATTGGCCAACGAAAGGCGAGCAGCGGCGATGCCGGCGCGCAAGCGGGCGCTGGCAACGCGCGTCAAAGGGGAGCGCGCCCGGAAGGCCTGGCGACCGGGCATCATCGAGTGTGACTTGTCTCCCCTGCTTGACTGCCTGTTGAGTTGCGATCTTGCCAGTGGGACCTGCGTCAGTCGATTGAGTAAATTCGTGTCTGCCTTAACCAACCGGTAAAGGTACGGCGGGCTTCGAAACCGCGATCGTGCGGGCACGCCGAAGCCGGCATGCCCACTGATGGGGGGATTCGATGAGGAAATCCAGCGGGGATAGTGGGAGACGAGATGCGCGATCTACAGCCGAAAAATCGGGGTCAAGGCGCATTCTGGGCGGGATGGGCGCTCACGCCAGCGAGCCGGCGTCCCGCATGGATCATGCGGACGAGTTAATTCAGCGCGGCGTCCATACCTTTCGCTGCGTCCGGCACTTCGATGGAAACGAGAGACGGAGCGACCTCTTCGAGACTGCGCAGCAGGAACATTGCGCTAGGTACGAGCGGCTTGTCGGCTCTCCAGATGACACCCAGCGGGCGCCTGCCGAAACTCAATTCGAGCGGCAAGACGTGGATCGGGTTGGCAGCGGCGTACGGATATTGAATATCCGCCGTGTAGAGCGCGATGGCGTCGTTGGATTGAATGTAGGCGCGAATGAGATGCGTCGACAATGTCTCGATGTAATTCAATGGCATCGGCAGACCGTTGCGCGCGAATAGGCTTTCGATCGGCTCCCTGAGCAACGATCCGGGAGGCGGCAGCACCCATGGAAAACCAGCGAGATCGTCCCATGTCACGGTGCGCTTTGCGGCCAGTGGATGGTTGGGGCCGGTGACCAGTTTGACGCGGGCGTTCATCAGCACTTTCTCTTCGAGCCCGACCATCACCGACTGATTCGGCAAGCGGCCAACGATGAGATCGAGGTCGCCACGACGTAGATCCTGAATCAGCGTCGTCATTCTGCCTTCGGCAATGGACACGTTGGTGTGCGGCGAATCCTGTTTCAGACGCGCGAGCGCCTGCGGCAATAACGTTGCGATCAGTCTGGGCAGCACGCCGATATGAATCTTGCCTGCCTGCCCCGTCTGTAGTGCCTTGATTTCCTCGGCCACGCGATTGAGATTGCTCAGCACGGTGCGTGCGTGACGCACGACGCACTCGCCATACGCCGTGGGCCGCAATCCGTTTGCCGTACGCTCGAACAGCTTCACACCGAGTGCATTTTCAATTTCGCTCAGCGACTTGGATACCGCAGGAACGGTAATGAAAGAGTTCGATGCAACCTGGCTCAGATTGCGAAAATCGTTGACTGCAACGATCAGTCTCAGATGCCGCGCCTTCAAATTGGCTGTCAAGTACCAGTCCAGTTGGCTCATCGTGTCTCCGCTTGGTATCAGTAGTGTCGGTGCCACGCGTCGGGCGTGCATCGCCGGGCCATTCTACCCTTGGGAGCCAGCCTGGCGGGTATGTGCCCTGCGCTAAAGATGGCGTTGCTCAACTGGAGACTGATCATGCCACTTAGTAAAGGGAAATCACGAGAGGCCATCTCGAAGAACATCAAAACAGAAATGAAGCATGGCAAACCGCAAAAGCAGGCGGTGGCGATTGCGCTGAATGAGGCGCGCAAATCGGGAGCGAAGATACCGAAAAAGCATTCGAAGTGATGCTCGCCTCGCGCACCGGCTTTGACAGCATGCTGGGCCGGTGCGCCGCTGCAATGGGCGATCAATCACCCGCTGTGGCGCAAGCGTCCATGACATGCGGATTTCAACCCGTCGCCATTTCGGCATTCGCACTCGCGCGGCACGACGAATGCGCTACCGGATACGTCACAAACTAATTCGGATCGCGAAATAACGTCCCTTGAGGCCAAAACGTTGCGCGGAGCATCGGCACGCCGGTGCTCTCTTCTCCTTCCGATCAGGTTCCGCGCTCACGTCGTCAGTCGCCGATAGGCGTTGAAGTGGCGCACCAATCCCTGTTTGTCGCCGCGATTTTCCAGCAGGATGGCCAGATTATGGTGGGCGTCGGCATAGGAAGGTTCGATGGCCAGGCATCGTCTGTAGCTATCTTCCGCCGCATCGAGTCGCCCCAGATCTTCATAGGCAATGGCGCGATTGAAATGGAGTGCTGCATCCTCGGGAAAATGCGTCAGCGCTTTGTCGAACACATCCAGCGCATCGGCGCATCGACCCTCACGCTCGCACAGGAGTGCACCGAGGTCCATGTAAGCAGCGTAAAACGGCTGCGGCGACAGGACGATGGCTTTCCGGTAGGCGCGCTCGGCGCCGTCGAGATCGGATTCCCTGAGCTGCTCACCGAGGTCGTACCATTCCTGCGCCTGCTGGGCAAGGTCTTGCGGCGCGGGCGCCGTGTCGAGAAACACAACGTCGCCTTTGATTTCGGCGACCTCGAAATCGAGCAGCATCTGACCGGTAATCGCATCCCATTGCGCCGGGCCGGTTCTCACAGCCACGTCATTACCAACTGCCGAAACGCGAATACCACTTAAGGGAAGCTCATCCGGCAATTCGGCCCTCAGCCGCGACAATGCCTGGGCGACCTTACGCGGTGGAATGCTCGCAGCACGCAAACGCAGCGCGGTGCGCAGCAGCACCACATCCTGGAAGGTAAACCGGTATTGCCGGCGCGGCCCGCGCGAAGGCGTCACGAACCCCGCAGCGACCAGTCCCGCCACGACGTGGCGCGAAACGCCGAGCATGGACTGCAACTCGCGCGTCGAAATCTCCCTCGGAACTGCGTTTGGCATCACTTGCGCGCTCGCACCTTGGCAGGGGTTTCAGCGGGCGCCTTAGCCGCGCGTGCTGCGGGTTTGCGCGTGCGTGGCGTCGCAGCGGAGATATCGCTGACCGGTTCCGCTGGCTTGCGCTTCGGCGCCGTCGCCGTGGAGGCTTTTGTCTTTGCCGTGCCCTTCAGACTTGCACGCAGGGCATCCATGAGGTCGATGACCTGGCCACCGGCGGCGCTCTCGTCCGCCGGCTCGTGCGTGACGACCTGCTTGCCTTCAATCTTCTCGTCGATGGCCGCGAGGACGCGTTTCTTCTCTTCGTCCTCGTACGCAGCGGGATCGTAATTGTCCTCTGCGCCCTGCTCGATTATCTGCAGCGCGAGTTTGAGTTCGGAGGCGGAGATCTCGACGCGCTCGATATGGAGGTCCGCCAGCGACCTGACCTCGTCCGCGTAAAGCAGTTGCTGGAAGACGAGGCCATCCTCTTCCGGGCGCACCTGCACGATCCGGGTCCTGCCCTTCGATGCCCACTTGGCGAGCGCACAGCGTCCGCTTTCAGCCAACGCTTTCTGGAGCAGGCTGTAAGGCTTGCCACCGCGCTTGTCGGGCGCGATGAAATAGGCCTTGTCGTAGAACACCGGATTGATCGCTTTCTCCGGGATGAAAGCCATTATCTCCACGACATGACTGGCGCCGTCTTCGAGCGCCTTTAATTCGTCCGTGGTGAAGACGACAAAGCGGTCCTTTTCGAACTCGTAGCCCTTGTTCATGGACGAACGGTCAACAACCGCGCCCGTCTTCTCCGACACATATTGCTGCTTCACGCGAGACCCGTCAGGCGCGAGCATGTGGAAGCGGACCTCGGATGAACTCTCCGTGGCCGTGTAGAGCTTCACCGGAATGGAGACGAGCCCGAAGGAAAGGGACAGGGAGGCGATTGAACGGGCCGGCATGACCATCTCCTCGCGAACGATTAGCGGATTACGGCGCAAGATGCGTGCCCTCGCGGCAGCGCAGGTCCATTTATTTTAGGAGCTTTATCGCGTCTGCCAACGACTGCCGCGCTGACCAGTAATCCGCCCACGGGTCCTGCGACTGAAAGCTGAGATATTCGCGTGCCGTTTGAACGCTCCATTGCGCCCCGCTTTTGAGCTCGCCTAGCTGTTCCCACGCCACCGGCATCGAAACCCCCATACCGGGCCGGGCGCGCGCAGAAAACGCTGCGGCGGTCGTCTGCCCCATGCCATTGCGCAGGTAGTCTACGTAGACCTTGCCAATGCGGTTTTTAGGTCCGGATATTGCCGAGAAACGCTCTGGAATGGTTTTCGCAATATGTCGGACGAAAGCCCGTGAGAACGTCTTGACCGGTTCATATCCCAGTCGCGGCGTCAGTGGAACGACGACGTGCAGCCCCTTCCCTCCACTCGTCTTCAACCAGGCCCGCAATTTCAGCTCCGAAAGCAGCGTTTGAACCAGCAGTGCCGCCTCCTGAACCCGTTTCCACTTCACGCCCTCACCGGGATCAAGGTCGAAGATCAGCCGGTCAGGCTTTTCCAGGCGACGCACGATCGAATTCCACGTATGAAACTCGACCGCATTCATCTGCGCCGCTGACAGCAACGCGTCGACGGTATCGACGCTCAATAGCGGCGGATGATTCGTCCAGAGTTTGTGGTCATGAATCGTGAGTCCTGGCATGCCCGTGCGCTCGGCATGTTTCTGGAAAAACAGTTCGCCCGTGATGCCTGAAGGTGCGCGGGCCAGTGCGACGGGTCGGTCCTTGAGGTGTGGCAGCATGCGTTCGGCGACGCTCGCATAGTAGCGAACGAGGTCAGCCTTCGTGATGCCGGCGCTCGCATCGATGACGCGTTCCGGATGCGTGATTTTCAGCTGTGGGCGTACCGCTGGGGGGTGCGCCGTGGCGCCTTCGCGCACGACACTTTTCGCCGGCTTGTCGAGGCGCAGCCCCTTGAACGACGCCTGCCGGATCACACCATCCGTCGTCCATGCTGCGAACTCGACTTCGGCGACGAGGGTTGGCTTGACCCATCGCTCGCTGCCCGCCGCGCGCCGAGGCCAGCGCCGCGACCTGGCGACGGTGATATCGAATGGCTGCACATCCACTTCCAGTGGGATGAGCCGCTTCCAGAGGTCCTGTGCCGTGCGCGAATCCCAGCCGGTTCCTACGCTGCCGGCATCGTGCAGACCATCATGGGCGTAGTAGCCCAGCAGGAGACTGCCCACTTCGCCGTCCTTGCCCCCGCGCGCAGTGAACCCGCAGATAACCAGTTCCTGACGCAGCCGCGACTTCGCCTTCAGCCAGGTCTGCGTCCGCCCGGATTCATAAGGCGCATCGCGCCGCTTGAGCATCAAACCTTCGAGTCCAAGGCCCGAAGCCGCTTCGAACACCTGAGCCGGCGGCGCCGCGAAATCCTGGCTGAACCGCAGCCGCTCACCTGCATTCGCTACGAGTTGCGCGAGCCGTGCGCGACGTGCCCACAAGGGCACCTTGGTGAGGTCCAATCCGTCGAGATACATCAGGTCGAAGAGGAAATAGACGATCTCCTGGTTGGCGCGTCCCTCTATCGCGTCCTGGAGCGCGGCGAAGCTCGGTATTCCCTCCTTGAGCACGACGATTTCTCCGTCCAGCCACGCGCTCTTGATGGCCAGTGCCTCGACCTCCTGCGCGAGCGCCGGGAATTTCGCCGTCCAATCGTTGCCGCCGCGCGTGACAAGTCGCACACGGCCCTTCTCGACACGCGCCAGCAACCGATAGCCGTCGAGCTTGGCTTCCGTTATCCAGTCGCCGCTGGGTGGCAGTGATGGCGCAAGCGTCGCGAGTTGCGGTTCGAACTTTTGGGGCATTGGCGCGCGCACGGCGGCCGACAGATCAAATGCTTGTTCACCGCGACGTACAGTGGGCGCCGCCCTCGGCTCACGTTCCTCCACAAGCCCGAGCGGGTGCGAGACGACGCTGTCCGGCATTGCCTTGATGACGTCGTATTCGGCAAGCGGCCTCGCCCACTCGTCGCGTTTCTTGAACAGAATCCATTGGTCCTGCTTCTCGCCAGGTTTCGCTATGCGCACCAGCTCCCACAGCCCGGCGAGCTTTTCCCCGTGAAGGCGGAAGACCAGCTTGCCCGTCTCCATGCCGTTGCGCGCATCGCCAACCGGCTCCCACGTTCCGCGGTCCCACACAATCACATCGCCTGCGCCGTATTGTTTCGCCGGAATCCTGCCTTCAAAACCGGCGTAGTCCGCTGGATGGTCCTCGACATGCACGGCCATCCGCTTGACCGTCGGGTCGTAGCACGGTCCTTTGGGCACGGCCCAGGAAAGCAGGATGCCATCGAGTTCGAGACGGAAATCGTAATGCAGGCGGCTCGCCCAATGCTTCTGGATGACAAAGCGCGGCGCATCGTGCGCGCTCGCGCCTTCAGCTGACGCAGGCGGCTCAGGGGTGACATCGAAATCTCGCCGGTCCCTGTAGCCAGATAAACGACGGGATGCTGGATCACGCGCTGACACCATCACTACGCTCCACGAAAAACCTGCTTGTCGACCTTGGCAACCTGATCAGGCGGACAAAGCGCAAAGTCCGACGGGAACAGGGCCATATTGCGTGTAGCGACGCACCCGGCATGGCAATTGCTCACGCGGATGTCGTCGAACGATCGACGCTACGGAGACCGCCATGCAATTCATGTTCCATTCCTGCCTGATCAGCACGTGCGCGAGTATCGAAGACGGTAGAATCATCGCGAACGCGAGGATCTTCAGCCCTGCGTCGGACGGTTCGTTTGATGACGATGTCCACGAACTCTGTCTCGACGAAAATTTCATCGACGAGAACGAAGCGCTTTCATTTGCGCGTGAGCGCGCAAAGGGTTGGGTCGAAGAGCATTGCGTCAATGCGATCTAGCGGGCGAATGCCTGCGCCTTTCCCTTCACTGTAACGCGGGAGTCTCGTCTCGACGCGCCCAGACAGCAGCACGGGGCAAGCCGATCATGTCCACAGTACACGAGCGGCCCGACACGCGGTCACAAGCCTTGCGCTGCTGCAACTCCATCACTGGCCGACCTCGTTACCCTGCAGCGCTCATTTCGAGGCGTCCACCAGTTTGAACGAATCGAAGCGAGAATCGATGGGCGTATGGCCCCGATGCGATAGCGCCTCCGCGACCAGCGGCTCGCAGGCGCTGTAGTCGGAATTGATGCTGTCGGAGTGTGCCTGCGGGAAGTTCACCGACAGAACCTTTCCGCCCCAGCGATCCACGGTGGCCGTCATACTGCATTTACCTGCCCCACCGAGTTTTAGATCCAGCACGATCACGTTCATCTCGAAAGCAGAATCCGAATTGGAAAAGTTCCATTGCAACACCATGCGGTCGCCCGGTGAATTGGCATTCACGAGTTTCATTGTTTTATCAGGAATGCCAACGGCAGCGATGATGTCGAGAACGTTCGATCCAATCAACTCGCCGGTATCTCTGCGGGCTTCATGTGTTCGATAAGCCGCACAGCCTGAAATTAACGTGACAAAAAGAAGGAAAAGCAAGGTTAAAGGTCGCATGATGGCTCCTTTAATTGAGGTGACCAGAAAAATTTTCCATGTGAAGGCTGGGCGCTAAAGTGCGCCCTTCAGCGCCCAGCCGGTTAATCGTGGTGCGACGGCGGTGGCGGTGGTGGCGGCGAATGATGGTGGCGATGATGATGCGCGGGAGGATGAGGTGGGGGTGGCGCATCGTGCGGTGGTGCCTCTTGCGCGAAAGCGCTCACGTGGAGACAGGCCATGCCGAGCACGAGTCCCAATGCCGTCAGAATTCGTTTCATTGAATTTCCCTTGAAGAAAAACGCGTTGCCAGTCGACGTCAAGTTCCCGCTAACGTCACCAACTGTGGGAGCACGGCGCGTGCCAAAAACCGAACTCATTCCTTTCATTTGCTTACCTGATTCGAGCGACACCAGCGTGGCCGATCACCTGGAATGAACGAGTCTGAAGGCGGTTGCGTTAAAGTCCCAACTCCATGTCGTCTGCCCATATCGATGTCATCGCAATCATCTAAATCCAGTCACACAAATCTGGAGGCGCCAGCAGTAGCCGCGCCTCTGCCACCTGCCGGTCGTCGGCGTGTCTTTATCGGCCTGCTGCTCGCCATGTTTCTGGGCGCGCTCGACCAAAGCATCGTTGCGACCGCCCTACCCGTCATTACGACCGAGCTGGGCGGACTCGCCCACCTCACCTGGGTCGTCACGGCGTTCATGCTGACCTCGACGGTCAGTGCGCCACTGCTGGGCAAGCTGTCCGACCTGTACGGGCGCAAGCCCTTTTTTGCGCTGAGTGTCGTGCTGTTCGTGGGCGCTTCGCTGCTCTGCGGCGTCGCTCACTCGATGATCGCGCTCGTGCTCGCGCGCGGTTTGCAGGGAATCGGCGCGGGCGGACTGATGACGCTTTCGCAGACGCTCGTCTCCAGCATCGTGCCGGCGCGTGACCGCCCGCGTTATCAGGGCTTTTTTACCGGCACGTTTGCGGTCAGCAGTGTCGCTGGGCCGCTGCTCGGCGGCGCTATCACGACGCACCTGTCGTGGCGCTGGATTTTCCTGATGAATCTGCCATTGGGTATCGTGTCGATTTTGCTCGTGCTCGGCGCCTTGCCGCGCGCCGCTCGCGCAAGCGACGCCACGGTCGATTACGCCGGCGCGGCGCTGATCACCGCCGCTACCTCTGCGCTCTTGCTGCTGTTCAACGCGTCGGATATCGCAGCCTTTGGCAGCTCTCTGGCGCGCGCGGCGCTGGGTGTGGCAGCAATCGGCGCATTTGCGTTGCTTTTCCTTGTCGAGCGCCGCGCGCGCCAACCCATCATCGATCTAAAGCTCTTTCGCATCGTGCCGTACGCGGCCTGTGTTTCCGCATCCGGCATCATGTCGTTCGCAATGATGGGGTCGCTCGTCTTTATGCCGCTCTATTACCAGCTCGTGCTGGGCGAAACGCCCACTCAATCCGGCGCCATGACGCTTCCGCAAGTCGCCATGATGATGCTGACGTCGATTCTCGGCGGCAGCTTCGCCAGTAGCAGCAAACGTCTCAACTCGATTCTGGTGATCGGCGTGGGCCTTGAATGTGCGGGACTCGTATTGCTTGCCCTCTTCGCACACAGGGGCGCCGGAGTCGGCTATTTTCTCCTGACGATGGGAGTGCTCGGATCGGGAATGGGCATGGGGATGTCCACCGCAACCGTGATCGTGCAGAATTCAGTGACCGAAGCGGTCCGCGGTTCCGCGACAGCGACGATGTCCTTCGTGCGCTCGCTGGGCGCCTCGTTGGGCGCGGCCGTTTCGGGCGGTGTGATGGCCTTCGTGCTGAACGCGAAGCTGGCGACGCTGGGAACGACATTCGATGTGCGCGCTTTTCTCGATCACGGACTGAGCGCGATTGCCGCGTTGCCGCACGCTCAGCAAGCCTCGATCGTGGAGGTCTATCGGGCCGCAATCGGCGCGAGCCTGGTGGCTGGCGGCGTGATGATGTTCATAGGTTTTCTGATCGTATTGCGGCTGGCAAGGATGCCGCAACCCAGGCAACACGGCTGAGTGCAACAGATCGACCACGCTGAGGATCGCCGTGTCCTCGGCGCCCTCTTCTGAATTCGTCGCCGAAATTTTGGCGATGACCAAAAATTCGGCTCCATTCGTGGGAAGTGCGCGAAGAAAAAGAAAGCTCAGGCGCACCTTCGAGCGGGAACGCCAGTCATGGTCGACTAACAACTGCCCGGGGCACACACGGTCAGCCACAGCGTTGTCGGCGGACGCTTTTATGCAGTCCATGTAATTTGCTTCATTGGGTAGAGTTCGTCTGCGCGTCGATGATGTTTCATAAGATCTTCAAAGACGTGATCGAAATCAATCGATACAAATGATTCAGCGTTGGTGTTTTCTATAACACTGGTAGTGAAGCCAGCACTGCCGATCAAGGTTCTTTTTACGCCGCCACTCATTTCAGCCAGAATCAATTTATCGTGCATCAATGTTTCGCGAGTAGCAACCGTTGCAACGGGCTGCTGAACGTAGACATTGCACCCTGCCTTATACAAGGTGCGCGCAGCCTGCCTGACGAATGGCTGCTTGTCGAATGAACCCTCATCAATAACAATATCTATATCAACACCACTTCTTGCCATATCAGCAAGCGCGTCGACAATATCGTAAGAGTCCGTTCTATCTTTCCAGTGCTTATGACTTATGAGGAACTGCCGCACGGTAATTTTTGTCGCACCTGACAATTGCTCAACCACAAAATCCGTAATATTGATTATCGGCGCCAGCGCAACTTTCAGTCCATGCGGCTCGCTATTGTAGATGCCTAAATCCCGACGAACTTCATTAAATAATTCACGAGGCACCCCGGAAGCTTTCGTCGAATCGTTCAGCATTTTTAGATATCGGCCGAACAGCGCTCCCAGACGAGCGCTTTTGATTAGAATAAAGCTTTCCAGATTCCCGCCTTCCAGCCCGGAAAAGCTGACATTGGGTGATCCCAGGATGATCTCCTTTCCATCCAGAATCCATATTTTATTATGCATTTTATCGAAACCACGAACCAGCTTCGCCTGATTCTCCTTCTTCGATAGAATCGCGATCGTTCGCGAGTCTTCCGTGCCTAACGAAAGCCTGACCTTCATTTTTGTATCAAGAATGAATTTCAGAATACTTCCTTTATAACTGGCAGGATAAGGAAATTGATCAACCGCCATCTGGAGCGACGTCTTGTCCCGCAAAAGACCCGCTTGCCCGATCAGTACATCCTTGAGCGTACCGGAGGTTGATCCATACGCCCGTATCATGGGAATGTATCTCTGCCGGATAAGCTCGATGATGGGCGGCCAACGATGGCAGACCAGAGTCAGCAACGCCAGCGCTCGCTCGTCAAAAAAATCGAAAATCATCTCCAGAAGGTGATCTGGCAATTGTCCGATTGGCTGCAATTTATTGTGTTCCCGGTTAGCCTCTGCAACCTCCTTCAGCCGGTTAGCTTCTCTCTCGGCCGCCTCACGTCGACTCGTGTTCAGCGCTTGTTTTTCTCTGGATATCACAACGAGAAACTGTTTACTTTTACATTGACTACACGACACCCACGGCGAGGTTGTTTCCGTTTCGCAATCGCACTTGTTACAGTAATAGATTGGCATCAGTCCGCTCCAGAATCACCACGGTTCAATAACGCGACGTTTCAACTCTCGGCAGGCAGCAAGCCCAACGCCGCGCCGAGCATTCGCCCGCGTCCAGCCTCGGTCAGTTGCTGCAGCAATTCGGGAAGCGGCATCTTTCCCCACTCCAGCGCTCGCTGAATCATGTAAGGCACCGGGCTATGCGGCTCGTAACGCATCAGAAACTCGCCGATGAGCGCAAGCTGCTGATACGCACCATCGCGCGTGACCGGCATGAAGGGCTGCGTGCCCATGCCAGTTGGCGGGGGAGCATCCGACGGATCTTCGGGCAGGCCTGGCGCGTCTGCCGCGTTGATTTCCTTCGGGCTGGCAATCATGTCCATTGGCACCCACTCCTTCAGTAAAGTGCTCGCGCGCTCCAGCACATTCAATAGCGGACCGAACGCAGGCGCGTCGTCACCGAGATGTTGGTTGGACCACGCGTCGAGACGAGCGATGCCGCCCTGTGCGGTCCTCATTGCCGCCAGGCGGCCCGCAAGCACTGGCCGGCGGGCCGCCTGCGCCGATGTATGGAGTGCCTCCGCGTCTCGCGTGGCCTCTTCGCGCCGCGCGGCGGGCACATCTTTGCGATCGGCCAGCGTGATGGCGAGTCGCGTGGTGCTCTCCCATTGCGACAGCGTGAAAGCCCCCTCACCTTCGCCCCGCTCGCACAAGCCAACGCGTGCGCCAAGCAACCCCGGAAACTGCCCCGCGATCCACGCGAGCGGCGCCGCCCGGAAGCCCCAGTCTCCATCGCGTGGCAAGGGATGAAGCCCATCCCAGAAGCGCTCGCAGAGCGCCTCGATCAAGCCGATGCCAACCGGCAGCGCCTCCCATCCATAGCGATGGAGCCAGGCCTCGGCCAGCCACGCCGCCACCATCAAATCCTTGCTTCTCGAACTCAGCAATGCCACGCAGCGCGTCTCGACTGCCGACCAGTCCGCCACTTTTAATTCGGTTTGCCAAACACCGGTCGGCAACGACGGATCGTCCTCGCGCCGCGCCGCCTTGATCGCCTCGACGGATGGGTCGTGCAGCAACGACACCCCGCAAGGCGATTCGGCGCAGAGCGGTTGCAGCAAGGTTTCGATATCGAAGGAAAAGCTCATTCGCGCCCCGCTGCAAGATTGAACGACCGCGCCGGATAACGGGTCATCGTGACCGCTCGCGCCTGCATACCGGGTGCCGTGTACGGCAGCTCGGGATAGTCGAGCGGCGTTTTCCCATTCGCGAGGAACGTCACGCGCATATACATGCGCGCCGTCTGATTCGCACCGTGGCCGTCGCGCACCGGCACGCTCAACAGCATCCGCGCGGCCGAGCCATCCGCCTCCGACATGCCGCCCGCGTGCAAGCGCACGAGCCGCAGCAGCGCCCAGCTATCGCCCACACTCCAGATCGCCGCGCGCCCGTTGGTGGTCAAGGTGGGCTGCGCCGCATCCTGCATCGGCTGCCACGATGAATTTTTCGCCCAGCGCAAGGTAAGCGATGCGGGCGTGCCCGGCGACCAGCGCAGCGGCGTGGCATCCGTCGACGGAAAGCCGAGCGTCTGCGTGCCGCTCGCCAGCGACCATTCGATCACCTGATCCGCGCCCTCCTCCTCGCCGCGATCCACGCGCCAGTCGACGGCCACTTGCATGCCGGTATAGCGTCCATCGGCGCCACGGGCGACGAGCGCATCGAGCCAGGGTTTCGCATGCGCCAAGGTGTCGAGGAACTGCTGCGCATCGCCTTGCGCGCGCCCCGTCGATACCGCTGCGCTCATACCGCGCTGCGCATCGCCCAGACTCGCATCGAGCATCGCGACGAACGCCGCCGTCTGACGCAGATCGGCGGCGGGCGCATCGGCATCGGCGGCAAACGGGAAACGGCCCGCGAGATTGCGCGCGAAGAACGTGCGCAACTGGTCGTATGCCGTCATGCCCGTGCCGATCTGCAGATGAAAGCAGCGCTCGCGCGCCGACGCCACAAGCCGCGCGCCCGTGCCTGAAACGATATCCGCGCCCTCGGGCAGATCGACGTGCGCGAGCGTCGCGCCGCAGCTATTGAGGTCCATTTTGTCGAGCTGATTGGCGATGATCGCGGGCACGGCGACCAGCGCGCTCGCCGGGCTCTTCGCGCGGTATTGCGCGAGATCGGCGTACAGCGCTTTCCAGCGCGCGACGAGGCGCGCGTCGGCGGCGTCGAGTGGCGGGTTCTGGGTCGAGAGCCAGTCTAGCGCGCTGGCCGCCGCGCCTGCGGTATCGGCGATCGCACTCGACTGCGCATTCAGATACGAGCGCAATTCTTCCGGCGAGGCCGCGCCATAGGCGCGCGTTGCGCCGCCGACGTTGCCGTTCCAGTCGGAGAAGTCGCCGCGCACGGGCCGGAATGGCGCCAGCGTCTGCAACTGCGCATCGCCCGTTTTCAACACGCCGACGGCCACGTCGCTCACGCGCAAGGCCACGGTCTGCGCGAGATCGGCGCGGCCCAATGAGTCGAACGCCTCGATCAGGTCGAGCGCGTTCTTGCGCAGCGCGTCGAATGTCGGCGCCTGCGCGCCCACGGCGAATGCAACGTCCTGGGTCGCGCTCGTGGGCGTTGACGCCGCGAGCGCCGCCACCATGCTGCGCACGGTCGCGTTGCCGGCCGCCGCGAGCAGCGCGCCGCGCCAGGCCTCGGGTGCCTGCGCGAGCGGCCCGGCCACATACTGACGATAGCCCGGCAAGACCGCGAGCGCTCGCTGCGTCGAGGCGCTATCGACGCCGCGAATCTCGGCGCTGCCGCTCGACTCGGCCACGAACGGCTGCCCCAGCAGCGTGCGCAATGCATCGCGCAGCGGCAGCAGATCGGCCGCCAGTTGCAGGCCATTGGCGGCGTTCGAACTCAGCACACCGGGCAGGTTGCCGCTCGCGAGCCAGCGCGCCGCGAACGCGCTCTGCTCCTGCTGCTCATGGCCGAGCACAGCCGCGACCGGCGCGTCGCCGATCAGGTTCAGTTGCTTTGCCGTATCGAACATCGCGCTCATGCCCGGCACGAGTTCCTGGCCGCGCGCGCCCGCCCAGCCGTGATCGGCCGTATCGACTTCAGTCGCGAGCACGTCGATGTCCGAGGCGAGAGTCGAGAGCACGTCGGGCGTGGGCGTAGCGCCCGGCGCCTTGAGGTCGTTGAGCGTTGCCTGGATTTGCGCGGCGTTGGCCGTGAGCGCCGAATCCAGATAGATCTGATCGAACCACGCATCGAAAGTGTCCTCGAAACACACGCTCGTGCGCTGACGCGCGGCCTGCGCAAGCGGCCCGTCGAACGGCAACTCGCCGCCCTCCGCGCCGGTTTCGCGCACGGCATCGTCGAGGCTTGCGCGGTCGGCAACATGCTCCGGCGTGAACTTCACGCCAACGGCCTCGTGCACGAGTTGCGCGAGCATCACGGCATTGCCGGAACCGGCTTCGACCAGCGTGTTGTAGCGCCCGACCAGCCGTTCGACCTGCGCGGCCTTCGTCACCAGTTGGGTGCCCGCCACGTATTGCGGCAGATCCTGCGGCCGCCGCGCGGCGCTGGTGGACGACACGTCGGGCGTGCTCGCGCAGCCAAGCTGGCCGAGCCGCGTGACGAGCCGCTCGCGCAGCGGCGTGAACACCAGCCCGCGCAGAACGTGATGCTGGGCGTCGTCGAGCCGTCCGCTCATGGCGAAGTAAGACAGCGGCATGAAGGGCGTCGCGAGCCGCCAGCGCGGCACGCGCACGAAGGTGTCGGCCACGCTCGCGAGCGTGCGCGTTGCGGCGGCGTCGCCATGATCCGACTCGCGCCACGCCGCGCGGGCGAGCGTCAGGGAGTCGTAGCCGTTGGCGAGCGCGCGCGCGTCGCCGCGCACCTGCCACGCCGACACCGCGATGCCGGCCAGCCAGCAACAACCGAGCGCCAGCGCGCCCCACGTCGCGAAGCGATGGCGGCGCATGCGCAGTGCCAGCACGCGCGGGATCGCCTGCACGAGTCCCTGCCCCGGCATCAGCACGTCGTGCCACAGACGCGCGGCGAAGGCGGGGGCCGCGCGCGAAGTCGTCGGACCGTCGAGCGAAAAGACCGGTGCGCTGCCAGCCTGCGGCACGGCGCACACGCACCAGATACCGCGCAGCGAGGGCGCGGTGCCGTCGGCCGCGCCGCGCAATACCGGCTCGATCAGTTCGCGCAATGGCTCGCGCAGCGCGTTGAGGCGCTGCGGTAACAGGAACTGATCGGCGTCGAGCGCGCCGTCGAGCGTGCCCAGTTCCGTGATCGTGCTGGCCAGCGCGCTGCGCATGGCGACGAAGGCTTCGTCGACCACGCCGCGCTCGAAGCTGCGTTTGGGTCCATAGGGCGAGGCCCAGCCCAGCGCCGCGTCGATGCGCGCGCGCCGCAGCCGTTCGCCGAGCGCTTCGAGTCCGGGCAGCGCATCGCAACCCGTCACGACGATATAGAGCGGCAGCAACTGCCCGAACTGCCGCTGCAACGCGACGAGCGTGCGAGAGGCGTCGAGCGCGGCGTTGCTATCGGCGTGCGGCGCGCCATTTTCGTCCAGCAGCGCGTCATAAGGGATAGCCCAGAGCAACGCGTCGAGCGGGCGGCCCGGCCGCGAGCGCAGCAATGCGCGCGTGAGGCGCACCCAGTTGCCGCGCTGCCGTTGCGTAGCGGCGCCCAGCGCGTCGCCCGGCTCGGTGATCAGAATGCCTTCGGCGTCGTGCCAGATGCGGCCGAACCAACCGGGCTCCCCACTGCCCGCGAGGCGCCAGCCGCGCGCAAGCGCATCGAGCGCGGCGGGCGAGCCGGTCGCGAGCACGCGCGGAATCGAATAGAGATCGCGCACGCCCATGGCCGCATGCGCGGCCCGCATCGCCGCGCTGAATGTGCGCAGGGGCCGCCGCTCGTCGCGCGTGCGCCGCCAGCGCAGCAGCGCGACCACCACGAGCCCCAGCACCAGCAGTGCGATGAGCACCAGCAACACGATGATCAACGTATTGGTCATGGCTGCGCTCCGGTCTGCGCCTGGGTTTGCTCCTGCACCTGCTCTTGTGCCTGCTCTTGTGCTTGCGTTTCGGCCTGGACGGCGAGCGCGCGCGGCGGCGCGGACTGCACCGCGACGGCCACGCGCAACGGCATGACTGCACCGCTGAACACGGTATTGAGCGGCGCGGAACCCGCGCCCGATGGCATGGGCATGGGCACGGCCGTGCCGCGCGTGGTGCCGCCATTGGTCACGGGCGGCGCGACCGTGCCCGAAGCACGCGCGCCCGACGACTGCGCATCTTCGCGCGAGATCGCTTCGAACTGCGCCAGAGCGGGCCACACGGGCGCGGTCTCGTACCACCAGAGCGCGTGCGACGCGCCGAGCAGCGCGGCGCAACCGCCCAGCAAGAGCAGCGCGAAACGCGTGCGATCGGGAAACATCTGGGTGAGCATGCGCGGCTCGCGCGGCGGCACCGCCGCGGCGTCGAGCGGTGCGGCGATGCGCGCGGGATCGGGGTCGCGCTGCATCGCGAAGCCAAACAACGCATGGCGCAATTGATCGAGGCGCATCGCGCCGGCCTCGCCGCGCAGCCTGCCCTTGAAGCCCAGTTCGAGACAGGCGAGATAGACATTCGCGAGATCACGCCGGCCCGGGTCGCGCTCGGCAAGTAGCGCCTCGATCGCCTCCGGCACGCGCTCGCCTGCCGAGCGGGTGCCGAAGATGCGCGCCTCCAGTGGCTGCGCCTCCCATGCGCCCGCGCCGGGCCAGTCGGAGAACACCAGCAGTTCGTCGAGCAACGCGACGAAGGCGAATTGCGCGGCGGCGATATCGGCCTCGCCCGCCGCGCCCGTCCACGCCATCGCGTCGCGCGCGAGCTTGCGGGTGGCCGCCTGCAGTTGCGAGGCGAGCGCTTCGGCGGCGTCGGCAGGTTGCGCGTTGGAGGGCTGCGTATCGGGTGCCGCCGGCGCATCAGTGTCTGCGCCCGCTTCCCCGTCCGCGATATCGAAGGACGCAATCTCACCGGCATCGAGCTTCGCCGCCGCGAACTGTGCAGCAACGCGCGAACGCGCGGTCTGCGCCTGCATGAACGCGCCGACAAACGCACGCGAAAGCGGGGAACGCTGAATGTTGCTGTCGGCGGCGTCAGGCAAGGTTGGCTCCCGCGGCCGCGTTTTCGGCGGCGTCTTCCGAGCGCATGAAAAGCTGCACCGCCCACGGCGCGCGCCCTGTCACCGCACGCACTTCGATACACAGGGGCTGGCTGCGATCGAACCATTCGTCGTCGAGCGAGACGGCATAGAGCACCGTATCGTCGCCGGTCGCATAGGCCGCGCGCTCTTCGCGGGCCAGCCGGCGGCGCGCGAGGCCGCGCATGCGCTGGCGAGCGAGCGTGAGCACGTGCGCACGCGAGGCCAGCACCGCCTGATCGAGCCACAGGCTCGCGTCGTGTTCGGTGGCATCGGGCGGCATGCGCAGGCCGATCACGACCTCGCGCACGGCCGCGCCCGAGCCGTCGAAAGGCGGATCGATCCAGAAGCTGCCGCCCTGTTCGCTGAACACGCGCACGCGGTAGCCCTGACGAATGGTGGCGAGCGCCTCGTCGATCCATTCGAGCAGCGGGTCGAACGAGGCCAGCAATTCCATGTAGTCGCACGGCGCGAATGCCGGCACGCCGCGCGTGGGCCGCAGCGCGGCCAGCGCGCCGCTCATGCCCGCCATCACGCGATACAGGTCGAGCGGATGCGCGACGCCCGACCCGGTCATCGCCTCCACTTCCGGCAGGCGGCTCCAGATCGCACTGAGCTGGCGCTCGATCTGCGCAACGTCGTCGCCCTCCTCGGCGCGCTGCGCGGCTTGCAGGCGGCAGGCAAGAAACACGCATTTTTCACGCGCGCGCAGCAGCAGGCGCGCGATGCGCTGGCCGAGAGCCGAGTCCACGCGCACGCACGGACTCGGCGGCACATATTCGGCGAGCACCACGCCGCCGCCCTGCTGCTTGACCCGCAACAGCGGCAAGCGGTCGAATTCGTGACGCCCGAGATCCGTCATCAGGCGCAGACGCGGATACCACGTCGTGATCGACGCAGGCTCGCCTTTCGAGGAGAGATCGGGCACATCGTCGGCCTCGCGCTGCATGTAACGCGCGGCGGCCACATCGATCTGGCCGCCGCGATACAGCGGCGGCACCGCCAGATAGATCGTGACGATTTCGTTGGGCGCTGAAAACGCCTCGCGCACATCGATCTGCAAAACGGGGTCGCTGCGCGTGTGACGGATCACGAGACCGTCCGAAAGAATCGCGTCGAGTGCGCTGATGCGCACCTGCCCTTGCGCGAGTCCTGCGGCTTCGTGGTCGAGCGCGAGCACGCCCCAGTAATATGGCCGCGCCGCGCTTGCCAGCGATGCTGCGTGGCCCGCCGCATGAAGCGCCTGGGTCTGGAAATGTTGCGGCAGCAGCGGCATGCCGTCGAACCAGCAGACTGCATCGGGAAACGTTGTAGGCATGTGAAGGATAGGCAACGGAATCGGCAGCGTAGTGGGCAAAGAAGCAGACGACAAATCAGGCAACGGATGATCGGCGGTGCGTTGCGCCGTCAATGTGCGGGCTGAATGCTCAGGTCCTGGTCGCCAAGCATGAGCAGCGCGTTCGATGGACCCGCGTCGAGCCGTACGCGATGCGCGCCGGGCGTCTGATAGCCGGCGAAGATCACCACGCCCGCCGCTCGCTTGCCGCCAAACGCAAACGGCGCGGGCGCGATCTGCTGGCCCGGCACCACCTCATAGGAAATCACGTTCAGGTCTTTGGGGTGATCGCGCAGCCATTGATCGCGCTGCTCGAACCATTTGGCGGACGGCAACGCGAGCAACGCGTCGAGCAGTTGCGGACTGCGCACGAGCACGGCGTCCACGGCGATCGGCGTATCGACGTTTGCCTCGCTCGTCACCGCGATCGCCAGCGTATCCACGTCCACCTTGGGCAAGGCGCTGCCGCAGCCCGCCAGCCAGAGCGCGGCGGCGCAGGCGAGCGGCCAGGCGGCGCTGCGAAACCACGTGAAATCCATCCGAAAGAAAAACGTGAAAATCACTCGGCGAGCCCCATCGATGAGCGAAATACTGCTTTTGGTCTTTCGCCTGAAATCGCCAGGCGAGGCATATCCTTTGTATTTCTAATCAATTCGCATCGCTGGGCGATAGACCCGTGCGGTATGCCGCGCGTAGTCTACAAGTGCGCATGCGCGTCGCGCAATAACAATTTCGCTATGTGCGATCACAACAAAATTCGTTTAGAAATTATGAAACATATTCGCTTTATGCGCGGTAAATAGTGTTTGAGTTTTTTTGTTTACTCACCTACATTCCTGTCCGTCTGTCTATCGAGCGTAGCTTTCCGTCACTGCGAAATACATCGCTGTCTTTGGCCCTGTACGGCAGGGAGAACGAGGGAATGCGCTCCGGCATATCGCGCCGCATGGACCGCAAATAGTCATGCCGGGCAGATCGCAGGCGCTACGCTCTTTTTGATTTAATTAGCATGCCATAACGATTCGAATTATTGCGTCAATTTACGCACCATAACGAAAGAGCCGAAGGGGTGACCATGTCAGACAGCACTCAACACTGGTTTGAAAGAAACCGTCCGCCGCGCGTGCAGATCACGTACGACGTCGAAACCGGCAATGCGATCGAAAAAAAGGAATTGCCGCTGGTGGTCGGCGTGCTTGCCGATCTCTCCGGCAACAAGCCCTTGCCGAAGATGACGGAGCGCCGCTTCGTCGATATCGACCGCGACAACTTCAACGACGTGATGAAGTCGATCGCGCCGCGTCTGGCGCTGCAGGTCGACAATACGCTCGCCGCCGACGGCAGCAAGGTGAACGTCGAACTCAATTTCCAGAACATCGACGACTTCGATCCGGTGCGTCTCGTGCAGCAGATCGCCCCGCTCAAGCAGCTCTATGACGCGCGGCTGCGCCTGCGCGACCTGCTCACCAAGCTCGACGGCAACGACGAACTCGACAAGTTGCTGCAGGACGTCGTGCACAACACGCAGGGCCTGACCGAGATTCGCGCAGCGCACCCCGCCGAAGCGCCCGTGGCACAGTTGCCCGCGCCCGACGAGAAACCCGATGGCCGCAGCGGCGGCGCAGCCGAAGGCAACCCCGAACCGTCCGGCGATCAGCCGGCCGCCTGATCCGCAGCCACGAGGAGAACACCATGTCCGACATTCAGGCTGCCGCCGCACCGGCGCAGGCGGAACCGCTCACCCTGCTCGATCAGATCGTGCAGGAAGGCCGCATGGCCCACGACGAAGAGCAGCAAAAGCACGCACGCGAGCTGCTGGCCGAATTCGCGCTGCAGGTGCTGGACAAGAAAATGACGGTCAGCCGCGACACGGTCGCGATGATCAACGATCACATCAAGCACATCGACGAGCTGATCAGCGCGCAGTTGAACCAGGTGCTGCATCACCCCGATCTGCAGGCGCTCGAATCGTCGTGGCGCGGGCTGCACTATCTGGTGAAGAACTCGGAAACCAGTTCGCGCCTGAAGCTGCGTCTGCTCGATGCATCGAAAAAGGATCTGCAGAACGATCTGGAAAAAGCGGTCGATGTGGACACGAGCGCGCTCTTCAAGAAGATCTATGAAGAGGAATACGGCACCTTCGGCGGCCATCCGTTCAGCGTGCTGATCGGCGACTACTATTTCACGCGCCAGACGCCCGACGTGAGCCTGCTCGAAAAGCTCGCGGCTGTGGCGGCCGCCGCGCATGCGCCGTTTATTTCGGCGGCCCACGCGCAACTGTTCGACATGGCGAGCTTCACGGAACTGGGCGTGCCGCGCGATCTCTCCAAGGTGTTCGAGACGATCGAAATGTCGCGCTGGCGCGAATTCCGCAAGAGCGAGGACTCGCGTTACGTGGCGCTCACGCTGCCGCACATCCTGATGCGCCGCCCGTATCACCCGGACAGCAATCCCGTCGAAGGCATGCATTTCGTCGAAGACGTGGACGGCACCGACCACGCGAAGTATCTCTGGGGCAACGCGGCCTATGCGCTGGGCCAGCGCATCACCAACGCTTTCGCGCAACATAGCTGGTGCGCCGCGATTCGCGGCGTGGAAGGCGGCGGCGCGGTGGAAAAGCTGCCCGATCACATCTTCCAGACCGCGGCGGGCGACAAGGCCATGAAGTGCCCGACCGAAGTCGCGATCACGGATCGCCGCGAGAAAGAGCTCGACGCGCTCGGCTTCATCGCGCTCGTGCACAAGAAGAACGAGGGCCTTGCCGTGTTCTTCGGCGGCCAGACCGCAAATCGTCCGACCGCGTACAACACGGCCGAGGCCAACGCCAACGCGCGTATTTCGGCGATGCTGCCGTATGTGCTCGCCGCTTCGCGTTTCGCGCACTACATCAAGGTCATCATGCGCGACAAGGTCGGCAGCTTCATGACGCGCGATAACGTGCGGGCCTACCTCAATACCTGGATTGCGGACTACGTGCTGGTGAACGACAACGCGCCGCAGGAAATCAAGGCGCAGTACCCGCTGCGCGAAGCGCGCATCGACGTGACGGAGGTGCCCGGCAAGCCCGGCGCCTATCGCGCGACGGTGTTCCTGCGCCCGCACTTCCAGCTCGAGGAGTTGACCGCCTCGATCCGCCTCGTCGCGAGCCTGCCGCCACCGGCCGCGGCTTGATGAAGGCGGCGGCCCGGCCGCCGTCCCGCGCATTCCCAGTCAACGACGACGCGCGCCTCATCCGGCGCGCGCGCTCACACACGCTTCAGGAGCCCTGAAACATGGATTCGATCATTCTCGATCTCGGCGGCGACATCAAGGGCGAAAGCACGCTCGAAGGCTATACGGACAAGATCGAACTGATGTCGTATAGCCACAATGTCTCGATGCAGGTCACCAACGACGTGAGCAATTCCGAGCGCACCTCGGGCAAGCCCCACGTCGGCGAATTCACGGTCACGAAATTCATCGACGTGTCCACGCCCACGCTCAACGAATACTGTTGCGGCGGCAAGGCAATCGCCACGGCGACCATCATCGTGGGCCGCAACGCCGCCGAGAGCGACGGCAAGATCATGCCGTTCATCACCTACACGCTGACCAACGTGATCATCAGCAACGTGAGCGTCTCGGGCGGCGCCGGCGGCAAGCCGGTCGAAACGCTGTCGCTGAATTTCACCAAGGTCAAATGGGAGATGACCACGCAGAAGGACGACGGCTCGAAGGAAGGCACCGCCGCGTCGACGTGGGATATGGCGGCCAATAAGCTCACGAAGTAAGCGTGCCGCTTCGCCCGCCCGTTTTCGTCGCGCCGATGCCGCTCTTCGAGCGGCTCGCCGACGAAGCGCCGTTCGATGCCCACGAGCGCGCAGATGCTGTCGCGGCGCGCGCGCTCGATGCGCAAGGGCTGCGCGACTCGATTCGTGCCGAACTGCTGCGCCTGCTGAACACGCGGCGCGGCCGCACGCGCGGTCCCGCCACGCTCGGCGAGCCGGACGTGTTGCACTACGGCCTGCCCGACTGGAGCGCGCTGAGCGCGGCGCACGCGGGCGACCGCGCCGTGCTGGAGCGCCAGGTGGCGCAGGCGGTGCGGGCGTTCGAGCCGCGTCTGGCCGAGCCGCGCGCGACGATCGAGCCGGACCCAGACGCGCCGTGGCGCCTGCGTCTGCGTATCGGCGGCCTGCTGCGCGGGCGCGACGGCGCGCAGCAAACCGCCAGCTTTCTCGTGCGTTTCGACGCCGACAGTCACACGCCCGGAATTGTCGATGAATGACTCTCTCGATCCGCTGCTGCTCGATTACTACCAGCGCGAATTGACCTATCTGCGGCGCGCGAGCGAAGGCTTCGCGGCGCGCTATCCCAAGATCGCGCGCCGGCTGGAGCTGGGGCCCGGCGAATGCGCCGATCCGCATGTCGAACGGCTCATCGAAAGCTTCGCCGTGCTGACCGCACGCATTCAGCGCACACTCGACGACGAATATTCGACGCTCACCGACGGCCTGCTCGAACAGCTTTATCCCTATGCCTCGCGGCCGGTGCCGTCGATGACGGTGGTGCAGTTCGAACCCGACGCCACCCAGGGCAGCCTCGCCGCGGGCTATCTCGTGCCACGCGCGACGCCGCTCACGCACATCGACGCCAATGGTCACACGATCCACTGGCGCACCGCCACGGACGTCACGCTCTGGCCGCTCGCGATTGCCGATGCGCAACTGCACGACGCCGAGGAGAGTCAGGCGCTCACCGGCGACGCCACGCTGCAATCGGCGCTGCGCCTGCGCGTGCGCGCGACCGGCGCGCTCCCGCCCGGCGCACTGCCCGTCGAACGCTTGCGCGTGCGTCTGGCGGGGTCGCCCGTCACAGTCGCCGCGCTCTACGACCTGCTCGCGGCGCACACCACCGCATTGTGGCTACAGGACGCCGACGGCCGATTGCAGCGCTTGCGCGGCCGCCCCCAGCCGCTCGGCTTCGACGAGGAACACGCGCTGCTGCCGCGCGAGGACGGTGCGCATCCGGCCTGCCGCCTGCTGGTCGAGTATTTCGCGTTTCCCGAGAAATTCGCGTTCTTCGATATCCCGTTCGCCCCGCAGGCGCTGGGCGTCGGCAAAAGCGGCATGGTCGATCTGCTGATCGGCTTCCGGGCCGCGCCCGAAGGACGGCTGACCGTCCATGCGGAGGATTTCGCCCTGGGCTGCGCGAGCGCCATCAATCTGTTCGCGCGCACCTCCGAGCCGCTGCGCCCCGACGGCACGCAGCGCGAGCAGCGCATCAGCCCGGACGCGCACCGTGAAGCGAGTACGGAAATCTATGCCCTGCGCGCGTTGCGCAGCGTGAACGGCCGCGACGTTGAAGAGGTGCCGCCGTGGTATGGCGCGCATCACGGCGACGCGTCGAGCGTCTACTGGCATGCGCGCCGCGTGAGCGGCCTGCACGCGAGCCGCCCCGGCAGCGACATGCTGCTCACCTTCGTCGATACGCGCTTCGATCCGGCCGCCGCGCCCGCCCGCACTCTCACCGCCGACCTGCTTTGCACCAATCGCGAACTGGCGCATGCGCTCGAACCCGGTGCGCTGTTGTCGTTCGAAAGTCCCGGGCCCGTGGCCGCCGTGCGCATCGCGCACCGGCCCACGCGCCAGATCGTCGCGACGCTCGACGGCAGTTCGCGCTGGCGCCTCGTTTCGCAGTTGATGCTCAATCACGTCTCGCTCGTGGAAGGTCCGCAGGCCTTGCAGACGCTGCGCGAAATGCTGGTGTTGCACAACCTCGGCGCCAACGCGGCAACGCAGCGGCAGATCGCGGGCATTCAGTCGGTTGCCTGCGAGCCGGTCGTCGCCCATGTCGGCGAGGATCGCTGGCGCGGCTGGCGCAACGGCCTGGGTGTGCGTATCGAGCTGGGGCGTGACGACTTCGTCGGCGCGAGCCCGGTGCTGTTTTCGGGCGTGCTCGCGCACTTCTTCGCGCTCTACGCGAGCGTCAACCGCTTCGTCCAGACCGCGCTCGTGTGCGACGGCAGGGAGATCCATCTATGGCGGCCGATGACGGGCAGCCCGCTCGTACTCTAGCGCAGCGGCTGTACGCCGAACCGCACGCCTTCGAGTTCGCGCAGGCCGTGCGTCTGCTCGAACTGCTGCGACCCGGCGCGACGCCGCTGGGCACCGGGCTCGATCCGCGCCGCGAAGCGCTGATGCTGAGCGGCACGCTGTCGCCTGCGTTTCCGCCCAGCGCGCTCGGGCCGCTGCGCGAGCGTGCGCCGCGTTCGCTCGCGCTCGACGACGATGAGCACGACGCGCATGGCGATCCGCAGCCGCAGCTTCAGGTCAATGCGTTCGCGCTCGGCGGCCCGAACGGGCCGCTACCCGGCGCGTGGCAGGAATGGATTCAGGATCGGTTACGCCGAAAGGACACATCGGCGCTCGCGTTTCTCGATCTGTTTCAACACCGGCTGCTGGCACTGCTCTATCGCGCGCAACGCAAATACCGCAGCGCCGACCCCCATCCGGCCTTCTCGCAGCGCGCCGTCGATCCCGTGCTGCGCGCGCTCACGGGTCTCTCCTGGCAGCGTGAGGGCGAAGCGTCGTCAACGCTGGCCGATACCGCCGGGTCCGCGGCCCGCTCCGACGACGGCAACGCACTGCGCGCGGTCCTCGCGCGCGCCGGGCTGTTCGCGAATCGCCGCCGCTCGCTCGCAGGCTTCGACGTGCTGCTGCGTCATCACTTTGGTATCGATGCGCGCTCGACGCCATTCGCGGGCGGCTGGCGCAGTGTGCCGCCCGCAAGCCGCACGACCATCGGGCGCGCGGGACGCAACGGCACGCTCGGCGCGGGCGCCATGGTCGGCACGCGGGTCTGGGACGAGCACCGCGGCATTCGCGTGACGATCGGCCCGCTCGCACGCGCACAGTACGAAGCCTTCCTGCCAGGCGGGGACTCGCATGGCGCACTGCGCACGCTGGCGAGCGCGTGGTTCGGTGCGCAGCTTTACGTGCATGTGGAATTGCGGCTCGCGGCGGGGCAACTCGCGCCCGCGCGGCTGTCGCGCGCCGCACCGCCCAGGCTCGGCTGGACCGCCTGGGCAGGAGCGGGCGATGCCGCGCCCGCAAGACTCACGCGCCTCGTTCCTGACGCCGCGCCCGACGTGGCATCGGCGTGACGATGGATCTCAAGACGCTGATGGCGCGCCTCGCGCGCGAACCGCGCGACGCCCTCGAACGGGCGACGCATCACTGCCTGCGCGAAACGCATTTCGCCGTCGAGGTCGAGCATTGGCTGCTTGCACTGCTGGAGCCGCAGGATGGCGAACTCGCCGCCGTGTTGCCGCGTTTCGGTCTGGAACGCGCCACGCCAGGCGCTGAACTCAATGAAGCGCTGGCGAGGCTGCGGCGCGGCAATAGCGCCACGCCGACCCTCTCCCCCGATTTGCTCGTGTGGCTCCAGGACGCGCTGGTGCAGGCCAACGTGGTGCTGCAACGCTCGCATGTGAGCGCGGCCGTGCTGCTGATTGCGCTGCTCGACAACAGCAGCTTGCGGGCACGCACGGCGCAGAGCGCACCGTCGTTGCTGCGCGTCGCGAGCGCGGCGCTGCGCGCGAATCTGTCCGCGTGGCTGCCACCTGAGCGTGCCGCGTACGTGCCCGCCCCACCTGTCGCACCCGCCGGGAGCATCGGCGAGAGCGTCAAGGCCCCTGCCGCCACAAGTTCAACCGCGCCGCAGCCGCTTGCGCTGCCCGTGCTCGATCAGTACACCATCGACCTCACTGGCGAGGCCCGCGCGGGACGCATCGACCCGATCGTCGGGCGCACCGCCGAGATCCGCCTGAGCGTCGATATCCTGCTGCGGCGGCGCCAGAACAATCCGCTGCTGGTGGGCGCGCCCGGCGTCGGCAAGACGGCGATCGTCGAAGGCCTGGCATTGCGCATCGCGGCCGGCGACGTGCCCCCGCCACTCGCGGGCGTCACGCTGCGCGTGCTCGATCTCGCGCTGCTGCAGGCGGGCGCGAGCGTGAAGGGCGAATTCGAGCGCCGTCTGCGCGCCGTGATCGACGAGGCGCGCCGCGCGCCCATGCCGGTGATTCTCTTCATCGACGAGGCCCACACGATGATCGGCGCGGGCGGCGCGGAAGGCGGCAGCGACGCGGCCAACCTGCTCAAGCCCGCACTCGCGCGCGGCGAGCTACGCACGATCGCCGCGACCACCTGGCTCGAATACAAGAAATACTTCGAGCGCGATCCGGCGCTCGCCCGGCGCTTTCAACTCGTGCAGGTCGAGGCGCCGGACGAGCCAACCGCCATCGGCATGTTGCGCGCGCTGGCCCCGCGCTTCGAGGCGCATCACGGCGTGACGCTGCTGGACGCCGCGATCGTCGATGCCGTGAAGCTCTCGCATCGCTATATCTCGGACCGCCAGTTGCCCGACAAGGCGATTGCCGTACTCGACACGGCCTGCGCGCGGGTTGCGCTCGCCCAGCACGACGTGCCGGTGCAACTCGAAAACGCGCGTCACCGCGAACGTGCACTGCGCGACGAGCTGCTGCGCCTGCGTGCGGAAATGGTGTTGGGCGCCCATCACACGCAGCGCGTCGCCGCGCTCGAAGCGGAGCATGGCCGTAACGCGGCGCATGTGCACGAGCTGGAATCGCGCTGGCGCGATGAAGCCGCCGCCGTGCGCGAGATTCTGGCCGTGCGCGCGCGTCTGGCCGCGCTCGATAAAAGCACCGACGCCAATGCCGAAGACAATGCCGGCGAAATCGCAGAAGACAGCGAGGAAAAAAGCGCGCAAGAAAGCGCCGACGCACTCGAAGACCTCGCAGCCGAACTCGCGCGCCTCGAAAGCGGTCTCGACGCAATTCGCGACGACGATCCGATGGTGCCCGTGTGCGTCGACTCCAAGACCGTGGCGGCCGTGATCGCCGGATGGACCGGCATTCCGGTCGGCAAGATGCTCGCCGACGAAATGCACGCCGTCCGCACGCTCGAAACGCGGCTCGCGCAGCGCATCGTCGGTCAGGACGCGGCGCTCGAACGCATCGCGCGACGCATCCGGGCATGGCGCGCGGGTCTGGCCGATCCGCTGCGACCGGTGGGTGTGTTTCTGCTGGTGGGGCCCACAGGCGTCGGCAAGACCGAAACTGCCTATGCGCTCGCGGACGCGCTCTATGGCGGCGAGCGCAATCTTATCGTGATCGATCTCGCGGCCTATCAGGAAGCGCATACCGTCTCGCAGTTACGCGGCGCACCGCCCGGTTATGTGGGCCATGCGGCGGGCGGCACACTGACCGAGGCGGTCCGCCGCCGCCCCTACAGCGTCGTGCTGCTCGACGAAATCGAAAAGGCCCACGCCGACGTGCTCGAAGCGTTCTACAACGTGTTCGACAAAGGCGTGATGGAGGACGGCACAGGACTGGTGGTTGATTTCCGCAATACCGTGATTCTCGCGACCAGCAACGTGGGCGCTGAATTGCTGCTGAAAACGCCCGCTTCCGCGCTCGCCGCCGAGGCCTTCAATCGTCAGTTGCACGACACGCTTCAGGAGACCTTCCGGCCCGCGTTTCTTGCACGCATGACGGCCGTGCCCTATGTCGCGCTCGACGACGCGGCCCTGCGCATCATCATCGAAATGAAGCTCGAACAATTGCGTACCCGCTATCGCGACGCGACTGGCAAACAGTTCGCCTTCGACGCCGGGATCATCGACGCGGTGCTCGCGCACTGCCGCAGCGCCGGCGCGCGCGAAATCGACAGCGTGCTGATGAACGAGCTGGTCGGCACACTTGCCCAGTGGGCGCTCGAATGAGCGGCGCCTTTCGACTCCTCTGCCCGCCAACCTGATATCGCCGATGGACCGACCGCCCCTCACCGACACCAACGCCCGCATCGAACTCACTGGTAGCGCCTTTGCGGGCCTGTTCGCCGCCCAGGTGACGGTGGACGAGCGACTGGACGCGCCCACCGAAGTCAGCGTGCGCGCGCTTGGCGCGGTGCCGCCGCCCGCGCGCGGCGGCATGCCCGGCCAGCATGCGACGCTCAAGTTCGTGTGGGGCGAAAACGCACGCCTCGTCGATGCGCTCTGCACGCGCGCCGCGCAACTGCCGTCTACGGTCGAAGCCAGCCATTTCGCGTTGACGCTGCGCTCGTGGCTCTGGCTGCTCACGCTGGCGCAGAATAATCGCGTGTTTCAGGGCAAAACGTCGATGCAGATCGTCGAAGCCGTGTTCTCGGGGCACGGTATGAGCGACTACGCGTTCTCGATCAGCGGCACGCCCGCCACGCGCGAATGGTGCGTGCAATACGGCGAAAGCGACTTCGCATTCGTGAGCCGCCTGTGCGAGGAAGAAGGCTGGTTCTACTTCTTTCGCCACCAGGACGGCGTGCATACGCTCGTGATCGCCGATAGCAACGATGCCTTCGCGGTACTGCCCGGCGCGGCCACGCTCGATTGCGCGCCGCTCGCGAGCGGCGTGAGCCACGTAGGCGGCGCGCGTGAAAGCGGCCAGATCCTCTACTGCGAAGTCGTCGAACAGACCGCCACGGGGGACTTCGCACACGGCGACTACGCGTGGGAGACGCCGGGCGCCCAGTTATTCTCGCAAGCGCAAGCGGCACAGAACGGCCTGGCGGTCTATGAATACCCGGGCCGCTTCGCGACCAGCGATGCGGCGTCCACGCTCGCCAAACAACGCGTGGACGCCCTTCGCGCGAGCACGCGCCGGCTGATCGGCGAAAGCGACTGCCGAGCGCTCACGCCCGGTTATCGCTTCACGCTGGCGGGCCACGAAGCGCAGGACGCGAATATCGAATGGGTCGTGGCGAGCGTCGTGCATGAGGCCGATCACACGCACTATCGCAACCGCTTCGAGGCGTTTCCCGCTTCGGTCAGCTGGCGTTCGCCGCGCACGACGCGCCGTCCGTTCATGCCGACCCAGACGGCAACTGTCGTCGGCAAGAGCGGAGAGGAGTTGTGGACCGATCAGTACGGCCGCATCAAGGTGCAATTCCATTGGGATCGCGAAGGCAAGCGCGACGAACAGAGTTCGTGCTGGATTCGCGTGGCGCAGCCATGGGCGAGCAAGGGCTTTGGCATGCAGTTCCTGCCGCGTATCGGCGACGAAGTGGTCGTGAGTTTCATCGACGGCGATGCCGACCGGCCGCTTGTGACGAGCAGCGTCTATAACGGCGCGAACCTGCCGCCCTATGCCCTGCCCGACAATCAGACCCAATCGGGCCTGAAAACCAACAGTTCGCAGGGCGGCGCGGGCTTCAACGAACTGCGCTTCGAGGACAAGAAGGATAGCGAAGAAGTCTTTTTGCAGGCACAAAAAGATCTCAACGTGAATGTGCTCAATGATGCAAGCGCCACGATCGGACACGACGAAACCCGCACCGTGAAGAACGCGCGCAGCCACACGATCCAGGAAGGCGACGAAACGCTCACGGTGGAAAAAGGCAACCGGAGCGTGACGGTCCAGACCGGCGGCGAGACCATCGACATCAAGGCCGCTCGCACGGTGAAGGCCGGCGGCGACGAGACACGTTCGGTGGGCGGCGCGCTCAAGCAGACGGTCACGGGCGATATGACGCTTACGATCGACGGCAATCTCACGATCAAGGTGGGCGGCTCGCTCTCGATACAAAGCACGGGCACGTTCACCGCCAAAAGCGATGCGTCGATGACCCACCAGGCCGCGATGTCGCTCACCAACCAGGCGGGCACAGCGCTCACCAATAAATCGGACGGCACGCTGTCGAACGAAGCACAGAGTTTGACGAACAAAGGCAGCGTCGAACAGACCGTCGACGGCGGCGCGATGCTGACCGTCAAGGGCGGCATCGTCAAGCTGAACTGAGGAAATTCAGGGACATGCGATGGAAAAACTTCAACCTGTGACGATCGAACGCGACGATTCGCGCGTGGCTGGCACCGCGCTTGGCGGCGCGCTGCACGGAACCGTTCGCGTTGAAGCCGAGGGCCGCACGCTCGCCATCCTGCGCTACGAGCGCGGCGTGCTGAACGGCCCCGCGACGTATTTCAATGCGGACGGCACGCCATCGGCCGAAGTGACGCATCGTGCAGGCAAACTCGACGGCAAGGCGCGCTTTTACTTCCCCGATGGACGTTTGCAGCGCGAGGCTCACTACGTGCAGGGCCAATTACAGGGCGCCTGCCGCACATGGCTCACGGATGGCGCCTTGTTCGAAGAGGCCCACTACCGGCACGGCAAGCTGCAGGGCTTTCTGCAGCGCTTCCACCCGAATGGGCAAATCGCACTGCGACAGGCGTACGCCAGCGGCAAACCCATCGTTGACGCCGAGCGCTATAGCGAAGATGGCCGCATGATCGGTGCGAACGGCAAGCCCGTGCCGCGCTGGAAGCAATGGTGGGACGGCGAAACCTCCGATGCGCGCAATCCGTCGGATCGGGCCGCGTGATGCCGGCCATCGTGCAGGCCACCGCGCAGACATCCGCACGCACTAGCTGGAGACGATCATGAGTTGTCCGCAAGTTTGCACGGGCGCTACGCTGCAATGTTCATTCGGCGCCGCGCCCGGCGTGCTCAACGTCCTGCCCGCGAATCGCGTTCTGGCTGGCGGCGTTCCGGCCGCCACGATCATGGATTCGGCACCGATCGTCAATATCGCCCCGTTCGCCATGTGTCAGAGTCCGGCCAATCCCGCGGTGATCGGGGCGACCGCCGCCGCGCTCGGCGTCTTTACTCCCATGCCGTGCATTCCTGCGACAACGGCTCCGTGGATTCCCGGCGGCTCGCCAACGGTGCTGATCGGCTCCATGCCCGCGCTCGATGCTGGCGCAACGCTCATGTGCATGTGGGCTGGCGTGATCAAGGTCGTGCAACCGGGACAGATGTCAGTACTTGTTCCGTGAAAATCAGACCACTCCACTCAGCCGCATCCGGCGATGGCACGCTTGCCATCGCCGGGTACAGATTTGCCTTGATTCTCAGAACTTCTGCTGAAGTCGGAGGATGCCGGTATTCGACACGAAACCCGACCCCACCTGCAGGTCATAGCGTAAAGACAGACTCAGGTTGTTTGCGCGCACCAGCGTCACACCCAGAGACAGATCCGCCAGGTTGCTCACCGGCGTAGCGCCTGTGGTGGTGAAACCCGTCTCGTCGGCCGCACCCGAGAAGTAGGCCGCCGTGTTCTGGCGGGTCTGGTCGTACTCGTGGATCCACTGCGCCCACACGACCGGCACCAGCAGCCCGTATGACGTCTCGTAAGCCTTCTCGAGCTTTGCACCGATCGCACTGCGCAACGAATTCGTCCCCAGGCTGCCCACCGTGAGCGCCGAGCCATTTCCGCCCGTTTCCGTATAGCCGGACTGGTTCAGGCGGCTATACGTGAAGCTCGCAAGCGGCGTCAGCGTAGCGCTGGCTACCGCGAGCGGCCAGCCAAACTCCACGTGGGCTGCGTACTGCTGGCCGTTGAAGCTACCGTTGGCCACGCCTTCGTAGCCGGTCATGCTGACCACGCGCGTCGTGTCGTAGTGCTGCTGGGTCACCGCGCCCGAGACGTTCACGTACCACGGCGCGCCCTGGTAGCTCGCATAGCCGATCAGGCCGAACGCATTGATGCCCGCGCTGTCGCCCGCCTGATCGTCGCTGTAGTTGGTCGCGGTATGCGAGTAATGGAACGCGCCGCCCACGCGCCAGGCATCGCCGAAGGCGCGATCCGCGCCCAGCACGAGGCCGCCGTAATTCGCGCTGTAACCCGCGACGTTGTCGCGCTCGTTCTGGCTGGCGTGGCCGCCGAAGGCCTGGCCCCAAGCGGTCCAGTTCAATGGGTTGTCGCCGGTCGACAGGCCGGTAGCACCCTGCCCCTGGGCGACACGCAGTGCGTCGAGGTGAGTCCCGACCACGCTCATGGCGTCGAGCGTCGAGACGGTCCCCACGCGCTGGGTTTGCAGCGGCGAGAGCTGGTTGCCCACGCGGTTGGCTGTTGCGCTGCTGCCGCTTTCGATTGCGGCAAGCGTCGCATCGTAAAGATTCAGCAGTTGTGCGTTGCTCGTGCCGCTGTAACCGAGCAGTCCCGTGAGGACGTTCTCTGCGTTGGTCTGGGTGGCGCGCGAAGCGTAGGACGTCGTGCTCGTCGTGTCGCCGCCAGAGCCGGAACTGGAGCTGGAGCCGGAACCCGAGTCGGAACCCGTTCCCGTGCCAGTATCCGTGCCGGTGCCGGTTCCTGTATCGGAGGCGGCGCTGTTGAGCGTCACCACCAGATCGGTGTCGCCATTCGAAGTCGTGACGCTGCCAGTGGCGCCGCTGCTGTAGCCCGCGACCGAGTACTTCAGCGTGCTCGCGTTATAGGTGGCCGTGCCTTCGGTCTGGACTACGACATAGCGCTGCCCCGCCGCGAAGCCATAGCCGCTGGTGCTCTTGAGTTCGACCGACGATCCGGATGCAATCGTCGAGTCGCCCGTGACGACGAGCGAGCCATAGCTTGTGCCGCTCGAGACGCCCACGAGCAGTGTCGCCGCCTCGCCTTGCGAGTAGTTGCCGGTGATCGTGACGGTGTTGTCGACTTCAAGCGTCGCACTCGTGTTGCTGACCGTACCGCTGCCCACATTGATATTGTCGTTCAGCAGGATGTTGCCGCTGCTGAAGTTCACGCCCGCGTCGCTGGTGATCGTGCCGATGGTGTCGCCATAGCCCGTGAGCGTGCCGAATATCGTGCCGTCGCCGCCGGTGATCGTGAGCGCCGTGCTCGACAGATTGGCGATATTGCCTTCGATAACGCCGGAATTCCTGAATGTGCCGATCGTACCGGTGGAGGCGTTGTAGATTGCGTACTGGCCGCCGGAGATGGTGCCGCTGTTGTCGAGCGCGCCGATCGTGCCGTCGACATAGACCCCGTCGGCGTTACCCGAAATCGTGCCGCTGTTACTGAGCGTCCCGATCGTGCCGGCGCTGGTTTTGATCGCGGTGTCGCCAGCGGTGATCAGGCCGCTGTTGCTCAGCGTGCCGATCCGGCCATCGTCGTTGACGAAGGCATAATCCGTGGAGGAAATGGTCCCGCTATTGTTCACGGTTCCAATCGTGCCGAGATTCAGCACCCCTTCGAAGGAAGCGGCAATCGTGCCGCTGTTGATGAGCGAATCGATCGTGGCGATGTTCACTACACCATAATCATTACCTTTGATCGTGCCGCTATTGGTCAACGTGCCGATCGATCCATCGTTGTATGCCGCGAAATCACCGGCGATGGTGCCGCTGTTATTCAACGCGTCGATCGAACCATAATTGATGACACCGGCTTCCGTATCCGTGCTGCCAATCGCCCCGCTACTGTTGTTGGTCAGCGAGCCGATCGTGCCGCTCGCGTCGTTGTAGATACCGCTCAGGACACTGGAGCTGGTCCCGCTGCCCGAGAGGGTCAGCCCCGTGCCAGCATCGATCGTGCCGTTATTGGTGATCCCGGTGATCGACTCGTCGTTGTAGATACCCGCTTCGACCGCAAGGCCGATCGTACCCGTGTTGTAGACCGAAAGCGTCGGGGCGGTGAGAGTGCTACCGCTCGCGATCGTCACATCGGCGCCGCTGGCGGTAATGGACCCGGCGTCGACCAACGAGACGATCGTGCCTTGATTCCAGATGCTTTCGTCTGCGCCGGAAATCGTGCCGGTATTGGCCAGCGTTTCAATCGTGCCTTTATTCAGGATGCCGTAGTCGCCGCCGGAAATCACTCCGCTATTGGTCAGCGTGCCGATCGTGCCAGTCGTATCGTTATAGATACCGGCGCTCGTCTGCGTTCCCGCGGCCGTGCCCAGGATGGTCAGGCCCGTGCCGGCAGTGATCGTAGCGTTGTTGGTAATACCTGTGATCGACACCGAGTTGTATATGCCCGATTCGATCGCCGTGCCGATAGTACCCTCGTTTGTCACGGTCAGTTCGGCGCTGCTGACGGTCCCGCTGGCGATCGTGATGTCGGCCCCGCTCGTGCCAATCCAGCCCGTATCGACCAGTGTGCCGATCGAACCCGCACTCTCGTTGAACACACCATAAGTACCGGTTATGACGCCACTGTTGATGAGGCTACCGATCGTGCCATCATTCAAGATGCCAGCGGTAGATCCGGAAATGGTCCCGGTATTGGTCAGCGTGTCAATCGTGCTCTCGATACTATAGAGGCCGGTAGAATAACCGGAAATCGTTCCGCTGTTGGCGATGGAGCTGATCGTGGCGAAAAATGCGAAGACGCCGGTTTCACCCGAAATGGTCCCATAGTTGGTGAGCGTGCCGACCGTATTGACCGCCATCAAGCCCGTCACCCCAAAGACAGACTGACTGGCGGAAACCACATAATTTCCGGTCTCCCATAGGACTGCAGCCCGCGCATCGGACGCCGACATCAACGTCAAGGCGCCTGCTACGGCCGCCGTCAGCACGCTGGGCGCAAGCCGGCGCGTCAATAGTGGGAGACGCGTGCGGCAAGTCACCGAAGTCCCCCCGAACCCGGCGACGGTCCGCTTTGCCAGTTCGCCAACCGCCTGCCATTCCCCACGTCCCTCGTTCCAGACGACGCTATATGCGCGATTCATTATTGTTGTCCTTTGCTTTTGCTGTGCTGGTCCTGATGCCAGCACAGCATTTCAAATGCGACCGGCCCTGGTCGCCCCCTGGATAAGCTTTTTTCTTTTCTTACTGGTCAGAATTTTTTATCGATACAGCGAGCCAGATACATTCAAGCAAACGCGAAATTAAATGACTCAGGCTTTAATGCACAGGCCTGAGTCAAATAAAAATGCAGAGAATTTTATTTCGCATTGGTATCACCGGCATGTTTCGCACGCGACATTAGCATGAATGCACATGCAACGATCAATCCGGTTTCTTACCTTGCCTTACATGTTGACAATATTTCTGACGCGTGCTCTTTTAATTAAAGCGATTTAAGTCAATCCGCATTCATGCCCCCATTTGTCATGCATGTGGGTAATACGCCCAGCAATTGCAACCAAACCTTCTGCCATTCACCCGTATGCGTCATGCCAGGAACAATCTGCACGCGGGCGCAGCCGGTTGACCCTTCTGCGCCAATAAAGCGGCGCGCGACCTCGGGCGGTATGACGAAATCGTTTGCGCCGCTGAAATGCACCTGTGCCAATAGATTTACGCGGGTGGCGTAATCAATCGGATTAAGCGAGCCCGGCATGGCCGACACATGGTGCAGCGCATTGACATATTCGTCGTCGAGATTGCCCGCCACGGTTCTCAGCAGCCCGATATCGCGCCGCTGCGCCGCCAGCAAAACGGCAATTGCGCCGCCACCGGAATAACCGGTCAGGTTGACGCGCTGGCCCGGCACGCGTGCTGTGATTTGATCGACGGCTTCGTTCATCGAGGCGACCACCTCGGCTGAAAAGCGCTTGTCGGTCCACCAGGTGATTGCACAGCGGGAATTGAGCGCCATCGGCGTGTATTGGCACGGGCGCGCGATGTAGGCAACGTTTGGCGCCGGATCCACGGCCGCAAGCGCGAGGCCAATGGGATCGAGTGGCGTGGGATCAAGCGACGGTTCCGTGCGCGATACCCACGCAAGCCCATCGCCTTCTATATAGACGTCAATAGGCGCGTGCGACTGTGTCACGCGGACAAACGCGGTCAGCACAAAATCGCCCGTTGTGATCTGCTCACGCTTGAGGCTCGCGCTGGCGGCCAGTGCGTCGGCGTGTTGATTGCGGTCCATGCCCGCGCAGCCAGCCATCAGTATGGAGGCCGCAACTGCCACTAACCGTACGACCCACACCGCGCTAGCGCTTCGCATGGCCTTGCTGCCTTGCTGCGGTCCACGCGGTCAGATCCTGCGCCACCGTGTCAATCACCCCGCCCCAGTCGCCACGCGCACGCTGTCGGCACAGGCGCACCGACGAATACCAGGGTGTGTCGTCGCGCCCAAGCAGCCAGCGCCAGTCGGGCACGAACGGCAGCAACACCCACGCAGGCCTGCCGAGCGCGCCCGCCAGATGCACCGGCGACGAGTCCACCGAGATCAGCAGATCAGCCACGCTCAGAATCGCAGCCGTATCCTCGAAATCGGCGATCTCGTCCGAGAGCGAAACCATGCGCATGCCAGCGGGCGCGTCTAACGCCTGTGAGGACGCCGGCCCCTTCTGAATCGAGACGAACGTCGCGCCCGAGCGCGCTAGCGGCGCCAGTTGCGCGAGCGACATCGAGCGGTTGGCATCGTTGAAGTGCGTCGGACGGCCTGCCCAGACGAGCGCGACGAGCGGACGCGCGAGATCGGCGAGGCGCATGCGCCATTTTTCGATGCGCCCCGCGTCGGCGCTCATATAAGGCATCTTGCCCGGCAGGTCCGCCAGCTTCAGGCCCATGCTCATGGGCAGGCTCATCAATTCGCAATGCATGTCGAAGCGCGGCGGCAGCGTACCGCGGACGATCAGATCGTCGAAACCTTCCGCGCGCTGTGCTAGCGAGTATGTTGCCGGGTTCACCTCGAATACGACGCGCGCGCCACTTTTCGCTTTTGCCCACGCCACCATGCGCATGAACTGGAATGTATCGCCGAAACCCTGTTCGTCGTGAATGAGCAAGGTGCGGCCGGGCATCGGCTGGCCGTTCCAGCGTGGCATCTGTACCTTGCGTTCAATCGACGAGGTATGCGCAAGACTGTAGCGATAGCGGTATTCACGCCAGCCGCGCTCGAAATCGCCCATCAACAGCAGTGTTTCCGACAAGTCGAAGCGCGCCGGCAGATCCCCCGGCGCGTTGGCAACCAACATTTCCTGGATCGCCCGCGTCTCGGCGATACGCCCCTGCGGCCGGATCGCCGCCGCCAGCACGCGCCACAGCACCAGCGGCCCGGTGCCTGACGCGAGCCAGGGGCGCACGAGCGCCTCCGCTGCTTCGAGTTGGCCGGAATTCACGAGTGCGCGTGCCTGCTGTTCGACTTCGCGCACACGGGCGCTATCGAGCGCTGTCACGACGCGATCCCGAGCGCTGCCAGCAACTCGCCGAGATGACCGGCATGCTCTCGCCAGCGCCCCTTCGAGCTATGGTAGATAGGCTGACGGACCTGATTGACGCTCGCCGTGCGCACCACCCGCCGGTTGTTGTAGAAGTGCAGGCACGCGTCTTCCCAGGGCAGACCAAGGAACCCGATGAGACGGCGCGCTTCGCCCTCCAGATCATCCACCACTGCCTCGTAGTCCACCTCGATGAATCGATCAGCGGGCAATACGGCGCGCCAGTGCGCCATCAGACGCTCGTAATGGCGATAGAACTCGCCTAGCTCGGTCTGGTTGTAGCTGAACAACTGGTCGCCGCCGAACAGCTTGCTGTAGCAGGACAGACAGGTGTCCACCGCGTCCCGCCGCGCATGGATGATGCGCGCGCCCGGCAGCGTGAGGGCAATGATCCCGGCGTAAAGGAAATTGGCCGGCATCTTGTCGACGAGGCGAGACCGCCCGTTGGCAAGCGGCGCGACGCGTCTGAGATAGTCGCGCCCCAGTTCCGTGGCGCTTTGCTCACTCAGATGGGCGACCATCTCCGGAAAGGCGCCGCGCGCCTCCACGGCATAGCGCAACGTCGATAGTTCGCCCGCGCCGCTCACCTGGGAATGCGACGAGAGGATCTGCTCGATCAGCGTCGTGCCCGAACGCGGCATGCCGATCACGAAAACGGGCATCTCCGATTCCGCTCCCGAATGGCTCATCCGCGCAAACAACCCGGCGGGAAACGCCGCCGCGATAGCCTCGATCCACGCACCGGTTCTCGTCGAATCGTAAGCGAAGGTAGAGCGCTTCAGGCCGTTGCCTGACGCAAAGTGATGAAACGCCTTTGCGGAATCTTTCACGTCGAGCCAGGCCTTGCCTAACGCGAAATGCACAGCGATGAGATCCGCCTTCGCGCGACGCTCGCCTTGCGCGAGAAACCCTTCGAGTACGGCGAAGTCGGGGTCACCTGCCTTGAAGGTTCTGGCATCGGCACGCGCAGTGAGCAATGGCGCCGACTCGGGAAACAACGCTAACGCATGATCGAACGCGGCCAACGCCTCGTCCTTGCGCCCGGCCTGCAACAACAGCGTCGCGCGGCCCGTCAAGGCTTCCTCGGCGACCGCGCCGGGCAATTGCGCGGCCTGGTCGAACTGCGAGAGCGCTTCGTCCGTCTGGTGGAGCGACTGAAGCAGCGTCGCGAGCGTACAGCGCGCGTCTGCGCTTTGCGGCACGATCGCCACCGCCTGACGCGCGAACGTGAGCGCTTCGTCGTGACGTTCTTCCTGCCGCAGCGCTTTCGCGTACGCCAGGAGCCCAGCGGGATGCTGCGGCGCGAACGCCCGCAGCATGTCAAGCGCGCGCAGCGCTGCGCTGGGATTACGCCGCGACATTTCCACGTCGGCCAGATTCAGGTAAGCGTCCACCAGCCGCGGATTGAGTTCGATGGCGCGCCGGGCCAGAGCGGCCGCTTCGTCGGCGTGGCCCTGCGTCGATAGCAGGAAGGCGAGATTGCTGTGCCCTTCAGGATATTCGGGCTTGAGGGTCAGCGCCCGCCGGTAATGCGACTCGGCCAGGTCGAAGCGACCAAGACGGCGACAGGTGTTGGCCAGATTGTTCCAGGCCTCTGGCCAGTCGGGCTTGAGCGCGACCACACGTTCGAGACAATTGCGACTCTCCTCGAACTGGCCGGCCTCCTGCAACACGATACCCAGATTGTTCCAGGTCATCGCGTTCGACGGATCCATCGCGACTGCGCGTCGCCCGGCCGCCTCGGCTTCAGCCAGCGCACCCTTCTGGCGCAGCATTTCGGCCAGGTTGCTCGAATACATCGCTGGTGCGCGCGGCGCCATGCAGGCCTTGCGCAGATGCTCAATGGCTACGTCCAGATTGCCGTAGGCATGGGCCATCAGGCCGAGCAGATGCAGCGCATCGGCCTGGCCCGGCCAGACCGCGAGCACGCGCTGGCAATACTGTTCGGCCTGATCGGCCTGACCGGCGTTCCAGTGAGCGTGCGCACGCTGAAGCGCTTCGGCGAGATTCATGGTTGGCTGACTGGATGGGGTCGACATGAGGTACACGGAGGATATTTCAATGCGAAAGACGTGGCAGCCGGGCTAGATCAGCCTTTATTCTTGATGCGCGGTTGCAGCCCCTGCTCGATCGACGGCTATATTAGCCCAATTAGTCTGGGCAACTTCTAGCTGGAAACGTCCTGTTATGAAGAGAGCGCCTACCGTTGTGCACTCACTGAATGCGACACACAAGCGTGATCTATCCCGTCTTGTGGCTTACCGGTCTGTCGGGTGCCGGAAAATCATCCTCACCGTTCACGATTCATCGGGACACGGCTCGCCGAATCGTTGGCGAGCAGCTTCAGTTACGCGATCATATGCAGTCCGGCTTGGTGCATTTATTGAGCTATTCAGCCTTATGGCGCGAATGGCTGTATTTTCACAGCGATGCCATGCTAAATATTCCGGAATACCACAGCGGGATCAGCGTCCGTCGTTCCCCCGGCCAGCCCCCTGAAAAACCGGGAAACGTCCAGATCGGGCGCTTGTGCAAGGGCTAGAAGATGCTCGTCCCAGAAAGTGATTGCAAGATGGCCTACTGCGAACTGCTGATCTTCGGATCTCCAGTCTCGCAAGGAACGTTCTTCGTTGCAGGCGTAACAGCGAAGGCGCGCTGACTCTGGGTCGACACACCATGAGTTGAGTGCATCAGTCAGTGCGTCGTCCTGGTCCCCGCCTTGGCCGAGACTGACCATATCGCCACAGCAGGGGCAATTCAGGCTGAAGCCCCCCTCCATTTCGAAGAACAGTCCGCCCAGATATTCTCCATCGGCGGCAGGGCGAAGTTCCGGCTCGCCGTTGAGGCCGCTATGCCACACGTAGCCAGTGACTTCAATCTCGATCGCGTTCACGCCGTGATGAAAGACGAGATCTGGCCAGGTCCTTCTGGATTGTTCGTCGGACCATCGGTACAGGACGTCAAACCCCTTATAGTCTTGCCGGATCGCGAACGGTTGGCCGGCAATCGAAATCTTTTCCTTGAGCCCGGGAACGATAACGCCGCCCTCGACGAGTTGCCTGTAAATTCCAAGCGCAGCCGCCGGCGCCTCGCCCCGTGAAATCCTGGTGTTGACAAGAAAAGTACAGTGATCGCCCATGAACTCCTCCTTCAATTAGCGCCGAATCCAAAGGCGACGTGCTCGACGCCATGTTCGACGCACATTCGGTCGTCCTGTGCGAGCCGGGTCGGCACTGGGACCGGACTCGCACAGGACGGCGGTCATTTGTAGCCATTACGCCCCCGTGGGCAAGAGATACCCGGCCTGGTGATGCACCCGCACGTCCTGAGGTGCCATACCATAGGCGCGTCTAAAGGCACGTGTGAAGTCGGACGCGCTCGTGAAGCCGTGGGCATACGCGACGTCCTTGACAGGCAATTCCGGCCACGCGACCAGTTCGCGGGCGGCAGCGCGCAAGCGGACGTGTCTGATGTACGCAGCGAGGCCGCCGTCATGCTCAAAAAGTCGATACACCGTTGGCCTGGAAAGACCCAGCGATTCCACGACGCTGTCGGGCGAGAGGCTGTCATCATGCAGGTTCTCGCGTACGTAGCGCCGCGCCTGATCGAATGCGATCGCACGTCCAAGCGATGGCTTGCTGCCTTTCAACCCCGCCTGATCAGCGAACGCATCCGCGATCAGCAGTACCAGTTCCCGCAGTACGCGGTGCACATCACCTGCAGCCATGTGGCGGATCTGCGCAGCGAGCGACATGACTCTATCCGAGAGAAAGCGCACGACCGGCAGGAGGGGCGAGAGCATGCGCCCATGTAGCGCCGATGGGTCCGGAAACACGTCGCACAGCAACAGGCCTGGAACGAAAATCGTCACGTGTCGGCAAGCGGCTCGCCTGAACTGCATCGGCTGGTCGAGGTCGATGGCGAAGATGCCGCCTTCGAGCGCCGGGTCAGTGCGCTTTTTGCCGGCGTAGATCAGCTCGTTGTCGGGCGCGCGGTCGAAGAATATGTGGAACACGATGCTGCGAGCGTCGTCCCTGGAAATTCTCGCGATCGTGCGGTCCTGCGTGATGGGATCCGTGTAGCAGTCCGCGAAAAGGAATTCGCCCACGGCATAGCGGTCGATCCGGCCGCGAAACGGCTGTCCACGTCTATCGCGCGTTGTTAGCAGGTCGACGACACCGATCATTCGATCGCACCATGCGCTGAGCTGCTGATGAGCGGGCAGCATGCCTACATCGAACCGCTGATGTGCGATCTCGAGTTGGTGACCTGACTCCAGTGCAACAGGCAGGTCCAGATAATGTGTCTTCACGGTGGACATGTTTAAGTCTCATTGGCGCAATAGTTACGACCTTCAGTGTGGAAGCGCTGGGCGCCATCAGTGGTATCGCCGGCTCATACGCCGAAAACGTGCCCGTTGCCCACACTGCCTAAGCACCTCGGCTTCATGCGATTGAGGCTCGATCGCTGATCCATCATACATTGGCCGATGGTGACTTCGATTACATCTGTCGATGCGCGTCAGAGTTCAATGTTACCCAGGCGCGCATCACCTCAGCGAATGCAGGTGGCCGGAAAAAGTACATGGCGGGAAATGGCAACTTGCGCCGACCGGACGTCGTGATCGTGGACGCCCCGTCGCAACCACCGGTGCAATCGGATATCCGGGAAGTTGTAGAGTTCAAGTTTCCACCCGACGACTTTGGCCGCAACCAGCAGCGGGATTACATCTGCATAGCGGGCTCGCGGTCGAAGCGCCATGCGCACCGGGTTGGCGTCGATGTTGTTCTCACGGGCGACTGCGGCACCGGGTTCAAATGTCTGTTCGACGACCGATCGTTTCCACTCCAATGTATGCCGCCGGTTTTGGCGCCTGAAGGATAACTCGACCGTCAGAGACAACGTGCCCATTCTCCTCTCCCTGTTGACACTGTCGGTCATTCGCGTCCGTCGGAGTCGATGATGGCATCTTCCAGCCAACAGAAAACCCAACCGCTAAATCAGGACATCAGAAGGCGCATCGGCGATGCGCCGCCCTGCTGCAGTATCGGTTCAGGATCGCGCCCGTCAAAATCTCCAGGTCGCCCAGACCGATAGATACAACTTTGCTTGCGTGAGCAGCTGAAGTTTTTCCCAAAAAAGCACCACATGATACGGCTATTTAGATAATCCTTCTTATCATAATGCATCGATTTATTGAGTGAACTACGTTGTATGAAAACGCGTCACACCCCGCTGCCCGCTCCGTCCCGTCCCGTCCAGGCGAACACGATTCGTCCGGCTTTCCCGATACTGCTGAATTCGCGCTTGTTACGCGCCTGGTATGCGGGTGTCGCCGTGCGTCCAGCCGTCGAGCGCTACCTGCCTTCGGCACTGGGCGACAGGAAATCCGCGCGTAGCGTACTCGATCGTATCCGGCGCCAGTTGGTCCCGCTCGCGCGCGGCGCGAAAACGTGGATGCCGAGACTTGCCACCGATGTTCCATGCCAAACAGTTCAACCAGCAAAGCCTTCGATGCAAGAAAACCAACAACTTAGCTCTGTCGATGTATTCGTCGGCGTCGATGTCGGCAAAGGCCACCATCACGCTGTCCCCTTAGATCGCCGAGGAAAGCGCCTTTACAACAAGTTGCTGCCCAATGACGAAGCCAAGCTGCGCGCCCTTATCACCGAACTCAAGACGCACGGCCAGCTCCCGTTCGTCGTCGATCAACCCGCGACCATCGGCGCGTCGCCCGTGGCAGTCGCCCGTGATGAAAGTGTTCTGGCCGCGTATCTACCGGGTCTGGCTATGCGCCGCATCGCTGACCTGCACGCTCATGAAGCCAAGACTGATGCCCGCGATGCTGCCATCATTGCAGCCGCGCGCCCAACGCTGCATACGCTGCGCTCACTTCCGGCTGGCTGACGAACCACTCGCGAACTCACCATGCTGTGCGGCTTCGACGACGATCTCGCGGCCCAGATCACGCAGACCAGCAACCGCATTCGAGGTCTGCTCACCCAGATCCATCCGGCGCTGGAACGGGTCCTAGGGCCGCACCTCTACCATCCGGCCGTGCTTGACCTGCTTGAGCGATACCCGTCACCCGCCGAGCTCGCCTCAGTCAGCGAGAAAACACTCGCCAACCGCCTCACCAAACACGCACCTCGCATGGGCAAGAGCTTGGCTACCGAAATCGTCGAGGCGCCCCCTCTACAAACCGAATTCCGCCCCTACCGCTTGACGAGTCACATAGGGGCACGTTACATGCCCGCGCCGACCAGCTCGAAAATTCGGGTTAATTGAGGCTGTCCCACTTTCAAGAGCGGCATTCCGGCATTGTTACGGTGTGCTTCCAAATAGGACGTGTAATAAGCTCCACGATGATTCAGCCACGCATCTAAGTTAGGATAGGCGCTGACAATCGACTTAAAGTGCGTAATGATGACCTTGGCGATAGCCGCTTCTTCTTGGTCATCAGTGGGGTCCGCCGGCTGGTAATCCAGGAGCTGCCACACGAGAGCGCGGCACTGATCCGCAATAGTGGCTGCAACCCACGTGTTCTCCCATTCACCTCTTCTAAGCGTCGTCTCTACGAGTTCGAGCCTGCCCGAGGAACCTGCCTCATCGTGCCCTCCGCCTTTCCCACGCCGCGCGGTTCCCGGCACCATGTTCCGAATGCAGAGGATGTAATCGATGATATCGCCTATGGTTTTTGGATTGATGGCCTTTACTTTTGATAGTTTTTCTAGTTGATCACTCCAGTATTTAATCGCATCGGTCAAATTTTTGACGTTGCTCTGCTGCATACCCGGAAGGGTAAGTATTTCGTCCAAATAGCCCTTTAATGCGATCACCGCGTCTCCGGGCGCGCGATCCTTTACCTTGGCCAGGATGGTGTCTTCGAATACGACATATGCAGTAAAATGTTGCCCTTGAGTGCCGCGCACATTGGATGGCGGCCTAGAGGGGAAATTCGACACGCCGCTGATCGTTCCGTCCGCTCGAATATTCAGCCGCGCGAATTGCATCGTATGATGCCCGCGCCCCGCCCCCCCAAAAATCTGCGCCTTCCTCGCCTGCACCGTATTCATCGGAATCCAGGAAGCGGAGTCAGGTCTTGTGCTTTGCGCACCCATAGTCTGCACCACCCTTGCACCCATTACATCGGCCTCATGTTCCAGCCCCATGTCATCATTAACCGGAACTCCATCCTTCATCTGCATCGTGGGCCGCACCCGCCCCTGCTTTTGCTGCACGACATGCCAGGCTTCATGCGCCAGGTGGCGCTCCTGGCCGGGCGCTATATGGATATCAGAACCTTGCGCGTAGGCATGCGCCTGCAGTTGTGCAGGCTGGGACGAGTTGTAATGCACTTTGACGTCGTCCATCGAATAGCCGGATAAGCGCTCGATGCCATGCTTCAACTGTGCGGGCAGACCACCTCCGTGCGCCTGGCGGTCCGCCTTTCTCTGCAACGGCGTTTCGTGCGGGACACCTTCGCCTTGCCCCGCCCTCTGCACGGGCGTTTTCTCCGGCGTGCCCAGTCGTGCCGCCGCATCGAACTTGCCCTGGACCGGCACTTTCTCTTTCTTGCCCGGCGTCCGCACCGGCAAGCTGCCGATCTGTCTGCGCTGCGCCGCCATTCGCGGGCTGGCGGCAATGTCGGCGGCAAACTGCGTCAGCGCGACATGGCGCTCACTCGACATCGACCTTGCCGGGGAATCACGCTCCGCTGCCTTGCCCTCTGCGGATTGGAGCACTGCGCTGCGTTCGTACACGATGCCTCTCCTTATTGCGGCTTCTGCGGATCGCGATGTTTGGTGGCGGGATAAACCGTGGCATCACCGGACTCGACCAGTTGCAACTGGTCAATCAACTGGTGATCCTCCCCGAGACTGCTGAGCAGCACGCAAGCACGGATTTTGTCCTCCGACCAGTTATCCGGAAAGAAGGTTGAAATCTTGAGATTGTTGTTCGCGACCTGCCCGCGTTTCTTGATCCATTGCTTGTATGGCCGCGTGCCGCCGACACCCGCCGGTTGCTTCACGCCCGTCGCCTCAGTTTTGCTCGCGCCGCCCAGAAACTTGCTGTGATATCCCGCAGGATGCCCGTTGTACTCGCCTTGCATCACATGGTCACGCATCCCATCCCAAACAGGCTCCTTTTCATGCACAGTCGCGAAAATTCGCAGCCTGGTGGCGTTGTTCTTACTCTTCCAGTTACGGCTGTATAGGGGGATGTACTTGCGCGTTGCGTCCTCGCATTTCTGCGCCTCGCTTTTGACGTCTTCGTCACTAACCCGCTGCACAACACCTTGCCCCTTGAGTTGCGCCAGCTGCGCACGTTGCGCAACTGCGCGCGGGCTCGCCGCGATGTCGGCCGCCAACTGCACAAGGCCCTGGTGCCGCTCGCTTGCCATCGATCGGGCATGCGTGTGCGGCTCCGCGGCCTGGACGGCGGGTAGGTACATCCTTGAACTGTGTTCCGGCATGACGTCTCTCCTCTGATTCCGCGGATGGTGTCCTAGAGATACACGAATATATCGGCAAATTGCTGCCTGTTTTGTGCACTGCCTTGAGCACCGCCGACGTTCCCCATCCGCGGGTAAGCCAGATTCACGCTCAGTTGCGTGCGCGCTTGTGGCAGCGACGCCAGTTGCACGCTGACCTTGTCGCCCGGCCGCTCGGCAAGCGGCAGCGGATCGCTCGCGGTGAAGCAGTAACTGGGCCGCCCGTCGACGGTGTCTCCCGGCGCGCCCTCGAAATGCACCGTCTCGCCTGTCGTGCGCGTTGCCAGCAACTGGTAGTCCGCGAGGTTCATGCCGCTTTGGCCAATCAGGTGATAGCGCCAACGCACGCTTCTTGCAGCAAGCTCGATGCTGTAGGTTTTTAGGTTGACCTCGCCTTTGCCGTCGATGGTGCGCGCTGCTGCCGGCACGCTATCCGCCAGCAGCAGCCCCCCTGGGTAGATCGCCGCGACACCCCAGGCATTCGAGGGCGGCTTGCCCAGCCAGAAGTCGAGCGTGTGGGCGCCATCCACGTTCAACCGGTAGCGGCCTTCGTCAAGCGCGCTGAAATCGAGCGGCAAGGCTGAGAGTGTCGCGTCAGGACTTTGCGCTTGCCAGACCGGTGGCGCTCCGCCCGACAACTGGCCGAGCAGATCGAGTCGTGCCGCCCGGCGCGCAGGGTCGACCGGCAGGCTGAAACGTGGTGGGTACGCCGACAGGCGTGGCGCGGTGAGCGGTCCGCTCGCCAGCTTGCTGCTGGATTTCGGCTTGCAGTGCAGATTGTCGAAGTAGAAGAGACCCGTGCTGCCCTTCGCGGCGACGTCGGTATAGTCGTTAAGCGCCGGGTCGCGACCGATCAGCCAGAACGCCAGCGGCGCGCTTTCGGAGAATTGTGCGAGAGGGCTCGCGCCGTCCTCGTAGTAGATGCTCCCGCCGCCGGGCAGCGGCCGGAACAGCAATCGATAGCGCGCCAGCAGCGCCGCGCTACGCTGCGTCGGTACGAGGCTCAAGGCCCGGCATACGCCATCGGCGAAATAGTCGTGCCGGCACTGAATGGTGAAGAGCGGAGTCATTCGCGGCGTGCCACATTAACTTCCGGCTTGCTGACTTCCGGCACCATCGCGTCGGCCCAACCTTGTTGCAGCGTGATCATGCGCAGCTTGAAGACGGCCGACGGCAGGTACTTGGCTCCCAGGATGCCCCACAGGTTATTCATCTCCTGCGTGCTGATGCTCACAAGCTCAGCCGAAAGCTTATCGAGGTTCGGCGGGAAGCGGCCCGCGCAGCTTTGTGCATCGAAGCTCGGGCGGCCCTGGAAAAAACCGAGCGCACGGCTTAGCATGCCCAGCGAATCCATATAGCTGCCGAACGACGCCGACACCATGATGTACAGGTTCAGATTGAGCGGCGCGGCGTTACGGACATAGCCGCCGCCTTCGGAGCGGACCGGCACGCCGAGCGCGGGCGCCGCCGCCTCCTTGCCGATGTTGACGAGCGTGAGGATCAGCTTGCCGTTGAGCCCGTGGACCGGCGAGCCGTCCGCGTTGGCGAGGCTGGACAGCACAGCCACCTTCTCGTGGCTTTGCAGGTGCAGGCTGAGGTAGCCGTTCAGTTCGTCCAGCAGGAAACCGAGAGTCTTATCGATCATGGCCGTTTTTATTCCTAGATGCTGACACGTCCGTCTTTACGAAGCTCGCGCCGGATGCCCTGGCGGATGTCGTCGACGTCGATGTGCGGCTGGCCGCGTCGCACCGCCGTCAGCGCCGCATAGCGCAGCACGTTGACGATGGAGCCGCCCGACAGCTCATATTGCCCGGCGAGCGCGCCAAAATCGCAGCCGGGGCCGACCTGGCACGGCGGCGCGAATGCGCCCTGCCACAAACGCAGGCGCTCCGCGACGTCCGGCAGCGGGAAATGGATCATCGACTGGAAACGGCGCGCGAACGCTTCGTCGATATTGCCCTTGAGGTTGCTCGCCAGAATCACCACGCCTGGAAAATCCTCCACCCGCTGCAGCAGATAGGCGACTTCCTGGTTCGCGTAGCGCTCGTTGGCTCCCGAGCCACTGCCGCGCTTTCCGAACAGGGCGTCGGCCTCGTCGAAAAACAGGATCCAGTTCTGGCGCTCGGCATGGTCGAAGACCCGCGACAGATTTTTCTCGGTTTCGCCGATGTACTTGGAGACGACGAGCGATAAGTCCACACGGTAGACGTCGAGGCCTGTACTCTTGCCGAGCAGCGTAGCGGTGAGCGTCTTGCCGGTGCCAGGCGGGCCATAGAAAAGTGAGCGGAACCCAGGCTTGATCTGGCGGGCCAGCCCCCAGTCGTCCATCAGCGTGCCACGGTGCTCGATCCACGCGCGAATCTCCGCGACGTCGTCGCGCACGTGCGCAGGCAGGACGAGGTCGGACCAGCTCAGCTTCGTGCTGATGCGCTGCGCCGGAAATTCGCCGCCGTAGCTCGGCTGGAAGCGCTCGCCAGTGGTGAGCAGGCTCAGGCATTCGCGGCCGATCTGCAGCGGCTGGCCGAGCTGGGCGCGGATCGTCGCCGCTCCCTCCGCTGGCCGTGCGTCGTCCCACGCCAGGATGCCGAGGCGGCGCAGCGGCGCGTCCGCGGCGAACAGGCGATGGACCGCCACGCGATCGCGCAGGTTGTCGCCGGCAAGGACAAAGGCCGCTGTCTCCGCCGTCGGCCAGAAGCCACGATGTTGCGCGCCCGTGTGTCCCCCGAACTCGCTGAAGGGCTGTTGGAGGTTGGCGTTGTGAATCAGGAACGGGTCCAGCACCTGCGGACGCACGTGGGGCGCGAGAGCGAGAATCAGCACGAGGCGCTCCTCATCGTTCAGCGACCATTCGGCCACGGCGCGCGTATAGGGCGAATCGACGGGCAGCACCGGGGGCGGCAACTGCCGGATATGCTCGATGTCGGATTCCTGCCCGAAATACAACTTCATGGCGGCGGAAACGATCTTGTCCAGCCACATTAGCTCCAGTTCGAGCGCGTTCGCCTGTGCGTGCATGGCGGTCATCTCCAGTTGACGAACAACGGCTGCGGCATCCAGGGCAGCCGGATCGTGGTGAAGCTCCACGCGGTCAGGCTGTCCAGCAGGATATCCACGGTTTTCTGGGGGATTGTCAGCGTCGCCATGTCCAGCTGGCACAACAGGCGCCCCTCGCGCATCAGGAAGGTTTGCTGAAGGCCCTCCACCGACGTGTGCCTGAGCTTGTCCCAGCGCTGTGTGACGACGTGGAGCAGATCGCGTCCGATGCGCATGGCTTCCACCGAAGGCGGAGCCACAAATTCAGGCGCTTGCTCGAAGGGCATGCCGCACAGCAGCTTGTTGAGGGCCAGCATGTGCTCCGGCGCGTCGTGGTTGCCGCTGGCGAGGTATTGCAGCAGATAGACGGCGCTGCTGCGCGCAGCCTCGTCTACGAAAGCGCCTTTGTCCACCAGGCCCAGAATCTCGAAATAGCGCGTGAAGAACGGCCAGAGCAGCACCAGCCCGGCGTTCGAGACATACAACGGTTCGTCGTCCGGCAATGCCTGCTTGCGGGGATCGACGAAAGGCACAGGTCGTGACGGTGGCGTAGGAAAGGTCTCGACGACAGCCATGCGGCGCGCCTTGCGCACCTCCTCGCGCGCGCCGGTCGCCGAACCGGGCAGGCTGCGCTCCAGGGCCGCCAGAAGCGGCAGCGGCGCCAGTTCGTATTGCCGGGCCGCGAGCTCCGCGAGCGTCGTCAGGAATTGTGTCACTGACCAGTGGCTGCCCCGTCCGCCATCCGCGACCCGCTCTAGCAACGCCTCCCAGGCGAGCGTCTGCGCGTGGGAGCGCCGCTGCGCGGGAGGGACGGCGAGGGTCGCGAAGCGTTCGAGCAAAGGCGTAACGATCCCGACTTGCGCCGACGTCAGCCACAGGGGCAACAGGCGCAGCAGTAGCGCCGACGGCAGCAGGCTCGCCAGGCGGCGGCGCTGCAACGGTTCCTTGAGCGCTTGCTGGAAAAAACGCCGCCACAGGCGGCGGCGCGCAGCCGGCCAACCCGCCAGCGCAGCGCCAAGCACGGCGAACTCCGCGCGCGCGACGTGCGTCAGCGAGTGGCCGTAGCGCAGGAGGTCTTCCAGCGCGGCGAGCACGGTGTGGTCGCGGCTGGCCGGTTCGGCAATGTGCGCCCGGTCGCGTTGATTGCGCAGGTAGCGCACAGTCAGATTGGCTGCAGGCTCAGGAACGTGTTCGGGCAGAAAGTCCGCGACGCCTTCGCCGCCGAGCAACTCCGCCAGTACGGCATAACGTGCGTCGCGCCCGGCGCCCCGGCTCGCCACCGCAAGCAGGTCCTGCCGGTAGCGCGCCGGCGCAAGCCGCAGCCGGTGCGCAGCCTGTCCCGCGGCTTCGTCGAGAAAGCTGGTCGCCGCAACGCCCTCGCCATGCGGACGCAACAGAAGGCTCAGCGCCACCTCCCAATGCACGTTGCCGGCCTGGCGGCGTTGCGCGCCGGTCAGCGCGCAGCTATCTGCAAGCGCGCTGCCAGCATGGAGCCAGCTCAGCACGAGGCCACCCATGCCGGGATTCAAGGTCAGCACCAACTGACGCAGCGCCGGCACCGGGAGCCAGCGCAGCAGACGCGCGGACGCGCCTGGACGCAGCAGAGCCTTGCGCAATGCGTCCAGCAGCGCTTCCGGTTGATTCGCCAGCAGCCGCTGGAAGCTGCGTTGCGGATGCTGGGCCGGACTGTCCCAAGGGGGCGGCGTGCCGTTCGCGAAAAGTGCGATCAGGTGCGCCAGCCCGGTTTGGTCGCCGCGCCCCTCCGCTTGCGTCGAACGCACGCGGTGGCGGGCGCTTCGTGGCCCGCGCGAAGGCAGCAGAGCCGTCATGCGGCGCGACGTTGCGGCCCGTTTGAGCGAGTGTGGCCGTATCTCGCCGAACTCCGGCTGCCGGCCAAAGACAGCGCCGCCTCCCTCAACCAGGGCGCGCACTTCGCGGTAGTCACGCAGCGTGTGCAGCGACAATGCCTCAGCGAGCGGCACCACCCATTCGGATGGCTCCCTCACCACAGCGGCCGCATCGAGCAGCGACGTTAGCCACGCGAGGTCCGCCTGGCGCAGTAGCTCGTGTTCCGGCAGACGCAGTCGCCGTGCCGCCGCTGGCAGGCTGGCACGCAGCCGGAACAGTGCATCGGCGCGCTCGCCGGCGAGCAGGCGCAGTAGCCGCTCGCGCCAGGCCGGTGCCGTCTCCCGAACGATGCGCACCGCCGCAACAGGGCCGACGGCAAGTGCCACGTCCGCGACGACGCGCTCCGGCACACGGTCCAGCCATTCGTGCAGCAGCAGACCGTCAGCCGGACGCCAGATTCCAATCCTGAGCCAATGCTGCAGACGTTCGGCAGTCGGCGGCGGATCCGGCTCGTCTGAATGCCTTGCCGCCGCGCCGAACGAAACATCGCCAGCGTCGATCCCATGCAACAGCACACGAGCCGGCATTGGCTGCGCGTCGGCATAACGGGTCAACACGCCGCGGGCAAACGCCGCAGGCTGGAGCGCCGCCGGAGCGATCGTCCAGTAGCCGAGCGCGGCTTCGTCAAGACACAGCTCCAGTTGCACATCGCCGGCACTTTGCAATTCGTGTCGAAGCCAGCCGAGCAGCCGTCCGATACGCCGCGATTGCGCCGGGGCGAGCCACTGCCATAGCCGGCGTCGGCCTTGCGGCGACAAGCCTCGCAGCAAGCGCCGTCGTGCATCCCCCGTACGCAGCGCCGCACGCAAAGCCGCCTGGAGCGCCGCCGGTTGCTGCTTCGCAAGCTCGGCCAGGCGCACCTCCAGAACACCAAGGGCTTGCACGTCGAAGCGATCTGCACGGCCTTGCAGCAACGCCGTCAACCTTTGCAACTGGCGCTCGCCAGGCTCGATCACGGTCACGCCCGGTTTGGACTGCGCCGGATCTGGCGGCAACCGCAACGCGTAAAGGGTGTCCAGCAAGCCGCCGGAGCGGCCCTCGCGGCTGCGCACCCGTTCGACGGCCTGGGTCAGCTGGATCAGCAACGCGTCGAAGTCAAGCTGGTAGCGCGACGCCATCCCGCTCAAGGTCGCGCTAACAAAGGCTCGCCGGTTGAATTCCGAGCCGCGCGAATCGAGCAGGTAGTTCAGGATGAGTGTCCACAGCGCCGTGCCGAAGCCGGGGCGGTCGAGACGCGGTTGCGCTTCGGCATGCGGGATGTGGCGCAGTTGGCGCACATAGCCGACGATGTATGCGGTGTCGCCCGGCTCCAGCACGCCCACCAGCGCCTCGACGACTGGTTCTGGCAACGCCGTGACAAGACGCCCGCTCAATTCGGCAAGACGGCTTGCGTCGCGCAGCATCCGGGCGAGGCGTGCAGGCTCGTGCAACATCGCCTTCTGCAACAAGCCGGCCGGCTCGTGATCGTTCGTTACTGTGCCGCTCTCCAGCCAGGCACGCAGCGCCTGCCAGTACGCGGACTCCGCCTCCTGTCCGGCATCCACCGCGAGTGCCCGCGCGGGCCGCGGCAAGCCGAGCCGGCGCAACTGGTCGCGCAGCGCGCTCCTGAGGCGCTCGCCCAGCTCGGCTTCCAGCCGCCCCGGCGGGATTTGCCCTAGATCCAGCTCGATGCGCCGAATCTGGTAGACGCGCGCATCACCAGCGGCCTCGTCGAAACAAGGCTGCAAGGCTTGCTCAAGCTGCTCGCGGCAATAGTCGCCCAGCCGTTGCTGAATGGCCTTGCCGCGCTCGTGGGCACGGCCTGTGCCGGAACGCAGCTGCACGTCGAGCCGCAGCGTCTTCACACTGTGGGCAGCGTGAGCCTTCATGACAATCCGTTCCGCTGCGCCAGACCCTGAAGCATCTGGCGCAAGTCGTCGGAGAGTTCATCCACCACCGCGCCGAATGCCTCGTTGCCATCCTGCGATTCCAGGTACTTCGCGCGCGCCCAGAGAGCATATCGATCCTCGAAGCGTTTCATCTCCTCGAAGTTGAGCCAGTAGCAATCCGCCTGCACGTGGGCCGGACAGTTTTCGTTCACCAGCCGCTGCGCGAAACGCTTGAATTCGTCGCTCTGAAAGCGCACCGGCCAGTCAGGCAGCAACACGCTGATCCTGCACGCGTGAAAGCCGTCGTCCTGCGCGAGAGGCTGCGTCAGCGACCGAAGCAGGATGTGCTCGACCACATACAGGCCCTCGCCGTCGAACAGGTGTTGCCAGGCCGCGCCGTCCGGCTGCAACCACGCAACAAGGCGGTTGCGTAGCGCCGCCAGGCGCTTCGGGTCGTCATCGCGAAACAGCCGGTGCTCGGTCCCGCCAGGCGACAGGAAAACCAGCATCCGCCCCCACTCGCCCGGTTCCCGCCTGATCCGGTAGCGCGCGAGATCGGTGCCGGACCGGAGCAGATGGGCGAAGAGGCCAGGGTGGCGACTCTCGAAGACGAGTGCCGGCTCCTCCTCTTGCTCACTTGTGCCGTTCGTCGCCTTCCCATCTCGATAAAAATCGTAGCCGGGATGGCGCGTGGTGAGTGCCTCCCGCGACTGCGGATAGCGGGCGAAACGCTGCCGGCCGCCGATGCCGAGCAGACTGTACAACCGGTGCTCCAGCCCCGAGCCGAACGGCATGGGCCTGGCGAGTTTCCGGCTGTAGTCGAAACCGCATGCGCGCCGGCCACTGGCGAACGGATACGCCATCAGGAAGCTGCTCTTGCAACTGGCCAGCTCCGCCAGGAAGCGGCTGTCGGCGGCCTGCCGCGGATCGAAATGCTGTAGCAGTTCGTCCTCGAAGCGCTCGTTGAAGCGCGCCAGCAGATGGTTGAGGAAGTCGTTGCGGCGCTGCGGATAGGGGTCGAACTGCGCCATCAGCCGTTCGAGGTGGGCGAGGTAGCTTTGCGCGACGCTCGGCTCCGTCTCTTGCTCCTTGTCCGTATGGTGCGGCTCTATCCGTACGTGGTGCGCGTGCGCCGAGGGTTCGATGCGCACGCGCGCGATCAAACGGACGACTTCGAGCAGCTCGCGCTCAAGCTCGTCCAGCGTGCCGACCCGCAGCTCGCCTTCGGCGATTTCCATGCCGTGAACATTTAGCAGTACAAAAAACCATTCGCCGCCATTCGTCTGCCGGCGATGGTAATAGCGCGCACGGCTGCCATACGCCAGCACCTCGTTCAGACGCGACTGCCGCTCGGCCAGCGTACCGGGCCAGCGCGCGCGCAACGCCGGCCGGTCGAGGTGCGAGATGCGCAGACTGACCGCGCGATGCCCGTGCTGCTGCCGTTCCTCGCTCCGCAAATCGCGCAGTAGCTCGGCGATTGCAGCAGGATTGGGGAAATCGGCCTCGCGATCATCGGCCAGCGACTGCGTGAAATAGCTGCGCACCTCGGGCGGACGCAGTGAAAACAGCCAGCGCGCGTTGGCGAGTTGCGCGAAAGCGTTGGCGAGCACCTGCTCGAACAGCATCAGATAGGCGCGCAGCTGCTTGACCTGTGCCGAGCGCCTGGCCGCTGCGGGGCCGCTGCGGGGCGGAGTGATGCCCGGTTCCACGTCGGCGGCCTGCCACTGGAAATCTTCTGCGATGCCGTAGTGGCTGAGCCCATAGGTGACCGGAAACTGATGCTGGATCGAGTGATAGCGCCCGATGTCCAGGTAGCGTCCGCTTGGCAAGCGGCGATAGCTCAGGCTATCGGTGGATCGAATCGCCGCGCTTTCGCGCGCACGCTCGTCCATGAAGCGCTGGTGAAACACGCGGCCCACGCGCTCGGCATTGGGCAGCACGCGCGCACCGGACGAATCGCGCAGCTCGAACGGCCACGGGCCGCCCTGCGGCGGAATGTCCACGAAAGGCACCGCGTGATCGTCCAATCTCAGCACGTCACCATCCACGTCGCCGTCGACATTCACGAAGTGCAGGCCGGTTAACAGGCTCACCCCGCGCACGCCCTGCACAACGCTGGCGACCTGCGAGAGATGCACGGTGGTCGGGCGCTCAACCAGCGAGGTGTCCTCTACGGTTCCAAGCTCGATCCGCGGGCCTTCGTAGATTTGCTCCAACGGCTCACCAGCGGCGATTCGCTCGTCGATGGCGCTGGTCACGGGTGCCGGCAGCAGTTTCCAGTCGAGGTCGAACAGCACCATGCCCATGACTTCGTCGGGATCGGCGCCAGGCGCCAGAGTAAGCACCCCTCCAAGCTCAAGCTGCTTCCACTTGAGCACGTCCACGCTGACGATGTCCTCGCACAGCGTGCGATTGGCGCACAGGATGTCGCTCACCTGGGCGACGAGCTTGTCGCGGTCGCCCCAGCGGAATCGCTCGATCCAGGCGCTGTACAAGCCGGGCATCCCCGGCACCGGCTCCAGCCACAAATTCTTCAGGCCGCTTACGCGGTCGTAGACAAGCTTGCGGTAATCGTTGGCCGTAAGCGGCGCGCACGTCAGGATCCGGTCGCCGGTGAACAGCGTGTCGCGGGCGATGGCGCCACGCTTGTCCGCCAGCAGATCCGTCATCTCGTACTGGCCTCTCAAGCCGAGATCGGTCAGCGCATAGCACAGCTGCTCGGCTATGGTGAGGCCGGGATCGTGCTCGTTATAGTCGGTCCAGTCGTCGCCCGACGTGTCCTGCGCGTAGGCGATAGCCTCCGCCAGCAAAGCGGCGAAGTCCAGACCTGGAGGAAGCGAGGCCGGAAAATCCTGCACCAGCGGCGTATCGGCCATCGCTTAGTCCTGATGTGACCAGCGGCACTGGATCTGCATCGCCTTGCCAGCGGTGTCTGAACCAAAGGCGCTGCGTGCACGCACGTTGAGCTGAAACGTGGAGCCGGTCTCCGGCAGCCATTTGAACTGGAGGGTGTGCCACGGAATCAGGCTGTCCCGGTCGACGCTCTGCACCAGACGCCGCGCCGACAACTGAGTGCCAATCACGGCGATCGCGTTGTTGACGATCCGGTAACCGGGGCGCGCATTCACGGTGGCCGCTGTGCAGGCCCAGGTACCGACGGTCTTGTCGGTGATCGGCAACGGATGCCATTTGCCGTCCGCTGGCACCACGCAGCTTGTCGCCGTGCCGGAAGACGGGGCGCCGGCAGGTGTGGCGCCGATGCCGGGAGCAGCAGGCACAACGGGTGCAGGCGGTATAGCGGGTGCGGGCGGTTCGACGGGCACGAGCGGTTGAACGGGTACGAGCGGTTCAACAGGTGTCAACGGCGCGCCAGTCCCGGGGTTGCTGCCGGTGCCGGACGCGGCGTCCCCAGGCGCGCCAGTGCGCGCATTGCCGCTTCGCCACCAGGCGATGAGCTCGCGCAACGCCCCCAGATCAGCATCCGATAGTTCATCCTTCGGAACGAACGAGTCGATCAGATCGGCGAAGTCCATCTGCGTGGGGATCGCGCCGTTCAGGAACACGCTCTTGAGGTCTTCAGGTTTCTTAATCATCGGTGTCTGAAGGGAAAACATCGGGTTGCCGTTCCAGCAGGCCGAGCGGCAGACGCAAGGCATATTGCCGTCCGGGCGGCGCACGGAGCTGACTCACCGCGACCGGCTGCGGGGCGGGCTGAAGCATCAGGTCTTCGCCGATCGCCATGCTGCCAATGCCGTAACGCTCGCCATCCGCGCGGATCGCGTGGCGCGGCGCCGACACCAGCACGCCCCAGGGGCACGAGGGCATCAAGACGTCGTCCATGCCGAACCAGCGCGCGGCACGCACGCCGTCGCGTTCGTACGTATGCAGGGCTTTCAGCGACACCACGCCAGCGACGCTTGCCTGATCGGCGACGAATACATACAGGTCGCTCATCCGCTGCTCGCCACCGCCGATGGCGAGCGGCACAGCGCTGTCGACGCGCCACGGTGCGAGCCAGGCGGCGATCGTATCGCTGAGCGCCTGCAGGTAATACGCGGCATCCAGGCCGTCCTGCAGTTTGACTTGCAGCACCACCTTGATCTCTTCGTAGGCGGGGCTGAGGACCAACAGATTGCTCAGGGTCACGGCACTCTTTTGCAGCAACGCCTTGCGAATCTCAACGAGAGCCCGGTCCGCCACCCCAGGCCGCGGCGGATGGTTGCTGCCCAGAGGCGGACACGGCACCACCACCAGCCTGACCGTGCCCGCCGGCACGCGCGCGCAGGCATAGCCGCTCGTGCGTTCGGCGCCGGGCCGCAAGCAGGTGGCCTGCAGCAGCGCCGGAAAGCTGTCCAGTGCGATCTGCTCGAAGTCCTGCGCGCTTAGCGCGCGCTGCTTGTGGCGCAACCGCTCGCTGACGCGAATGCGGAACTTATCTGGCGACTCCGCCGCCTGTCCGCCGAGGGTGGGTAGCGGTTGAATCACCGCCTGAATGCCGGGCGGCTTGCGCACGAAGTCCTTGATGGAGCCAGCGGGCAGCGCCCTGCCCGCTTCCGGCCGCGCCTCGTTCAGCACCTGCGTGACCGCGGCCGCCTGCGTGAAGACCTGCGTGGTACGGGCGCGCATCTGCGGATCGTCCACCGCAGCGGCGAGCCAGAACAGCCCGGCCGGCAACAGCGTAGTGTCACAGCTGGGCTGCGTGCCGCTCGTCAGCAGGCGCACAATGCCGCTTTGCGTGAAGCCGGCGGTGCCGTCCCGCACATCGCGGCGGCAGAAGCGCTGCCACTGGTTGTCCTGCAGGTAGTACCAGTCCACGGCCGCAGGCGCGAGGCCGGACGAGGGACCGTCAGGCCCGGTCGCGAGTCCCGGTGTGGCCGCCTCACCCATCCCGAACAACAGCGAAATGAGCTGCCCCGGCACTACGCTGCGCAGGCCGATGTAGAGCTGCCCGGCGCGCAGGACGCCGTCCAGCAGCAAGGTCCCGCGCGGCGCAGCCGCAGCGTAACCGAATGGGCCAAGCTGGTAAAAGCACGGCACCGGGTCCGAGACGGCGTCGGGAGCCAACTGGGCCGGCAACTGCTGGCTGGCGACGTAGTCGATGGCGACGCTCTTAGCTAGCGGCACGAACGGCGGCTCGGGCTGCCTGGGCAGCACCGGCAGCGCATCGACGGGCTTACTCTGCGCCTCGGCCAGCGCCCGGGCGCTGATCGCCAGCGCAGCATTCATCGACGCTTCGGCCAGAAGACGCGGATAGAGTTGTTGACCGAACCCGCCATCCGGCGCGGCCAGCTCCATGCGGATGGACTCCAGCGCGCACGGCGCGACGTTGCCCGCCACCCCGGAGACGGCGAAGCGAAGTGGCGTATGCAAGCCGGCCTTTTCGTCGTCGGTCGCGGTGAACAGCGGCCGGCTGCTGCCCGCCTCGCTCCAGCGTCCTGCGCGCCTCACCTGGAATGCGGCGCGAAACGCATTGTTTGCGAGCCGCGGCACGGCATAGCCGGTGTAGTACGACGCAAGATCCTGCGGCGCTTTTGGCAGGTTGAACCAATCCACCTGCAGCGCGGCGCGCACGATCGGCTTGCTCGCCAGCTCGGCGTCCGCCAGCTCCAGATAGCTGCCGCGGATAGGCCATTTCCCAAACGGCGCAAACGGCGCGCTCGCGTCGGCGGGCCCCTGGGTCGTCGTCATGCCCGACGGCGTCAGCCCGGTCACCGCGACGCGCAAGGTAATGCCCGTCAGCAGCAACTGCTGGACGAACGCGTAGGGATACACACGCGCAGCCGGCTTGAGCATCAGCTTCAGACGCGGCCACGGCGATGCGCCACCAGCTTCCAGCGGCGCGGGAGGACCTGGCTCCACAGCCGGGAAGATCGCCGGCAGCAGCAGCATCAGCTCGACCCAGCACTGCTCCAGATTGGCGCGCACCGTCACCTGCTCGACGGGCTGCCAGCCCTTCGCCGTGGTGATGGATACGTCACAGGCTTCAGTCATCGCCACCTGTGCCATCGCGCCTGGCGAACGTCCCGCAAAGCTGGCATAGGTCTGCTCCAGCACGTCGCGATAGGCCTGGGCCACGTCGGCGAACGCGCGCGGCTCAGCCGCCGCAGCGCCCGCCGGCAGCCCCAGCGGGGAGCGCGGGATGGAGGCTGGCTTGGGGTCGAACTGGAAACGCACGCGCAGGATACGCCGGCCGCCGCGCAGTAGCAGCATCGGCGACGTGATGAGTAAGCCGGTCTGCGCAAGCGGCGCGCTGTCCAGCAGCGGCGAGCCACCGCCCGGATTGGCGCGCGAATTGCCACTCCAGTCGCGGCCGAACGAAGGCCAGCCTTGCGCTGGCTGGGTGAGCGGCGTCCCCAGACCGTCCTCGGAATTGGCGCGCGGCGCCGCATAAAGGCGCGGAACGTAGGTCAGCCCCGGCAGCGGCGCCTGCTCCGCGTAGACGGTCTTGAGCTCGCCGAGCGTGTCCTGATTGACCACCAGGTCGCTGTCCACGGCGTAGACAAGGTCCTGGCCGTCCGGCAGCTTGCCGGCGCTCAAACACGTGCCGGCCGGTACGAGGCTGCCGGTGCTGGCGGGTGTCGGCCGCAGGCTGACGAACCCGCGGTCGGCTACGGCGGACCGTTCGTGCAATTGCAGGATGTCGCGGTAATAGAACGCCAGATGCTTCCCGGTGATCGCATTGGCATCGTCCTTCGCATGCCGAAGCAAACGCAGAAAGGCGATCATCAGCGCGGACTGCGGCTGGTGGCCAAACGTCTTCGTCAGCGAATCGGCGAAATGTGCCCGCATGGCCGGCAACGCAGCTTCGACGCCGAGCACGAACGATTTGATGACGGTGTTCAGGTCGGACCCGGCATCGGCGGTGCCGTCCGGCTGCAACGGCGTGCTCCAGAGCGAGTTCAGGTACTGCTGATCGTCGCCGGGGTACGGATGCAGCAAGCGCTGCCTCATTGTCTGCCACTCGCGCCCCCACGCCGTGCGCTTCGCGACCATCTGGCACAAAGGCGCCAGTTGCTGCCCGATCAGGCGTTCCAGAGTCAGCCCCGCAGATGTGCCCAGTTCGAGCGGCGTGCCGATGTGCTTGAGGCCGAGCGCCCATTCGCTCACCTGGCGGAACAGGCCGAACAGCTGCAACAGCAGCCGGTGGTCGCGGTGCCGTGGCTGCGGCTCGCCATGCACTGCGCTGCGCACGCCCGCGAGCACCTGGTCGCCGTCGAAGCTCACGATGCGCGCCAGCAGGAAGCTCAGGTCGTTGGCGAAAAACGGCCGCCAGTCGCCATCGGGCTTGCCGTCAAGCCCGACATAGCTCACGAGGCGCGCCACCTGCTGAACGAATTCGAGCTGCTGGGCGAGCGTGCGAGCGTCCACCGGCGCGCTGTCCGGAGACAGCGCGGCGAGACCGCGGCTGGCTTGTGTCGTGCCGTTCACGCTGGCTTTCCGTCAAGCGATAGTGCGGACATTGGTTCCTTCGGACCGGTAGAACGGAAACACCATGTTGCTGCGCGTGTTGGTCTGGCGGATCAGATACGTCAGCGTGATGCGCAGCAGGCCGTCCATCGCCCGGCTCAGGTCGAAGTCGACCTCTTCCAGCAGGATGCGCGGCTCGTAGCGCAGCACCGCATCCGAGATCAGGCTCTGTAGCAAGGTCAGGTTGTACTGGTCCATCGCGTCAAACACATGCAGGTGCAGCGGACAGCCATAGTCGGGAAGCATCACCCGCTCACCGGGCACGGTACTAAACAACACCATCAGGCTCTGGTGGATGTCGGCTTCCGCCTCGGCCATCAGAACGCCCGCACCGGCCTTGTCGAAACTGGGCGGAAATTGCCATCCGCGCCCGAGGAATGCCTTGTCGTCTGCGCTAGCCATGCCGGGTCAGCCTCCTATCAGCACCGTCGGACACCCCACAGTGATCGTGCCGCCATGCGCGCAGGTATCACCCACCCGCGCAGCGGGCCGCCCGCCGATGAACACCGTGGTGGACCCTTTGACAATGGCGTCCGGCGGTCCGATGCAGACGAGCGCGTCGCCCACGACGGCCGCCGGCATGCCGCCGATTAGCACGGTCGGCACGCACGGTCCGGTCACCGGGCCGCCTACGTGTGGAATCGGCACCGGGAAGGCCGGCGTCAGCATGGGGCATACGTGCATATCCAGAAGGCGTGCGGCTGGCAGCATGAAACGTCTCCTTCAGTTGATCGTGACCACGCCGCCGTTCACCGCCACCAGGGCCGATGACGTCAGCTCCGCGGCAGCGTTGCCGTTCAGCTTGAGGGTAGCCGATGCGTCGGCGCTGATGGCAGGCGCCTCGCTGTGCACGCTGAGCGACGACTTGATGGTGACCCCGCTCCCCGTGCCCTCGATGCTGACCGAGCCGGTGGCCTTGATCGAAATATCCTTCGGGCTGCTAAGCGCAATGCCGCTCGACGTCATCTTGACGCTGTTCTGATTGGAATCGCTGATATTGATCGACGAACCGTTGTCGCTCAACACCACCTTCTGGCCGCCAGGTGTCTCGATGGTGACGATCTTGTCGGCATCCTGCAGCGTGATCTTGAGCTTGCCTTTGGTAACGATGCCCTTGTTCGTGTTCGGCTGGTCTGGCGTGTACGGCGGCGTGTGCTTGCTGCTGTAGAGACTGCCGAGCACCACCGGAAAACGCGGGTCGCCATTGACGAAACCCACCATCACCTCGTCGCCAATCTCCGGCATGAACTGGATCCCGGCGCCATCGGAGGCGTAGGGCGTGCCAAGGCGCGCCCAGATGCCCTTGCCCGCGCTGTCGATCAGTGGCAGGTCGAGTTGCACGCGCGTCAACGTCAGCGGATCGGCGTCGATTTTCTTGACCGTTCCAATCTGCAATCCATTGATACCGGGCAACAGACCGGCGGCGGCGGGCGCCTCGATATCGCTCTGTTCTTCGACGAACCAGCGCGGAGACAGGCCAAAGCCCACTTCCGTGAGCCAGTTGCCGTGCTCCACAGTGTGCGTCACGCGGGCGACGAACGCCTGGCCATTGAAGCGCGCGCCGAGACCGGCTAGCTGGATAGTCTTGCCCGGCACAGCCTTGCTGTTGCCCTGGAACGTCACTGTGCCGCGAATCCGCGCGAGCCGCGACTTGAGCAACTGGGCATCGGCCCATTGCTGGAGATCATCATTGGCGAGCGGCGCGGGTGAGTTCAGCTCGAACGTGCCTGCGGCGAGCACCCCCGCGAGCGTGCTGCCATCGAGGTTGCCCTGGTCGTTGATGGTCGGGTCTGCGCTGTTGACGGTCAGCACCTTCTGCTCGTCGATGTCCCATGCGGTCGTGCTGACCTGCGTATATTGGTTGCGCGCATCGATCTCCGCTTCCAGAACCTTGAGCGAATCACCGTACTTCACGATCAGCCCGCATTCCTCGGCCACCGCTGGCGAGCACACGGTGACCCTGGCGTCATCCACCAGCACGAGCTTGCCGTTGACTTCTGCGCGGCTCACCATGAAGTCCCAGTCAGTGCTGTAGTAGCGCACCAGTTCCTTGTAGGTGACGTTCGTTGATTCAACGTCAGCGGTAAGCCGATGGCCCTGGATCAGGGTCTTGAGCACCGACTCGTCGGTCGTGTCCTGGTAGATAGTGCTCTTGCGCCCAACCGTCATCCTGATCGCACTGTCACTGCAAGTCACGAACAGCTGCGCGGCGCCGTGCTCGCGTACGCGAATGCCGTGCTTGACGACGATGCCTTTGAACACCGACACAGCCTGATTGTGATAGTCCATCTTGATCTCGACCTTGGCGCCCGGCACGAAGGTGGCCGCTTCGCTGATTGCGAACGTGCCGGTGCTCGCGTCGCCATCGGTGAGCGTGATGCGCGCAGTGCCGATGCGATTGACCTCGCGTACAACCTTGACGGTGCTCACCTGATAAGTGTCGGGAATAGCGTTGCCGTCGACGAGAACGGTTACGGCCACCAGATCGGTTTTGCCTGCCAGCGGCGAGACGTTCATGATGCGGACAGGGGAGGAAAGACGATGGGTTGTCCCGCCTGCAGGTTGCGGAACTGGCTCAGGCCGTTGTAGTTGGCCACCATCAGATAGTGGCGGCTGTCGCCGTAGATGCGTTGGCACATCAGCGGCAAGGTGTCGCCTGCGCCCGCGTAGCGCAGGTGAGTCATGTCGGGCGAGTTCTTGCCGCTGAGCTTGGCGAGATCGTCCGCCGACACGAACTGCTGGAAGCTCGGCGTCAACTTCGCGCGCAGCGGAATGCCGTCCGGATCGAACAACGTGTACTCGATATCGAGCCTCGTCATCCTGCACTTGAACGACAGGGTGCCCCACACCAGCAGCAGATAGTTCGGGCTATGGATGTTGCCGTTGTACTGGTAAGCCAGTTGCTTGAAGGATTTGATCGAACTGCCGAGCTTCAGGTCGCTGACGACGCCAGTGCCATCCAGGTAGAAGCTGAACGAGACAGTTTCCGGCTCGATCGAGCTGTATTTGGTGGTGCTGCCGGCAGTGTCGGTGCTCTGCGCCAGGTTGTAGCTCGCAGAATGATTGTGCGTGTAGCTTTCCGGATTGATCTGCAGGGTATAGCTGCCAACCTTGCTGGTGAATTTTTCGTCGCTGTACGCGGTCAGGGTGAGCTTTTGCGGGACCATGTGTCATTACTCTCTAATGCTGGCCAAAACCAGTGTTCAGCGTTCACCCACTCGCTGCAACTGCGCCTGGATCTCCTCCTGGCACGCCTCCAGCAACTCGGCTTTCAAGCGGCGCTGCAAGGATTCCCAGTCCGGCGCAGGCGCTTCCGGCTCCGCCACGGTGACGCGTATGACCAACTCATGAATTTCCAAAGGCATGATTCATCTGCGCTTTAACTGCCGGTAGGCGAATTCCAGCGTTTCCACCGCCACCTCGTTACGGGTGGAATCGAACGCTCCCACACTCCACTTCACTGGCCAAGCCCTCGAGCAGCTCCACGTCAAGAGCGGGTTGCCATTCTCGTCGAGCAGGAACACGTCAAGGTCCTTGCAGGTGAGCCTGCCGCCCGGCCCGGTTCGCAGCGTCGACTGGCACCACTGCGCGAACTGCGAGCCTTTGACCAGGATGCCGCGCTTGAGTACGAGGTTGCTGTACTTGACGCGGCCGGGAAGGCGGTGGGTGAAGCCGTTCTCCCCGCCTTCCTTGATTTCCTCTACCTCGATTTCCATGTCCAGACCCGAGACCTCGGTGAAGGCGGCATCGTCCTCCGACGATGCCCCCGCGATCTGCACCTTGAAATAGAAACCTGTCGGCGGGTAATAGCTCACGGGTCGCCGCTCACTTGTTCTCGATGGTCAGGCCTTCATGGGCGAGCTCCAGCGTCTCCACCGCCACCTCGTTGCCGTCGGACTTCAGGTCGGTGCCGGTGATCTTGACCGGAAAAGCGTTCGTCAGCGTCCACACCATCGTCGTCCCCCCCTGTTCGTCGAGCAGCTTGATCACCACCGGCACGCGCTTGATCACGTTCATCTTGATCTGCGAGAACCAGTCCCAGAACTTGTTGTCCTTGACGAAAATGCCCTTCTTCAAGGTCACGTTGCCAACCTTGCCGATGCCCGGCATCTTCACCGTGGAGAACTGCTTGCTGTTGCCAGCGCGATATTCGATGACCTGCTTTTCCGTCTCCAGGCCCGTGACTTCCTGAAACGCCAGATTCTGCTGGTCGCCGATGTCCACGGAAAAATAAAACTTCGGCAACGGCCAAATGCTTTGGTCCTGTACTTCACCTGCCATGGTCGATTCTCCTTTTCCGTCTCAATCAGGAAACCTGCATCTTTTGCTGGAAATTCAGCTCGACAAATTCCGCCGGATGCGTGACCGCTACACGGATCGTGACGCGCATATAGCCGTCGATAACATCCTGGCCAGACATCGTGCTACCGAGACCCACCTGCACGTCGTAGGCATCCTCCGGCTTGGAGCCAGCAAGCGCCCCGCTGCGCCACATGGTGTACAGGAAGTTGGAAATCATGGCCTCGACCGCCACCCACGTCGTGGAAACGTTCGGCGCGAACACATAGGCCATCGTCGCAGCCTTGGCCGACTGCTCCAGCATGATCATCGTGCGGCGCACGCTGACGTAGCGCCAATCGCCGCTGTTGCCGTCCAGCGTGCGTGCGCCCCACACCACGAGACCGCGGCCAGGGATCGTGCGGATCGCGTTGACTGCGCGGCCATCGAGCGGCATGTTCAGGTCTTCCTGATCTTCCGCCGTGATGTCCACCGCTGGCGTGACGGCCAGGCTGATGCTGGTGTTGGCCGGCGCCACGTAGACGCCCTTGTTCGAGTCCGTGCGCGCATACACGCCGGCCATCGCGCCGCACGGCGGCAGCAGGTTCGGATGTGCCAGCATGTCGGCGGCGAGCGTCTTGTAGAGCGGGCTGACTGCCGTGAGCTGGTTGTGAATACGCGCAATTACCGCGGCCGCAGCTGCCGCGTTGGCGGCCGTATTGCCTTTGTCATCGGGCAAGGGGTTGCCCTTGTCGTCGGTCAACGCGCTGTTCGTCACTGGGTCATTGACCAGCAGCGATAGCCCGCTAAACAGCTTCTGCATCTTCTGCTGTTGCGACACGCTCGGCTGCGGGTTCGTCGCGGCCAGCTCGTCGGCGAGCGCCTGGCGCAGCACGCCCAGCGAATCGCTGTCCAGATTGGCGTAGGTGACCTTACTCTCGTCCACGACGTCGAAGTTCACCCACGGGTAGTAGGCCACACCGTAATTGAGGAAGTCCGTGCCGATCATCTCGCGAAAGCCAAACGGCTCGCCGGAGATCACGTCAGTCTGGTCGTCATAAGTCCGCTGCTTGTCGCCGCCGTAGATGTCGATCATCGCCATCCGGCTGCGCATGGTATTGCAGTGCGCGAGCGCCGCCTCCCAGAACCCGTAGCACGCGGCCGGGCTATCGAACAACACGGTGTCCGGAGCCACCAGCAAGGTCACGTCCTGCACCTTCTTCAGTGCATCGAACGGCGCGACGAGAGTAAGGTCGTTCGGATCCGGATCGGGGGTGAAGTCCTTGACGTTCTTGCCGTTCAGCACGGCGTCGCTATAGTTGCCCACCGAAATCACATAGGCCGGGCCACCGCCGTTTGCAAAATACAGGCTCACTGCGTAGTACAGGAAGAAGCGGCTCTCCAGATTCTGCGCGGTCACGTAGTGAGTCTTGTCGTCGCTCTGCTTGAGCGAGAACAGCGGCTTGTAGGGGCCACCGAAAACCTTTACGTAGTCAGTCAGCGACTCGATACGAGTCGGCTTGTATTTTCTGGCTGCGTTGCCGTCCCGGGCTTTCTCTGTGTAACCGATGAAAGCCGGAATGGCGGTTTCGACTGCCACCACTGTGTTGGGAAATGCGTCCTGCTCGACGATATACACGTCGGGGGTCTTGTACTGCTGATCCATGGTCTCTCCAGTTCAAATCGGCCAACGGCCACCGCAGCACCCGGCTTGCGGCGGCCGCCATTTTTCAGGCAGACGGATCAGGCGGGTTCGGTCTGAACCGATTCGGGTGCCTGTGTAGCTGAAGCAGCTGGAGTCGCTGAACCAACCGGCGTAGTTGAAGCAGCCGGAGTAGATGGAGCAGCAGGTGCGGTCTGGACGGGAGCGGAGGCCGGCAGGGTGTTCACGAGCGTCCAGGTCTTGGTGTCGGCGCTGGTCGCCAGGTAGCGCTCGGCACCGATCAGGGCGACCACACCGTCCTTCGGGTTCCCCGTGGCGCAGACCAGACCGAACTTCAACGAAGCGAGCTTGGCCCAAACACCCTTGATAAGCGAGAACAGTTGGTTCTCACCCATGGCGATGTAGCCGTTCACGCCATCGCCCATGATGGCCTCGATCGCGACGCGCGGCTCCAGCGGCGAAGTGGGCGAACCATAGGGCTGGCCGCTGAACATATAGACGCTCGGCACGAATTTGTCTTCGCCGTCGTACTTGACCTTGTCGTCCCACGGAGACTGGCGGTAGACCACGATACCGTTGGTGGCGTCGCCGGCGATACCGCCGATCGGAATGCGAGGACTGATCGCAGATTCCTGCCATACAGGGTTGTTGAAGACGTCCTTGATCTGGGCAAGGTTGTCGCCGTCGTGGATGACGATGCCGTTCACCAGATCGCCGCAGATTCCCTTGATGGCGAACGGCGCATCCCGCAGCGTCTTCCACGTTGCCAGTGGGTTGTCGACATCGGTGAGATACGAGACGGTTTGGCCCGAGAAATACACCACACCGGTGGCCGCATTGCCCGTGATGCCACTGGCGGGCGGGGAAGCGGGAGTCTTCGCAGCGGTGGTTGTATTGCCCGCGGTGCTACTGACACCCAGGGAAGCAGGAGCTTTCGCGGTGGTGGCCGCACTCCCTGTGTTGCTACCACTGGCGGCCGGGAAAACTGAACTATTCGCGGAAGATGATGAAGGAAGATCGAATCTGGGTTTGCCGTACAGGTTGGCCTTGATGTCAAACGTATAGACGGCACTGCTCTGGGGATCAAACACCACGTAGTTGTTGGTCTTGTCACCAACGATGCACGCACCGGTTTCTGGCATTACCCGATTCTCCTTAAGGACTCTTTGATTTGACAACGAGTTGGACAAACCTTGGTTCTTGCGAGGGCTTCTAGCGCCGGGGCGACACGCGCACAGCTGTAACTGCAGTCACCAGCCGGAAGCTCATCATTCTTTTAGTTCTAGGGACACGGATCGATTCCTTGCTTACCTGAAAGGAAATACCAACCGATTCACCCGTTTAACAGCAACGCGAGCGGCATCTTAACGGAATCGTCGGTTGAGAGGGCAACATTTCAATTTCGAGTATGCGAAACAGGAAGATATTGCTCGCGGGTGAGCTGATGCGGCTGCCGGATCTTCGGTCAATACGATCAGTAAGCGAAACGAGAGGAAAAGGTACAGCGCGTTTGTGTCCCCCCCGGAAATATGGTCTTCTGGAGTCGGGCTGCCCCGACCGCAAAGATAGAAGGGACGACTCCACCCGCAGTTGGTTTTATGCCGGGTGAATTTGAGCCCAGATGCAGCACGTCAGCGCCTGCTCTCCCTTAGGGTGGCGCTTTTCCCTGATCGTGTGCCAAGTTTCAGCATGGTGCCTTGTGAGTAAGGTCTATAGGTCGCGTACCTACTGCCGGGCTCCAACACCACGCCGAAACAAAAAAACGTCCGAAAAGGGAGTGATCTTTACTCAATGCGCATCATTGCGCGATCTGCCAACCGTTGTCCGTCAGTTGCATGTTGTAGGTGAAGGTGAAGTCGTAGGGGAGGTCATCTTTGAACTGATCGGTGGAAACGTTCGCACCGGTAAAGGTCCGCACGAGTGCTGCGCTAACGTTCGGGCATTCCTTGGCGATGTTCTTGAAGATGACGTTGCGCATCGAGGCCTCCGTGAGTTGGTGTTCGCGATAGTCGGTCACGGTCTTGAAGTCCTTCGTCGCCTCTTCCAACTCGTCCGGGTGGGCCTTATAGTAAATCTCGGCCAAACCAACGTTTTGCGCGTCCACTGCGCCCACGATTCCGCGAATTGCGGGATCCACCTGCATGATGCCCTTCACGATGGCCGCACGGATCTCAGGATCCTGGCTCTGGCCAAGTTCCTGCTCGCCAGCCTCAATCTTCTTGGCCAGATCGTTCAGATCGCTTTGGGCCTGCGTGGACGCATCCTTGTTCTTCTCAAGATATGACTCAGTGTCCTCGATGAAGTCCTTGTTGGCCGACAACGGCTTCATGATGATCTCGCCCGACATCTCCATCTGGTAGTGGCTGTCATCTTCCTTGAGTCCGTTGACCTTCTCAAACTTCGCTAGCTTGAAGAGATCGCAGTCGTCGATGCCAAGATTTGCAATGACGCCTTTGCGCACATCGCCTTCCGAGGGCTTGCTCGAGCAACCGACGAGAGAGAAGGCGATACCAACGAGAATCGCGATCTTATTTGCTGTGATATAGGATGTTTTCATGATTGGTCTTTCCTTGTTTTTACTACAAATAACTACCAATTATTACAAATAGGTAGTGAATTAATACGTAATTAGCATTTCCTCCATGAGCGCCTGCTACTCGCGGTGGAGTTCTGTTCGAACGAGTTGGAGATAGTGGAGGTAAAATTTCGGTGTAGCGGAATGGTACTTGCCCACCGTTTCCCAGAAACGCTGATGCGCATTCATGTTGCGTCGAATAAGACTGGCCGCAGTGTAGATGTTCTTGCACGCGTTTAGGAGATCCTTACAGCGAATTCCTTGCCGATATAGCTCCGGCAGATGGATACTATTTATTTGCATAAATCCAATATCGACACTGTCGCTTGTATTACAGTAGATTGCATGCCGAGTATCGTTAATTTCAACTACTGCCAACCGGCAATGCTTGGCACGACTTGAGCCTCCGGTTGACTATCAGTGTCGCTGGAGTGGATGTGCCGTCGGCTGCGGTATTGAAGCTGCGCAGTATCGGCATTGGCGAGCTCATAGACGCGGACGAAAGCGCTATCGCGATAGCATCCCCTGACGAGGCTGTGTATCACCTGGAGACTAATCACGCTGGGCATGCACATCCCTATCCCCCGCTTTGTACAGATGGCAGTATCGTCTGCTGGGGATGCTGTCGCTACGGACCGGAGGACGTGGGCAGCCTTCGGCCATAGCTGAAGCGCTTATTTGTTGACGACTCGCACTGGCACCACGCGCGCATTTGCAAAGAAACAGAAGAAGGCTGCGACAATCATCAAAGGGATAGCTAAATACGCCAAGATAAAAAATGCGCCAAGTTGCACAACAGAGCCGCCCACGCCGTAGACGATATCTGTTTCCCGTACGTTCACAACGATCATGTAGCCGGCAATCGCTAACCCGAGAGCCATGATGATGATTCCGTTGAGTACGTCACCATGGCTTTGAGCGGCTGATTGCCGCCACCAATTGCCGATGAGAATCAAGATGAGCGCTGCAATTGTGGCAATGAAAGCATGTTTCGTGAAGAAGACATGCCCGAACTTATCGTTGCAGAGAATATTGAACCTCTTCACTCCAGTGTACAGACCAAAAATGATGGCGAGGCCAATAAAAATTTTGATGACCAGCATTGAGACTCCTCGGTGGTTGGCTCTTATGGTTGATTTCTGGGGCCTCGACATCGGTGCCTTCGGCGTATTTTCCGCTACTCCCGTACGCGCTGACCCTAGCAACTCAGTTATCGGCACTCGCCCCACATTCTTAAGCAAACGCAACATTGCCTGCGAGACCTTATAACCGCTCCGGCCACTCTCGAAAGAATTTGCAATAAACACTAAGGAATATAAATTTTTAAGTTCAATCCTGAGTCCCTCTACGCTCTATCACCACGTGAGCATTGAGCCTGCTGAATGGACGAGGTAGCCTCCCGAAATCTGATTTTTTAAGTGCAGAGGCGTTGAGAGGCTTAACAATGGGCCTTCTTACAGCATGTCCAGCCCCGGGCTACGCGTTAGCGTCATGTAGCGACAATACCAATAGCCGCCTACCGCGACGCCACCAAAACGCGCTAACCTCTCTGCAATAACTGCAGAGTAGGCTCTGTGCATTGAAACTTGGCGGGGCGTAAATCGTGGTGGCCGTGCCAAAGTATTGCTAGCCGCACCGGCATGCTACGAACTCTGGCAAGCGGCAGCGTGGCAGTTTCGATGTAATGCCCGCGCCTTATAGAGAGAAGACACAATGAGTACGCAACGGACACGTATGCACGCCCCTTCGCATCCAGGCGAAATCCTGCGCGAGATGACCATTCCCGGCCTCAATCTCACTCAACAAGAAGTCGCGGCACAACTGGGGGTTCCGCTGGACGACCTCGTGCTGGTCTTGAAAGCCGAGACCCCCGTTACTGCTGAACTAGCTTTACGCATCGAGGCTTGGCTTGGCGTTGCTCACGGTGGCGACGCTGAATTCTGGTTGCGGATGCAGGCTCAGTACGACCTGTGGCGCGCGCACCAGCGCGGTGTGGTCGCTGAAGTTACGCCGGCGCCGGATTGGTCTCCGTTCACGAAGCCAGAGGCGCTACGAAATCCTCAAAACAATATGCACCCTATTCACCCCGGTGACGTGCTGCGCGAAGACTACATGAACCCAGCTGGCATTGACGCAGCGACGCTGGCCGCTGAGCTACATATGCCGTCCGTGGTTCTCGATGCAATCCTTGCTCGGCGACGCGGCATCACGTTTGAAATCGCCTGCCACATCACCAAGAGGTTTGGCGGCGACGTGGCGTCTTGGCTAGTCCTTCAAGCGGAGTATGCGAAGGCAACAAAACGAGAGTCGCGTATATCCAGCCCCGAAAGAGAGGCCGAAATCCAGGGAAGTATTGCAGAGGACCCAACCGACGCTGCCGAACTGTCGGCTGAGCAGATGACGGGGCTGCGTTCGGATCGCGACTGGCGGCTTGAAAAATACACCTACCGGATCGTTTGGTCTGAGGAGGATCAAGAGAACGTCGGTCTGTGCGATGAATTCCCTAGCCTGAGTTGGCTTGAACTAACGAAGGAGAACGCGTTGGCCGGAATTCGCCAATTGGTCGCGGATTGCCTGGACGAGAGAATCGAGGACGGCGAGCCGCTCCCGATGCCGATTGCTCGAAAAACCAAAAAATGATTGGCAAGCTTGCGTTGGTCGCGCGCGGGAGCCAGCGGGAACATCATGCGTTACGTGATGCTCGCGGCCGTAGAACATCGCTTTGGCGACGCCTTGAAAGCGCCAGCGAAAATCGATTGACTTACGGACAACTATCGGGCCACGTCTCCGAGAAGACCTTCGCCTTCGCTGCCGAAATCGGCCTGAAGCTATTGACGACGCTGGTGTGCAGCCCGGCTGAGAGCGTCGTAAAGACGATGAAGCGCGACTACGTGACCTTCATGCCGAAGCCTGACGCGCGTTGGTTGCGCGCAATCTCGATATCGCCTTCGAGCATTGAAACGAACAGCGTCCACAAAGCGCCTTGAACGGACTCTACACCGTCAGCGTACTAATCTCGGGGAGCAGGTCAGGGTCACACAATACGTTCTTTCGTTCAAATTGCTGTGTCTCGGAGTTCCAATGGTAATACGTGCCGCCGTTCCATATGGTGAACGTTTCGCGCATGAGTTGATCATCGGTGTAGGGATGATGTCCGAACGAGTCCTTCGCTTCAGATTGTTTCTCTTGGAACAGCTTCACGCCTACTTTAACGTTCTCCTTCCAGTTCCAAATTTGCTCATAGCCTGGAGCTGGATTCGTCATTTGCGTCAGACCGCGCCTGCACGCCGCAGTCGACTATCGAAGGACAAAATAAGAAATTGCACTTGCGACGAGAGCTACAGCAGAACCATAGAGCCACGTTTTCGTTCTCAGGAAATCTAGCCTGGAGGCGGGGGGCTCATTTGAGCCATCGAGGTCCCAGTAATCCACCCCTGGCTCCCCCATGACGTTAATTAGGATAATCACCGCAGAAATGGCGAAGACAATGAATATGACTAGAAAAATAAGCATGGACATGGTTAGTTGCTCATCCAGTCTATGAACACGGGAAGCTCTTCCTGATACATGTCGTTAGCAGCCTCAGCGGCCATACCACCGACATTGCTTCCAATGAGAACCACGGCGGCAGCGCACACGGGCTCAGCAAGTCCACAGATAAAGGATGCACCCAGCCCGGCGACGACGCCCCCAATCATGCCGCCTGCAATGATGCTTCCCTGCCTGGCAACCTCTTTGACCTTGTCCTTGGCATTTATGACCTCACCCGTCGCCAGAATCGCAGTGACGAGCACCGCAACCCGAGCACCAATCTGAAGTCTGCGAACCTTTGTCGTGACCCTGACACTACCCTGACCTGCTTTGCTCAAGACCTTGTAGTAGACCGCATTCCGTTCCCCTACTGTCAGATTGACAAAGTCTTTCTGGTAAAGCTCGTGAGAGTATTTATTCAGGTAGTAGTCGAATCCTCGTGCCTGAAGCTTGAGCTTTTCCGCTTGGGCGAGACCTAGGGCAGAAGTGTATTTTCGGTACTCCACAAATATCTTGTCACGCAGGCCACTGCAATATTCAGCCCCATCTTTGACCGTCATATTTCCATTGGTAACTTCTTCTCTTACCTGGTCAGAGAGCATACGTATATGTTTCACATACTGCTGACGCACGGCATTGTCGAGAATGGCATTAGTTGCAAAGAGGTTTGCAACTGACTCGAAGTCTTTGATGGCAGCTTCGAGAATCGCACTTTCGATAGCGTGAGTCGTCTGAGTGTTGTATGAACCCTCAGCGACAGCGTGATTAGATGGTTTGACTTCGCTCATGCCTGCCCCGCCATCGCGGAAAGAAGACTGCCCATGACTGACGTGCCGTCAGTCTGAGGCGCAGAATGGACAACCTCTAATTTCTGGCAGGCTGAAGCATTGGGGCGCTCGAAATGCACCTTGTTATCGGAGCCAAACACTCCTTCCTGCATCGAGCCATCTGAGAAATGGGCACGGCAGCGCAAGCCCTCGCAACTGCCCGCATCATTCAGGGCAAAGCGTATCCAGTGATCCCCAGTCGGTTCGTCAGCCAGAAGGTTACCAGTCAAACTATAGCCCATGCTGTCAAGCTCATGACCTTGAATGGTCTCGTACATGGACGCTTGGGAAGCAATCATGACAGGGGGAGGGCTGCACCTGCACTGACAGACATCGTCTTGCAGAGCCCGCATTTTGCCCATCATGACAACGGGCAGACGCGGCCCCTTGGCGACAATCTGGCCCGTGGACTTGCAAGCCGGACAGCTAACATGAGCACCCACAAAAGTCAGTGCTTGCCCTTCATGGGAAACGAAGGGAATCCCCTCTATAACGGTTCCTCCCGCTGAGGACTTGTCACCGACCCTCAAATAATTTCGTTGCACGTCGAGCCTTTCTCAGTTTCTTGACATTAAGTCTGAGGAAACTAGCACAGACAATACGACACAGTCAAAACTTAAATTTCAAGCTCTCTCAGTCATTCATTGGGCATTATTTTGCATCGCACGACTTCGAAATATCATGCACTGTTGATGTTCACGCAGAACTGACCCACGGGGGATGCGTCCAAAATCCTGGACTACTTTGGAGGTAGTCCATGTATTCATACGAAGATCGCGTCCGGGCGGTCGAGCTGTACCTGAAACTCGGAAAGCGCATCAAGGCGACAATCCGCCAGTTGGGTTCGCACGCAGATTTTTGGGGAATCCAACTATCCAGAGTTCTCATTCACAACTGGGTTCTGCATAGGACACGCGTTCCCGAAGATCATCCTATTCTCGATGCCGCCAAACATTGCACACGATGCCATCTCATGATCCGGAGTTCCTGATGTCAGAGCCGCTGCTACTCGTCGCCGCCATTCCCTGTTCCGCAATCGCGTTCCATCGCTGGCTCGACGGCCCGGCCGATGCGGTGTTTGCAGACTGGCCTGAAATACTTGCGGGCCCGCCGCCTGCGGCTGCCACCACCACCGTCAAGGATGCACTGATCAAACGGACAGCCAATGCGCTGACCTGCGGCGACGGGTACCTGATGTGCATATACGACGAGAGCACGTGCGAACTGCACTTTGCCGCATACGAAAACTATGGCGGTTCGACGGAGAGTCGGGCCGCGATGCGCGATCTGCTGACACTGCTGCGTATCGCGGCAGATTTCCGCGGCGGCGAGAGCGAGGCTCATGCTGTTGTATACGACATGGGCAACATGCGGCCGGTAGCCATCATTGGTATCGGGCAGGGTCATAGTGAGGTGATGGAGAGTACACAGCCAATTTGGCCGGAATGGCTACACGAGTGGCTGCTCACGCTCCAGGAGATCGGACCGGACGCCGACCTCAGTCGTTCACTCGCGCCGCCCTTGCTGCAGGGACTCAAGCAATTGATCAATCGGGGTGTCGCCATGGCGACGCCGCATCAACCGTTCGACTATGATCTGGAATTTCATACTGATGGCATCCAGGTCATCCAGCAGTCGGCTTTCCACGACCTGCCGCCCGCCGTCGTCTCGGGAGCCGATCCGCACTCCTTCCGTCGCGTTACGGCCGGCAGTGATGGCGCGGCGTTCTATGCAGACAGCCGCCAGGTGTGGTATCTGGATTTCCAGAGTCGCCTGTATCGGCTGCAGGACTTGCCGAACGCCAGCTTGCGTGGTTTCAATCCTGGCGGCTCCCGCGCGTCGCCGCTCCTTCTGTGCGGTGACTCCATCTGGCACCTGGTCAAGACCGACCGTAAGGACGACACGCCTGCCGACCGGCAAGCCCTGCTCGATGCAATCGTGCGGAGAGGCGCGCTATTGGTGTCCGCAGGAAAGTTCCAATTGCAGTGGCTCGATCATGGCGAGGTTGATGGCGCCAGCTTCCGTCATCTCGGCGAATTCGTGTTCGAAGACGACGATAGGGTTTATCTGATACCGACCGACAGCGCGTTGACGGTGCTCAACGGTATCCACCCGGGGACCATGAAGCGTGTCGGAGACCTCTGGTGCGGCGTCGACGAAGCCTTTTTCTGGTCGCGGCGCATCCCGCTAGGAGACGGACCTTTGCGACATCTCGGCGGCCAGTACTATGCCGACGATCGCCGCGGCTACTACCTGCACGGCACGCTGAATTCACTTGAGGGCGCCAGCGGCGAACTGGTTTGCGCGCCGTCTCACCGTGAGTTGGCCTACGACGACAGGTATGCATGGTACGAAGGCAAACTGGTACAGGATGCTGATGGCGCCTCGGTCAGCGCGGTGCCGAACGCGGACTTTCACTATTGGCAGGACGCCCAGCGCGTTTACTACGCTGCACATCCGCTTCCAGGCGCGATTCCCGAGCAGCTACATGTCTTTCCAGAATCAGTCTATGCCCGCCAGGGGCAGACAATCTACTTCATGCAAGTGCCGATGCCCGAAGCCGACGCACACAGCTTCGAAGTCATCGACTGGTGCAGCGCCCGCGACGCCCGGCACGAGTATTACCGCGACTCTCCGCGCGGTAACGATACCCAATGATGCTGGCGATGGCAATGGCGGCGGCTCGCCATGGCTTGAGAACTTGCGAGCCGAGACCTACTCGTTGCCTGGCAGCGATCACGCAGCCAGGCATGCCTGGTCCGCAAACGTCGCGGGTTGGTTGATCACTCAACGGAATCCAAAATCAGCGGCGCTTTCGTCGCCTGGCGCCACGCCAATGCGGTCGATCACGAGACGAACGCGATTGCCGGTCGCGTAGCGCACGCTGCGAAGCGAGCCGTGTCGGGAACCTTGCGGGTTCGCCTTCGGGCTGTGACTGTAGTAGTTCTTGTCGAACCAGTCTTCTCGCGCGCACATTCAAACATCGGCACGAGCCAGGCAGCGGACGCACGCTGGTACAGCGTCCTCTCAAGTTGGGCAATTGCTGACATTCGGCAGCTTTCCTCACAAGCTGCGAGTCGCTTGCTTCGCGTTTCTGTGCACAGTACTGGGCCGTGACTCCAAGCTAGTCAACGCGGAGCAAGCGGCCCGATTGCGGGCACACGGCGGCTGGTGAGCCGTTGGACCAGACTTGCTCTTTCTCGAGTTGCAGCGACGTCGAGGGGGCAATATCGAATACGATCTTCAGCGCGCTGCCAATATTGGCGTCTTCTATGGGAAGTTCCCACGTCAGGAAAATCTGGGCGAAGTCCTGGTCAGGGGCGAATTCGGCCGCAGAAAAACTGTCGCTGCCGCGCCGAATGACGCCGTGGGGCTGAACTGGATCGAAAATTACGGCTGTTCCCCGCTTGAGGGGAATGCGTTGGCCCGTCAAGGGAAAGTGCAAGTCCAGACCCTTATCTTCACTCAGAAAGATTGCAGAAAGCGTTACCGCCGTATTGTTCGCCATCATGGTGATACCTCGCGCCACGACAGGCCATCAGCGCCATGTCGCAATCTGCAATCACCACGGGCAGTCCCAGGGCGCCGGTCCACTCCGAGATCGCCTGCACGCAGCGCCTGTAGTCCGGCCAACGCATCTGCGTGCGCGCCAGAGGCATCACCTCGACATCCCCTGGTTCCAGAGCGATCCGCACCCCTATCTCTCTTTGCCAATCCGCAAGCACGGCCACGGGAGGCGCCGGCAGATCGAGCGTTGCAGATAAAACGATGTCACTTACGCGGCGACTGCGGATGGCGTCGCCGCTCCAGAAAAAGGAGGTCAGGATATTTCGCATTCGAATCGGTAGAAGAGCACTCGTCGCAGCATTGTAACGATTCAACCTGGTCATCCCGGCAGAGATCGGGCCAACATGGAACCCTGGCAGGCGCGCCGGACAATTGCTAAACGTCGACGGTACCCGCACAAACTTGCAGAACGGTCAGCCGGTCGCCCTACTCCGATGCCGCCTTGTCTCCATCGAAGCACATCGGGTCGTAGTCGGCCATGATGAGTCAGTCGCACAACCCGATAGCCCGCACCATGAGCAACCGCTTCGCCATCGAGAAGTGCTGTTCGCTATCGCTCGAAGAGAATCATTCAAACGCCCGCTTTGCTCGAATACGTTCCCCGCAGACGCCGACCTTTGTTGACTCCGTAACCAACGCAGCGTCAACAGAAGCGAGTGCCGCCTGCGTACAACGTGATGCGGCAGTCTGGAGAAGAATTTTTGCAAAAGTAAGGTATGCGACATCTGCGCAAGCCAAGGCTCGTCACAATGAATCAGACGACGTTCCTTCGTTTTGAGCTATCCACGACTCGCGATTTCATGCGAGGAATGGAGCATTCAACCAGTCTGGAATCGCTAGATTCCTTCCTCATTGAGCCGAGTGATGAGCAATATCGAATCCACCTATCCCTACGCCACGCGCAAGTTTCCCGTTTTCGCGGAGAACATTGTTGCGACTTCTCAACCATTGGCCGCACAGGCTGGTCTCAGGATGCTCGCTCTCGGCGGTAACGCGGTCGATGCGGCACTTGCGACCGCAATTACGCTAACCGTGGTCGAGCCGTCAATGAACGGCATTGGCGGGGACATGTACGCGATGGTATGGGCCGATGGTGAACTTCATGCTCTCGACTCGACTGGGCGATCTCCTGCCGCATGGACTGCGGAGAAATTCGCAGGCAGAACTGAAATGCCCAGCGTCGGCTGGGATACGGTGACGGTGCCTGGTCAGGTCGCTGGATGGCGGGCCCTATCCGCCAGATTCGGCAGACTTCCTTTCGAGCGCTTGTTTGAAAGCGCGATCCAGTATGCCGAAGAGGGCTACGCCGTTTCACCCAGAATCGCTGAGCACTGGTCGCTTTTCGCAGAAATGGTGAAGGATCAGCCAGGGTTCGCGAGGACATTTTTGACCGACGGAACCGCCCCCAAAGCAGGCGAGCGCTGGAGCAGCTTTGCGATGGCAAACACGCTTCGCGAGATTGCACGCACCGGCGGCGAGTCGTTCTATCGAGGCAACCTCGCCGCACAGATCGCAAGTTTTGCGAGGGCGACCGGCGGGAGCATCACCATGGAGGACCTTGCCGGGCATAAGGCCGAATGGGTGAAGCCGTTATCGCGGAAATACCGCGATCTGACGCTACACGAAATGCCGCCTAACAATCAGGGGATCGCGGCGCTGATCGCACTGGGTATTCTCGAGTATTTCGATGTCACCGAAGCGATGGCTGACGGCGCAGACTTTTACCACCTGCACGCCGAGGTGATGAAGCTTGCATTCGCTGATCTGTACGCTCACATCGGCGACAGACACTCCATGTCGGCAACGACCGATGAGCTTCTCGACAACGACTATCTACGTCGTCGTGCTACCGCTATCCGGATGGATCGCGCAAGCTTTCCAATCGCGGGAAAGCCAAAGGCGGGTGGTACGGTCTACCTCACCACCGCTGACGCCAGCGGGATGATGGTTTCGTTCATTCAGTCTAACTACCTCGCGTTCGGCTCGGGAGTTGTCGTCCCGCAAACCGGCATTTCGCTACATAACCGTGGGGCGAACTTCAATCTCGTGCCAGGGCATTGCAATGAAGTCGGTCCGAAAAAGAAACCCCTGCATACGATAATGCCGGGCTTCATTACCTCTGACGGAAAACCCTTGATGTCCTTCGGCGTCATGGGTGGTTTCATGCAAGCACAGGGACATGTGCAGACTATGAGCCGCCTGGCTGACCTGAAGCAGAATCCTCAGGCCATCATTGACGCACCGCGACTGATGGTTGAACCTGACACAGGACGTGTCAACCTTGAGGAGAGCGCTGCGTCGCATGTCACCTCCGCCCTGGAAAATCGTGGACATCACATCGAGCGACTGCACTGGGGCCATCCAAAGTTTGGTGCGGCGCAGGCAATACAACGCGGTGTTCACGGATATCTGGGTGCATCAGATGGCAGACGTGATGGCCAGGCGGTGGGTTTCTAGATCCGTTTGACACGCCACCGGCAAATACGTCCGGTGGCTTACCGCATTCGTTGATCGCGATGCCCGCATGCATATCGCGGGCTAATGCGGCCAGATAAGTGAAGGCGTGCCGGAAGTCAAACAACCGTTCCGGTACCTATCGGGGCTATAGTAGCGGCGTCGGCGAATGGCCCGAAGATGAATCCTTCAGGCACTCCCCGCAAGGGATATTCGCCGCAGCCGCAATCCTATGGTTCTTTAAACGCGCGACTCCGTTCGAAACATTCGGTTATATTTTTTGAGGCATTCGAACACGGGACCGGATTTCAGAATTTATGCCGGATGCCGATTCGTATAATGGCCTGTTTGCCATTCGCGGACGCAGACGGGCCATTGATTGCCGCAACGGCAGCATTTCCCGTCGAATCAGTACCAGTGGCATGCTGAAACACGCCAACGGTGTACAGGTCGGTGCGCGATGACACGTTATAGTCGATGCCAGCCGAAAATTGATTGTAGGTTGCGCCAGTTCGACCTCCCGTTGATGCGCCCCGCGTGTAGTCATATGCCGCACCGACAAGCAAGGCCGGTGTGACGCGGTAATTGGCGTTGACTTCCGCCGAGTTAAACACCGCTTGCCCGCGCAAGTTTCGAGCGTTTTGGCCAGACGTCAGATCGCCCAATTCCCCAAATATCGTGTTCGAATAGACTGCCGCAATCACTGCCGCACCGATCGTATAACTCGCTCCTGCGACAGCCACGCTTTGTGTTCGCGCGGAAGAGAATCCTGAGTACACCGGCGACGCCATATTGTTGCCAGGCACACCGCTAATCGCAGCAGCTGGACTTCCGCCATTCCCAAAGAAGGATACGTTCGGATTGTTGATACGCAGGTAGCCCGCACCGGCGCTGAACCCACCGTTCGTGAAGCCCGCGGATGCAGACCAGATGCGGTTACGCGCAGTGTCGCCAGCAACGCCGCCTAACCCGATCAGTGCAGCCACCTTTAAACCGGCAAACGATGCTGTCGTGAACTTGATCGACTGATTCGTAGTGATCGTATTGTTCAGGTTATCGACGTCACCTGGGTGAGCGACGATGTAACCGCCCCATTGCGACGCAGCCTCAAATTGACCAGCCATATCGACGTTCGTGTCGTACTGACGTCCGAGTGTCACCGCTCCGTAGGGGCTAATGACGCCGAGGAATGAGCGCTTTCCGAAAAGCAGGCCTCCCTGCCCTAATTTCCCCGTGCTGGCATCGAAACCGTTTTCCAGGACGAATAGCGTCTTGTATCCGCTACCCAGATCCTCAGTGCCTCGCAGGCCGAATCGACTCTGCTGCATTACACCGCTCAACAGACGCACGGTTGAGTGACCTTCGACTGGAGTTGTGGCCACGTTGCTGAAATAACTCAGGCCCTCGTCGACGATGCCATAAAGTGTGAGCGTGCTCTGAGCGTTTGCTCCGACGCTGACAAAAATAACAGACGCTCCAATCAATACCCTTTTCATTCGTTATCCTTTTTATCACGAATCCACCTGTCTTCGGAGGGACTTCGATGCCTGATGAGCAGATCAACGAAGCGCCGTCGCAACTTTCCTCTTATCGGATTATTGAAAACGTCGCCTGATATACAATTTGGTATTCACCCCGATGCAATAGGGCCGCTCGACTACCGAAGGTTGTGCACCGCTCTATCAGTGCGGTCAGATGCTCCGTATCAGGGTATTCAGCGGCAAGCGAAATCCATTGGAATCAACCAGACAGTCGATCTTTCTATGAATCAGCCCAGCCAGTATCCCGAACTCGCAGCCAATCCATGGTTCAGCACGCTCGATGATGAGATCCGGCTCGCCCTGATCGCTCAGAGTCAAGTCTTGAACCTGCAACGTGGCAATGCGGTCTGGCATCGATCGGATCGCAGTAACGGCCTTTATTGTCTGCTGGATGGTGCAGTCCAGGTCAGCGCAACCAGCTGGAGTGGGCGCGAACTTCTTCTGAATGTTGTGTATCCGGTCAACTGGTTCGGCGAAGTGTCGATGCTTGACGAGGGCGGACGCACGCACGAAGTATTTGCGACGTCAGACAGTCGGTTGCTCCACGTTCCCCGTGCACGGCTCGAGCTGATCTGCGCGAAACATCCTCTGCTATGGCGTGCGCTCGCACGCCTGATGGCCGGAAAACTGCGGGCCGCCTACGCGAATCTTGAGGAAGTCTGTCTGCTTCCCGCCGTGCCCCGTCTCGCATCACGATTGCTTGCGCTAATGCAGCAGAATGCAGATCGACAATCTCCGGCACGCATTGCCCTCTCACAGGAAGAACTTGCCATGATGCTTTCTCTGTCGAGGCAAACCATCAACAAGGCACTTGGCGAGTTGGAGTCAGCCGGTGCGATTGTTGCTCGTTACGGCACCATAGAGGTTCGTGACGAAGCTTTACTGCGCCAACTCGCGCAGGCGTGAGGCAGCATTTATCGATCGGCTTGAATCGTTCGGGATGGGCACAAACCCGGAGAAAGTAAAGGAAGCGACACTTTCAAAAAGCGACGGTTTCTAACATGGCTGAGCCCGTGTCTCAACGCGGCCCCCTTCCAAGGACACCCATGTTGAATCAAGACGTCAAACTCTCCGCCTGCATGTCACACAACGAAGAACAGCGGGCGTCACCTCATAGAGTATTGGTCGCTGCCACGATCGGCAACGCTTTCGAATACTTCGATCTGACGGTATTCAGCTTCTTCGCGCCAATCATCGGCCGTCTGTTTTTCCCCGCCGGCAGTGGCGCGATTGAGATCCTTCTCTCATCGGCCGCCTTCGGCATCGGTTATCTGACTCGGCCTGTCGGTGCGGCGCTTTTCGGCTACATGGCAGATCGCCGCGGGCGCCTCGTAGCCATGCGACTGACACTCCTGTTGATGGCGCTAGGGACGGGAACTATCGCGTTCACGCCCTCCTATCGCAGCATTGGTATTGCTGCTCCGATTTTGATCGTGATCGCGCGAATGCTTCAAGGTCTCTCTGCAGGCGGGGAAATCGGTCCCGCCACTGCGCTGTTACTGGAGCAATCGAACAATCGTAACCGCGGCTGGACTGCAAGTTGGCAGTTCGCGAGTCAGGGCGGAGCAGCTGCTATAGGCGCGTTGTCTGGATTTCTGTTGACAGTTTCAATGCCCCCGGATGCTCTTGCAAACTGGGGATGGCGCCTACCGTTCATCCTGGGCGTACTGGTTGCGCCGGTCGGCCTGTGGTTGCGGTCGAGCCTCGAGATGAAAGATTTGTCGACTGCTGTGGGCGCAACTGAAGCGCGACGTTCAAATCCGTTGAAACAACTCATCCGTGACTATCCAGGCACGGCCCTGATCACGTTCTTGCTGGTGGTATCAGGTACTGCGACGCAGGCCATTGTGCTGTTCTATCTTCCCACTTATGCGGTAACGCAACTGCACATGTCTGCCGCAACGACCCTCGGCACTGCCATCGCCGGTGGTGGATTGACGTTTGTGATGGCCCCCATCGGCGGTGCTCTTTCGGATCGCTTCGGACGCAAGCCAATTGCACAGGCAAGTCGAGTCGCAATCGCATTGCTTGTTTACCCGTCCTTTCTTTTACTGAGTCAGCATCCCACTGCGCTTACCCTGATTTCAGTGTTCGGCGTTCTGGGCACGCTCCATGGCGTCAATTCTGGGGCAAACGGTCCCATGCTCGCCGAAGCATTTCCGCGTCACATCCGGTCGACGGGCATGGCGGTGCCTTACGGCCTGGCCGTTGCGATCTTTGGCGGATTTGGCCCCTTCATTGCAACGGCACTGATCAACTATTCCGGAAATCCGCTGATGCCCGCGTGGTACGTGGTCGCTTGCGCTGTCCCTGCCATCATCGGCATCCTGTTTCTGCGCGATATGTCGAGAGAAGAATTGGACTGAGTGTGAGCCCATCAGGGAAAACTGAAAGCGGACAGACTGACCGCTGGTCCGGCTTGTCCGAAGAGCGCCGTGGGAGTGCACTGGATCAGGCGTGAATCGGACCGTCGGTCGCCGGCGGATGCCATTGCATCGCACGCGCCCGACTGGAACATCACGTTCGTCGTCGGGCACTAGACGGCCAGAAGCGGCCTGCGGCCAACACACAATAAATGTCTCTTGATAACGGAAGACCCGCCGTTTGACGACGCGTCATCGAAGGACCGGCGCCATAAATCTGACCGCTTGTTGACGTACGCTCGAGCGCGAGTGCGCGTTCAGGTGCGAGCGGCTCGCTGGTCAGGCTTTGAATGCCCGCGTTACCTTTGCAGGTATCGCGCAACGCTCCTGTTGCTACGTGACAGGAAGGCCAAAGCAACGACTATGAACAAGTCCTTGCGCTGTGCGCGAAGGCCTTAAACCGTACTTATGGGGCTGCGCGTAGACGACTCGCGCGCCGATGCGCAGCGGCTGAATATCTTTTGTCTCGCACTGTCTTACGTGGGTTCACCTATCTTCAGGGGAGCTTTTTGCGGAGCTCAGCAGTCGATACATCGTCGATGTGCCGGAAAGCAGGCTGGATGTTGTCAATCTCTTTCGCTGCTACGCCATGGCCCTCAAAAAAGACTTTCCACTCACGCACCTTTGTCCAGACCTCGTTGATCGCCTCGAGCGCATCTGCTCCATAGAGTCCGAAGGCGCCAGCACCCGGTAATGCGTTGTCGAGCGTGGCGGCGCGTCCCTGCTGACCGATGCCGAGATGCAACGTGCGCTCATATGCGCTGCCAGGGCGCGGCATGACGTCATAGAGCGGGCTAAGGCGCCAGCCCGGCAGTCTCGCATCCCAGATGAACCCGTGGTTGCGCAGATGATCGTCGTCGTTGCTCACGAAAATGTTGAAGATCATGCGCTTGAAGAGTTCGCGCAAATCCGCACGGACCATACCGACATGCACATACTTGCGGATTGAGTCTGCGATGTCCTGGTAGCTTTTCGTGATCGCCTCGACCTCTGAGCAGCCGACCAGGGTGAGGGCGCTCGCGAACGGCACCCGGCGCTCCTGCGTGCCTCTGCCTGGTGCGAGATACAATCCGTTGTCGCCGGCGCTCGTGGCGAATTCCGGGTTGCTCCAGTAGCGGTCGAACCGGCGGATCAGCATGACCTGGCGCTTGCCGAGGGACACGATCCGGGTCGGGGGCACGCGAATGCCGCAGTCAGCTGCGAGTCGAAGCGTGGCCTCCTCGATCGCGGTCACGGCCATTCGGTCGGTCTTGCTCGGAAATTTCGCGAGCCACAGGACCCCTGCGTCATCGCGTACGGTCGCTTTTGGCCGCGCGCCACCCAGTCCGCTTCCCTGTACGAAAATCGCCTCGAGGGTCGCGGGTACTGGAATGCCTTCTTCGATGCGATCGGCGGCTTCAACGAGATACTGAAGTGAGTCGACACCCGCGCCACCAGCATCGTCAGGGCGCCACGCGAGATCTCCATTGACGTGGAGCGCACCGATGCGCTGCGTGCCAGCATGAAGCAGATACGTCGATTCTGGAAGCGTATTTGCCTTCACCTTCAGCTTCGCTTCAATCACTCGCCGGCCCCATGCGTCTGGCGCAGCGTCACGAATGCCGCCAAAAAGCGTCAGCCCGTTCGCGGGGAAGAGGCGCTTTGCGCGTACAGCGTCCTTATCAGACAAACTCAGGCTGACCGGGTCGATCTCCACCGCGTCAGCGCGATCGATATAGCGCAGTCCATATGCAAAGCTGGACGCCTGCAGATCTGCATCGTCCTCCGTCATGAGGAGCTGGCCAGCCGGAGCCCATTCGCCATCGGCGAGAGACGCGAACACATAAAGGCGTTTTTCTGACGCGGACATCAAAAATCCAGATCGCCAAGTTCTTTGGTTGAAAGGTTGCGCACGCGCTGGGTGCGCTCGCGCTCCGTCTGCGCTAAAAGCGCAGGGTCCCGGGCAGTAATCAGATCGAGCAGGGTGAGTCCAGGTGCAATGGCTTCGAGGTAGCGTAGCCATTGACCGATCGCGACCCCAGGATCGCCGGTTTCTAGCCGGTACGCGGTATTGCGCGAGAGTCCCGCTCGCACGGCGGCTTCACTTTGCTGAACATGTCGCGCGACGCGAAGTCGCGCGAGCGACTGCCCTAAGCGCTGCGTTTGCTTGAGGATCGCGGGGCTGACGGTGACGCTTTGTTTGCTTTTCATGATCGTTAAAACGAGCTGTATCGGCTTAAGGATCGATTTATCGAACATAAGTGTAGCAGATGGCCGGTATCAGCGTGAATTCAAATGCTCGATAAATCGAGCATTAACGCCATAGTGTTCGATTTATCGAGCATCAAGGCCGTTCTGGTGCTGGCGACGTTCCCGCCGGAAAAGTGCCCGATGCGCCGGAGCGAGGACATTTTCGACCCGCCTCTGATGCGTCGCGTTTGGTGAGAGACGAGACGCTGAAGGCGATGGATGCGCTGGCGTATATCGCGACATCGTCGGCGCGCAGTGCTGCGAACGACGCCAGCGATACGACTTCAGCAGTTCGAGGAAACATCAGGCTAGTCTGCCACTGCTTGATTGCTGACTTCCGGTGTCGGCCACAACCTGGCGTTCAGCGAGCGGCCGCACCTGCCATTAGAACGACTGCACCACTCCGCTAACGGCCATTGCTCGCGTGCAGCAACGAACGGCTGAGATGGGTCGATAAGACCCGCTCGACGGCCAGCTGAACGGCAGCCTCCGCACGCCACCTTATTACTGCATCCCTATATCGCTTCATGGACGGCGACACTGCTTTAAACTATTCGCCGGTCGGATCCAGACATCGCAGACAGAATGTCAAGTTGATATCGGATAGTCCGACTCACGCGAACGATCCTTTCCGACAGCGCGTTTCACAGCGAGCGAGCGCCTCACCTCCTCGACAGGTACTCACAGCGAGGACGCGCGTCTGCTCTCGCGATGACTGCCGAACCGTTCTGAAGCGAACCAGAAACTTCATGTCACCCAGCAGGCGGCGCTCAGCGCGCCCCCGTGGTTCAAGACGAATTCCTCACCCGTGCATTGAAAGCATCGAGCGGCATAAGCGTACGCCCTTCGCCATCGCGCAATACCGCTTTCAACGGACCGTCGCGCCCCTTCAAGGCAGAAACGGCACGCATCTGATCGAGGCTCTGCGCGATATACGACACCCGAACGAAGGCCGCCCCGTCACGTTCGCGCACGAAGCGCTCAAATAACAACGTGCCGCCCGGCACCGCGTCGTTGGTACGATAGTCGCCCAGTTTCCAGTCGAAACCCAGCAGCGTACGCAACTGCGCGATATTCGTATCGTGGCCGACGAGAACGAGCAGACGCGTCGCGCTCTCACCCCGGCCATCGTCGTTCAGTGCCTGCGAGACACGGGCTAGCAAGGGCGCGCCGCCACGGCGCGCAATCAACGGCACATGATTCGTGTACGCATATTTCGCGCTACGCAGGCCCATCAGCCCGATCACATCGGCGCGGCCATGCACGTGACCGAAGGCGATACGCTCTAGCGGCCAACCATCGGCATATTGCATACGGATGGTTTCGCTCATCGCCGCCCCAACCGCCGCCGGCCCCGTCAACTTCGCCGTGTTACCCGCCACCTTCACGCCCCAAGGCGCAGCATAGAGCCCGCAATGCTGCGCGCCCTTTTGCTCGACGCACTCACGCGGCGCCCCCACTACCCGCGCCATTGACGCGACATCGGTGGCATAGCGGCGGCTTGCCGCTTCCGGCGACCCCATCGCCGCGAGCATCGCAGTTTGCGCTTCCTGTGCTGCGTGTGGATCGGCGGCATCCGCTTCGGCTTCGTCGGCGTGAAAGAGCGTGTCCTGACTCTGCGTGGCGTGCCCAACCGCCACGCCGCAACCGGGCAACACACCATCGAGCCAGGCATGCGCGGTGGCCTGCGTGCGCGACGCTGGACTCGACCACACGAACACATCATGCGCGCTGGCGCAGGTCTCGCGATCCAGCAGCCCTTGATGCACGAAGTAATCGCGCTCCCAGCGGCCCAACGCGACAATCGCACGATAGCCGTGTGGCGTGAGTTCTCCATCCGCCACCTCGAATGCAGGCCAGGGCTGCGCCGACGATGCATTCATCTTGCGTGTATCCGTCGCCGCACGCACGCCGTGCCGCATGACGATCACCGCGCGATCGAGTTGCATGCCCGCTGGCGCAGCTTCGTCGGCGCGCGCGATCTGCGCGTCGCCCGATTGCCCTTGCGCAAAGGAGGCGCCACACGTCATCCACAGCGCAACACCTGCCATCCACGACGCGCGTGCGAACGCATTGCGAACGTGCCTGAAATGATTCATCGGTTTCTCTCGTATCGACACGCACACCGGCGTGGCATGATCAGAAGTCAACACGTGCGTTGAGGCTCAACGTGCGCGGCGCGCCTACCTGCAGATAATTTTCCTGGTAGTACGTCCAGTAATGGTGATTCGTCAGATTCGTGATGTTCGCGCGCAGCGTGACGAGTTTCCCCGCGATGATCGTCCGATAGCCGATGCCCGCGTCGAACAGCGTGGTCGCGTTGATGTAGTGCACGTTGCCCGAGTCGATCGCCATGCCGCCCAGATACCGTGCGCCCGCCTGCACGTAGAGGCCATGCACGGCCGGCACGCGCCACACTGCCTGCAGCGCGGCCTGATACTTCGGCGCGCCCACCGCGCGATTGCCGCTCACACCCGCTGCGGCGTCGCGATAGTGTGCGTCGAGTGCCATCAGGCTCGCGTCGATGGTCAAGCTACGCAGCACGTCCACGGATGCATTGAGTTCCGCGCCCTGATAGACGATCTTGCCGTCTTCGACGTAGACATTCTCGCTATTCGTATACTCCGCGCCGCGCTCGATACGGAACAACGCGGCCGTCGCGCGCCAGCGGCCGTGATCGGTTTTCGCACCAATTTCGTACTGGCGGCTCTTGATCGGCGCCATCACCTGATCCGCGTTCGCCGTCGAGCTATCCGCCGTGCCGCCCGACTCCAGCGCTTCGACGTAGCTCGCGTAGAACGTCAGGTCGCTGCGCGGCGTGAACATCAGCGCAAGCGTCGGCGTCACGGGCGATTTGTGGTAGCGGGTCGCGCCCGACGTCGCGGAATCGTGCCCAACCTCGTCGTACGATTCATATCGCACGCCAGCGAGCAACGACCACGGGCCGTAGGTGATGCGGTCGCTCGCGAACAACGCCTGCTGCGTGATCTTGTCGTCGCCGAAAGTGCCGCCGCTGTAGCCGATGCCATCGGCCGAGAAAATCGTCGGATCGTAGATGTTGCCGGTGCCCACCACGGTCTTCGGCGTATTCACCGATTTGTTCGACAGCAGCACCATCGACGACGCGCCCAGCACGACTTCGTGCTGCAATGGCCCCGTGTTGAATTTGCCTTCGACAGTGGCCTGCACGTCGTCGAATTCATAGCTGTGATATTCCGAACTGATACGGTCCTGGTAGTTGCCGGTGTTGCTCGTAATGTAGTACTGGTCCTTCGCGTAGCGGCGCACCGAATCCGAGTATCGGTACGCGATCTTCGCCTGCCACTGCGGCGCGATCTTGTAGGCCACGCCAAGCGTCGCGAGCTTGTAGTCGACGTCCGTGTACGAGCCGTCGCTGTAGAGACGCGAGCGGCCGGACAGGGGGCTCGGCACCGCGTATTTCGTGCTGGTGATGATGTCGACGCCGCCGGAGGTGCGGCGCTGCTGATAGATCGTATCGAAGGTCACCGACAGGTCCTTCGTGAGTTGCGCGTCGAGACTCAGCCCCACTGCCGTGCGATTGATCGTTGCGCCATCTTCGGCCGTGTCGCCTTCCTCGTGCACGACGTTGAAGCGGTAGCCGAACATCTTGTCCTTGCCGAAGCGCCCGCCCGTGTCGATGTGCTCCTTGAACACGTTATCCGACGAGTAGCCCTGGTCGTAGCTGAACGTGAAGGTGTCCGTTGGGCGCTTCGTCACATAGTTGACGATGCCGCCGGGGCTGCCAAAGCCATACATGAAGCCCGCGAGCCCCTTGAGCACTTCGATGCGGTCGAACATCTCGAGCGGCATTTCCACGCCGCGATTCACGTTCGCCATGCCGTCGACCTTGTAGCCGTTCAGGTCGTCGAGCGGCAGGCCGCGTACCGCGAGCGTCGCCGGGTGCGTGCCGTAGCTCGAACTGATCGACGTCACCGATGCATCGTATTTCACGGCTTCGGAGAGAATATCCGCCTGACGATCCTCGATTTCTTCGCCGCTCACCGACTGGATCGAGAACGGTGTGTCGATCTCCGCGTGGCTGCCGAGCGCGCCCGCGTTTGCGCGTTGCTTGAGGCTTTCTGGCTTGTCGGGCGCCGCGCTCACCTGCACTTCGGGCAAGGTCGCTTCCGACGCGGATGCCGACGCAGAAGCGGCCGTGCCCGCTGCGCCAGTGGCCGCCGCAGCGGTCTGCGCCGCGGCAAAAGGCGCGAAGCCGACCAGACAAAGGCCCGCGGCCATCAATTGCGCCTGCAGGCGCGAAACGCGCGGCGGCAGAAACGAACTCGTGATCTTCATGATTAGGTAGGTGAGCGGTGCAGATGTGTGGGTTCGCGGGAAGCGGTCCAACCGCTTCCCGTACTTGATCTTTCTTTTCGTGATCCTGATTAATTGACCGTGATCTTTCTGGCCAAAGGCGCTGACACGCTCAGTGCGTGTTGTCGTCGCTGACGAAGCCGATACGGCTCAGGCCGGCGTGCTGCGCGGCGCTCATCACCCGCATCACTTCCTCGTAAGGCGTGCGGCGGTCGGCGCGCAGGTGCATTTCCGTCTGCGGGTCGTGCTGCGCGGCATCGGCGGCCAGACGTTCGAGTCCCGCGATATCGACGCTCTGGTCGTTCCAGTGAAGCGCGCCGCCCGCGTCGATCGCCACATCGACACTGGCCGGTTTTGCCTGGATCTGCGCGGCGGCAACGCGCGGCAATTCCACCTTCACGGCGTGCTGCAACGCGGGCATCGTGATGATGAACACCACCAGCAGCACGAGCATGACGTCGACGAGCGGAGTGGTATTGATCTCGGGATTGAATCCGTCCTCGAGATCGTCACGCAACGATCGGCCCGCCATTACGCCGCCTCCGTCTGCATGCCGCGTGCGCCCAGACGCGCCGTGTGGCGTTTCTCGTCGGCATGCGAAGGCACGTGCTGGCTGTCGAGTCGCTCGCCCGCAACAATCGCGTCGAGCACATCGAAACCGAAACCGGAAAGCGCGCCGATGGCCGTCTTGTTGCCGCGCAGCAGCGCGTTGTACGCCAACGAAGCGGGAATCGCGACCGCCAGACCGAACGCCGTCATCACCAGCGTTTCGCCCACCGGACCCGCGACTTCGCCGATGCTCGCCTGCCCCGTCGCGCCGATCGTCATCAGCGCGTGATAGATGCCCCACACCGTGCCGAACAAGCCGATGAACGGCGCGCTCGAACTGATGGTCGCGAGAAGCGGCAGGCCGCTTTGCACGCGCGTCTGACGTCGGGCGATGCATTCGTGCAGCGCGCGCGTGAGCCAGTCGGTCAGCGCGGGCGGCACGCGCCCTGCCTGCGTGGCGCGCTCATGCTGTGCGCTTGCATCGAGTGCCGTACGGGCCAGATCGACGTAAGCGTTCCCGCGTGCGTCGCCGCCAATCGCCTGAGCGCCTTCGGCGAGCGAGGGCGCGAGCCAGAATACGCGCGCCGCGCGGCTTGCCAGCGCACGCTCGCGCCATTGCGCGAAGGCACGCGTCACGATCACGTACCACGACGCGATGGACATCGCGAGCAGTCCCGCCGCCACACACTTGATGACGATATCGGACTGCGCCCAGAGCGCGCCGATGCCGATGGAAGTCGTTGCCATACATTACCTCTCGCTAAAAATGAATTCAGTCGCCGAGCGAAAACCGCAGCGGCACGATGACATAGACGGGAATGGCGCGGCCATCCTCGACATAAGGTTTGAAACGCGCACCGCGCACGGCATCGAGCGCGGCCTGATCGAGCGCCGCCGATCCGGACGAAGCGCGCAATTCGACTTCGCGCGGCTGGCCTTCCTCGTCGACGAGCACACGCACTTGCGCCACGCCCTCTTCGCCCATGCGCCGCGACGCGTCCGGATACAGCGGAACGGGCGCGCGCAGATATTGCACGCCACGCGTCACCGTTCTGGGCGTCGCGGGTGCGGGCACGGGCGCGGCGGCTGGCGCAGGTGCGGAAGGTTGCGCCACGGGCGGCGTGGGGGCAGCGTGCTGCGTGGGCTGGGCTGGTTGTGCGGCAACCGGCGTCGGTGTGGTCTCAGCCTGCGCGGGCGCGCGTTCGGTCGTACGGGTACGTACAACAGCGCGGTGCGTCACGGCTTTCTGGGGCTGGGGCTGTGCCGCATGCGCGGGCTGAACAGCAGGTTCGGGCGTGGGCGTGGGCGCCTGCACGAGCGTGGCATAGATCGGCGCAACGGCCGCGTGGGTTGGCGGAATCGAATGCTGGCCAACCAGTAATGCAATGCCGCCCGCGTGCACGCCAACGAGCGCGGCTAGCAGCACGGCACGCCTTGCTCGATGCGTCGTCGCGGGACGACGCTGGCGTGACGACGTGACGGGCGGCATCGCCTGCATAAACGGCGTAATCGAGCCGTGAGCGCCGGACATGGTTTCTCCTTGCATGAGCGCGTACCGCAAGGCACGCGCTTGAACAAATCACAATTGCACACGTGTGCAATTCAAGGCCATAAAGATTGCTTCGTACGACGATGCGTAATGTAGTGGCTGAGCGTTACGTGGGGATGACATCGGCCTTACTCATCATTTCACTCAGCTTTATCCGGACGTCACGCACGCCTCTTCTGCACACGTGTGCATTCGAGCAGCAAAAAAATCCGCAGCCTCGATCCCGGTGCGCAACTCGCCATAGACGCGTGCATTCGCAGCGATAACGGCATTGCCACGCGCGAGACCATCGTCGGCGAGAAACGCGTTGGTGCTGCCGCCCGCCTCCGTCACCAGCACGATGCCCGCAACCGCATCCCAGGCATACATATGCGGCTCGTAATAGCCGATCAAGCGCCCGGCCGCCGTGTACGCGAGCATCAACGCGCCCGAGCCGTTGCGCACGAACATGCCGCCAGACGCGAGCCAGCGCTCGATGAAAGCGAGAAACGGCGCACTGCTCACGCGATGCGAAATCCCCACGCCGAGCACGCCATCGCGCGCACCTGCCGCATCGGCGACCTGCAATGCGCGGCGCTGTACTTCCCCCTTCGTTGCGTTCGCATCGATCCAGGCGCCGCCGTTTGTCTCGGCGTGGAACAGTTCGTCGGCGTTGGGATCGTAGACCACGCCAATGGCCGGTTCACCGTCGATCACGACCGCGATCGACACGCACCACGCGTACATGCCATGCAAGAAGCAGCTCGTGCCATCGATCGGATCGACGATCCAGAGTGCCCGCGAAGCGCATTGAGCAGACGTTTGCTGTGCGAGCGCGGCGCTTTCTTCGCCAAGGAAGCGGTCCTCGGGAAACTGACTCGCGATACGCGAGCGCACGAGGTCCTCGACATCGCGATCGGCAATGCTCACGGCATCCTGCACGCCCTTGTATTCGACAACGAGCCGTTCGCGCTGCTCGAAGCACGCGAGCGCGTGACGGCCCGCTTCAAGTGCGATCGCCCGCGCCGCCGCGTAACGCGCCGACTGGAATGAATGGCTCATGCGGCCTCTCCCAGCAGATGCGCGCCGCGCACGTCGAGCGTCACGGCCACGCGTGCGCCTTCGGCCAGCGGCCGGTCCAATGAATGCGATGACACAGAGAGTTCTCCTGCCGTCGTTGCGACGGTGTAGTGCGTGCTCCGTCCAAGCCACACGGCGCGACGTATCACGCCAGTGAGGCCAGGATGCGGAGCAACGTTATCGATGACTTCCAGCGCAAGCGCCTCGGGCCGCACGGCAATGCGGGCACGCGCGATAAGCGGGCCCTGCCACGCGAACTCCAGCGGCATGCCGTGCAAATCGCAACGCGCGCGGCCGTGAGCGCAGGCGAGCACCGGAAGGTCCAGAAAATTCGCGTTGCCGATGAAGGACGCGACAAAAGCAGTGGCCGGCTGTTCGACGAGCGTGCGCGGATCGGCGTGTTGTGCAACCGTGCCGGCTTCCATAACGACGATCTCGTCGGAGATCGCGAGCGCCTCCTCCTGATCGTGCGTCACGTACACGACGCTCAGATCCAGTTCGCGCTGCAGATCGCGAATCTCCTCGCGCACCTGCACGCGCAGCCGCGCATCGAGATTCGAAAGCGGTTCGTCGAATAGCATCACGTCCGGTTCGAGCACCAGCGCGCGCGCCACGGCGACGCGCTGCTGCTGGCCGCCCGAGAGTTCATGTGGCATGCGCCGCGCGTACGCGCCCAGTCCGACACGCGCGAGCGCGGCCTCCACGCGCGGCGCGGCGGTGCGCTTCGACACGCGCGCGACGCTCAGCCCGTAGCCCACGTTGTCTTCCACACTCAGGTGCGGAAACAGCGCGTATGACTGAAACACCATGCTGACGTTGCGCGCCTGCGCGCCCTGGCGCGTCACATCGCGCCCGCCAATCGCGATGCGTCCGGCGTCAGGCAGATCGAGGCCGGCGATCAGCCGCAGCAACGTCGTCTTGCCGCAGCCGCTCGGGCCGAGCAAGGTCGTGAGCTTGCCGCGCGCGATCGTGAGGGACAGGCCATCAAGCACGGTGCGCTGGCCCCACTGCTTGCGTACGTTGTCGAACACGACCGCCGCAGCCGCTTCATCGGCAGGTGCACGGGCGGGCTCTGCAAGGGTGCTCATGATGGAAACTCCGTGGTCGTGCACGCAGCGACCTGCGCGGCCTGTGGCTTGCGCGCATGCATTCGATGCCTTGATTCAAGGGTTCTTTCCGATGTGCGGCCCATGCGCGCCAGCGCCTGCGCAACGCACAACAGCGCGAACAGCACCACGACGAGCGCACCCGCCAACGCCAGCGCCGGGCCGTCGTTGCCGTTCGACACGAGGCCCATGAGATAGGTCGTCGCCAGATCGTGGTCGGCACTGACGAGAAAGATCACGGCGCTCACCGTGGTCGCCGCGCGCACGAAGCCGTGGATCAGCGCCGCGCCGAGCGCGGGCAGCAGCAGCGGCACATGCACCCGGCGCAGCGTCGTCCATGAACCGGCGCGCAGGCTCGCCGACGCCTCGTCCAGCGCGGGATCGATCTGCGCGAACGCGGCCGACATCGCGCGCAGACCAGGCGGCATGTTGCGCAACACAAACGAGAGCACGAGGATCGAAGCGCCGCCCGCGAGCATGAGCGGCGGCGCGTCGAAGGCGCGCGCCCACGCGAGGCCCATCACCGTGCCCGGCACGGCGAGCGAGAGCGCGAAGGTGCCTTCGAGCACGCTGCGTCCTGCGAAGCGGCGGCGCGCAAGCAGCCAGCCCGCCAGCAGCGCGGCGGCGGCAGTCAATGGCGCGGCAAGCGCGGCCAGACGCAGCGTTTCCCGCACGGCGTCCCAGGCCCCGCCGGTCAACAGCAGTCGGCCATCGTCGATGGCGACGCCCAGCACGTCCGCGAAATGGTCGGCCGTGAGCGTGAAGTCCACGCCCCACAGCCGCACGAACCCGCCCACCAGTAGCGTCGCGTAGACAGCGAGCGCGAGCCCGCACCACGGTGCGCAGACCAACGCGAGCCCGCCCTGCACGTATGCGCCGAGCGGCATGGCGCGCCCTGCCACGGGCTTGCCGCTCACACTCGCGAAACGCGCGCGGCCAAGCCACGCGCGCTGCAACACGAACGCGGCGAGCGCCATGACCAGCAGCCACACGCCGAGCACGGCGGCGCGTGCCGGATTCTGCTCGGCGCCGACGACGGCAAAGTACAGGTCCGTCGACAGCACGTGGAAATTGCCGCCAACCACGAGCGGGTCGCCGAAATCAGCAACGCTTTCGATAAAACACAGCAGCCACGCATTCGCGACACCGGGGCGCAGCATCGGCCAGGTCACGGTACGCAGGATCGTCCAGTTCGACGCGCGCAGCGTCGCCGCCGCTTCTTCCAGCGGTGCGGGCACGCGCGCAACCACCGTGCGCAGCGTGAGCCACGCGAGCGGCGTGAACGCAAGACATTGCGCGAGCACGATGCCCGGCGCGCCATAGAGCCAACGTCCCGGAGCTAGCCCGAACAGATCCGCCACGGCACGCGTCACGAGCCCATTGCGGCCGAGCAGCAGGATCAGCGCGAGGCCCACCGCGAACGGCGGCGTGATCGAGGGCAGCAAGGCCATGCCGCGCAGCGCGGCGCGCAATACCGGCGAGCGCGCGGGTCGCCCGCGCTGCGCGAGCATCGCCAGCGCGCCGCCGATGAACGTGGCCAGCGTCGCGCTCACGCCGCCAAGCGCGAGCGTGTGCCAGCCGCTGCCGCACGCCCCACCCTTCGCGCCGCCCGCCAGACACGCGAGCGACCAGATATTCGCGTCGAACACGCTGCGCCACGCGCGCGCAGCGGGCAGCAGCACGCTGCCCACGAGCGGCGCGACAACGAATACGCCGAGCGCCACGCAGACCGCGATCAACACGGCACGCGCAAAGCCGTCGAAGCCGCCATCAACGCGCATGCGCATAGATCTCCGTGTTCCAGCGCTCGAGCAGATGCTTGCGCACGGCCGGATCGCCAAAGCGCGCAAAGTCGTAATCGATCAGGCGAATGCCATCGGGACGCGGCGCGTTGGCGGGAATCGCGGCCGCGCGATTCGACGGGATCTGATACGCGTGGGCCTTGTCGGCGAGCGACTGCACGTCGGCGCGCAAGGCGAATTCGTAGAAGCGCTGCGCGAGCGCGGCATGCGCGGCGCCCGCCATCAGGCTCATGCCGCCGACCTCGTAGCCCGTGCCCTCGCACGGCGTGAGCGTCGCGACGTCGAAACCCGCCACGCGCTGCTTGACGAGATCGTGCAGGAATTCGACGGCGATGTCGGCCTCGCCGCGCGACACGGCCTCACCAGGCCCGACGCCCGTCGACGTGTACTGGCTCACGTTCGTGTTCAGGCGGCGCAGATAGTCGAACGCGCCGTCCTCGCCGTCGAGTTGCACGAGCGTCGCGAGCGCGACGTAGGCCGTACCCGACGCATTGGGATTGGCGATCTGGACTTCGCCGCGCCAGGCATCGGCCAGCAGATCGCGCCAGCAGCGCGGCGGCGTCTGATTGCGACGGCGCAGCGCCCCCGCGTCGTAACCGATGCCTAGCACCCCCTGATAGACCCCAACGGTGCGCCCGCGGCCAACCTGCGCGAAACGCTGCGCCCACGGCTGCAACTGCGCAAGCTGCGGCGAACGATAGTCCTGCGTGAGCCCTTCAAACGCGGCCTGCAAATGCGCGTCGCCGGAGCCGGCCCACCAGATATCGAATTGCGGATGCGCGCGCTGCGCGGTGACGAGCGCGAGCGCTTCGCCGGCACTCTTGCGGACCATCGCCACATGCGCGCCGGTCTCGTGTTCGAAGCGGTTTTTCATCAACTGGCACCACTCGAGATCGGCGGAACAGAGCAGATTCAGCCGCTCATCCGCATGCACGGGCGGCGTTGCAAACCACAGCGTCGAAGCAAGCACGGCGGCGAACGCACGCATGGGCGTTTTGCACTCGATTGCAAAACGGCGCGGAAGTTGTCGAATGCGGGAAATCAAGGGCATGGCGTTGGGAAGTGGCGAAAAAGAGGGCGTCAGCCGGTCGTGGCGCGGCGCACGAACGAGACTGGAACGACGCGGGCCTGCGTGGGCCGCGAGAAGTCGCCGATGCGTTCGGCGAGCAGATCGACGGCGCCCTGGGCGAGCGCGTCGGTGTTTTGCGCGATGGTGGACAGCCGGTAGCTGTCGAGCGCGGCGTGCTGGATGTCGTCGAAGCCGACTATGCGCATATCTTCGGGAATGCGCAGCTGGAAGGCGCGCCGCGCTTCGTCCATGAAGCCGAGCGCGATCATGTCGGTTGCGCAGAACACACCGTCGGGTGCGTTGCCGCCCGCAAGCAGTTCGCGTGCCGCCAGTTGCCCGGCCTCGTACGACACGATCGTCGTGTTGCAAACCGTCACGCGCGCGCGGCGCACGCCACAGCTTGCAAGCCCGCTGAGAAAACCTTCGCAGCGCTGGCGCGCGCCGTGGTGTGTCGCCTGCGGGCCGATGAAAGCGAAGCGCAGCGCACCGGAATCGAATAGCGCACGCGCGGCAAGCGCGCCGCCTGTCGCGTTGTCGCTATTGACGAGGTCGGCGCCTTCGAGTTCGGCCGCGCGGTTGATCATCGCGACGGGAACATGCCGGTCGAGATACTCGCGCGCAAGCGCAAGCGGCGGCGCGCCCGACGTCATGATGACGCCCGCAACCCGGTAGCTCAGCAACACGTGCAGCGCATAGCCGATCTGGTCGGGGTCTTCGGCGTTCATGAGAATCGGCAGCATGCCGCGCGTGCCGAGATGATGGGCGATCGGCGCAAGTAGTTGCGCACGAAACGGACTCGCGAGCGCAGATGTCACCACGCCGACGAAATTGCTGCGTCCCTGGATCGTGTTGCGCGCGTTGATATCGACGTGATAATTCAGCGAGCGCGCGGCTTCGAGTACGCGCGCTCGCGTTTTCGCCGACACGCTCGCCCCCGGCGTAAACGTACGCGAGACGGCCGAGCGTGAAACGCCGGCCATGCGCGCGACGTCCTCGGCCACGGCCCAGCTTTTCTCCTTGGTGCTCATCGGATGGATTCGTGTGGCCGTCGTACGGCCTGTGGCTGCCAATGATGACCGCGAAGCTTAAGGCGCGTATGTGTCTGTTGCGTGACAGAGCACCGTGTGACGGAACGCGGATGCGCCAGGAGGCACAACCTGCTGTTCAGCGAGCGGACGTGCCGTTCAAGGTTCAGAACTCGCTATTGACGCCTCGTCAGGTAGAAAATCTCCTCAGGTTCGCACTCGGCCTGCGCTGTACTCTTTGACAGCGAGCATCTCACGGTCCACTCTCATGGAATATCCAGTCGGTCCCAACGACCGAGCCGCAGGGATGCTCGCGGCGATGCCTACGCGTCGCCTGGCGGTGGCTCCAACGCGAGAGCGCTATGTCATTCACCAAGTATCGCTACATGCAAGCTATCGTCTTCGTTGGCGGAGCGGTTGCTGGCGTAACTATCGTGGGATTCGTCCTCGTAATCGGTGCTTCAATCGGCGGGTATGCAGCGGGTTGGTTCGCAGCGGCCGCTGGCGCACCTTTATTCGAACTGACATGCGCACGCTCGGGAGACGCAAACTCATCCTCAAAGGGCTTTCAGGATCACCTGAGCGACCCTGGTGAACTTCGGAAAATCGTGGCGGATGACTATCGGTCCTTTCTGACGACGGGCCGTTGCAGGCGCGTTGCGACAGGGCCAGCACCCTACAGCGACCCATTCAATCAATGTTCAGACAAGAATCCCCGTGCTCCGCTCAATGAGGCCTGCTTTGGCCAGAACAATGACACCTATGACGACCTCGCCCCATTCTGGGGAGACGACATTGTTGGGCGTTGGTTTTCTTATATCGGACGAATTGCAGGCACGAACGCCGACGAGCGATACCAGGCTGGCCTGACAGACGGTGTCGTTTCAATTCTGACCTTCCTGGGCGGTGCGGATATCAATGCAGTCATTTATGTCGCATCGTATTTCTTCGTCATCTTCGTTCTCGGCATATGCGCGACAAAAATCATTGAACGACTGATATCCAGACTGTTTCAAAAACGCACCGACGACGGCCGCCACCACGTTGAATAGCTCTGGCGCAACGCAGAACGCGGGCAGTCGTGCAGCACATCAAGTAGCAACTTATACGGGAGATCCCAACCGACTCGCCGACGCTCCCGACAGTGGCGAGCGCCTCTAATGTTGCGGGTAACCTTCCGTTCGGCCTGAAGTGAACCACGATGTCATTGCCGGGCATAGCGCATGGTCTCCGAAGCGGTAATCACCTCGCCCCCGTGGTCTGTAGTGTCGCCAAGTCGAATCAGATCAATCATGGAGCCTTCTTCATTCGGCGATCACAGCAGGCCGAAATAGCAATAACGATATTTCAAAGGTCAGGGCAAGTTGAAGACTTGACTGCAATGCAGCTTCTCTCCACGATCGATCGTCAGATCGAAGTACGGTTTGCGATCGAAATGCTGCTCGTCAGCGTCAGGATCCGGGATATTGCGAAACCGCTCGAAAACGAGCGTCTTCCCGTTCTGCAGCCGTATCGACATGAATTTCATCGACTGGTCGAACTGCGGTATTCCCCACGAAGCATCGACAGGCATCCCCTCTGCTTTGGAGAGATAGATCGACAGAGCATTCGCCCACTGCTGACGCGGTACTGCCTTCATCTGGTCCTCGTCTGCCTGAGGCACGTTCACGCTCACGGAAAGCTTTTTTCCGCCCGTTGCCGCACAGACGAACGCCTGATTGCCGCCGAAGCGCTGCTGAAACGCTGTGAAGGGATCCGCACCGCCCTGTTCCGCATGCGCCGTCGCCGCCCAGCACGAAAATGCCGTTCCACCCACCAAAAACCAGGCCTTCCAATTCATTTAATCCAGACTCCTGTCACTCTCCTACCCTTTCCGATCAAAGTGGGCTTTTCGCCCTTGCGCATGACTCTGCTATTCGGGCTGATGTAATCGCTTGCGAACAAAAGCCCGGGCAATACGACCTCGGCATGACCATGCGTCGATCCGTCAGTCGTACCATATACGATCACAGCACCCTCGGGAGCGTCGTAGGGACTCGCGATATGTAAAGACGGATCGAAAAGAACGTTTCTGAATCCGGCCGCCTGAAGATTGATGCCGGCATCGTCGTATTGGCAAGTGAGGCCAGGCACGGCGGTCGGAAGTTGATCTCTACGCGTAGCTTCGCCGAGTGGGCACGGACGGAATCCGTAATCCTGGCGTCTATGAAAAACCCCACAGAAGTGGGGTGCAAGGATCAACTGCCGATACCGACAATCAAAGATCAACGAATCGGGGCAACAGGTCCTGGTCAGCCAGTCGAATTTCGATATCGTTCGCTACCTTGACGTGCGCCCGATTGCTCACATCGAATACCTCATCAGCGACGCTTACGATAATCGTGCCTTGTTGATTGCCGTCGCGCGTAACAGGAATCAGGGCACGCGCTTCTGGGACCTGGGCGGAAGTGAGAGCATACGGCAGGTAGAGCATCCATCCAACGCCTGGGCGATCACGAAATACCTTTTTTTGCGAATACAGGTATGGACCCACTTGCGCGACAGCGGCAGGCCAGATGTTCACCGCTTCCTTCACAACATCGGATAAGGATTGCAATGAATACAGCGCCTCCAATCCTTCCGACTTCAATTCAAAAACGGATAAATTTTTCAGGCTGCAGGAAATAGAAAAAGCCGCTCCACCTGGTCCCTCTATGCCGTTCCACACCGAAAACGACTGCTCTCCAATATCTGGCGTCTCAATGACAGAATAAATCGCCTCATCAGTCGGGCCGAGATCGGTAAACGCCCGGGAATTTTCAATCCCCCCGGAATCGCTGACATCTCCAATTCCCCATTTCGCGACATCCAGACCATTTCGGCCCAAAGCCCTGGAAATTGCCCACAACTCCCGGCATTGTTCCGCGGGAGATGGGATTGTCGAGCTCTTCAACCGAAAAACAAGATCGATATCGATATCGATATCTTTAATATCAAAACTCATTCTCCACTCCCCATTTCCGGCATCGACTTATACCCTGTCCCAATTGCCATCATGGACTTTTAGCCGCGCCCATTGCTCGTCGGTGAGTTCCACTTCCGTCGATAATGAAGCGCTGTCCTTCGTGAAGGTAGTGCCATGCTTCTGCGATCCTGAACAAATCGCGCCCGGACTTGCCCTGGCAGACTTCATTCAGCGCATGGAGCACCCTGGGGTCCCAGAATCGCAGCAGGGCAGCTCGTCCATCAGAAGCCTGGCTCGTCACGCTGGTTCATCAGCTTCAACGGCGGAAAATCCACAGTCCATAACCCGAGCCATCGGTCGATCGCCGCTTGCCCTTCGATGTCTTCTTCAAGTTGATGCCCGGCGGATTCTCCCAGCCGAAAGTCGCAAAAATCTGCTCCGACAAGGCAATGAACGCGCGATCCTTCCGATAACCAGAGACGGCGAAAAAGAGCAGAAACAACGCAGGAATCAGCGCTGCCACGCCGAGATAGAAAAACCTCTGTGGCAGCGTCAACAACTGCGCCTTCACAAAGAACAGATAGGCGCTTACGGCTATCCACGGCAGCAGGAAAGACAGGCACACCTTGAATACCGTCTTCAGATAGGCTTGTCGGCCGCTCGTGCAATGCGGATAGACCGCGATCAGCCCATCTTCCACGCGCCGCACCGCGAAGCAGGTCACGCCCGCACCGGTCTGCTCGGCCACAACTTCCACCTCATCGTTTTCACGGAAGGGGCATCGCCAGAGCCATCCTTCCACATGCACGCCATCGATGTCGAATTCGACCTTATCGACCTCTTCCTCGCTATGACCGGCCGAAACCGCGAGGCCAACGGACAGCGCCGTCATGCCTGACAGTCCAAGCGCCACGGTGCCGATATCCGTTGCAATGCGCTGGTTTTCGGTGCGCATGAAATCGCGCGTGACCTTGGTTCGCCGCAGCTTGCTGATACGCCCGCGCAAAAGTCTGGTTCGTTCCATCTGATCTGATTGTTCCTGTCGAATGGTCAACATCATGTTGACCCGTGCCGGACCGCCAACGCGCGCATTGCGCACGGCTCGTCCAACGTCCCGTTTCAGCAAGTCACTGTACCGCCGCAAGCGATGTCGAAAATTCGGTGACCTGCAACTTGATGTCCTTGTCGGTGTAGCGCTGAACGTCGTGATCCACGAAAAAATCCTTTTCGCGCCCGGTTCCGAACGCACATCGCGCGCACCAGCTCTCGAGCGCGTTTGGTGTGAAATACCAGATCAATCCCTGGACGACGAGCAGCCCGACCGTCGCTTCCCACCCCAACAGCATGCCAATGCCGCGCAGCGCGGCGAAGGCCAGCGCGCGCTCGGTCGCCGCTTCGACAAGACCAACGATCGCCTCGGTGCCAAAGCGGGCAGCGACACGCCGCAACAGCAGACCCGATTTGCCGATCGCGCTGATGAACACGGATATCCCCGCGGCCGCGCCCGTCGCGGCCTTGACCGACGTAAGGATCGCGATCGTGTATTGCTGCTTCGAAAAGGCCGAGCCGGCTTTCGCGGCATCCATCCATGCGCCGATCATTGCGCCAAGCGTGCCGAGTGCGCCTCCAGTCAGTTTCCAGGCCTGCGAGCGCGTCGAGTTTTTCAGCGCCGCATAGAACGGCGCCATGCCGATATCGATCACTGCCGAACAGAGCGACATTCCCGAACTCACCAGATTCAGTTTCGTGTTGTCGTCGCTCGGCATCACCATCAGCTTGTAGAAGTTGACTGCCTCCAGCAGCCCGCTGACCAGCGTAATACGCGCCGAACGCAGCGCCTTCGCGCCGTCCTCGGTGTCCTTGATTTGCCCCCAGGCCTGCACGAGTGCCTGCGTGCGCGATTGCTTGCCCAGGCCGCCGAGCGCCTCTTCGCCCTTGATGAAACCATGCGCGACCTTCAGCGTCCCGAGAATCTCCTTGCGGCTCAGTCCTTCGAGCTCGGCCTGCTTCCTGACCAGTGCGAGCGCGTCGTAGTCGCTAATGCCCGACCGTTGCAAAAAGATCGACTGGATGATTTTCTCGCCGACAAAATCGGCTGCCTTGTTGATCCGGAACCGTCGGAAAATTGAATCACCGGTCGTCATCACCAGTTGATCCACCTGCAGCGCCTTTAGCAGACTGCCAATCGGCGTAATTTTTTTCGCGTCGCTTTCCAGCGCAAGATCCGACAGTTTCTTGTAGTAACCGACCACCGACTTGATCTGCGCCATCACCGCCGCGACCGCCTCGACATTGCCCTGCAGCGGCGTCTCCTTCTTGCTGTCCGCGCTCTGCAACGCCTGAGTGATCTCGATTCGCGCATCCTTCTGGTTCATCGCAATCGAGCGCCAGACGATGCTCTCGGGCTTGCTTGCATCCAGCATGGCAACGAGCGAATCGACCTTGGCCGCGCCCTTCGGCGTCGAATCAAGGCCGAATAGGGCGGTCCCGACGGTGACCTCGTATTTCAGTCCGTCGATAAAATTCGCGTCGTGACAATCTTCCAGTGCATCCAGCCACGGCTGCGCCCCCAGCCACGCTGCGATGTCGTCGGTGCGTTTCTCCTGAAGCAAGCGCACCTTCTCCTGAATGGCTGCGTACCTGCCGCGGAAATAATCGATATCGGCACGCTTGAGACGGTTCTCGTAACGCGGCCAGGCGTTGGTTCTCGCGTCGCTCAGGCGCTGCTGCTTCGTCTTGTTGATCTGCGCAATTTCAGCGTCCGTCTTCGTGCGCCAGGCCTGACGTTCTGCCTCGGAGCCAAACGACTGGACCTGCGCAACATACGGACCGCCCAGCCCGTTCTGCGCAAGGTAGTCGTAGTCGTCTGCAGTCTCCAGGGCGCGCGTGCGTTCCGCGCCGGCCTGCATCGTGGCCGCCTGCTGGCGCAGCGAAGCGGCGCTGTCCTTCAACCCGGCTGTGCTCGCCTGACCGACCTCCGACTGGAATTGCGCTTCGCGATTTACAGCGCCCTTCTCCACCGTCGTCTTTGCGGTGTCGATGTCGGACAGTGCGGTGACCTGGAGTGCGCGTTCGAGCGCGTACTGGTTTAGCCAGGCCACAGGGTCGTTGCGGAACCCGTTCAATTCATGGGTAATCCCCACCGCGTCCCACAGCGCAAGCATCATGGGCGCGCAATGCTCCTTGCCGGCTGCGTCGCTGAACGAATTGGACTGCGCCTGTTCGACCAGTTGCGCCGTCGCGTGGCCGTTCCACCACCCTTGCCTGATCGCCCATGGATAGCGCGTCGTGCACATCTCGACGACGTTGTCGTGAAAGGCGCCACGCGCCTCATTACTGACGGGCGGCCGGAATTCATACGGCAGCGCTGTACACTCCTTCGGCGTCTCGCCGAGCCCACCGGCATATTCGATCACATGCTGCACATTGGCGGCATTCAGCGGCGCGGTATGGGAGCCCGGCGTGGGAGACGCGATCCACTTCGCAGGTTCGATTGCCTGCATCCGCCGGTTGCGCAACTCGTCGCTACCGGCGTAACGCTTCACCGTATCGTCGCTCCATGCGCGTTCGGCGAAAGCGAACCAGACCTTGCCGCATTCCTGCGGCTTTTCGATCACCACGTACAGGAGACGCAATGCGCTATGCCCACTGCGCGAGCACGCCTGCGGCTCGTCAACCGGCTTTGCCGCTGCGGGATCGAGCTGACGGGTTAGCGTGCCGTCGGCGGCAACCGCGTAGACCTCCCAGTAGTGATTGCCGCGCGGGCCTTTCTCGTAGAACAGATAGACAAAGCCTTGTCGCAACTGGCGCAGCGCGTATTTGTTCTCGCCTATCGACACCTGCTTCACTTTATCCGCACTAAACGGGCCGAGTGCCGGGGCATTGAACGTTTTGGGCACGACGGTATAGCGCGCCATATACACCGCCAGCCCTTTGAGCTTGCACACATCACAACGATCGTCGTTACCTGCCATCTTCTTTCCTCACACGCGCTGACAGGCAGCGAGATCCGCGCGGATCTCAGCCCAATCGGAAGGACCGAGGTCCGCAATGGTGCGGCTGTAGTATTGCTGCGCGGGACGTTCGCGCAACAGCCGCTGGATGCGCGGATGCTGGTCGAATTCCGCACCGGTCTCGAGCGCATCGAGCGCATAGCGTTCGATGTCCTGAGCGTCATTCAGGCCATAGCCTTGTGCGCGGCGCAGGCTTGCAGGCAGCCCGGCAAATGCGCGCTGATCGACCCGCTTGCCGGCACCGCGCATTTGCGCCCACGCCCGATTGATCGCCCGCACGTCCGCCAGTGCGCGCCACTGATCGCCATCGAACGCAAGCTGACCATCCGATGCCGTGCCGTCAGCGCGGCCATTTTGTTCGGGGCGACGTGCCTCGCACCAGACGCCGTGGCGTCCGAGCGTGCGCCATACCGCAATGGGACCTAGTAGCCGGTCACGCTGTGCGGGATTGCAGATCCGCCATATGCCTTCGAATGCAGCTGGATCCGCGAGCGTCAGGAGCCGCTGTGCGGCGCCGTCCGGCCGTTGCTGAACGAAGGCCGTCGCGAGATGCCGCGCGAGCCGTTCGAAAGGCACGGAACTGAACAGAAACGCGCCGATCCGATGTCCTTGCGCCGCTTTCAGCCCTTCCGGCGACCAGTCCTCAAGGGCCATCGCAATCGCGCTCTCGCACACCGCGTGCGCAACAGGGTGGCCGAGATCGAGCTCGATCAAGGAAGGCCAATAATCGCGGCTCACACGGTCAGGCTGCAGCGGCAGCTCCGCGACGGTCGCGCCGATACGGCGCAACGGGTCGAGTTCGCTCGAGGCGAATGCCTCCAGCACTGCCGGGCCGGTCAGCAGCACACAGTGCTCGAGATCCAGCGCTTTGCATTGCATGCGCAACGCGTCGACGAGAGCGCCGGCCGACTGTGCAGGCTGCGGCGTCGCTTCAACGCTCTCATGTGGCGAATCCAATACCAACGTGCCACCCAGCTCTTGAACATTGCTCATAAATCGACGTACGCCGCACTCGACGCCACCATATCGCTCATCGTTTGCGGACAATCGACGGCTGCACTCTGTGCAAGCGTTGCCGCGCCGCCGGCTCCTTGCGGACCGGTCAACTGAAAATTGCCCGAACGAAACTGCGCAGAATCTGGCGCGCTGACCTCGATATCCGAGCCTTCCATTTTTACGAACGCGCTTGCCGTACTCAGCACGATGCGTTTGACCCCGTGCATCGACGTGGAACCCGATACGCTGGTTAGCGTAGCCGTCGTACGTGCACTGGCGACCAGCGAACCGTTGTGCTGCGCTTGCGCAGAAACCCCGCCGGTCGCCGCGTGCAACGCGATGCCGCGCGTATCGACGGGACGCCCTCCCGCTGCCGCCCCGTTGCTGTACAGCACGATCCCGTTCTTCGCAACGACGCTGGTCTTGCCTGCCGCCATGATCTGCAGATCCTGCCCAGCGTCGATGGCGGTCTCCTTGCCCGACAGCCAGACATGGTTTGCGCCGGACATCGCCAGCATGCCATCTGCGCCATGCATCGCGAGATGCGGACTGCTCCACGCGACCGCAGTACCGCCGCCGCCCGACCCGGACTCCGTGCTGGCGCCCGCGCTGGTCGCGATCAGTGCCGCGCGGCTGTCCTGTACGGCCTTCACGGCAGGAAACGCCGCAGAAGAGGTCCCTTGAGTCGTTTTGGCGACCGCACCTTGCGCCTGCGCCGCGTTCGACAGCGACTGCATCCTTTGCAAACTCGCCGCGAGTCCATCGGCGGTGCCCTGCGCGTCCATCTGACTCGCGCCCGCAGCAGTGCTGACGAGGAGTCCCGAGCCGCCACGCAACGCGCCTGCAGCGGCCGTCGTCAGTTCGGCGCCGAAACCGCGATCGGCGAGCCGCTGGTTGTCGTCCTGTTGCTTGATATGACCAAGCGTCAGTCCACTCGCATGATCGGTCGTGTACAGGTGCGCACGCGACTGCCCCGCGCTATCGTCAAGAAGAAAATGTCGATAGCCGCCCGTACCGGCCTGGCTCTGCCCCATGTCCTGGGTTTTGAAGCCGCTCATGACCGCCGCGTGCGTATTGCCCGCGAACCAGGCGGCTGCATTCCCTGTACCGCCGGCCGGACCACCGGCCTGCAGGTTGTGCTGGGCGTCGGCATTGCCCGCGCCGTTGTAGAGCGCGCCAAGCGCGACCGGCCGATCCGGCTGGCCCTCGAGGAGTTCGACCCAGACCTCTTGTCCGACCCGAGGAATCGCGACCCCGCCCCAGTTGTCGCCGCCGACGGTGGTCAGCATGCGCGTCCAGGTTCCGGAGCTAGCGTTAGCTGGCGCGTTGTCCGCATGCGGATGCGCCTCCCGACTCGCCGCGTTGCCACCGCGCTGGGTATGGAACTGCACGCGGATACGGTGATCGCGGTCGGTGTGGATCGGGCCGCCTTCGCCAACGACGATCGCCGTCGTCGCCCCTGGCGCGATAGCGGATGCATGCGTGCGCGCACCGTGTCCGTCTGCCGCGAGCGGACGGTAACTTTGCGCAGCCGGCATCATCTCGAACCGGTTCGCGTACAGGTCCGTGTCCGCGTGCATGGCGCTTGAGGATGTGCCGCCGCTATCCGCCGGCGCGGTGACGAGAGAGGCCGTGAGCGCGCTCTGGGCGGTGTCGTCGACGTTGCCGCTCGACGGGATGTCGCCAAGATGTTGCGTGATCGCACTACGGATATCGGCGCTCACATTCGCGTGCGCCATGTGCTCCACACGCAGGCAGACAAAGGCCTCGGATGCGGCAATCACTGGGTGCCCGCTCACCGTGAAACGCAGGCCCGGTCGCAGATCGCGCCGGGTGCCATCGCCCTGGCTGCGCACGGCGTCGACGCGCAGCGCATCGAGTTGCTGCTGGGTTCGCCGATCCCCCAAGGCGCTCGTCGGGTACGCGTACGGCGCCGCGACGTCGCGGTCCTCGCCGGGCGCGACTGCGCCTTGCACGCTCGCCGCGGTGGGCCGCACGGACAGGCTGCGATAGTCCCAGCTCGCGCGCGCGACCTGGCCGATCCGCCAGCGGCGCGTGGGCATCAGATGCGTGATCACCCCGCCCGGATCGCTTTCGCCTGTCTGGTGAAATGGGAGGGTTTCGGGCGCCGACGGCGTGAAGCCCTGATTCGTGTCACACAGCACGAGCGTATGCGCGCCGAAACTCGTCGAGCCCGCATCTGCCTGATGCTCGAACCAGTAGAACAGCCCTTCTTCGGCCCATAAGCGGGTGAGGAAATCAAAGTCGGATTCGCCTGCCTGCACCGTCAGGCTGCGCTGCGCGTAAATCGTCCGGTCGGCAAGTGCCCAGCGCCACGCAGGCGCGACCACGCCGCGAGCGTAGTAGCGAAAGATCTGCTCGCTGATATCGATGACGCTCGCATTCTGGTAGTGGTAGCTGTCGACGCGCTGGTGCAGCATCGCCAGCCACGGCTCGACAACGAACTTTACGCGCGCAAGCCCGGCGTTATGCCCGGTGCGCTCGGCAACGACGACGTGGCCATGCAACGGGCGCCAGCTGTCGTCGGCATCCGATTGCCGCCATTCAAGCAGCGCCGGCGTGCCGATAGCCGTCTCGACCGCCAGCGCGGTGTTCGTCGTCAGCGCGCTGATGTGCAGACGGAAGCCGCCGTGGTCGACCGACTCCCATCCGTCGAGCCTCTCGGCCATCAGGACGTCGCTGCCGAGCGTCGTGCTGATGCGCAGGAACCGGTTGTTCTGGGTCCAGCCGCTTTGCAAGGCCTCGATGATGTCAGTGATCACGGTCATCGTTTTCGTGCTCCAGGGGTTTCAATGCGATGCATCAAGGCATTCAGCGCACGAACGTGTGCGGTGGCAGCACGCCCAGCCATTCGAAGATCAAGGTCCACGGCGCGGTTGCATTCACGGGTACATGCAGCGCGGCGCTGCGGCGTTGCACGTCGGTCACGATGTCGATCGCGGCCTGGCGCTTGTCTGGGTCGAAGCGTCCGTCGTTCGACGCGGCATAGGCGGCATAGGCGATAGGGCCGAGGCGGTTCGCGTCCGTCGTCGATTCGATTTCGGAGCGGATAACCGGAACCAGCAATTCACGGATGGCCGGGTCCGATTCCATCAGACACGAGTAGACGAATACTCCGAGCCTGCGCGCGTCCGAATCGCGCAGCAAGGCGGGCATGCGTGCGACCAGCGCTTGAGGGCTGTCGCTGTGCAACAGCGTGCGCAGGGCGATGGTGGCTGTGAGTCCGTTGGGCGATGCCAGCAGTGCATCGGCCTGTGCCGAAGCCGGCCCTGCCTTCTCAAGAGCGGCTATCGCGGCGTCGGTGGTCGCGGCGGATTGCAGCAGTTGAGCCGCGTCGCGCGCCCACTCCGGGAAGATCATGCGCACGGCACCGAACTGCTGCTCGCCTTGGGCGCCTGGCTCCCATTCGAATACGGCTGTTCCGCCTGCCTTGAACAGCGGGTAGCCACTATCAGGCTCCTTGACAGAGACTCGATGTTGCAGGGGTTTCGACCAGTCATAAGGCGTCGATGGCGGCAGCGACGCATCGGCGGCTTCGATGACGCGCCACGCGCCTTTCATCCGTACCATCGGCTGGCTACCGGCCGGCTCTACGTATTCACCGGTCGCGCCGTCGATTTTTGCACCCGGAACGTATGAAGCCCCACTGCCTGGCGCGGGTTCGACAGCCGCAACCACCCAACCGTCCCCGGACGACGGACTGTAATCCGCGAGACGGAACAGCGCCGAGTCGTGGACGGTGCGCGTCTGTCTGCCGATAACCATCTCGATTCGATTGTCGATGGGTAATGCGTCAACTGGAGCCATGCGTTGCCTCGTAAAGTCGTTCAGGTCGTCGGCGACGATGCGCTATTGCGCCATACGTCGACGTTCAACATCAGCGCGAAAAGGTGATCATCTTGCTGCCTATCGGCCCTTTAATGCGGTTAGCCGGATCGTTGACTACATCGTTCGTAATTCGATCCAGCACCGGCTTCAGCGCACGAACGTATCTGGGGGCAGCACGCCCAGCCGTTCGAAGATCAAGGTCCACGGCGCGGTTGCATTCACGGGTACATGCAGCGCGGCGCTGCGGCGTTGCACGTCCGTCACGATGTCGATCGCATTCTGGCGCGCGTCGTGGTTGACGCGGTTGTATTTCGCGGATGCGTAAGTGGCATAGGTGACGGCGCCGAGGCGGTCCGGGTCGGACGTGAGTGCGACTTCGGAACGGATCGCTGCAACAAGCGATGCGCGACTAGCCCGATCTGATTCCATCAGGCACGCGTACACAAATACGCCTAGCCTGCGTGCGTCGGCATCGTGCAGCAATTCTGGCATGCGTGCGATCAGTGCTTTTGGGCTATCGCCATGCAACAGCGTGCGCAGCGCGATAGCGGCGATGAGCCCGTTAGGAGAGCCTAGCAAGGCATTGGCCTGCGCTGAAGCCGGTCCAGCCGTAGCCAGTGCGGCCATCTCGGCGTCGGTGGTCGAAGCGGAGCGCAGTAGCTGCGCCGCGTCGTGTGTCCACTCCGGATAAATCATGCGCGGAGCGCCGAACTGCTGACTGCCCGTTGCAGCAGGCTCCCATTCGAACACGGCCGTGCCGCCTTTCACGAACAGCAAATAGTATTCGTCGGGCTGCCTTACGCGGGTGTGCAATAGATAGGGCTTCGACCAGTCATACGGTGTCGATGGCGGCAGCGATGCATCGGCGGCCTCTATGACGCGCCACGCCCCCTTCATCTTGATCATCATCTGGCTGCCGGCGGGTTCGAAATACGTACCGTCGCTCTTGAATCCCGCGCCTGGCGTATAACTCGTACCGCTGTCGGGTGTGGGCTCGACAGTCGCCACCACCCACCCGTCGCCAGCCGACGGGCTGTAGTCCGCCAGCTTGAATAGCGCCGAATCGTGGACGGTGCGAGCCTGTATGCCGATAACCATCTCGATTCGATTGTCGACGGGTAATGCGTCAACAGGAGCCATGCGTTGCCTCGTAAAGTCGTTCAGGTCGTCGGCGACGATGCGCTATTGCGCCATACGTCGACGTTCAACATCAGCGCGAAAAGGTGATCTTCTTGCTGCCTATCGGCCCTTTAAAGCGGTTAGCCGGGTCGTTGACTACATCGTTCGCAATTCGATCCAGCACCGGCTTCAGCGTTACGGGAGCATCGTGTGCGTCGATCTTGATCAATTGCGGCGTGGTGGCCGACGAAGTGGCATCGACGCTCCAGCCGCGTTGCCGCAAAGGACATACTTCCTTCGTCTTCGTATTGAAGATTACCGTCCAGACCATGAATTTCCCGGAGACCCGATAACGCGTCACCGGATAGGTCACGGTGCCGACTTCGTCGCCGTCTGTGTCGGTTGCCGTCTGTGTACGTGCGTCGTCCGTCGGCGTGGCCGGACCGTCGGCCGAAAGCGTAGGACCGCCGCCCGGACAGTTGATCGGGGGCATGGTCGAATGCTCCCAATGGTTGGGGTCCTCCGGCGTACCAGGCTGATCGTAGAGCGGTGTCGAGTATGGATCGGTGTCGTTATTGATCCCGACTGTATTCCAGACTTCGTGATACTGGGCCGGGACAGACGTTTTGGTCCCGGGCGGCACGTCCAGATACCATTCAATCGTAGGATTCCCCCAGACTGTTTCCCCGCTGAAGCCATTGGTCATGTCGTTCTGCACGATCCCGACCTTGAGAACGGACAAGGGCGAGGCCGAATAATCGAGCCCATCGGGTTGCAGCCTGGCTTGTGCTGAGTGGGTGATGCCTTCCCTGTCCTGCGGTTGATACATATCGCGACCTATCGCATAAGCCGACCCGACCTTCAAATCCATCTTCGCCTGATCGAACCAGAACACCGTCACCGGCTTGCGCGCAAGCACCTCGCCGTCCGCGCTATCGCGGTGCGCTTCGATCACGGCATCGTCGATTGCCTGACTGCCCTTCTCGCCGGAAATTTCAAACGACACCCACGCACCACTGCCCGGCACCACGACCGTCGTGGTGGTGTCGCCGGCTCCGGCAAAGCGCAAGCGGCCATCCGGGTTCGTCAACACAGCCGTGATGTCACCCGAGCCGGGCTTGCGCAAGCGAATACGGCACGGCGCGTTGTGCCGATGCTGCATGCAATCGCATTTCACCTGTACGCAATCGTCGTTCGCCGTCGGCGTATCGTTGATCTGGATTTCCAGCACGTCGCTGTCGACGAGCAACTCCTTGCGCTGCTTGTCGGCAACCGGTGTCGTGGTCGACCGACCCGTCGTCTTGTAAGTGTCCGCCACGCCTTCAGCCCCCGACATCAATCTTTAGAATTTCCGATGCCAGTGTTGGCACCACATGCGTGTTACCGGCTGCATCGGTCACGCCGGACTGCACCTCGCCGTTTGCAAGCGTGATCCGGTAACGGCGAAACGCCGCAGGCTGGCCGCTATCGCGGTCCTTCAGCACGAAGCCCTGGTCGTATGCCCGCTCGCGCGAGTCCGGCAACGGCGGCAGCGCAGGCGTGGCCGAATCAGGGCCCTCGAACACCTGCGAGCCCGATTTCACCGCGAATTGCCCTGTGGTTTCGATGGTGATGTCCGCCCCTTTCAGCGTGATCCGGTTGGCGCCCTGCTGCAGCACGATCGACTCGTGCGCCAGCACATCGACACGGCCATCCGTCGCGGAGATCTGTACGGTTTGATCCGCGAGCAGTTCCATCGACGCCGTGTGCGCCTCGACACTGACCGGCCCTGTCGCCGCAATTGCCTTCAGCCCGCCAGTTGCGGCATAAAGGCTGACCGCGTCGCCCGACGCCGCTGCAAGCGTTGCACCAGCCGTCAGGTGGGCGTCGGACATGGACGTCAAATGCAGATGCTGCGCCGCGTACGCGAGTGCGCTCGAAGGTGTCGACATCACGATGTCCGCCGGCGACTCGAACAGCACGGCCGGTACGGAAAAGCGCTCGACCGGCGCGCCCCCGCTGCGTTGCGTACCGACGGGTTGCGTCGCGCTCTGTCCGTTCACCGCTCCCGCGTATTTGCCGTCCTGCGCAGGATCGATCGCGGCGAGCAGTGCGGTCTGCGCCGGGTTCGCCGCGAGGCCGCCCGCTTTGGCGCTACGCGCAGCCGAATCGAGGCCTTGCGCCGTTTGCGCCGCCTGCTTCAGCTGCTTGATGCTCCCCGTTGCCTCCATTTGCGTGCCAGCTGCGCCTTGCCGTGCGGTGCTCGACACCAGCAGTCCTTCACCCGCGCGTGCGACTGCCCAGCCTTGCGTACTCAGCTCGAAACCCTCGCCCCGATACGCACCGCGCATGGCGCCTTGCTGATCGATCAAATAGCCGAGCGACAGGCGGCTGTCCGCCACCGAGTTGCCCAGTTCGTGACGCAACTGCCCTGCTGCGTCGTCGAGCACCCAGCGACTGCCGGCCTCGCCGTCCAGAGTCTGTGTCTGCAGACCGCTGAGCGTGCCGGAATGATTGGCGTCGCTGCCTTCGCCAGCCGCAAACGGCGGCTGGACCCGACCGCCGTATACCTGGCCGAGCACAACGGGCAGATCGATATTGCCCGCATCGAATCCCACTACCACTTCGGCGCCGATGCGGGGGGTGAACGCATGTCCGAAGTTGGGTCCGGCAGCCTGCTCGGCAATCCGCGCGACAACCCCAGAACGATGATCGCCCGGAGCGTGCCCATCCGGACTGGAACGGCTTGCGGTATCGGTCAGGCCGCCTGGCAACGGCGCGACGCCACGCATCCATGGAAACTGGATACGAACCGTATGGTCACGTGTGCTGCTCACCAGCTTCTGCGGCTCGCCGACCACGATCGCGGTCTGTACACCGTGCACGGTCGGGCGTTCGCGGTAAGGCGGCACGAGTCGCGTGCCAGCCGGCACGGCAACGAAGCGATTGCGGTAATGGCCGCTCTCCAGTTCGCTGCGTGCGAGCAGCGCCCCAATCTCCGCGCCGAGATTGTTCACGCCTTCGTGTTCGATGACGACCGGCACGAAGGTCGGCGCGGTATCGAGATAACCGGTCAGCGTATGCACCTTGCCGACTTCCAGCGTGCGCGAGCTGCTTCGTCCGATATGGCGCTTCGCCGGCGCGCGCAATGCATCAAGACGCTGTTGCGCATAGCGTTGCGCGTCGCCCGAAACGTCGAAGCGCCCGGCACGGCCTCCGTCGAATATTTCGCGCACCGGCATCGAAGGCGCTGACGAATCGGCGGATGCCTGTGCGTGGCCCGCCAGCGCCGCCACCTCGCCAGCCTTCCAGCTCGACGCAACGAAGCGGTCGGGCACCAGTTGGTAACGTTCGGTGAACTCGGTCACCACGCCGTCGGGATCGCCGACATCCTGAATCTGGAACGGCACGGTGCTGCCAGTCGGCAGATCGGCCTGCCGGTCGAAAACGACCAGCGTGTGATCGCCCGCGGGGGCAGCATTGCCGCCCGCGCCATCCTGCGCATGCTCGAAGTTGAACGACAGCCCGGCTTCCGATAACTGGCGCAACACAAAGGCATGATCGGTCTCGCGATATTGGCCGCGCAGCGCGAACTTGCGCAGTGGCTCGCTCGTGACGTAGCGACGGCGCGCCTGCGCATAGTCGCCGAATACGCGTTCGCAGATATCTGTCGTGTCGAGATCCGCGAAATAAAGACAGTTGCGCCGATGATGCAGGAACGCGAGCCACGACTCCATGGTCAGGCGGTAGCGCGTGATTTCCCCATCGGTATCCGCATAGGCCGCGTGGGTCACATAACCGTTCCAGCACCGCTCGCCGGCGCCGGTTGCCAGGCGCAGACGCACGGCGCTGCCAATCAACGGCAGCAGGTCGAGAAATGGCGCAGACGTCAGCACGTCGATTTCGAAGCGAAACGACTCGTTCAGCGCTTCTCGACCGTAAAAGCGTTCGACCGAGAATACACCGGGCAGTACGGTATCGATCTGGATGTGGCGGCTGGTTTGCGCGTAGCCCGCCAGCACGGCAGCAACGTTCATGACACCCCTTTATGTCTTTGCATGAAAACCACGAACCGCAGCGCTGCACCTCGCGCAAACCGGACAACGCTCACACACTCTGCTCACCCACGATTCCGCTTGCGCCATCGGCTCCAAGGAACTGATGCTGCGCGGCGTGAACGGTCAGCGTTCCTGGGCACCCGAAGGTGACCTTGCCGCCTTCAATGGTGAGGTGAGCGCCACCACTGACCGCCAGATTGACGACCTGCTTGCCCAATAGATCGACGTTGGCGTGTACTGCGCTGACCGTCAGATCGTCTTTCGCGCGAAGCGCGAGCGCATCGCCGCGCGCGGCGAGCCGCAAATCGTCGGCGCCCGCAATCAGCGCAAGGCCGGTTGCATCCGTGCCGCGCGAAGCCGCGAGCCAGCCGATCGCCTGTCCGGTGTGGACATTGAGCCGTGCATTCGTGACGAGATTGGTATCGCCGCCGCTGCCCGTCGCCATCGTCTCGCCTGCGGACCACTGCAAGCCCTGACCGGCCAGTATCCCCTGCCCGCCTTGCGCGGCGACCGCCAGCAACGCGTCCCCGGAATGCGGCAGCGCCTTGTCTTTCTGCCGCTGCTGCGCGTCGGCGAGCGCTTGCTGGTAGCCCGCGCTGCCAACCGTCGTGTGGATGCTGCGGTCGAACGCGTCGAGCGGAGCCGCCGATGCGTCGAGCTGCGACTGGCTGGCGCTCTGCACACCACGCTGAACCGAAAACGGCACCGTCAAATGCTGTGACGCAGACGCGTCGAGCAACTGGGCCAGCACACGTTGTTGCGCCAGCAACGATTGCAGCGCCGAAACCTCGCCAGCCGGTTGCGACGGCGAAGCCGCATAGCTGGTGATCAGCGCGCCACGCTCAGCACGAAGCGCACCGGAGCCATCGGTCCGCAATTCGAAACCCTGCCCGCGGAAACTGCCGGTGAAGTTATCGGACTGGTGACGCAGGTGTCCAAGATTCAACTGGGTTGCCGCCTGCGTCGTACCCATTTGCAGACGCCCCATGCCATCGCTGTCGTCGCTCACCATCTGGTTCGCACCGTTGCCGTCGAACCCCTGGCTCTTGAAGCCAGAGAGCGCGCCTGCGTGGCCATGCTGCGCAGTAGCCGACGCAGCGCCGTGCCACGCCGGGCTATTGCCGCCCGCCAGGTTGCTCTGCGCGCTGGCGACCAGATCGGTCGATTGCGCAAACACAGTGGTGTCGCTCTGCTGGGTAGCGCTCCCGCCGGGCGTCGGTGCATTGCCGCCCTCACCGCGTCCGTTGTATAGACCACCCAGCACAATTGGCCGATGTATCAGGCCGTTCTGGAACTGCACGAGCGCTTCCTGGCCAATTCGCTGCGTGATCTGCATCCCGTGGCCATCGCTGGCGAGCCGCTGCATCGCGCGCGTCGGATAGCCCCCGTCGTCGCCTGCGGCCTGCCAGTGAAAACGTAGCCACAACCGCCCTTGCGCGTCCGTATGAACCGGGCCGCTCGCGCCGGCAGTCGTCGATCCGGCCGGCCCGGCGACGATCGCTGTCTGGCTGCCGGGCGCGGTCGCAACAGGATTTAGCCGCTGGCCGGTGCCGTCTTCCAGCGTCGGGCGCCAGGGCTGCGACCGCGTCACCGCATCGAACTGGTTCGCATAGCCGCCCGCCTTCGCTTCGACAAGCACGCGTGGATCAATCCCGCCAGCCGGCAGTGCGCCAAGCCGGGACTCGACCTCTTCGACCAGTGCGGCTGGCAGGTTGTTGATGCCGAGGTGCCGAACGCCTGTCACCAGCAGCTCATTGGACGCTGTGCCTGAGGAGCTCGCCTTCACCTGCTGCCAGGCCGCATTCGCGACACGCAGAAAACGTCCCGCATTAGCCGTACGGATCGTGCTGAACCCCATCCACACGCGCGCAGCTGACACAAAAGCGTCGGCCTGCCTGTGCGCGGCGTCCTGCGCATGTCTCAGACTGTCGAAAGCTTCTGGCCCGACGTCGTCGTACAGCTCGCACGCACCGGTCGGGTTGCCGAGACTGGCTGACGCCGTGACCGACTGATTGCCGCGATAGTCGCCACTTAACACGGTGATACGGTCAGCCATTAACGAAAACGACTGACCTATGCCGATGATCGTGTCGGCGGGCTCGGTCGTCATGCCGCTGATACGTTGCTGCACGCCGTCGAGCCGCGACGATGTCACGTCTTCGCCGAGCTGCGTGCTGTCGTCGAAGATCAACATCGTGTGATGGGACGGCGCCTGTTCATCCTCGACGAACGTATAACCGAACCCCGCCGTCGCGAGCACATGGTCGATGAATTCCAGATGACTGTGCGTGCGATACTGGACGACGTAATCCGAGGGTTCGATTGCCTGTAGACGCTGATTCGCGTCGGCGGTAAATCGCCAACTGGCAATACTCCGGTATTCATTGAATACGCGCCCGAGAATGTCCGCGATACCCTGATTCTCGAATGTCCGTTGGTCGCGTCCATGTGCGAGCGCGGCGAGCCAGGGCACCAGCTGTAGCCGGTAGCGCGCCAGTCCCGCATCAAAGCCGATGCATTCGGCCTGCTCGACGAGTCCGCTGCGCGCAGCCGTGCTGCCATCGGTCAAGCTCACGCGCAGCACGACTCGCTGGCCGAGCATTGCGTCCAGATCCAGGCCAGGATCGGTCGACAACGCATGAATATCCCAACGATAAAGCGCCGACAGATGCTCCTCGCCCGTCCAACGCTCGACCTGCAGGGCGGCGATGGGGTCGTCTGCGTCCAGCGAGTAAAGTCGATTCGCGCTGAATGTCTGCGCCAACTGGATAACTGCGCTCATTCGGCCCTCAGCTTTTTATTGGACGGTGCAATTTGATTTTTCAGTGACAAATAGCGAAGACGAATACCGTGGCATCCTGCGTAATTGTCGTTTAGACGCGCAGCGAGCAAACACCCCAGCGATACAGAGCAGCGTATTATAATTGATCAAATCAATTCTAGAAACGATAAAGCTCGACAGACGAAATTCGGAAATTTCTTCACCGCATGATTCAATCAAGGAATTAATTACCTATATTGCCCTGGCCAAACCAGACTCCAGCCAGAAATATTTGATTTGCATAATTATTCAATCAAAATTACCGATCGCCCGACACATTGAATGTCGCGATTCATGACCATGAACGGGGAATCAGAATGAATACAAATCGCCTCGCACGAACCATTGCGAGGCCGGGCGCAGTGGTCGTCGCGACGTGGGCCGCCGTATGGCTCGCCTGGAGCGTTACACGGTTCGCCTTGACTCCCAGCGGGCTGGCATTCGCAGGTATCGCTCTTCCGGCTTTGGTGCTGCTCGTTATTGCCGGACTGCGGAGCGCCTTTCGTGCGCCAACTCGTGCGCCAGTTCGTCCGCCCGTCGCGCCACCGGCCGCAGCGGAGCGGCGTGCTCACGGCAACTCGATCGCGCTGCTCGGCGCCAGCTTGTGCCTGCCGGCCGGAGATACGCCCAACGCTGTCTCTGCCGCCGCGCGACGCGGTACGATGCCGAAACTGCATTCCACTCTCGTTCGCAGTGACGCAAGCCCCGTACACGCCTGTGAGGTTCCCTCGCTCTCGCCAGCCGATTTCCCCCCGGCCTCGCTCGATGCAGAAGCCATTGCGCGACTCGATATTGCGCATCGCCGGGCGCTCCTGCTAAGCGCCAACGTACTGGAAAAACTGTTCGCGCGTAGTGAGAAAACGGGCGACCCCGACGCCAAGGCGAGCCCATCCGCAAGCGAAAAATCACCCATCACCGCCGAGCTTCACCTCCTCCTCCCCAAGCGTTGGCAGGATGAAGCATCCACGCTGGCTGCATGGTTGCAAGCGCAGTTCTCCCATGCATCAAGGTCGATTCATTTCACTGAACTTCATCTACACCTGCTCTCCACCTCCCAGGACGCGCTCGGCGTAATGGACAGCGTGAACACGGCGATCAACGAATCGAACTCGCGTGTACAGCACGTCGTACTGGCTTGCGACTCGCGGCTGGCTCAGGCAGACGTCAGTGAACTCGAGCGTACCGGTGCGCTCCATGGCCACGGGAGACCGGAAGGAAAAATACCCGCCGAAGGCGCCTGCGCGTTGCTCGTGGCATCGCCCGGCTACGATGCCGGCAAGCCCGACGGTGACGGTACACCGCCACCTCATCTACATCGTCTTTTAAAGACAGAAACGCCATGCGAAGGCCAATCAGACCGCAGCGCGACCACGAGCGTTGAAGACAACGCGAGTCTGGCCGCTCTTCTGGATCAGGCACACAATGCAAGCGTCCCGGCCGGCACGCGGCCGAATCCATGCGCGCTCGTCAGCGATGCGGGATCGACCAGTCAGCCGCGCCTCGACTTGACCTCAGCTGCGGAATCCGCCTGGCCAGACCAATCGGCGCCAGTTCGCCTTGATCACCTCGGGCTGGCGAACGGCGATAGCGCCGCACTCACGCTGAGTACCATCGCAGTGGCCGGCGCTCTGGCGGTTCAAACGCAGCGCCCCGCGTTAGCCATATCGGTCGCAACTGGGGGCTCATATGCCATCGTGCCAGTCAGCTTTCCGGTAGCCAGCGCGACGAGCATTTCGGAGTCGCGCGAGATGGCAAAGGTGGCCGCATGACGGGGCCGACACGCCCCGACGACGGCATCTTCAATCGACGTTGGCACAACGGCGCCGCCCATTTGCGCCATGACTGCTCGCGACCGATCTGCGCCCCGGTTCCCCGCAGCGCAGATTTCGCGCCAGCTAGCCGGACAACGCACGCCGACTCGCTTTCATGCGAGCAACACAGGGGAGTTGAACACAGGGGAGTTGAATCAACGCATGGATGAACTGCTGCACTACTACGAGCGGGAGCTTGTGCACTTGCACAGCGGCGCCGGAGAATTTGCCGGGCGCTACCCCAAAATTGCCAGCCGGTTCGGACTCGGTGCGCGCGGCGAGAGCGACGATTTGCACGTCGGACGGCTGTTCGAAACGTTCGCTTTGCTGGCGGCACGCGCTTCCCACAAAGTCGATGACGACTACCCCGAATTCACGCATGCATTAATCGAAAGCCTCTATCCGCACTATCTGCGAGCGTTCCCCTCGTGCTCGATCGCCCACTTTGCGCTCGACCAGAGTCGTGCCGCACAAATGTCATCGACCATCGTCGTGCCTCGTGGCACCCAGCTCTTCAGTCAACCCGTGCAGGGCAGCAAAGTGTTTTTCCGGACGACCTCCGCGCTGCGCCTGTCACCGTTGACGCTGTCCAGCGCGCGTTTTCGTGCGACACCCGATATCCCGGACCTGACGCTGGCTCCCGATCACGCGTCGTCACAAATCTCGCTGACTTTTTCGCTCCAGTCGCGGCATGCAAGTGTCGCCGACCTGCAGATGACATCGGTACGCCTTTATGCTCACGGCGAGCCGCAGTTCACGGCAGCGCTACGCGATGCGCTGACCATGCACGCGTTGCGCGCGTATATCGAGCCGGGAAATTCCAGACGATGGATTCCTTTGGAAGCGAATCCGTTCAGCCAGGCCGGCATGACACGCGATGATGCGTTGATTCCGTATTCCGAAGATACGGAGCTACCCTTCCTCTGGTTGACCGAGCTATTCGCATTCCCCAAGAAATTTAACTTTATCGACCTCGACCTTAGCCATGCGGCCGGCTCCGGAGGACGCGAATTCACAGTGCACCTGGTGCTGGAGAACATTCCCGCCGACAGTCCAGTCGCCCAGATCCTGCAGTCCCTCGATACCTCTCATCTGCTGCTCGGATGCGTGCCGGTTGTTAACCTGTTCGAGGCATCAGGCAAAGCGGTCGCACCCGCCAATACTGCAGAAGCGGGAACGCGAGCCACGCTCGCAGTCGATCAACATAGCCGGCACGCCTGTGAAATCTATGCGATCGATTCAGTCACACAGATCGACGAGACACCTCACGGCGAACGGGTCATCCACTTCGACCCGCTCTATACGCCGGCGCCGACGCGTCAGCACGCGCGCGGCAGCCTGTACTGGAGACTGGATGGCAATGGTGCATTCGACGACGATTGCGCACTCAACTTTGTGAACGATCGCCTTGAGCGCGTAGCGCCTCCAGACCCACTGCGCTGCTCTCTCACTTGCACCAGCCGCAACCTCGCGCCACTCACGCCGCACGGTTTGAACGGCGGCGATCTGTTGATGGAGGGCGGCTCTCTTGCAAGGCGCATCTCCTTGCTCCACGCTCCGTCCCGGCCCCGCCGCTTCCGCCACGCTCACGGTGATTTATGGCGATTGATCTCACAGTTGTCGATGAACCCGAATTCACTCGCGCGTGGCATTGCGCCTTTGCGCGAACTGCTACGACTGCATGAAATGGAAGACTCGTTCGAATCGGCGCGATTAACGGATAGCGTTGTTGGTCTCGACATGACCGTCGCGACGGCGTGGCTGGCGACGCCACCACCGGCCGGTCTGGCACGGGGATTGGAGTTCCGCCTGCACGTCGATCAGGAACGTCTGAGCGGCACGGGCGTCCACTTGTTCAGCACCATCATCGCTTCGCTACTGCCACTCTATGCACCCATGCACAGATTTACCCAACTAGTCGTTCTGTCGACCCGCGATAACCGCACACTGATAAAGTTCCCGCCGCGAGCAGGTGCCGCTTTCCTTATATAGCAGTGTCGGCGGTAACGTAGTTCAATGATTCAGGCCATGTCTTTCGCATCGTTCTGCCTAGCTAAATAGCGAAAGCGTGGCGGATTGACAAACTCGGTGTATCTCCTGGATACAATCATCAAATTGAATTAGCGAGGATCGCAATATGACTTTCGCGTTAGCTTGCGTGGGCGATCAAACCAGTCACGGTGGTCGAGTCATAACCGGGAGTACGACGTTCAGTGTCGGCGGGCGGCAGTTGGCGCAGGTCGGAGATCTGACGTCATGTCCGAAATGCAACGGCACGTATCCCATCGTCACAGGCACAAGCGCGTTTACTATTGGCTCGAAACAAGCCGCCATCGACGGCAGCAAGACTGCGTGCGGAGCAACCATCATTGCGCAACAATCGAGTTCGAGATGGGCGCAACCAACCGGAAGCGCAGAGGCTGGCGGTACGGAGGCAACCGCTGCCGCAGCGACCGCTCCTTCCATCTGCCTCGAATGTCTGATCCATGCAGCTGAGTCCGGCGCATCAGCGGTGGTACGCGAATAATGCCGCGAAGTAGCACCACCCGGTATTTCGGGACACCTCAAGCGAGAGACTGCATGATGCCCACGTTGGTCAAAAATGGCGTCCCTTCTCTCTACCGACCTTGAGGTCGAAATGAATTTATTTGCACAATATAAAGAACCGCCTGATTTGCCGGACGCTGACTTCGAATTTCATCTGCGTCGATTAAGGCCCGTCATTGATGCGCTGGCAAATTCAGATTCGACGCTCAAGGACTGGTACATCCAGGGCGGCAGCGTTGAGGGAGCCATGCAGTATCGTGTTTATGGAGACGATCATCAACCTTCTCCCGCGGCGGTTGATGAGATGATCAAGGAATACAAAGGAAAATCCAGAGATGATCCGAAGTCAATTGGAATCTGGAATGGAGCGACACAGAAAGATGGTGCTTTATTCATGATTTCCCTTGACGGTGGAGATAATTTTTCGCAACAGATCGACTTTAATGCAAAAGAGAAGTCAATATCCTCATCCAGACTTGGAGACTTCCGCTCTGTGGCACAGATTGTTGAGAAGGTGGTGGAAATGTACGCACCGTCTTACGCTATCTATGGCCCGCGCAAATACTTTACGGAGTCGGTTTTCAATGATCGGCCCGGCGTAAGCTGGATGCTCTACCTGCCCTACGTCCTCACATCAAACCAGGTGCCTGAAGCGCGCGCCCTGATTCCAATCACCCGCGACGGTCGGCAGCAAGGCACGATTATTGTCAGTGTGACGGACGAAGTGTTCAACGTGAACGACCGGGCGCATGTCAAGGTGGCAAACGATATCGAGATCCGCCTGGCGGACCAGGACCTGTTGCCGCGATTCATTGATCTTTAATTTTCTACGGTCCGACCGGGAGAGCGGCTAAAAGCTTGTCGAAAAATTATCGCCATAGCCATCCTTTAGCGTATCCAGCCAGGCGACCTGCCCGTGGCATTAGTAAGAAGGGGAACGCCGATCGCCGCGGCGTCTCCTGCTGCGTTGACAACTTACCTTTTGAGGACAGTGAAGATGACCACCGCACCTGCTGAAGAGCCCGAGTTGAAGGGCGTCGGTGCATTGATCCTGGCCGGTTTTGAACTCTGCGGGATCTTCGTCGTTGCCATGTGGGCTTCTGGAGGCGGCGTTAGTTCCGGCGGTGCCTTAGGCGCAGTGATCCTGCTTTCGGCGATCGTGACATTCCCCTTTTCGCTAGTCGGGTCGATCTGGGCGGTCAATACGATCGTCAACGCGCCTCCATCGACGAACCGGACGGCCGCATGGATAGCGGCCGCGCTGCACGTCGCACTGTGTTTGCCGGCGCTGGTCGTGATCTTCGCAGGCCACGTCTAAGGTCACGCCCGAATCGCTGGCGCCTGTGGACACACCGTTTCCACTGGTCCTTGCTGTAGCTGAAACTCGCAATTTTTATGATTCCGGTACCGGTATTTTCGAACGCGTTCTTCGTTGTTCTCTGCGTTTCCTTTCTCGCGGCGCTGTTGGTCCTGGTCTGGGCGCTCGCCCTTGCATTCATTCCCGCCGCGCGACGGTCTTTCGCGAGGCACCGCGCGCGGTCCGTGAGCGCCTTCGGCCTGTTGGGTTTCCTGAGCCTGTTCTTCGTATTGGTGCTAGCTGTTTTTATCGATGGGGAATTCGAGGTTCGCGCTGCAGTGGCCGCCCAGCACCCCACCCTGACGGCGTCGATGAAGTGGAGCGGCATCACCATGCCGACTGGCACCAAACTGTCGCTCCAGGATGCGAAAGACATGACGTCGATTGAAAAAGCGGAGTTTCCGAGTCCAGTTGACGTTTATGGCATACGCGCCATGACGATTGAACCGCGGTCGGAGATCAACCATGAAAAATCGATGGACGACGCATCTAAACCCGACTATTTCCCTGCCATCGAGTTGACCGCAGCTGACGCCTCGGTTGTGCTTGATGGCTGGCGCTGCGGTGCCACCAAGCCACTAGAAATTGTCCTGCCGCATGATGCAAAGGAAGCAACGCTTTACTTGTGCTATCTAGCCCCTGGCAACAAGGTGGGCGGCGCGACTGTTCCAGCCGGCTCCAGGGTAATGAGGGATACCACCGTCTACGGGGACGGCTTTCGGGACAACGACTATTGGCGCATCGACGTCGACGACAGCGACGTTGTCGTTCTGCACGGTCTGGCGCTGCGACACCCGTTGCTCACACTAGATAAGGAAATGCAGATCGTCTCTGTCGGCTACACCGAACTCGCGCGCGAGGCCACAGTTGGGGATCTCACCTATCCCGTGGCGACCCAGGTCTCTTCGGCCTGGCGTGGCCTGCGTGAAAAGTACCCCGGCGCGTGGGTCTTCACACCGCCCGCCGGCCGCTCGATACACAGCAAAGCGCACGGCACGATGGCCATCGGTACATCGGTCCTGCAGGCGCCGGACGGCAAGATCTTCGGAACCCTTTAGATAACTCAGGCCCGCGACGACCAGGGCCCCTCAAATCTTGATGGCGAAAAGCGATGATGGAATTTTTCGATTTAGAAGACGCCTGAAACGAGAAACAGGCAAGGGAGATATTTTCAGCGCGAGGCACGTGGTCGATATGAACGCTTGATTTGCAGATTGTGAAATCCGTATCTGATACGTATTCGAAGGTAAGGCCTTGAAATCATGCTGAAATGGCATGCTCCACGCGCAATCTGCCAGCGGGCACCGAATCCTAAAAGATTCTTCATCTACGACAGGCTCACGATCAGGCACCATTACACACATCTTCGTCCTGATCTGCCCACCATCATGCGCCAACCCAAACTCGCGAATGTCCGGAAAATCGCCATTAACCTCGCCGTGCTCACCGGCGCATCACTGCTAGCCGCATCGGCCTTCGCTGCGACAGGGACGCCGGACTCGATCCCTTACGCCAATCTGTCGACCTTGCATGTCAAACCGGCTCAATTGCAGCCATTTCTGCAAGCGCTGCGCGACAACGCAACCGATGCACGCCGCGAGGCAGGCAATTTGTCCTTCACGGTCTTTGAATCGACCACGTCGGCAACCACTTTGTACGTGCTCGAGCAGTGGAGAGATCAGGCCGCCTACGAGGCGCATATGAAGCAGCCCGCGTTACTGGCAATGCACAAGGCCGCCAGTGAGGATCTGGACGGCGGTATTAGCCACATGCGTATCGTGCCTGTGACGTCCGACAGCGGCTTGCAACCCAAACAGATCGAGCGCGCCGACCAGACCAGCAATGTTCTCGTGTTCCTGTCCGTCAAACCCACGGAGGCGTCGAAATTCCGCGACGACGTATCGAAAGTCACGCCGACTTTCCGCTCGGAACCCGGCAACCTCTCTTTCGATGTCTACCAGAACGTGGACGACAAGAACGAGATGGTTCAGCTTGAACGCTGGACGACTGAAGCGACGCATCAGGACAATCTGAAGCGTCCCGTCATTCAAACGATTCGCAGCGGCTACGCGATCACGCTTGCGAAGCCGATGCTGGATGGCCGTGTGCTTCTCAAAGACGTGACCAACGACTAACCCATCAGGCCGAAAGGACATTTGCTGAAACGGCGAATGTGATTGACGCGAAGGCATCGCGCGTCACATTCGCCCATCTCAGCGAGATCGTTCGCCATTCGGCCTACGCGAACCACACGCCCGTTGTCAAAAAGGTTTGGCGGGCAGGTACTTTCCATCTAGCGTAATGACCGCGCGGGACCCCCCTTCTGGATCGTCGATTTTCTTGATGTCGAGCTTGAAGTTGACGGCACTGATGATGCCGTCACCAAACATTTCGTGAACCAGCGCCTTCAGCGTCGATCCATAAACCTGCACCATTTCATGGAAGCGATAGATCGTCGGATCGGTGGGCACACCGCCGGGGATGCTGCCTCGCACCGGAATGGTCTGCAATTGCCTGACTGCCTCATCGTCCAGTTCGAGCTTTTGTGCGACGACCTGCGCCGCAGTGTCCGGCAGCGGGTGCTGGCCAAGCAAGGCGGCGGTAACGTAGACGGTCGACAGCCCCGTTCCTTCGGCGATCGCCTCGAATGTGAGATTCTTGCGGACTTTTGCATCGATGATGCGATCCGCCAGCGAAGCGCGCGAAGCTGGATTGATTTGCGATTGGGTCATCAGAATTCCTTGGCTGAGTCGGTAGCATCCAACACGCGATCACGACGGGAGCGCAGTTGGCCAATTGACGCGGGGGAAACGAGCCGGTTGTGCCATCGCTATCGACAGGAACGCGATGGCACCAGGCGTTGCGGGTTTCCCGATAGGGATGACCGCTTTCAGGCGGCAAAATTCAATCATTTGGCCAGCAAACTATCCAGCGCTGGCGCCTTCGAGATCTCGGCCTCATTGGCAACCGCAAAATTCGGCCGCGGCTGATAGCCAAAAGTTTTAGCGATCAGCACACCCGGAAACTGCCGGATCTGCACGTTGTACTGCTGCACGGTGCGGATATAGCGGCCGCGGGCAACGGCGATGCGATTCTCCGTGCCTTCGAGCTGTACCTCGAGGTCCTTGAACAGGCCGTCGGCTTTAAGCTGCGGGTAGTTCTCAGACACCACCATCAGACGGCTCAGCGCGTTCGTCAGCTCTCCCTGACGCGCATCGAAGGCAGCGAGCGCGTTCGGATCTTTCGCCATTTCGGGCGTCATCTGCACGCTGCCGACGCGGGCACGCGCCTCGGTCACCTGCGTGAGCACATTCGATTCGTGCGCAGCATACGCCTTCACGGCAGCGGCGAGATTCGGCACAAGATCCGCGCGCCGCTGGTACTGGTTCAGCACCTCGGACCAGGCAGCGTTCACGTCCTCGTCGGACGACTGAATCGCGTTGTAACCGCAGCCCGCGAGCAACGCGAGAATCAGACAAGGCAGCACGATGCGAAGCCACTTCATATTTTGTTTCCTGTATTGATGAATAAATTTGCGCAGCGATCACCAACTGCCGGACGATCCGCCGCCGCCACTCGATCCGCCACCGCCGCCCCAACCGGAATCGCTACCGGTCGCCGAATCGATAACCTTGTCGATGAATGAGCTCGATGATGAAGACGATTGGGACGACGAGCCGCTGTCCGTGCCGTTGATCTTCGCGATGATCCCTGCGATGCCCGCAATCAAGGCCAGCAACGAGCCGCTGACCGTGAGCAGCGCATTGTCGAAGCTGTAATGCATCGCACAGCCAATGCCGGTCCCCACGGCCACGGTCCCGACAAAAATCACCGCCCACTTCCGCACGCGAGCCGAACGATAAAGCCTCACGCCAAGCAGGCTTGACGCGGGGCCAACGACGGCAGACGCGAAGAGCAGCGCGAACAGCCCATCGTCGTCACCAAACGTATCCCTCGGCGTCCAGGCAATCAGCACGATCATGTTGACGAGGAAACTGACCACATAGGGCCATATGGCTCGGCGAAGCTTGCGTCGCACCAGCAGTACGCCGACGACGACGTTGACAAGCGCCAGCGCCAGCCAGAAACGCGGGCCGACGTAGTGCGGCGGAGCTTCGGGCTTCGCGGGCGGGCGCGGCACGTAGTTCGCGGCATCGTCTGCAGGACTGCTTTGTTCGACGGGCGCGGAGGCTTCAGCGACGGCCGCCGGATTCAACTGCTGCGCAAGCTCATCCACCGCAGCGCTGATCCCCGCTTCGTAGTTCGCCGAGCGAAACGCCGGCGCGATCCGGTCGCGGATGATGCGCCCCGCCATCACGTCGGGAATTGTGCCCTCCAGCCCATAACCCACTTCGATGCGCACGCGGTGATCATGCAGCGCGGCCACCAGCAGGATGCCGTTGTCGACGTTCTTCTGGCCGAGCTTCCATTGCTCGAATGTCTGCGACGCATATTGTTCGATGGTGTCGGAGCCTATGCCCGGCACCAGCAGGACCGCCAACTGGTCGCCGGTTTGCTGCTCGAGCGTGGCGAGGCGTTGCGTGAGATCGGCTTTGCAGGCATCGGAGAGCGCACCGGTGAGGTCCGTGACGCGGCCTTTGGGATGCGTGAGGGACGCCGCGTCCACCACCGTATCGGCGATGGGCGCGGTGTAGGCGTGCGTGCAGTCATTCGCGGGCGCCTCGGCGGGGACTGCGGTTGCAGAAGCCTGGAAGGCGGCACTGGCACTGTCGGCACTGCCGCTCGCGTATGCCGGCATGCAGGCCAGCGAAATCAGCAGCGCCGCGAGCGCTTTACATCGGTACATGAGACTTCGTCCTTTTAATCGTCCGATTGAAGGTGTGGATAGGTCCGACCTTCATCAGAAAAAGCAAACTGGCGCCAGTCTGCATCAATCAGGCGTATCTGAAAACGTTGTATGCGCAACACATCGCGGTACTTTTTCAGAAGTAAGATTGCCGGTGCAAGCGGCTCACCAACTGTCCGATGCGCCGCCTCCGCCGCTCGCTCCGCCGTCGCCGCTGAACGAGTCCGAGCTCGAAGTGAAACTGGACGAATCGGAACTCGACGTTGACGACCACGTGGAACCGGACACTGAAGCCGTCGAGGTAATATCGCCGCCGCCAGAGCCGTACGGATGCTTCAGCGAATGTTCGACCCATGCGCAGATCCCAGCAATCGGGTACAGGAGACTAGACGCGATCAGCGTCACGTTGATGACGTCGTAGCCAAGCGCACGCCCCGTCGCGGCACACACGCCGAGCAAAACCGTGGCAAGCACCATGTCCCTGAGAAAAATTCTTGAGTTGTAGAACCCGCAGCCCACCGCAAAGAAGGGCCAACTGATGAGTGCGGGAAACACCAGCGCGGCTTCCAGTGCCTTGATGCCGTCTCTGAACTCGATAAGCTCGCACGCGAGCAATATGAACGTGACGACCGCCGCAACCAGATAGGTGCCGATAAGTGCCGCCGGGAGCGGAATCTTGCGCCAGGCTGCGATCACGCCGAACAACATGTTCGCAAGCGCGAAACCGGACAGGCTCCAGAGCAACGTGGCTGTCTTGTCCTCGGGCGGCGCGGGCGCGATACGGGACGCGCCATCAGGCGTGACGCCGAGCTTGAGCATCAGCTCAGCGACGGCCGCGCTCACCCCGCCTTCGAAATCGCCCGCACGGAACGCCGGCACGATCGCCTCACGAATGATGCGCCCGGCCTCCACGTCTGGAATCGTGCCCTCCAGCCCATAGCCCACTTCGATGCGCACACGATGATCGTCCAGCGCCGCCACCAGCAGGATGCCGTTGTTGACGTTCTTCTGGCCGAGCTTCCATTGATCGAAGATTTGCGTCGCATATTGCTCGATGGTCCCAGTGCCGATGCCTGGCACGAGCAACACCGCGAGCTGGTCGCCAGTTTGTTGTTCGAGCGCGGCGAGGCGCTGCGTGAGATCGGCCTTGCAGGCTTCGGAAATCGCACCCGTCAGGTCGGTGATGCGCCCTTGTGGATGCGTGAGCGTCGCCGCGTCGATCGCTGTTCCGGTGATCGGCGCGGTATAGGCGTGCCTGCACGCGTTGGATGCCTGCGCCATGGCATCGTCGCGCTGGACCGAATCCTGACGCTCGCCTGCATGGGCGAGCGTCAGGGTTAGCAACGAAAGAAGGAGCACCGCAAGCCATCTACACCGATTCATAAAACTTCGCCCTAGATATTATCCATTGACGCTGGCGTTAAATACGCCAGCGACACACAAACTGGCGCCAGTCTGCATCAATCAGGCGTATCTGAAAACGTTGTATGCGCAACGCATTTCAGCGAGCGCCAGGCAAGCACATGAGTTCGATGACGACGTGTCCTACGCGGCGGTGTCACCGACAGGTGAAACTCTCAGCAGCATGGGTTGATCCGGCCGGAGCGTCACGTTCAAAACCGCGCGCGGCGGTGCCGATCCGTGCGGGATGGACAGTTCGAATCGCTGCAGCAACATCGCGGCGATGACGGTCATCTCGCTCATCGCCAGATGCTGTCCCAGACAGACGCGTGGGCCTGCTCCAAACGGGATATAAGCTCCACGTGGCAGTTCCGGCGCGTCGGAGGCGAAGCGTTCGGGTTTAAACGATTCAGGATCGGAAAACCAACGCGAATCGCGATGCAACACGTTCGCGGGAATGACAAATAGCGTGCGTGCGGGGAATGTCCAGCCGCCCAGCTGAATGGAACGACTGGCCCGGCGGCTGAACAGCACGGGCACGACAGGATAGAGCCTCAAGGTTTCCTTGATCGTCTGAACCACGTAATCCAGCGCCGGCAGCGTTTCGACGGACGGCGCGGCGCCTCGCAGCACGCGCTGCACTTCATCGCGTGCAAGGCGTTGGGCAGCCGGGTTCGAAGCCATACACCACGCCCACCAGACCAGTGTCGCGGCCGTAGTCTCATGTCCCGCGAGGAAACTGGTCATGCACTCGTCGCGCACGTCTTGAAGCGACAACGCCGCCGCGTCGTCGCGTGGTTGCAGAAGGCGAGTGAGCAGGTCGTCTGGCCAGGCGTCAGGATCCAGACCGAGGCGCTCCTGCAAATGCCGCTCGATGAGCGCTTTCAAACTTCCTAGCGCGCGGCGCTTGCTGTGTTTCCAGGGCATCCAGTCGGGCAGGATGACCGGAGAAAAGAACTCCGCGTTGGTCGCCATACTTATCACGCGGATCGCATGCTCGGCCACGTGCACGTCATCGCCGATACTGCCTGAAAAGACCATCTTCAGAATCACATCCATGGTCAGCGTCGTAAGCGCGCGCTCTACGGGCCAGTCGCAGGCGTTTGCAGGCCATTGCGAAAACGCTTGCGACACGGCATCCACGATAGACGGCGTAAATCGCTGCATGGCCTTGGGGGAGAAATCAGGTAGCAACGCGTGGCGACGGGCGCGCCATGTTTCACCCTCGGTAGTCAGCACGCTTTGCCCATGCACTGCGGAAAATATGCGAATGCCACGCTCCCAGCGAACCAGCGCGTCGTGATGGGTGACGAGCAACTCTCGCGCGAGGGTCGGTTCCGCAACCATGATTTCATGTTCGGGCCAGAGGCGCAGATGCACAAGGTCGCCATACTGCGCTTTCCATGCCGACAGTGCGCCTGGCAAATCGCGCGACATCGCACCAAGCAGGCGCCAACCGGTGATCCCGCCTCGCGGGCCGGGCGGCCATGTACCTGCGGGGCGAGTCGTAGACGTCCCGGACGGCGAGGTCCGATTGAATGGGCATCGATTCGTTGGAGGAGAATCCATGGTGTCACCAGGTCAGGCGATGATTGATTGTCATACGAAATGGTAACGCCAGAATCGTCTCTCCGTTGCTGCCACGGTTTGGGACTCAGACAGCATTAGCGGTCGCATTCAGCCTGCCTGAACGGCGCAAACATGAACCATCGGCTATGCTGCTATCCGTGCACGCTGCGCAATCATGCCGCGGTTAGAAGGAGAATCCATGCAATCGCCCAAGGTCCTGTTATTGATCGCCCTGCTACTCCCCGTCATCGGTCACGCGCAAACCTCACAAACGTATTATTTTGGCGAAGGCCAGAGCACGCCACAGTCACACCACGCCAGGAAGGCCGCTCGCAAGCAACCCCATCACCACCATAACGCGCAACGCTCGCAGCATCAGAGCCCGAATTCGCATTCGTGATACCGGACATTCCGGGACGCGACGTGGCACTACCGCGCCCGATGATCCGCGAGTCGCGATAGAGCACGGCTAGTCGCTGGACAACCCGTGACTACTCATACCGTGGCGCGAAATTCTCACGGCAGATCACCCATTCGAAAAATCCCGCGACCGTATATTGACTACACTTATCAACCGCAATTCGTTGGCTCGCAGCATAGCTCGTGGCCCCCATCGCTACTTGAACCACAATTGAGCTGATTTGATTCACCGAAGCGGATGTTTGTCGCGCAGCACCGCTACATTTCGAAACGCACGGTCTTCTCGCCAATCTGTGCGGCATCCAGCGGCTCGCCACGCCTGACCGTATCGATCAGGCGATCGATCGCCACATGCACGATATCGGCGCGCACGTTATGCGGCCGAAATCCGGGCGCGCTGTCCAAACCTTCCCGATGCGCTCGCAAGATGCGCACATCCTGCTGGATCACAAGGTGGGTGTAGAAATGCAATAGCGGGCGCAGCGCACGCAGAATCGCGCGCGGTAGCCTGAAACGATACGCGATGTAGGTGTAGACGCGCGAGCGACGCGCATCGAGCGGCGTGATCTGGCTGACGATCAAAAAGCCCGAGCGCTCGCCCCAACGATATTCGCAACGCGTCACGTTTGGCGCGATGAACCGATCGGTGTGCTCGAGCGGCACGTCATCGGGATTCGTGAGCCAATCGAGACAAAAACCGATGCGGTCGCCACCGTCATGATAGGTGACGTCAACGCTATTCGGCGTCGTCACGACGCTCGCCTCCATCGGCTCGCCCCGGCTGCTGCGAAAAATGCCGTCGTGCACGAAAACGGTGTGCGGCACGTCCATGAAATTCTGCGCCAGCATGGCGATATCGCCGTCGAACGTGTTCACCATGTAATACGATTGCCACGGCCTGACGTCGCGCATCGGCATACGAAATACCGGGCGCGCCGACGCGTCCCCATTGCCCATATAAACTCACACCAGGCCGTCGAGCGACTGTACCGGCAATGCGCGTTGCCGGAATGGATATCGATTTTGCTTCGATACGGGCTTTACGCCGTCGATGCTCGGCACGCATACAACCTGCCCTTCGGCATCGTACTGCCAGCCGTGATAAGGGCAAACGAGCCGGTCGTTCTGTACCTTGCCGGCCGAAAGCCGGGTGCCCCGATGCACACATTGGTCGATCAGCGCGCAAACGCCCCCATCGCGCTGGCGGAACAACACGACGCCCACGTCCAGAACCCTGACGCCCAGCGGTTTGTCGTGCGGCAGCTCTTCGGAGGTGCACGCCACATACCACTGTTCGCGCAAGCCATCGAACTGCGCCGTAGCCAGCGCGTCGGCTGCCATACATGTATGTGCGCACGACGCCCCGCGATCGACTTCGATTGAATCAGATTCCCGCATGCCTTCCCCGTACCATGTGGCCCATCGCGTCATTCACCGTCTATCGACAACAGTGTTTGAGCCAGCGCCTGCCGACTGACCAGTGCGCTCGCCTTGACGTCACCCGCGCGCAATCCAGCGCTTTCCGCGGCAAGCTGCAATCGTTCGCCTAAGGCGGAGGGCGCCGCGCCCACAAACCCGACGCGCAGCGCGCCCAGTTGCCCGAGCCGACGCGCATGCCCGTAGTGAAAGACGCGTTGCAACGCCGACTCAACTTCACTGCCCAACGCGTGGGCTTCGTTCTCTTGCGCACCGGCCAGCAGCAAGACGTAGTGCGGCACGTCGGCCAACCGGTCCGGCACGATGCATGCACTCGCGCCCCGCGCGAACACGGGTTGCAGTGCTTCGCTCACGATCGCTTCGTCGAGCTTCTCGCCGACCAGGTCGGAGCTGGACGTCGCGCGGCCAAGAAACGAGACGTGCGGCGTGCGCCCACTCTTTCCCGTCACTCGCACACGGTCGCCCAGCGCATAGCGATAGAGACCGCCGCCGGTCGTCATCACCACCTGTGCTTCGTCGCCAGGCGAAAGTCCCGAAACGTCACAAACTCGACCATCATCGCGCAAAAACTCGAGATAATGACTGCCGATCGCTAAAGCACAGCCCGGTTCCGTACCGTAGGGGATACTCACGACGCCCTCGGTTGCAAACAGCCCTTTCGCCAGCCACTGCACGCCAGGAAAACGCCCGCGCAGCGCTTGCGCATAGACCCGGCTCGGGCCGTCGAGCCAGCAACTCACGGCGGCGAGGCGCGGCCACAAGCCACCGCAATGCCCGGCTTCCACCGCACGCCGCAACGCCACGGCACGCGCGGCAGGCAACTCGGCTTCCAGCGCAGCAAGTTCACGTGCGCTCTGCACATCGGCGGGCGAGAACAACGGCCGCAACAAGGTTGCGAGGAAAGTCGGGCTCCAGACGCTGAGCAGCGTTAACGTTTCGTCCGCAACGAGTGAGCGCAGCGTTTCATATCGCCATCGGCTCGCACCGCCGCTGAACGACGGTACGATCAGCGTGGACGCCAGCGCCTGCGCGCTGCAGCCGCCGAGATATTCAAGATCGCTCGCCGAGCCGATACGCACGCCATTCGCGGCGATACCGCGCGGCTGCAATGACGGCGACATCGACCAATAGGCACGTCCCTGCGCGATGCCGGGGCAGACACGAATCATGTCCGCGAGCCAGACGATCATCGCCGTCTGCAATTCACGCAGGAACGACGGCGTATACGGGATCAGCTTTTGACGCGCCGTACTGCCGCTGGTGCGCTCAAAGAACTGCGGCGGCTGGCTGGTCAGCACGGCTCGAGCGTCGTTCGAGGCGCGCTCGAGCCACGGGAGAAAATCGGCGGCCGACTGCACCGGCACGCGCTCGCGATACTGCTCCGGCGTACGGATGCTGGAAAAACCGTGGCGCCGTCCAAAGACCGAGTCGCGATTCGCCTCGAGCAATGTCATCAAGCGTTCTGTCTGCGTCGCCGCGGGCGCCTCGATCTGTTGCATCCAGCGCTCGACATCGGGCCGCGAAGCCTGTTCGAATGCCCGCCAGCGGACAACGGGATCAACCGTGCTTGCATTCATCAGAAATAGGTTTTATCCAGTGTGGAGAGGTCGTCCGGCAACCGGCGCGGCGGCGCGAAGACGGTAATCCAGCCGTACCATAGCGGTCGCGTCTCACGCGGATCCGATGCCGCATGCATGTCCTGCCAGCGCATGGCAGGCTGTCTGTGATGCGTGAGGTTGTAGTTGAAGTTGAGGAAAAGCCAGCGCACGACCGAAGGCGCGCGCAAGTTGTAGGTTCCTTCGACGACGTCCAGTGGCGTACGCATGTGATAGACCCATTGCAGCGACGACCACGAAAAAGCAAACGCACCGTAGGCGATCAACACGACTTTCGGCGACCACCCCAGCAGGCAGGCCGCAGCCAGCCAGATGATGACGGCAGCCAGGATCTCATAGCGTACGCGCCGAAAGTCCGCCGCCGAGAATTCTGCGAACGCCACTGCATAGGTGCTGTCGCCGATACGCTTCGTGATCCACCGAATAGTGCGCATGGGCAGCAGCGCGAGCACGATGCCCCCAAGCGAAGCGCCCAGCCAGATCCCGCCCAGTATCCCCAGGTAGTACTCGATGTATTTGCGCGCGAGCGATTCGCCTGGCGCTGCAAAATCGACGCGCTCCGCACCCGTGCGATTGCGTACATGATGGCCGAGATGATTCACATGAATCAGTGTGGCCGAAGCGCCAAACATCGTAGAAGCCCACGCCATCATCATATAATTGACCCTTGCATGCCGATGCGCAAAGCCGTGAAAACTCTCATGCATCATAGAAAAAACGCCTTGCATGACGAGACAGAATGGCACGAGCACAAGCCATTTCAACGGGCCCAACTGCGTATGGGAAAGCCAGGTGAGCGTGCCGGCCCAGGCAACGCTTTGCAGGCAAAGAACAAGCAGATTGGCGCGATCGTAGCGTCGCGTTTCTATTGCTATAGCAGACGCTGCACGCGAAGGATTCATGGCTCGCATGGGCCCCATAATGGCGTTGGAATGCACGGGAGGATACAACACATGCGCATTGCTCCGGGATTTTGTATGCCTACGCGCCAGGCGGCTTTGCACGCAGATATGACGAGTCTTTGCGGATGAAGCACGCTCCGTGGACACCTGATGGTTTCGATGATTGGCAACGGCACTATCCCGCTACCCGTTTCGCCCGTCAGGCTGGATCGCTCGACTGGACCGGACAATTCCTCGATTGCTGGCGCCAACGCCATGCCAGACTTCCCCGTAGCACGACGATCGTGCTCATTGCCGGGCTCTACTCTGAATTCCTGTCCGGTTGCCATCGCGATGCGCACCGTGCGCTGACGGCCGCCGGTTATCGTGTTCTCACAGTGCCCGTGCGCTCCGCTCGTGGCGTCGTCGCTCAGGGCAAGCACATTGCTGCCTGGTTGAGTCAGACGCTCGCGCCTCACGAAGCCTTCGTCGCGCTCACACACAGCAAGGGCGGTCTCGATACAATCGCCGCGCTCGTCGGCGCCCCTGCCTTGATGGCGTGCTGTGACGGCGTCGTGCTGGTTCAACCTCCGGTCGGCCCTTCGACCTTCATCGATGAAGTGTTCAGCGCCCCCGGTCATGCAACGCACACGTCGTTGCGCAAACGCGTTGCGCGCGCCATGCTGGCTTCGCGCTGGATGGCTGACGGCACGCGCGACATCAGCAGCGGACGCGATCCACGTATTGCCACGCTATTACAGAACATTCCCGAGTCGGTCCATCTCATTCACGCGGTGAGCTGGTCGATCGAAGCGTCTACACGATTCGATTCGCATCATGCGAAGCTCAATGCAAACCGGCCAGATTGCGCACACGACGGACAGTTCTATCTCGAACAGCAGATTCTGCCCGGCAAACCTCAGGTCTGCCTGCCACGGCTCGATCACGGACAGCCTGTGCTTGGCGGCCTTAATTTCGACGCGGGTCGGTTCTGGCTCGCGCTCGCGGATCTACTGCACGTCACCCGATCCGGTCACAGCCCGCACCAGATTCAAACCAGATAAATCTCGAAGCCTGGCAAACGGCCCTTCAATTCCAGGTCGATAGTGCGGGGATCGGCCGCTTCCCGTGCATCCGTGGGCAGGGTGTAGAGGTCCATTGGCGTGCGGGTATAACGAAACCCTTGCATGGCAGCCCACAGCGGATCGTTGTCGTAGAGGCAAAGCTGCATCAGCGCATGGGTCGAACGCACGCGCGACCATGCAGCGTCGAGAAGCGCGCGGAACACCGCCGGATTGCGGTTGCGCACCTGTAAATGCGTCAGATAAACGTCGCTCAGCGGTTCACCCGGCGCGGCAACAGGCGGGCGACGCAGCACCGAAGCCAGCGCGTTGACGCCGATGCGTAACGCCTGCAACGAAGGCGGCAGACGCTCGATCACGATGCGTTTGATGCGGCCTGCATCCCACGGCGCGACACAACCCGCCAGCGCGCCGCGCGCGTCGATCGCAAGCAGAAACGACGATAGCCCAAAATCCGGCCACGCCGTCAAGCGTCGTTCAAATTCCTGTTCGGAAAACACGCAGCCCAATGCCTGCTCGCGCGACATGGTGTCGAGAAACTCGCGCAACGCATCCGCATGTTGAGGCCGCGCCTCGATGATGCGGATGCCTTCCGCCGCCGCCTCTCGACGGCGAAATCCCCGGCGCGCATAGATCGACACATTGTCGTAACCATGCCAATGCCCAAAGCGAAGTCGATCAGGTCGCCGCGAGCGCGCGAGTGATTGCACGGCGATCGCATTGTCGCGAATCATGCAGCAGAAGGCATGTTCGACACCCTGCTCGCGTCGCAACGCTTCAAGACGACTGCGTACCACGCCGGTCCATTCGCGTGACAAACGACGGTCAGGCACGAGACGCAGATCGCCGAGATACGCAATCCTTCGCACACGACCGCCGATATACCCGTTGCGCACAACAAGGCTGGCAACTCCCTTGATCTCTTCAAGCCCGTCTTCAGCAACCCAGATTTCATGCTGATCGCTGTGACAGCGATGCAATGCAAAATAATCGGGTGTTCGATCGAAGCGCAAGGGCAGCTTTCCGCGCATCGCATGCTGTGCCTGAAAAGCAAGGATGCGCTCGTTATCAGAGGAATCGGCCTTGCGGATCAGCATGGCGAGTCAGACCGCATCGAAAAGACGCCGCGCGAGTGGCCGCAGATTGGACGCCTTGAGTTCGCACAGACAGACGAGTTCGTCGCCACGTGCGTATTGCGGGTTGCGCTTCAGAAAAAAATCCACCTCTGGCAACTGACGGTGTGCAGCGGGAATTTCGGCAAGCGCAGGTGCGAGACGCCCCATCGGCTCGTCGAACTTGAGCAGGCCGGTCGACGGGTCATAGGCGTCGCCGTAGCGCTGCGTTGCGAGATGATCCATCAAGGCACGAGTTCCATCGGCCGCGGCGACGCCGGCTCGCGGCGCGTAATCGCGCGCGAAAGCGCGCAGATAACGATAGGTCCGGTGTCCCTTGACGATGAGGAACCAGAAGAGCGGCAGATCGGGCGCTTCACGCCACATCTGCCCTGCGTGGCGAATCCATTCGAATGCCAGTTGCTGCGAGCCCCAGTGCGCCGGATCGATAATCGTGTCGCCCGAAAAAATGACACGTATATCCGTTTCCTGCCAGCGCGTCGCGTAGCGTTTGAGCGTCGTGAACCCGTGAATCGCGCCATCTACGCCACGCAGCATGATGCAATGCGTTTTATCGTCGAGATCCGCGCGAAAACGTGCGTACGTGGTGTCGCGATACGACGTCGCATAGAGCGCATACATGCGCTCTATCTCAGACGGAAGCAAAGTCGAAAGTTCAGCAGCGCTGGCGCGCAGTTCCATCGATACCACTCCTGCAGGACGAAACAAGACAGCTTGCTATGATAGCCGGTCACTCGTGCCTTTCCAGCCATGACACACGACTTCCGAAGGTCCGGCGCCAATACCTTGCCGATCAACCGCCCGTGGGCGCTTCTCGTCGCCTATCTGGTCGTGACAGGCCTGCTATACGGATTCGTTACGCATTTCCCGTTCGGTCAGATCCAGACGATTGAGCCCGGCTGGGCCGATCGCCGCATCTCTGTGATTCCCGCCACCGTACCGCTCTATCTGAGCTATCTGCTGATCATGCCGGTGCTCGTGGGTCTCGGGCGCACGCAAGACTGGCTACTGCCCGCATTCTTCGCGGGTTCGGTTGCGGCACTCGGCTGCCTGGTCTGCCATCTTTTCCATCCTACGATGATCGCGCGGCCCAACGCGCACGATGCATGGCTTGACTGGCTACAGCGCGCCGATTCACCGCTGGCCGCCTCACCCAGCGGACATATCGCGTTGCCGATGGCGATCGCCGCGACGCTCGCCGGCCTGCGTCGCCGCGTGGCCGGATTGTTCGCGGCGTGGACCGCCTTGCTGGCCGTCACCGTGCTCACCACGGGCCAACACTATCTTGCTGATGTCGCAGCCGGCGCGGTCGTGGGACTCGCCGCTGCGTTCGCCACGCTTGTATGCGTGCGATTCGACGTGAATCTGCGCACGATGGGCGCGTTACTGATCGAATGGGTCTGCCTGCTATTTGCAATACGCATCGCCATCGCCGTCAACGCATGGTACGTCTATATGGCCGCCATGCTCGTTGTCGCGAGCCGCCAGCACGCGCTCTTCATCCTCTACCACGACGCGACGCACTACAACCTCACTCGCCGGCGCGCCGTCAACGATTTTCTGATCAACACGGCGATTGGCGTGCCGGGACTTGTGCCCATTGAATTTTATCGTCCGCTGCATCTCGATCATCATCGCAACGTTGGTACGCCCGACGATCCTGAGCGACGCTTTCTGTATGTCGGCCAACCATGGAAGTTCCGACCGCTGAGGACGTTCGCACTCGCGCGTCAAATACTCGGGGATCTGTTTGTGCTGAACATGGTGCGCAACATGACCGCCTATCGCCGATCCGGCGCAAGGCCGATTCGACTGTCCAGCCCATTTCATGCTGCGGCGTTCGTGTGGTCAGGCATTGTCGCCGTGCTCGTGCTTCTCTGTTCCGCTTCCACGCTCGCGATCATCGCGGCGCTCTGGTTTGGGCCTTTACTGACAATTTCGGCGATGATCCAGAAGATCCGCAGCATGGCCGAGCATAGCGGCGGCCCGCAAGTAACGAAAGGCTGGGATGACTGGACCTATTCGTGGCGTGTGGGCTGGGTCGAGCGCGTAATCCTTTGGCCGTATCACATCAATCTGCATCAGCAACATCATCGCAGCCCTGCTATTCCGTGGCATGCGTTACCGTCGACGCTCCGCGCAGATACAACTCAACTATCGACGCGCGATCTTTTGCGTTTGCTGTGGTCGCGAGGGAATCGCCGAAGCGACGATCACCACGACATCGAACCAGACAGATAACGCCAGCGGAGACACGCCAGCCGGTCCGCGAGTTACGAAGGTCGGCGCGCCTTTCCAGCCATAGTCCTTGTCCACCACCTCCATGCAGCAGCTATTCACCATTCGATATCTTGCTTCCCCGACGCCGTGCTGCGTTCAACCGCGCGTCGTGCCGCCGGGGTATCGTCGAACCGGGTTCGGCCCATTGACGTACCGTCTGGCGCGCTCCAGAACGTACCGGCGCGGAAATCCACGCCGTCCAGATTCGCACCACGGAAGTCGACGCCGCTCAGATCGCAATTGTCGAACGACGCCCCGATGAGGCGCGCCTCGTTGAGCAGCGATTGCGAAAAATTGCAGTCGACGAAACGCGCTGCCGAGAAATCGCCGCGACGCGCATCGTTATTTTCAAACTTCCCGTTCGCGAATTGCATGCCGGAAAAATCGCAGTGCTTTACGTTCGAATTGCTCAGGGTTCCCCCCTGCATCACGACCGTCGAGAAGTTCGATTTTTCAATCTGCGCATGTTCGATATAGGCCCGCTCAAACGTCGCACCATGAAAGTCGATTGCCTCGCCGAAAACGATGATCATCTGCGTCAGGCGCAACGTGCATTCGCGAAACGACGCGCCATTCATGATCGACCACTGGAACTGCGCGCCGTTGAACCTGCTGCGATCGAACACCGCAAGATCGAGCAAACTGTCGCCCAGATCGAGGTTCTTCAAATCCTGCGCAAGCAGTTGCACGCCCCGCAGGTCGTTTGCCAGCCGTTTGCCGACCGGATGATCGATGGCGTCGCATAGATCCATCCAATCGGCCTGCGGCACGGTTCGTTCGAGCGCTTCCTGTACGGCCCTGTACTTGCCTTCGCGCCAGCGCTCCCGCAATGCCTGCAACTCGACATCGTTGATATGCATACCCATCGCCAATCATTTTTTTCCGATTACGTAGCGCGCGCCTCTACTCGGGCGTCATTTTTTAACATAATGATTCTCAACGCAAGACGAGGTAAAAGTGGCGATTTATAGTTCGTTTCATTTAAAAAATCAGGTCATTTATGCCGATTTTTTCGCTTCCGGTATGCGGCCCAACACTACTGGGGCGGTTGAAGAAGACCTGACGTTCGCCGAACCGCTGAAATCCTGTACGACTGCCGATAGAAGCGGCGATGTCTGAATCTTCGAGCCAATTTGCAACAAGATGTTCTTTTTAGCCCTCGCGGTCTGCGCACTGTTTGAGGCGATACAACCCCGTTCTGGCGCATGCCAGGCGCATCCAGGAACAAGATTTCGTAACTTGCTTCGATATGAAGGGTGAGAGGATGAGCGCTCGACATTGACTTATCCAAGGACCGTTTGATGAAGAAGCAGGTATTCGCTCTGATCGCTGCGGCGGGCGTAGGCGTTATCGCGTTGCCGGCAGCCGCTCAGGAAAGGCTCGGCGACCAGCCCGGCGGCCACCAGGCGAAGCGAAACGACCACGCACCCGATCATGCAAAGGCCCACGGCGATGCACCGCACCGTAGCCTTCAATCCGCCCCTGATCAACGACGCTCAGCGCCCGAACACCATCAACGGGCAGCAGTCGACTAATGGAAAGCCGCATTCTCAGCGTCGCAGGCGACTGACGAGTGACCGAGATACCCATTCACTCAAAGGAGAATTCCATGAGAAAGCCCACGATTGCGCTTGCCCTTGCGACAAGCCTGCTCTGCCTTTCCGTGGCTGGATACGCGCAGGAAGGTCCGATGGGACCCGATGACGGCGCCCCTTACGCGCACCGCCCCGACGGTCCGAATGGCCCGAATGGTCCTGCAGGACCGGCTGCGAAATTTCCCGTGCCTCACCATGACTGGCACCGCGGCGCGCCCGTGCCTCCGCAATACCTGGCGCCTCAATACGTAGTGGACGATTGGAGGGCGTACGAATTGCAACCGCCGCCCGTTGGCTACGAATGGCTAAACGTCAATGGTGAATTCGTGCTGGCAGCGGTCACCACGGGTGTCATCGCGAATATCTTGCTGGCGCCTCATCCCTGACTTGCAGGTTCGCCACCTGCTCGTGCTGCCCTTGCATCGCGAGGGCGGCTATCGGCGGCGTGACGCGCATGCCCACAAAGCTCGCGCACGCCGTGAAAGTTACCAAGGCTGCTTGTATTTTCCCAGTGACCGCAGCCACACGGTCTACAGGCACCGTTCTCTCTCGGCCATGCAACGCGCGATAAAACCCGCGCTCACTGACGCCGCCCCATCGCCGAATCCCCGTGGCATGCCACCACCTTTCGCGCGCAGAAGTAAGAATTGGTAGGCGTTGCAAAAATATATCACTTGACACATATATTCCAATTGGAATATTTTCCACCTGGAATAAATATTGTCGACGGTGATGCTTGAGGACCGTATTCAAACGCTTCGAGCACGATCCGCGTTGGAGTGGAATACGGCGCCACTGGTGGTTGTCTATGAAATTCGCCAGTGCGATGAGCCCTCCCGCCCTATTTACCTGCTTCACGCCGCCCCCATGTCTTACCCTGAATTTGTAGCGTGCCGACATTGCGACGCCCTCTATCGCAAGCCGCGCCTCCTGGCGCGGCAGTCGGCGCTTTGTTCGCGCTGTGGCTCGGCGCTCGGTCAAGCCAGTTCAGCGCGCCTCGACCGCATCTGCGCAATCACCGTAGCGGCACTCGTTACGTTCGTCATCTCGCAGGCGTTTCCCATCATGGAACTCGACATCAACGGCATCACGTCGGATTCGAGTCTGTTCGGCGCGCTCGTGGTGTTGTGGAACGAGAACATGCAGCTCGTGGCGGCGATGGTGTTCTGTGCAACCACCCTCTTTCCGCTCATTGAAATTCTGGCGCTGCTTTACGTGCTGTTGCCCCTTCGCAGCGGCTTCGTTCCACCGGGATTCAACCAGGTGTTGCGCATGGTTCAGTTCGTGCGACCGTGGGGCATGCTTGAAGTATTTGTTCTGGGCATCCTCGTCACGGTCGTCAAGATGGTGAGCATCGCGCACGTTACGCCTGAAACGTCCCTGTTCGCCTTCGGCATCCTTGCGCTGATGCTCACCTTCGTCGCCGCGTTCGAACCTCGCGTGCTCTGGGATATCGCTGAATCGCTACGTGCCGGATCACGACGACGTTTGCCGGATGCCGGGCCGAATGTACTCGACCGGGGTGTCGGGGCGCCCAGCACCGCTAGCAACGCTCACCAGCACTGCCTTACCTCGGCTGGAGCCGGGCTGGTCGGATGTCACGTGTGTGGTCAACTCGAAAAGCGGCATCCTCACAAGCACCATCAGTACTGCGGTCGCTGCCACGCGCGAATCAGCGTGCGATTGCCCGATTCCTTCGGGCGCACGTGGGCCCTCCTGATTGCAGCGGGGTTTCTCTACCTTCCCGCGAACCTCCTGCCGATCATGTACACCACCACGCTTGCGCACGAGCGGCACGACACCATCCTGAGCGGCATCGTCCACTTCTGGCTCTCTGGCGAATGGCTGATCGCGAGCGTCATTTTTATCGCCAGCATCATGGTGCCGATGCTGAAGCTCTCTGCGCTCACGCTTCTTGCCTTTACCGCCCAGCGGCGCTCGACCTGGCGAACAGGAGAACGCGCGAAGCTCTATCGGATCGTCGAACTCATCGGCCGATGGTCGATGCTGGATATCTTCGTGATCGCCCTCACGGTCTCCCTGGTGCGCTTTGGATCCTTCGGCGTTGTGACTGCGGGGCCGGGAGCCGTCGCGTTTGGTCTGGTCGTCATCCTGACCATGATGGCCGCGATGAGCTTCGATCCGCGGCTGATCTGGGACCCGGCACACCGCGCCACCAAAGAACGCTCGCAACACACAGGAACAACCGAATGACTGATCCGAAAGGAACGAATACCCCTTCCGGTCATGCCGCCCCATCGGACATGCGCGAGCCCGACATCATCGAAACCAGACGCTGGCTGCCTTCGCTCGTGTGGATCGTTCCGCTCATCGCGGCACTAGTCGGCGTAGCGCTCGTGGTGAAGACGGTTGCAATGCGCGGCCCGACCATCACGATCAGTTTCATGACCGCCGATGGGCTGGAGCCGGGCAAGACCAAGGTCAAATACAAGGACGTCGATATCGGCTCGGTGCGCGCCATCAAGCTCGCGCCGAATCTCTCGCATGTGCTCGTGACCGTCGAACTCACCAAGGACGCCGAAAACTTCGCAAAGAAGGACAGCCGTTTCTGGGTGGTGCGTCCGCGCGTGGGCGCAAGCGGCGTCTCGGGACTGGGCACGCTGCTGTCCGGCGCATACATCGGCGCGGATGCGGGCCGTTCGCAGGACACTGCAAACGACTACACCGGGCTGGAAACGCCGCCTGCCGTCACCATCGACCAGAAGGGTCACCACTACACACTACATAGCGAAACTCTCGGCTCGCTCGATATTGGCACGCCCATTTTCTATCGCCGCATCCAGGTCGGTCAGGTCACGGGCTATTCGCTCGACAAGGACGGCGCCGGCGTGACCGCCCGGGTGTTCATAAGCGCGCCCTACGATCAGTACGTGGGCACCAACACGCGCTGGTGGCACGCAAGCGGTGTGAACGTGCAGCTCGATTCAAGCGGTATCAAGGTCAATACGCAGTCGCTCGCGACCGTCATGACAGGCGGCCTCGCTTTCCAGGCGCCAACTGGTCAGGCCTCGGGCCCGCAAGCGCCCGACAACGCCACCTTCACGCTAGCTACCGACGAAAGCGAAGCGATGCGCGAGCCGGACGGCGCACCGTTGCGCGTGGTGATGTACTTCAACCAGTCGCTTCGAGGTCTATCGGTGGGCGCGCCGGTGGATCTGCGCGGGATCGTGCTTGGTCAGGTGACCAACATCGGCATCGAATACGACCCGAAGCAGCACAATTTCACCATGCCGGTGACAATGAATCTGTATCCGCAGCGCCTGGCCCGACACTCGCGGGGCGGCCCTACGCCGCCACCCGATGCCGCTCAACGCAACGCCTTGATCGAAGGCCTGGTGGAGCATGGTTTGCGCGGGCAGTTGCGCAACGGCAATCTGCTTACCGGTCAGTTGTATATCGCGCTCGATGTGTTCCCGAACGCGGGTCCCGCGAAGGCCGATCTCGACCGCGATCCGATCGAACTTCCGACGCTGCCGAACTCGCTCGAAGAACTCCAGCAGCAGGTCGCAGACATCACGAAGAAACTCAATCAGATTCCGTTCGACAAGATCGGTAACAACCTGAACGCATCGCTCGTCAACGCCAACAAGCTGTTTGCGCAGGTAAACGATCAGGTGTTGCCGAAAATGAGCGGCACGCTCGACGAGGCGCAAAAGACCTTCGCCGCCGCGCAGTCCACATTGCAGCAGGATTCGCCGCTGCAATCGGACGTGCACCAGGCGCTACAGGAACTCATGCGCACGCTGCAATCGCTCAACTCGCTCGCGGATTACCTGGAGCGCCATCCCGAATCGCTGCTGCGCGGCAAACTGCGGAGCAATTGAAGAATCGGACCGCGTGTCAATCGAGTCAACGCGGCTCGTCCCGCCAGGCGAAGCGTTGTTCATCGACTACGCGCGCGAGGTTCCGCCAAAAGGCAGGACCGGGGCGTTTGTGTCAAGAGGGGAACGCTATTTGCGCGCGGATCGGTCTCGCACCACGAAGATCGGTATCCGCGCCCTTATAGCTGCCTGCCCCGATCGCCTAAATAATTTGACGCTCTTCCGTCATGAAGAATACACAGTTGTCCCTTTCAGAGAACCGGGACTCGTCAGGACGCACGTTAGCCAGGTAGTCAGGGTCCGAGAAGAACGCTTTCATGTCAGCTCCCGAATCGAACCACAACTCGGAGACAGCGTCGAACACGCAAGGCGCTTCAGGCTCGCCACCGTTGAGCCCCATCGGCAGCGCGTAGCTTTGTACGTACCGGCGTACGTATTTCTCACTTGCTGGGCACTCTCGCATGAGCTTCGCGTGCTCGACGCTCAAATATCTGCGGAACTCCTCCTGAGTAAAATCCGGGTGCCGCTTGACGGCGATGACCAATTTGAGCATCGAGCTTTTCTCCATTATTTGAAATTAACCGCCAATCGGGAACGTGAACTCGAGCCAGACTCTATCCCCTTGTGGACGGTTCTCTGCCCCGAATTCATGCTGCCACTTGAACACGACACCGGAATACTTCGTGATATCGAACCGAATCTGCGGACCGATTGCATAGACGCGTCCGCGAAAACCACCATCAAAAACCGCACCGTTTAGCGTATCGTCCGTCGTTTGTTTCAGTGCGTATCCTTGCACGCCGAGTTGAAGCCTCGACGTCACGGCGTAGCCGGCAACCCAATCGAGAAACGCCACGTTCCCCGAGTGATACCCTGTCTCGTGGTTCGGCGAATTGATTTCGTACCCCGCCGTAGCCGACACTTCGACCTTTTCGAACGGGAAATACGTAACGCTCAGATTTGGCATGAAGGCATACGAATGCAGGCCAGTGTTCGCCATACGGTCCGCCGAAAAACTGCCAGTTGGCAAGGCAAAGTCGAACGCAAACGCAGAGAAGAGATAATGAGACGGATTTGAGAACCCGATTGTGAGCGCGTGAACGACCATGTCGCCCAGCCCCCAACGGGAGTCACTTGCGCCCGCCGCGCTGATATTCGCGTGGATTACCGGGACAACGAGGCCAGAAGTGAAAGTAAGCGGACCAAGCGTAGGCCCCCAGGTATGCAGGACACGGGGGCTGTCCACGAATACCTGTGTCTTGAATCCGGGAACGACACTGCCGCCTTCCGAACCCGCGAACCGACTCGCGCTATAGAACGTCGTGTAGTTGTACAACTGGGTCGTTCCCGGAGTCGGCAAAATGCCGTCGAGTACCGTATTCACACCGAGCGGGTAACTTTGAAGTCCGTTCTCCGTAGCCATCGCTTTCGTGCAGGCGAGCGCCAGCGTCAGCACAAGTGCTGCTTTCAACTGCTTGCCATTCATTGTCGTCTCCAAACTATTTATATTTAACCGCTCGCGAGACGAGCGGTTTCAAACTACAACAGGTCTAGCTTTCGCCCGTTATTCCAATCGCGTTTCCGCGCATCGACGCGTTTGAATCAGTGATCGAGGATGGCAACCGCTCTCGTCCAACCCGCTGAAGCGCCGCGAATCTTGAACGGGAAACAGGCGACGGTGAATCCCGTGGGAGGCAGCGACTCGAGGTTATGGAGCTTCTCAAGGTGACAGTAGCCCTTGAGTCTGCTCGCCTTGTGTCCTTCCCAAATGAGCGATGCGTCACCGGTTTCGGCGTACTTTTCCTTCGTGTGAACGAATGGCGCGTCCCAGCTCCAGCCATCCGTACCGGTCACCTTGACGCCGTGATCCAGGAGATACAACGTGGCGTCAGCGCCCATTCCACATCCCGCGCTGACGTAGTCGTCGTTCCCGTAGCGAGACCCCGCTGACGTATTCACAAGCACAATCTCGAAGGGCTTCAGCGTATGGCCGATACGCGCGAGTTCCGACTCGACGTCTTCGACCTGTACAACATAGCCGTCCTCGAAGTGTCGGAAGTCGAGCTTGACGCCCGGCTGGAAACACCATTCGAGGGGCACTTCGTCAATCGTCAAAGCCCGCTCGCCGCCATCCATCGTCGAGGCGAAATGGTATGGGGCATCAAGGTGCGTGCCATTGTGGGTAATCAGCTCGATACGCTCGATTGCCCACGCCTCCTCGTCGGGAAGGTCCTCCTGTTTGAGGCCCGGGAAAAAGCTGGTCAGGTCCGGCACGGACATCTTGTGGTCGATGTACTGAATCTTCGGCCTGTAAATCGGCGGGTCGGACACCACATCGTTCTCGAGGTAGATCGAGAGGTCGACAATGCGCTGGCTCATTTGCGCACTCCTTTCGCGCCCAGTTCCGCGAACGTCTCACTTATCCAGTCGGCGATATAGTCCCGGGCGTTCTCGACGTTATCCGCGCTCACGTGCTCAACGCCGCCTTCCCGTTGCGTGAAGAATTTCAGTTCGCGCTTCGGGCTGTTCACCGCGCCTTCGTATTGCGCGTGAGCGTATTCGAGCGGAATCTGGCGGTCGTTCGCCCCATGTGTCACCAGGAACGGCACCGTGATTTTGTCGACCACATGTTCAAGCGTAACTTGCGGCGCGAACTCCATGAACTCCTCGAGCGAGCCCTTGCCCCACACCCATTGAACGTGCTCCCAGTAGTGGGGCACCGGCTTATCGCCTTCACGCGCGAGTCGACGACGCTGGAGTTCGCCCCAGTTGAAATTCGCTCCCCAGGCGACGCAAAGCTTGAAACGCTTTTCGAATGCCGCGGCACGGGGAGCGTAATAGCCACCAAGCGACCAGGCGCACACGCCAATCATGTCGCGGTCGATTTCCTTGCGACCTTCGAGATAGTCGACGACGGCGCCGGCCCACTTCTCGCTTTCAACGATGGCCGTCATGTCATGGAGCCGAAGTGCTTCACCGACGCCGGGCTGGTCGACCATGAGCGTGGAAATGCCGCGGCGCGCCAGAGCCTGTGCGATGCCAGCGCCGTAAATCATCTCCTTGGTGCTGTCCAGACCATTGAAGTGCGCGATACACGGCGCCGACGAACCGTCGGCGCGCTCGGCCTTGACCAGGAGACCCGCGAGCGTCTTCCCTTCGTAGGGAATCTCGACGCGCTCGCAATTCTCCTGGTTGTATTGAGTGAACTTCGAGAACGAATCGAGCATCTTCGAATAGGCCCGGCGACGCGGCTCATATTCACGGTTCTGGGCCCGCTCGGCCGTGAGATAGTAGGTCGCGGCGCGGCCGAGCTTCTTGCCAGCGCTCAGCTTTCGGCCCTGTTCGATGTCTTCATTGGCAAGTTCAACCAGCGTATCTGCCTGGTGGCACCACGCCTCGAAGAACGCCTCCGTTCCTTCGTCGTCGCCGCGCGTGGATGCATCCACCAGCCCACGACAAATTACGTCGATTTCACCGACGTTTCCGCCCATCATCAGCGCGAGGTTTGTTGCGAGGTTCCACACGTAATTAGTCGGGAAATATTCAAGCATTTTGTATCTCTGTATAAATGGGCTGTGGCACACGCCAACGCGTGAGACGTTGGCAATGACCGAGTAATTAGATTGACGTGCTCGCGGCACCCTTGAGCTGGAGCATCTCGCGCGCTTCATCGGGCGTGGCAACCTCCAGCGACAACTCCCGCAGGATTCGCTTAATCTTCCGAACCTGGTCTGCATTGGACGTGGCGAGCTTTCCGCGTTCCAGGAACAGGCTATCCTCCAGGCCGACGCGAACATTCCCGCCAAACACCGCGCCAGCGGTCAGCAGCGACATCTGATGACGCCCGGCGCCGAGTACAGAAAAGCGATAGTTTTCGCGTCCGAAGAGACGGTCAGCCGTTGTCCGCATGAGCGCAAGGTTCTCGGGGTCCGGGCCGATGCCACCGAGAATGCCGAAAATCGACTGGATGAAGAACGGAGGTTTAATCAAACCTTCGTTGACGAAGTGCGCCAGGTTGTACAGATGGCCGATGTCGTAGCATTCGAACTCGAAGCGAGTCCCGGATTCGCCGAGTTGCTCGACGATTCGTCGAATGTCGCGGAACGTGTTACGGAAGATGATGTCCTCGGTCCCTTCGACATAAGGCTTTTCCCAGTCGAATTGCCACTCCGTTATCTTGCGTGCGGCCGGATGAATCGAGAAATTCATCGACCCCATGTTCAACGAACACATTTCCGGCTTCGCGATGAGCGGATACGCCAGCCGCTCTGCTAGCGTCATACTCGTGCTACCGCCCGTTGTGATGTTCACTACGGCATTCGTTGAACGTGCAATCTGCGGTACGAACTGCTGGAATACGGCCGGGTCGGCCGTGGGCCGGCCATCCTTGGGGTCGCGCGCGTGCAAATGCAGGATTGCCGCACCAGCCTCTGCCGCTTCAATAGCTTGCTGCGCGATAGCGTGCGGGGTCAAAGGAAGATACCGGGACATGGAGGGCGTATGGATGGCCCCCGTTACTGCGCAGCTGATAATTACCTTGTTCATGATTTCTCCTGCAATCAGATGGGTTCGCTGAGCACCGCATAGGCGTTAGCGAACGCTTCGTTGTACGCAGCACCGGCCGCGGGCTCCCCTCGCCACTCGGCTTGCTCCCACTCACCGAGTTGAATGCCCGTCTCGTACACGAGCTGCGCACGAGGCGAGCGTCTCGCCCAGAATGCGTTGAGGGTCGACTCGATGCTCGTCGCACCGTCCAACATTTCGGCGAGGACGATGGAATCTTCGATTGCCATTGCCGCGCCTTCGGCAAGGTGCGGCGTCCCGGAATGGGCCGCATCACCAATGAGCAGCACCCGGCCCCGATGCCACGGCTGCGGCAGCATCACCACTTCCATTGGGCGATAGACAACGGCAGTCGGGTCCGTGACCAGCTCGCGCAACTCTCCGAGCAGACCGCCGTACTCCTGCATACGCTCACGTAGAAGAACGGCGAGCTGGTCTGTAACCATGCGCGGATTCCCCTGCTCCGCGGTTACAAGGAAGAGATACATTGCCTGCTCGGTCAGCGGCACGAGACCGGCCTTGCTCTGCTTGCCGAAGTACATGCATCCCCAATCGAAGTCTTTCGGGCGCGGGAAGTTGTAGCGCCACACGCCTTGCCCCGTATATCGCGGACGCACGGCATCGCCAAACAGCATCCCGCGGATTTTCGAGTAAGCACCGTCTGCGCCAATGACGAGGTCGTATCGCCCTGACTCGCCATTTGTGAAGCTGACGTTCACTCTGTCGCCCGTGTCCTCAAGTGACTCGACCGTCACGCCGAGGCTGACCGGCGTCTCTTGCCGTAGCACTGCTTCAGTGAGAATCTTGTGCAGCGCAGGTCGTGTAATGCCATTTGCCGCTGGGTAGCCCGGCCCAGCGACGCTAAACGCCGCCGCCTCTGCCAGCACCGCTCCGTTGGCATCACAGAACCTCCAGCCATTGAAACCTCGACCATCCGCGAGACACAGATCGCCGAGACCAATGCTGCGGAGCGCCCGAAGCGCGTTCGATGGCTGGATAATGCCCACGCCATATACGGACCAGTCGGCACTTTTCTCCACGACATGCGATTCAATTCCGCTGCGCTTGAGCGCAATCGCAGCCGTCAGACCGGCGATGCCACCGCCTACAATCAGGACTTTCTTGACCTTTTCCACAACGTATCTCCTCATTCGGGTGGACTGCTGCCGCCCTCTAATTTTTAAGAACCGGTCATTCCGGCAGCGCGACGCCTTCTTTCAGGAACTTGAATTCCCACTCCGGGACTTCACGTAGCCACTCCGGGAGGTTGTGTACGAAGTGGGCGTAACCGAAAAGCGGAACGCTCCATTCACGGGGCACCCAGGCGTCGTCGATGAAGTCGCCATCGGCGCCGTATTCCGCTTCGCCGCCCGTCGGGCACGGCAGATAGAAAAAGAGCGCGGAGTCGATACGGTGCCGCCCGAGACCCAGATGCGACTTTGGCCACCCTTTTCGCTCCATGTAGTTCGCGCCGGTCATGATTTCATCGATGTCTTCGACACCGAAATTCGCGTGGTGGAAACGCGGCTGGCCATCAAGACCGGGAAACGGCAGCGACGCGTCGAGCAGGAAAAGGTTGTGATGGCTATTGCTTCCGGCCGCACGGCTATAGATGCCGAAACCGCGCTGATAATCGGTGAGCCTGAAGTCCAGCCGGTCACGGAAGAATGCGAAGGATTGTTTGAAGTCCTTCACCGCGAACACGACATGCTGGATGGTCTTGGGGTGTGCTCTGCGGCGCCATTTGCGATGCGTGTTCAATCGGTTCACAACGCCCGGTGCATTCAAACCGTCGGGTGCGTTCACAACCGGACGCTTGCTGAAGATAGACAGCGCCATAGGAAGTCCGCAGTCCGAAAGAAAGTGTGCGTCCCCAGCGTCATCAATCTCGACACGTCGGTCGATGGACAGATTCGCGACCAGCGCCCTAAGACTATCTTCCGTGTCGACGCCCCACACGACTTCCCGCACGCCAGGGCCCACGAGGGCACACGTCGGAAGGCGCTTGTCGTCAAGCGAGCGCACGACGACGCTCGAACCTTCTGCGAGCACGAATACGGATTGCTCAGCGTCGCTTTCGACCAGGGGAAGCCCGAAGTCGTCGAAGAAACGCGTGCAACGCTCGACGTCTTCGACGCCATACACGAGCGATTTGATACCGAGGATAGTCATGATGTGACCTTGGCGATTGATAAGGACGAACGCGCCCCCGCGAGGCATTCGAGTGCTCGCAACAATGGGGCAATGTCGGATTGGCGTGACTACGCCGGAATCAAGGAGGGGACTGGGTGACCATGATTGATGTCTCCGCTGGCTGGCTCAGGCCATACCTATGTTCTGTTGAACGGATAATGGCTTGCGCCATGGACTAACTCAACTTGATTCGTTCAATGTGATACATTCAGCGCGTGAATGTCAGCGGAGGAGACACCCTTGCGATTCAATAAACTCGACCTGAATCAGCTCGTTCTACTGGATGCCTTACTATCGGAGCGAAGCGTCGCTAGAGCCGCTGAGCGAGTATTCCTCAGTCAGCCGGCTGCCAGTAACGGCCTGGCGCGCTTGCGGGACTTCTTTTCGGACGAAATCCTTGTCCACGTTGGCAGGGCTATGGTGCTGACGCCTCTCGCAGAGAGTCTTGTCGAGCCGGTGAAGGATGTACTGCTGCGCATACAAGCGATTACTACCGCTCGGCCAGCGTTTGACCCGGCAACGTCGAACCGGAAAATCAGAATTGAAGCATCCGACTACGTTATCGAAATGCTTCTTGCAGACGCGCTCAGGACCTTCTGGGAAGCGGCCCCGCATATGACGTTCGAAATCTCAACCCTCACTGAAAAGTCGCGTGAGAATCTGGACGGCGGAGACGTGGATCTGCTGATTGTTCCCGACTTCTTTAACGCACCTGGGCACCCGTCGGAAGAACTCTTTGGAGATACCTTCTGCTGTCTCGTATGGGAAGGAAACACGGCTATCAAGAAGCGTATTTCGGAGTCTCAATATCTTGAGATGGGGCACGTCGCAGTCCAATGGGGTCTCAATAAGGTTCACACCATGGATGAAACTGTGTTGTTGGAGCGTGGACAGCAGCGCAGACGCGAAATCGTTGCACCAAGCTTCACGCTTTTGCCGCGCATGCTTGTTGGTACAAATCGCATCGCGACATTGCATACGCGCCTTGCCCGCTTCATCAGCCCGTTCTATGGATTACGTGTCATACCCTGTCCGATAGACCTTCCGCCGTTGAATGAAACAATACAATGGCACAAATACAAGCAGCACGACCTGGCTGTTGTATGGGTAAAGAATCAAATCCGGGCCGCGGCACAAGCACTGACCTAGCATCCGGCGCTGGAAAGAAAATGGCAATGCCTGAGCGGGGAGCAGGAGACGGGTTGCCCCGTCCCCCGCTGCTCTCGTTTGTCTGGTCTCCTCCGCGCTCTAACTGACTTGTGATTCAACGCTTGCAGAGCGTGACCCCGTCACGCATTGCCCCAGCGGTGGTCACTGCGGTTTTGAACACCTCACATTGCGCCAGGATTTTCGTGTTGAAAAAGCGGCTCGTCTGCCTCCCCGTTGGACGTGAACCAATCCAGCAAACACTGAAGCCGACGCTCCTGGCTGTGCAAGATGCCTGGCGTAGAGCGAATTTCGTGCACGCGTCCGTGCCAATAACTCAGTTCGAAAATCGCCATCGCTTTGTCCGCGCTCATCGCGATCTCCAGGTGCGCAATGGCGGTATCGAGGTTGTGGACGGTATAGGGACTGATCGGCCGCCGCCCCACCTCCGTCTCTGCTCCCGTCCGCGCCCGAATTATTTTGTCGCTGCCCGCCGCGCTCCCCCGCAAGGGCCCGCTGCGCCCCTGTGCAAACAGATTCTCCAGGCGCTGTTCATCCAGCGCATAGGGCACGGACTTATCTTTCATCGCAAGATCTCCTCGTCTGCCAGGCTCGGATCTACAGTGAATCTGCGGTGAAGTCATCCTGCGCGTTCCCGTGCTCCGGCAAAACCCGCCGTGTCGGGGAAACATTGCCTCCAGAAGGCGGCACCATAAGCGTCCCCCGCTTTGGGGGGATAGCGCCCGGAGAAAATGCGGGTACGATAGTCCGCAATGGAGAACGCCCGATGGACAACCTGTATTTCCGCCACGTACTGCTCGTGGAAGACGAAGGCTTGACCCGTATCGCGATGAAAAGCCTGATCCTGACGTCAGAGCCGACGCTGGATATCGACGAAGCCGGCTCGTACGACGCGGCCGTCGAACAGCTGCAAAACAAGGCTTACGACCTTGTTTTCCTCGACTATCACATCGGGGGCAATCACACCGGGCTTGACTTGTTACGCTGGCTACAACAATCCGAATGTGCCGCGCATGTCGTGATGCTGTCCGCGCAGGACGATCGCGAAACGGTGCTGGACTGCATCAAGCATGGCGCCGGCGGCTTCATCTCGAAGGCCAGCGAGGAAGGTGGAGCGGTCTTTCGCGAAGCGCTGCAAACGATCCTTAATGGACGCGTCTACCTGCCCAACAGCGTGCTTGGCAAAGGCGGCCATACGCCACAGTCTCCGGGTCCGCAGAAAGGCATTCCCATCGAATCGTTGAATCTGCCGCCGCGCCTCGCGCAAACCTTGGGCTTTCTTTTGCAGGGCATGTCGAACAAGGCCATCGCGCGAAAGATGAATATCGCGGAGAACACCGCGAAGGAGTACATCAGCGATCTGCTGAGTCGCTTCAACGTGTCGCGCCGCACTTTCCTGATCGTTGAAATGGCGCGCCGCGGCATTGCTATCCCCACCGTTGCGCAGACCACAGCGGATTAACACGCACGAATGGGCACTTCGATCAGTTCGAGCATGCGTGCAATCAGCGTGTCAGCGGCGAGCGGCTTGCTGAGCACGCTGCGCTCGGGCAACGTCCCCTGCATGCTTATCCCTGCTTCGCCTGTGACCACGAGGCACGGCACCGGCCGCGAAAAGTGCTCGCCCTGCAGTTTGACGACGTCGTGTGCGGTTGCGCCCTCCGGCAACCGGTAGTCGCTGATGATCAGGTCAGGCACGCGCTCGATCGTTTGCAACAACTCGTCAAATGCGGCCACGGTGCGAACCGAATCGAACAGCACCCCCCATCGCGCAAACAACGCCTCCATCGAAGCGCGTACCAGGCTGTCGTCCTCGATCAGCAACACATAGAGACCACGCAACGACGACGCTGACGGCAACGATGTCGATTCGACAGGCGATATCGCCAGGTCCGGAAATGTAAGTTGGTCGGCCACCGGCATGCGAACCGAGAAGCGCGACCCTCGCCCCTCGACCGACTTCAGTTCGAGACGGTGCCCCTCCAGCAACGCCACGACCGCATTCACAATCGACAGACCCAGTCCGAGCCCTTTTTCGCGATCCCGCTCCGGGTTGCCAATCTGCACGAACGGCTGAAAGATCGCATCCCAATGCTCAGACGCAATGCCAATACCGTTGTCGAGAACATCGATCCTCACATAGTTCGGCATACGTACTAATCCGATGATGACCGCGGATCGCCCTGCTTTCGATGGATCCGCGTATTTGATCCCGTTCGCGATGAGGTTGCTTAGCACGCGGGGAATCCAGTCGGCATCGGTGCGTACCCAGGCGGGTCGTTGCAGCGCCCTTCCATATCGCAGCGCAACGCCGCGACTCGCGGCAAACGAGGCAAATTGCTCGACTGTCTCGTCGATCACGCGGCTCAGGTCGACGCTCGTGTAGACCGGATTGACGTGCCCCGATTCCAGCTTCGACAGATCGAGTACCCCGTTGAACAGACGCGCGGTCAGTACCGACGCCTTGCGCGCATCGCCGATCAACCGGCTCGATGCGTCGATGTCGCGCGCCTTCAGCGCTTCGTCGGCTGCGGCAAGAAAGAGGTTCAAAGCGTGCATGGGCTGCCGCAGATCATGCGCTGCGGCAGCCATAAAGCGCGATTTCGCCCGGCTTGCCCGCTCGGCGGCTTCGCGCTGCTGCTCGCGCAACGCGATCAGTGCGTCCGACCGGATCTGCTGGTCGCGCCGGGCGAGTTCGAGGTCATCGTGTTTTTGCGCGAGCGCCTGAACAGCGACATAGCGCTCGCGCACATGCCGCTCGGCATTCACATTGACGCTATGGCCCAGCACAGCGACGTTCAGAAGGTAGAACATGCCCGCCGCAAAGTTCTCTGGCTCGATCGCCCGAGTCAGCAGTTGCGCCATCACGATCGCAGCGATCACGCACAGCGTCAGTATCAGCGTCGCCTTGGCTCGCAAACGAAGAAAGCCGAATTGATAGAAAAGAATCAAATAAAAGCCGACAAAAAAATGCGTGAAATTGAATGGGCGGGGTGCCAGGACCGTTTGCATCAGCAGGCACAGACACATGAACGCGAGGCCAGACAGCAAGATCCAGTGCGCCACCCTGTCCCGATGAAACGCGAGTCTGAAGGCCAGCACGATGCCGAGGGTCGCGCCGAGCGCGCCGGCCCAACGGAACGCGAAAACCTCCGGGAAATAAGGCCTGAAGACGGGGCTGCTTTGCGCAAGCCTGATTTCCCAGAACCCAAAACACACCCAGATCAGCGTGCCGAGTACCAGGGCGGCACGACGAAAGTCGGCAAACCGTCGGCCATAGTCCTCGGTAAATTCCACTTCGACCTTCGGGTCGTCGAAACGCGCCGGCCAGCAGAGAATGTCAACCAGCCATGCGCGCACCGCGCCGGGCGCCGACGAGCGTTTAAGGAATCTTGATTCAGTGGCCGATTGAAAGATCAGTCCCGACATTCGCGCGCGCAACCTGACGCAGCCACTGCGCAACGTCTTTCCGATCGTCTTCATGATTGGCCTCACGAGCCCCGATCGGGCGTGAATACGTGCATGCCCGCGCAGTAGCCCAACTCGCGATACGCTTCCCACTGACTGTCGGTGAAGAACTGGTCCGCCGTGGTTTGCTGCGGGAAGTCGCTGTAGTTTTCCGCGTAGGTACGGACATCGGTGGGCAGGCCGATGCCGATGCCTGGCTTCACGTACAGCATCCAGCTCACGCGCTCCGGCTGGTTCGAGTAAGTGATGCAGGCAAGCGCGGCGCCACGCAAGCCGTCGCGCTTCAGTTCGGAAAACGAGCCAATGGCTTCCGGATCGAGCGAAGTCCTGATCCAGTCCGGCACGCGCGGCTCATTCGCCCCACGCTCGAATGCACTCCATCCGAACTGGCGACGCGCGAGCCTCGCGCGCACCGCGCTCGGGTCGAGCCAGCTGATCGTCGCGCAGAAGTCATAGCGCACCTGCCTCGTCAGCAGTGCGAGCGACTCACAGGAATAGTCGGGATCGGCGGCTGCGTCGACGGCGACAATGAACGGCAGTCTGCGGCGTATCAGTTCGTAGATGCCCGTATTATCGAAGTGACCGCCATCGCTCAGATACCACATGCGCGCGGAAGGGCCCTCGAAATAGGCGCGCCATTCGTCGAGCAGCTTTGCCTGCAAGGTGAAGATCGACGCAGGCAACGATTTGAGCCAGCGCCAGAGCCCTCGGGGATAGTGCCCGGGCCGCTCGCCCGCCGCGATCCCGCTGTTCCACCAGTAACCGATGCGCACATTCAGCAGGCCAAGCAATAGCGATTGCGCCAGTTTGGTGTTGCGGCCAAGACCGGTGGATGCCGCCGCACCGGAGATCGCCATCCACTGCCCCAGGCTCAGCCGTTCGACATTGACTTGCGCGCCGTCCGCTCTGGCGAGCGCGTGGAAAGCGTTCGGATCGGGGTCCACGCGCACAGCGCTGACGGGCGCAACACGCACAGGCGTCGTTTTCACGTCGCGCTCGCCCCAGAGCGCGTGAAAGCGCCTCCCGACACTCATGCCGGCCGGCCCGACACACATCGGCATGCCTTTGTCGTCGCGCAGCTGGTTGCCCGAAAGTGGGTCAACCGTGTTGTTCAGACACGCGCACACCAGGTGCAGCGGGCCGCCGTGGCTTTCAGGATGGTATTCGTCGAAGAAGACATCGTCGCCCAGGTCGCTCACGCCAACCGGCACAGGCTTGCTGGTGCCTGGCGGATTCACGCGGGCATCGTTGGACGCGCCCAGCCAGGTCCGCACCAGCTTCTGCGCGTAGCTTTGTTGCAGCGAGGACAGATTCAGAAAGAGGAGCACCCGCCCTTTCACCGCCGAAATGAGCAAGGCCGTCACCACGCAAAAACGCGCCGTGTTCGAGTCGAGCGTGAACGCCAGATAAACGAGCAGATCGAGAAACAGAAACAATACGGATGCCAAAGCAAATGCAACGACAGCGAGCAAGATCTCCCGCACGAGGTCTCCTGCCAGGCTGCTGCCCGCATCCGACGCGCTCGCCGCAGCCGTTCTCGCCTGACGCTTCAATACGCTCGCCACAACTCCCCTGAGCAGCACCAGAACGGGCGCAGCGCCGGCCATGGACCAGCCAACCGCCTGCATGCCGTGCAGCGGAAGGCGTTGCGCGAGCGTGTCGATCACCACGAACAGCACCGTCACGATAAAGCCGAAGAGCGCCGCGCCAAGCAACCGGGTCAAACGGTTGCGAATGACGATCGTGCCGCCCTCAGGCTGCGCCGTGCCGGGATTGATCGGCGGCGCACCCGTTCCGGGCGCCGCCGGATTGGCGATGAACAGGCCCGCCGCCTGTTGCTCGAACCACGCGATCAGCAGCACAGCGAGCGCGACGGCGCTCCAGATTTCGATGTCGGGCAGCGTCAGTCCGTAGATCGCGCAACCGAGCATCACGATCCAAAGGACGAAGGGCATCCATGAGCGCCAATCGCTATTCGGGCGACGCCGCATGGTCAGCCAGTAGCCGATGGATGGCGGCAGCACGCCGAGCACGAAGAGCCACGGCGGCAGCCACCACCAGGCGGACAGCGTCACGCCGTACCATTGCGGCGGCGCGCGCTCGCACACCGGTGAGAGGAAGTTGAACGTCGAGCAGTCGAGCACGAACCAGTGCAGTGCACCGAGCACGCCAAACAACAGCGCGCCGATCCAGACATGTACTGCCGCGAGGTTGCGCAAAATGACGGCAACGTCGAATAGCGTATCGCGACGGCCACCGCCCGCAAGATATTGCGCGTTGTAGCGCAACCACTGGATCGTCGACGAAGCCAGATTCGTCAGCGTACGCTCGACGCGCTCCACGGGCATCTGGCGATCCTGATTCGGCATCTGCGTATAGAGCTTGCCGAGAAATGAAGCAATATAGCCACCGCCGGATACCGATGACATGAAGTCGATATCACGCAACCGCCGCGTTTTGGCGAGCGCCTGAAGAACGCCAAGACAAAAGGTGGCGCTGCGTACGCCACCGCCGGACAAGGCAAGTCCAACCGCATCGGCAGGCAATCGCGCCGGGTCTGCATGGGCAGGCTCCTGCCATTCGGGCCGCGCCAGGCGACGGCGCTCGCGTACCGCGCGCGCTTCCACGCTCTCAAGCGCGCGTGGATATCCCTGCGAGTCGGCCAGCAAGACATCGGCGGCCTTTTCGCTGATCATGAAGGTCGGCGTCACGATGAAGTAGCCAGGAATTTGCGGAAAGACCGAGGTATCGACAATGCGCAAACCTTCCACCCCATGCACGCGAAAATTGCTGTCCACCACGGCAAAGCGGTCCTGGAGCGCCTGCGGATCGGCGTGCCAGGGATCGTGACCGATCCGGCAAGTCCCGCACGCGTGATGCCCCCACGCCTCGTTCTTGATCCACTGACGCATCGCCGGCGAACAATCAGGCTTGTCCAGACCCGGCTGAACTTCATTGCTCAACGCGCTCACGCGGCCATTGATTTCACGCATGCGCTTGATCGCGTAACACAGCGCATCGACATCGTCATCGCAGTCTTGCGCGCCCTCGGGGGTATCGTCGAACGAGTGAAAATTGATTTCCGGCGTTTCGAAGGGGTTTGCGCTACGCAGGGTGAGCGTGCCATTGTTGTTATTGGTGTAAGCCTTGAGGATCACCCAGCTCCACAAATTTCGCGTCTTTTCATGCGACGTCATGCTCCGGCAGAGCAACTGCTTCGAATAATTCCAGTAGTAGCCCCGAAACGCGGCCGGCAAGCCGAATACGAACAGATCGGGGTCGCTGCGTATGCGGGCGCCATGAGTGGACGACATCATCATGGCGAGCGCGCCGCCGTTGGTCGAGTACAGGCCGCTCTGATCGGCGAGCCACTGGCGCAGCATGGGGTCCGCGTTGTCGCCGGGATCGAAACTCGCGCCGTCGAGCGTGGAAAACGGCTCGCTCGTCTCGCTGATCACACTGATTTCATAGCGGTCCTGAAGATTGCGGCCGACGCCCGGCAGATTCACGATCGGCGCGACCGGTGTTCCATCGCGGCCGCACGGCCCTTTGACGATGGCGCCCAGATTCGCTGCATCGCCAATGCCGCTGAGCATGAGCAATTGCGGCGTGTTGAATGCACCGCCGCAGACAATCACCTCGCGGCGGGCGAATACCTGCCAGGTGTCGGGCGTAACGTCGTTGCCGCCATGTTTCGGGCTGGCCGCGTAGAGATGCGGGCCAATGCGAACCTCCACGCCGATCGCGCGCGGCACGTCGTTGCCGGGTTTCTCGAACACAATCCGCGTTGCATGCGCCGGGTTCAGTATCACGAGCCGATCCGGGAATGCGTCCCTGACATTCAGCAGATGGTCGCGTAGACCGCAGCGACGCTTGCCATCGGTGCCAATCGAGATCAGCGAAACATGGGCACGGCTCTGAATATCGGGCAAGCGGACATTAGGATCGAGGAACTGCAAAATCTGAAAACGGGCAAGCGCCCGGCCGAACATCGAGGCCGCGTTGCGATTCGCCAGCGACGCAAACAGCACGTCCTTGATGACACTTAAAAAGGTGCGGTCGCCCCGCACGATGGCGCAGATGACGAACGGGTCGATGAAGCTCGTTTTCTGCCAGCCCGCGCCGCCGTGGCCACCGGGATCGAGCTGACCACGCGGATCGAGCACACGTGCCGACCACGCCAGAAAGCGGAATAACAGTCCCAGCGTTTTGCCGGCGAACGTGCGGTAGGCTGCGTAATACAGGCAATTTTCGATCTTGGCGAAATAGCCCTGCATGTTCTGCGACCGCCATGAATCGTCGCCGGTGAATTGTGCAATATGGTCCCAGTCGGCGTCATTTGGACGAATGATGATCATTGCGTGGTGCGACGTGCAGCCGCCTATGGCCGCCGCGCGCGGATAAAAGATGCCGCCCTGCTGCTCCCCGCCTTTTGCCAGCGAAGGGTCCATCGCGCCGTTGTATTTCGAATCATCCTGCTGGCGCGCGGTATTCGTATAGTGCCGCACCGAGAATTCCCAACTCATGTCCGGGTCTTCGGTCGCACGCGCATGGAAGGCTGGCACCGCGTACACCTGGCGCATGGGCTGCTGCGCGAGATCGGGCGCACCGCGCGTCAGTGGCTGAGCAGGCGCGCCGTGCTGTGCAACGGCGGGATCATTGCCGGCTTCGATCAACAGAACACGGCACCCATTTAGCGCCAGCCGCGCGGCGAGCGGGCCTCCGCCCGCACCCGACCCCACGATCACATAGTCGAAGGGCGTCGTGTCCGGATCTCTGGCTTGCCATAGCGGGTCATCGGGATTCATCGCGGCTCCGGTCGACGAAGGTGGCAAGTCAGAGCGTTTCGAGGAAGGCCTTCAGCTGTTGCTTTTCACTAGCGGGAAGCGACTCGCCAAACCAGTGGCCCCGATCCAGCACGAAGTCGGGACACTTGCTCGCTTTGAGCAGCGCCGGTCCGGCTTCCTGCTGAAACTCGTCGAGCGCCTTGAAACTGCCGTCCTTCGGGTCGTCGCGGCGCACCAGCAATACCCCGCGCGTGAGCGCAGTCACCGCATTGATGAGGTCCACGGTGGGCGCATCAGGATTGATGTTCATGAGCAGATTCACCGGCGTGCCGCGCGGAATCGGACCGATGTCGATGCCGATAAGACGGCCATCGATAAATGCCTTCCCTACGCCGCCCATGACGATGAACCCCACGGCGCTCGCAGCGAAGAACACGCGTGCGCAACGCAACGCGTTGGGGAAGCGGAAAAACGCCACCACGAGGCCGAGGAAGACGAGAGGAACGACCCATAGCCACGGGTAAATGGTATCGATACCCGACACGCGCAGCAGCGTCGCCAGCCCCGCCACGAGCAAAGCTAGCAAGCCGCCTGCGAGGCGCGGTTGCCCCACGAAAATCAGGACCACGGCAATCAGCGCCAACAACAGCCAGATATAGATGAACAGGAACGACGTCCAGCGCTCACCCAGCACGCCGGTGATCAGCGGCTTGATGAATCGCGGGGCGAAGTCGATCCAGGAATCCTTCGTCGTCCTGTAGATAAAACCGACGTCCCTGAATCCACGTTGATCAGCAATGCCTGCCGCTGCGAAAGATTGGCGGAAATCGCCTCGCAGCGCGCTGCATTCCAGGCTCTGATCAGTGGGATTTTCATGACAGAACGCCTCTTTTTCAGCGGGATAAACGTTCACCCGCCGCGCAGCGCCATGCGCGGCCGCACCGACGACGGCACGCCTGCTATTGTCGAGTAGCTTGTCGATTGCGTCGTCGTATGCCTTGAGGCGTCCGTCCACCGACGGATCCCGGTCATAGAGACCGAGCGCATTGTTGTGCAGAAATGGCGCCGTCGCCCACACGCTGACAAGCGAGGCTGGCCGGTAGTAACCCGGTCCTCCGCCCGGCGGCGCGTATTCGTCGTTGTTACCCCACCTGTCGACGGCTCCCGTATCCTTGAATGGATTGAAGAAGTGGACCAATCCGACGGCCGGGAGCGACTTGTACGTTTCCGACGAGAAGTTGTCCCAGACCTGGCCGCGCATCGCATTGGTGCCCACCGCGCGCTGCGAATTGCTGCCGACAAGGGTGATGGGTATGCGTACATCGGTCGAAAGATAGTTATTCTCCTCGAAGAAGTCCTGCCCTCCATTCGGTTGTGTCGCGATATATTTTTCGAGCCGGTCCACATAAGCGAGCCAGGGTGCGCTCAGCTTGAAGGCATCCCAATCGGCGAAATCCATGGGCAGCGTGATACCGCCTTGGGCGCTCGCGTTTGCCGTACGCCAGCCGCGCGAAAATGTAATTGGCAAATTGGGAGGCTGCTTGCTCGAATGGCAAATTGCGCAATTGCGAATGAAAACCTCGCGACCTTTATCGCTATCTGCCTTGCTGGCATTAATTCGCGCGAGGCCCTCTTCGGTCGAAGCGAGCTTCATTGGCTGGGCTACCGTGGCTCCGGATTGCGTGATATAGGTGAAAAAATTCTCCAGCTCCTCCACCCGGAAGTGTTCGGTCGTGTTCCAGTAGACCGACCGGGCCTTGATAGTCGAAATATCGAATGGCCGCTGCGGCGCAAAGCCAACAATCGTGTTCTGCACCCTGCGCCATTGCTCCGAATAAGCGCCGATGTTGAGATAAACCCGCAATAACGCACCTTCAATGCCGATGCTGTCAGCACCATCGAGCAAGACGCGCGGCGTGTGGCGCGGGTCGAGCGTGAAAAGCGGTTTGTCCTCGATGCCGCGCATCATCAGATTGCTCTTGCTTTGCGCTTCCGGTGGATTAATGGCAGCGCGAGCAAGGCGTGCGTTCACTTCAAAAATGGCGTTGATCGTATTCGGATTATTGATGTGGTCCGTCGCCACCAGCGACGTGTCGATGGTCCCTGGCTGCTGGCTCGCCACGAATTGCCAGAGAAAGCTATCCGGCGTTTTCAGATTCGTAAAAGCGTTCGATGGCAGCCAGTATTGATTGCCAATCATGCTCGACATATCGCCCCATTCGGGATGCTCTGCATCCTTCGGTGTGGAGAGTGGATGCGGGCCGACATGACAGAATGCGCATGCCATGCTGACGCGAAATGGCCGCACGAGCAATGGATCGGCGTGAAAATCAGCGTCCCGTGGATCGGTCGAGTAGTACCTCTTGCCCTGATCGCTGACGACCTGTTCGTTCCAGTGCTCGCGTGCTTGCTGCGCGGCGGTCGACTTGCCGAAGAAATCCGGATTCGGAAATAGCCGCAGACCGACGACACCGGAGGGATAACCGTAGATAAGCGGGTCAACGCCATCGTCACCGAGTTGCGCGATTGCCTGGTCATACAGCGCCTGGTCGCCGATTTCGAAGAACGTCGTGTGATCGTGCGCCGGGTCCCTGGGCATTTTCGGACGCTCCACGGCTTTGCCGTCCGCATCGACATCATTGCCCGGCGCATGCATTTTGACCTTGTCACCGTCAGGTCCGTCGATGTAAAGACCCAGCCCGGCCAGGGGCGTGTCGCGCTCCACCATGCCGGGCTGATTGATCAAGCCGCCGTCCCTGAAACGATGCGCCCGGTTCTTCGAATCCAGCAGGACGAGAAAGTCCGCGATGCCGTACCCATTCTCCTGCACCCAGCCCCAGAATGCTTCATTGCCCTCGCCCCACAGCATCCAGGTGTTCTGCCCCATGATGGCGGATCGTGCGGTCCTGGAAGTGGTGTGCCCATCGGACCAGTCCATTGGGCGCAGCGTCGGATCGTCGCCTGCAACGACTTTGTCGACCTCGCTAAAAATATTTCGCGTCTCGGTCGGAAAACACTGCTCGTTACGCGGAAACAGGCGTACACCCCCTACGGTTTGCGTGGCCGCTGCTTCATCGGTGGGAGCGTTCTTTTCTACCTCGCCAGGGGGCGGGGCATCCTTCGCGAGCATAGGTGCGATTGCGGCCGCCGGATAGCGCTTGATCGCATTCGCCAACTCGGTTGCGCTAACGTCACACATCGTGTTGACAGACGATGATGCGGGTATACACGCATCCGTGGCATTGGCCGCTGTCCCTCCCAACAGGCAGGAAGCGACTATTAGCCTACCGGCAATCAGTGAATGAGAAATTCGATGGCGCCACGCCCGCACAGGTCTTTCGCTTTCCAGACTGGGCAGTGAATGCACGATCACCCCTCCCCCGAAAATGCGCAATCCAGAGTGCAACGGCGACTGCGTAGCTCCCACAGCAACGCGCCGTGGCACGCAGCCTGACTCCTCTGGCGGCGTTATCAAATGCATCTATAAACGACGCCCGACAGTTGGCGATCGTGCCGATTCGTGTACCGGCTTCATAGACACGCGCCATTCGACGCGTCAGGACAATATAGGCGACACCTAAAGAATGTCAATTTTCCTGCACTGGTTTGCAATCCTTTTAATTATTGAAAATCAATAATAGAAACCAATTTATTTAATAAAAACTATCAACTGATGAAGACATAAGGCGCTTGAAAAGCGTACCGATGGATGCCTGGTGCCTCACTTCCAAACGCATGCGAAACAACACCGGGGTGATCAACTGAATCGCGTAGTTCCTGGCAATACTAATCGACTCGACAACGAAATCCGCACAAGAGAATCCTGAACAATCGCGTTCAGGCGCCCAGCGAACAGTCGGGAGGCAGGGGTGCGTCCTTGCCGCGAAGCCTGGCCAACACGTAGGCATGCATGTTGGCCGCCATCGACGCGGTACCGTTGGGGCCGCTATTCGTGAGCACGATGATGGCAGTCTCGTCGTCATGGCTGAAAGAGCAGTGGCTCGAGAATCCGTCAGTCGCCCCGCTGTGGCCATATGTCTCGGGGTCGCCGTACCGGCTCCATCCAAGACAGATGCTCGAGCCGGGCGCATCGGCTCGCGCGAGTTGCGCTTCAACCAGTGCGGCGCCGAGGGTTTCGCCTGGCAACCCGCCTCTCGGGCTAACGCGCTCAGGATCGAGAAAGGCAGCGAGAAACGTCAGCATGTCGGAAGCCGTCGAGCGTATGCCGCCGGCGCCCGCAAGGACGCCAAGGTCCCACGCGGGGACGGCTTTGCCCTTTCGGTTTCTGCCCTGGATGCAATGCTCCTGGGAAGAAGCGGGCGCATCGATAAAGGTCTCGCGCATGTCCAGGGGCTCCAGGATTTGCTGGCTGAGCAAGTCAAGGAAAGCCATGCCGGCGCGTTTCGAAAGCAAGTATCCGAGCAGACCCACGCCAAGGTTGCTGTATTCGAATTCGGTCTGCGCCGCGCGCACGAGCCTGATACTGGACAGGTATTCGAGAAGCTTCGGTTCGTCGTAGTCCGCGTAGGGATTCGCGGGATCGGCGGGCGTCATGTTTTCGGGCAACCGCGGTAGGCCGGAATGGTGCGTCGACAAATCGAGAAGGCTGATGGGAACCTCGCCCTCTTTCATCGCTGATTGCCTGCCTAAAAACGTGTCGACCGATTCGTCCAGCGCAACACGACCTTGCAGCGACAACTGCGCCAGCAAAAGACCAGTGAACGGCTTCGTGACCGAGCCGATTTCGAACAGTGATTCTGGTGTGGCCGCGCCGTATGTGAGCACAACCCGCTTGCCGGCGCGCATCACGCCTATCGCGAGTGCGCCTTGTCTGGATTCGCAGAGCCAGCCTTTTGCAAGAGACTCCGCCATGTCGACCTTCAACAGGGCATCGAGGTCGTCGATCGGCACAGGTGGCCGGGCGGGCAACATGCGGGGCATCGGGCGCGGTTCGATGGGAATCAACGCGGCTTGTCGTTTGAAGTTCAGTGGCCGGGTTTTAAGCTGTCGCCAGGTTCCTTGCAGAGTCTGGGCGTCGTTTTGTAGCTGCCCCTCCCAGCGCCCTCTGATCGACGGCACTTCGAACGAGAACCGGTCGCTATCGAGCGAAGCCATCGCGCCCTCCAGCTCCGCGGCATGCTGATCGACGCTGTCGAGCCGAACACGCGTCACGCCATTGGCGTCTGTCCTGATAACAAGCTGGATTCGAAGCCGTTCATCTTCCAGCGACAGGGTCCCGAGCCAGATGCCGTCAACAGGAGGTGGCAGCATTGCGGGTTCAAAGGTGTCGCGGGTCAGCACAAGCGACGACGCCGTCGTTTGCGTCCAGATGCCCGAGAGGGTGCGGTCGCCTTCAAGAAACGTCCCGGACCACGACGCCTGAATCGAAGGGACCGTGAAGGCTAGCGTGGCGTCTCGAATCGAGACGGAATCGCAAGGTATTGCGTACGCGCCCTGATGTGGGCTATCAATTGTTACGGCCAGTCGGTCGTCGGGGCCAACGCTGAGATTGAATCGTACAAGCACGGTCCCGAGTCGACCTTCGAAAGCGCCGGTCGGGAACGGATTCGCGTCGAGCATGACATCTCCCGGTTACTTATTCAAATGGGTCGATCTACCACGCCGTGGATACCATGATCAAGGCATCGCTACGAGCGTCAGTCCATATTGATGCATGAGCGTTGGGAGGCCAGTCTCGCCGATAAGATGCAATGCGCCGACAACTACCAGATTATGCTCGGAAGCTTTCGCTAGATCCGCGATCTGTCGCGCCCAATTCATATTGCGTTTCGTCAGCACATCATTAACCATCTGAGGCCAATCCTTTCTTCGCTGGTCCAGGAGACCTTCGAAATATTGAATATCACCACCGTGCCATGCCGAGATCATATTAACGATCTCCGAAAAACCCGCATCGGCCTGGTTAGCGATATGGCTGAGAAATGAAATCTGTTCATTCTGCGCAATGCCAGCCAACAGACTGAACTGATCATTTATTTTCTCAAGATAGCGAATTTCCTTTCCTGCCTTTTCTGCCCGTTCGCGAAGAACCGTGTCGACGCCAAGTGTTACGACATAGCTGTGACGCGCGGCTTCCAGAACTTGCAAGGTGATCCCGACCACGACGGGTCGTAGTTTCAGCAGATTTTCTTCTGGAAGTCCGAGTCGTAGCCAGTGCTCGCGAACGTTGCGCAATAGCGCCTTCGGAATGAGACTATCGAGCAGCACGCCCGGTGGCGACATCAATAGCAGCGGATCGGGCGCCAGCCTCTGATCAGCCTCGAAAATCACCTGGGTAGATTCCGCAAAAACCCGCTCCACGACGTTCGAAAACTGCAGGTTCGAAGTGTTGGACAGATGAACGGAGCCGAGAATGTAGGTATTCGAGTCTTTGATTTTCCAGAGCATTGTCTTGAAAGGATGCCTGTTCAGGCCGTCGTCGATCGGTACGCGCCGGCTAGTGTAACCCGCGCAAAGCCTCGCCTTCCCGGAGAAGCGCCATTGTCGGCGGGAATGAGCCAACGAGCGGCGAATGGTGAGCCGTTTCAGAGTGATGCCGTAAAATGCCGCCCATGAACATCGAACCAGCAGATACCGCAATGCCCAGTGAAACCGAACTCCGAGGCCAGTATGCAAACCTCCAGCAGCGCGCCCTGCTGCTCAGCTCTCTGGGACAGTCACGCATTGACCAGTTGGCTGCGGCAATGCAATCGCCGCCAACGGATCACACCGACGAGTACTTGAGCGTGCTGAAGGGCGCAACGGATGACGCAACGGCGGCCGTGCTGAACTACCACCGTTCGCTCCCTTTTCTTGAAACGGCCAACTCGCTCATCGAGAGCCTTGCGAAGCCTTCGCCGTCCGAAGACGACGATGAGTGGCGCGACCAATTGCTGTTCAGGCTAGCCGAGGTACTGGAGACGGCCGCCGACTTGATCGCAGAGGGGGAAACGCACCTGGAGCGCAGTGCTCGCGTTGAAGCTTAGGGCTAGCCCAAGCCGCGACGTTTACGTCGAAATCGCGGCTAAGTCCCGAAATTCTGTCGCATTGATCGAAAGTTCTTCAATCCACCTCGCCATCGGCGCTTAGTCCTCGAAAAACGATCGCTGCCAGAGGCATGGCGTGGTTTGCCGTCCCCCGGGCCAGGACAACTAGCCCTCACTGCCCTTGTGCTCCGATGCCGAGTTGAAAGCCTCGCGGACCACCTCTTCGATGCGGACAATGACCTCATCGGGTAGATGCGGGTACGACTTGCGTTTGTTCGACGACAGCTTTCCGTTATTCGAATGCACCATGCGGATGAGTGCCGACAGGTCCGGGCGGGGAAGATTGAGTTCGCCGTTCAGTTGCTCAAACGCGGAGTCAAATCCGCTCAGCCAGTGCAACTCGCGTGGCAACTCCGTCCGCACGGCCTCGATGAGCATGCGGTGCAGGAATCGGACTTCTGCTGTCGCGTCGAAGAATCGGTACGGCCGCCCACCCGGTGACGAAATGATGTGCGGTGCGTCCTCGCCGGGCGAATATCGCCACAGCCGCGTGGTCGGGCGGGAGAAGCCGTTCAGCGCACCAAGGTACGCGTCTTCATGGCGCTTGAAGACGGCTGAAACAGGCACGATGGCCCCGCCCTTCAATCGCCTGGTGGCATTGATCACATGGTGAATCAGAAAGCGGTGGATACGCCCATTCCCATCCAGAAAGGGATGCAGGTAGACAAATCCAAAGGCCGCACAGGCACACCGCACGAGCGCGTTCGCGCACCGGTATCCGCCAGCGTCGGGCTGCTCGTTGATGAAGGCCCCCCATCCTTGCATGGCGCGCGGGAGCTCATCGGGCGGTGGCGGAAAAAACGTGACGCGCCCCGTTCCATCCTCGAGCCAGTTCTGTTTCGTCCGGTACGACGCTTCCTGGGCGTAGGCATCCCTGACGATCACGTTCTGCAGGTCGATAAGCCAGTCCTCGGTAATACGCTCTTCCTCGCCGGCCCGGGCGAGAAGCTGGACAAAGCGCTCGCCCTTGCTACCGCTGGCCGTTTCCCGTTCAATGCTGTAACTGCTGCGGGTCTCGGAAAGGAACAGGTAGCGCACCGCGCGCTCATAGAGGGTTGCGTCGGTGACCCGCTCCAGCGTCAAGCTCGCCTCATCCAGCAACTCTTCCAGCGACGGTCCATCCGCCAGCACATCGCGTCTCACGAGCGGGCAGAAATCGCGGCTCCCTGGCAGGTTGTCCCGAACCCGGAACTTGGGGTGCCGGACTGCGTGCGCGGCATCCGCCGTGAAGTAATCAGTCTGCGGCAGTGCATCGACGTAGGCACCGGTTGGGCCTCCTTCGACGGCCAGATTCCCGCCAGTCAGCCACTCCCAAAAGAAGCATGCCCTTCGTACGAATGCGCTGTTCGGTGACTCGGCCCACCGGCGTAGAAGCTCAGTCTCAGGCAGGTGCTCGAACACCGCCTCAAGCACCTCAAGATTCACTCCCTCATTGCGAAGTGCGAATTCGACGTGGCCGACAAGCGTTGGCTCGACCGCAGTCTTGCGCGGATACCAGAATCCATTGTGGCCACGCACCTTCTGGTTCACGGAACGGTTGAGCCAGGCGGGGTGCTCGAGTGGCCGAACCCGCGATTCCAGGTTGAGGCTCTCGATAAGGTGCTGGTAGCCAACAGGTTCAAGATCGGCCATGAGACTCGGAAAACGTTCAGAAGTCTCGAAATATTATCGCAAACGACGATAAAAGGCGGGGCTTCTCGAAAAATTGTCGTTTGAGACGCCGGCGCAGCTCACGGATGCAGCAATCGGAAGTTCGAGCCGCTTCGCTGGTGATCGGCGCGCTCGGCGTTCTGCTCGATTCGGCGGCGCGTGGTGAATCAGCGCTTCGGGGCGGTGAACGAGCGCGAGTGAGGGGCAAGCGAACCCTCACGAAGCCAGGCGTCAGGCGTCGAACCGGAGAGCGAATCGCGCCCTCCGGTCCTCGAGATTGCCGTCGCTCAGACGCGACCCATCACGCAACAGCGGACGAATGCGGAACCTGAATCGATCCGCGCGGGCCGCCTCCTGGCCCTCCTGGGCCGCCCGGTCCACCGCCTGGGCCGCCAGGCCCACCCGGACCACCGGGGCCAGGCCCGCCACCCGGACCGCCCGGCGGCGGTCCCCACCAGCATCCGCTCAACGTGGTCGCCAGCACAACCGTTCCCAACAGGGCTGCCAGTTTTTTCATGCTTGCTCCTTCTCACGGTTTCACTTTCACGATCGCAACGGCTGCGACAGTCGAGGAGCAAGCACCGTGCCGATGCCGATGCCGATGCCGATTGCAGGGCCCGGCGATGTTACCGCTGCGACTTCGATGTGTCGCTGTCACATCACTGTGAGCACCAAACGTGTGCGCGTAGCCGTTTTACTCCCTCGCCCATCGAAACGTTTCTCCATCGCCTGAATCGATTCGATAAAGAACGGGAGGAACATGTTCATGGCCCCCGTCGTCGCCAACTCGGCACGTTGATAAAGATAACTGAATGTCTCGCGACGCGCGGCCCGAACGGCCGCTTCCCGCACCCTACACGCCGCACCATGACAAACGCGTGTTGTCACTCGCCTGCAATCTGACCTCGATACGCTAGCGGCTCTTCGCCAAGTCGATCCCACGGTTATTCGTTGCGCGTGCACACCATGAAAACGCTCAAGCGAGCGTCACTCGTTACCCTGCTCGTCAATCTCGTGCTGATGATTTTCCAGGCATGGGCCGGCTGGACGTCGGGCTCCAACGCCATGATCGCGGACGGGGCGCACAGCCTGATGGATGTCGTCACCGACGGCCTCGTGGCAGCAGCGATTTTCTGGGTGCACAGCAATCCCGACGGCCGCAGAAAACACCTGCTACCCGTGGTAGCCGCCTTTGCCAGCCTCATGGTGATGGCGGTAGGCGCGGAATTCCTGCTCATCAGCGTGTTTGGCACCTTCGCCTCGGGCGACGACGCTGAGCATCACGTCACGCTGGTTTCGCTGGTGATCGCGCTGGCGAGTTTTCTCGTCAAGGCGGGTCTCTATGGCTATTTGAAATGGACCGCCAGCCACGCCGAGAAAAACGGCCACGCGAGTTATGCGGGCGTGCTGCGCGCGAGCGCGCGGCATACCGTTGCGGACTCGATTTCTTCCTGTATCGCCGCGGTTGGCGTGATGGGCATGCTGGTGGGCGCGCCCTTCTTCGATAAAAGCGCGACTGCGCTGATCGGTTGCCTGATCTTTCTGTTCGGCTTCATGCAGAAGGAAAATCCTGTCTGGCTGCTCGCTAGCCGATTTATCCGCACGATTCGCGCCGGCAATTTTGCCTGACGCGCGATTTGCCATGCCGGACTGCTTGCGTGGAGGCTTACCCGCGCACGTCCGCCGCTTAGGTATATGCCGGCCGCAGCGCTACGCGCATATCCAACCGCGATAACATTTACGCCCGACATTTTAATGCCAAAATATCATGCGCACAACGCATGACTGATTTCCGACGTCCAGCGCAGCAAAACGAAAAAGCAAAGAATAAAAAACCGTTTGTCATCGCTACGTTAGAGCGTCTTTAATACCGAGCTTCGTGCCGCGTCAACGCGGACTCCTTCAACGAAGCGCCGGCTGTTTCCCGTGCATGCTTCCCACGCCTGTTTTCGAGGGCACTCATTGCCTTGCTCGCGCAAGGCCACGCAGCCAACCGCATGGGCGGCTTTTTACCGACGGTTGTATCTGTTCATCGCACACGGGACCGACATGGCTGACGTCACTTCTACTTCGAACCGCTTCATGCTGCGCTCACGCAGCGTCACCCGGCTCTCGACGAATCGTTTCTACTACTGGCTTTCATGGGGGATTCCCGCACTGATCGTCGTGCTCTGGGAGTTCGCTGCACGTATCGGCTGGATCGATCCGCAAGTGCTGCCGGCGCCGAGCAGCGTCGCCGTGACGGCAGGGAATCTGGCCCGCAATGGCGATCTGTTCGTCCACCTTGGCGTGTCGCTGCTGCGCGCAGTGTGCGGTTTTGTGATCGGCGGCTCGATCGGGCTTGCGCTTGGCGTGCTGGTCGGCTTCTCGCGTCTGGCGCTGGCGCTCATCGACCGCTCGATCCAGATGGTGCGCGCGATTCCGTTTCTCGCCATGCTGCCGCTCGTGATCGTGTGGTTCGGCGTGGGCGAAGGCGCAAAAGTCTTTCTCGTCGCGCTGGCCGTGCTGTTTCCGATCTACATCAACACGATGCTCGGCATTCGCCAGATCGACCCGAAGCTGATGGAACTTGCCAAGGTGATCGGCATGAGCTGGCCCGCTGTGGTGCGCCGGATCATTCTGCCGGGCGCCATGCCCGCCATCCTCACCGGCGTGCGCTACGCGCTGGCGCATGCGTGGCTTGCGCTCGTGATCGCCGAAACGCTCGCGACCACCAAAGGCATCGGCTTTCTCGCCATGGATGCGCGCGAGTTCCTGCAGACCAACGTCATCCTGCTCACCATGATTATCTACGCGATCATCGGCGTGGTGGCCGACGCGCTGGTTCGCGCACTCGAAGCGCGCTTCCTGTCGTGGCACGCGAATTACACGAAGGGAGCAACGCCATGAGCGCGACTGTCGCTTCATCACTGGCTGTTTCGGTACGCGGGCTTCAGCGCCGTTATGGCGCGCGTATCGTGATCGATGCGCTCGACCTCGATATCCGCAAAGGCGAATTCGTCGCGCTGCTCGGCGAAAGCGGCTGCGGCAAGACTACGTTGCTGCGCTCGCTGGCGGGCCTCGATACGCCGGACGCCGGACAGATCCGCGCGCCCGAGCGGCCATCGGTCGTGTTTCAGGAGCACCGGCTGCTGCCGTGGGCGAACTTGTGGCAGAACGTGGCGCTGGGCCACGAATCGAGCATCGGTGAGGCAGGCGCCTCGCGCGCGCTGGCCGAAGTGGGTCTGGCCGGACGCGAGCACGACTGGCCGCGCAATCTTTCCGGCGGGCAGGCGCAACGTGTCGCGCTCGCGCGGGCACTGGTGCGCGATCCTGCGCTCTTGCTGCTCGACGAACCCTTTGCCGCACTCGATGCGCTCACGCGCATCAAGATGCACGCCCTCGTCAAGGAGCTGGTCGAGCGTCACGCGCCGGGCGTCCTGATCGTCACGCACGACGTGGACGAGGCGCTCGCGCTGGCCGACCGCATTCTCGTCATGCGCGCCGGACGCATCGCCGCGTCGTTTCACCTCAAAGATCACACGCCGCCATCGTTGCGGCTCACGCTACTCGCGGAACTCGGCGTTCAATCGCATTGAACCGCCCCACGGCAACAAAGAAAGGATAACGAATGAATAACGTTCCGATGACCCGCCGCCAGATCCTGCGCGCGGCGGGCGGACTGCTGGCCGGCGCGGCTACGGCAAGCCTGATTCCCGCCCAGGTGGCCCGATCGGCGCAAGTGTCGTCGAAACTCACGCGCAACACCGACACGGTTCGTATCGGCTGGGGCTATGGCGCCCTGCCCGACATCGCCAGACAACGCGGCGTGTTCGAAAAGACACTGGCCGCGAAGAACATCAAGGTCGAGTGGATCGGCCCGTTTCCGAATCACGCACCGTCGATCCAGGCCGTGGTGGGCGGCAGCGCCGACTTCGGCTTCTGGGGATCGACCACCCCCGCGCTAGCCGCCATGCTGGCCGGCTCGCCCATCGTCTTCACGGGCTTCGACGTCTATTCGCCGCGCTCCACCGCCATCATCGTGAAGAAGACCAGCGGCATCAATTCGGTGGCCGATCTGGCCGGCCGCAAGGTCGCAGTGAACCGTTCGGGTCTTGGCGAATTCCTGCTGATTGCGGCGCTGGAGAAATACCATGTCGATCGCAGCAAGGTGGAATTCGTCTATCTGAATCCGCCCGATGCGGCGCCCGCCTTCGCTCAGGGACGTGTGGACGCATGGTCGATGTGGTCGCCGGCCGTGGATATCGCGCGTCACGCGAACGACGCGAAGGATATCTTCAACGAGGGGCGCGATCTCGACTTCCTGATCGATTACAGCTCGCTGGTGTCGCGCCGCAAGTTCACCGAGGAAAACTCCGAACTCGTGCGCGCCGTGCTCGACGCGTACTACGTGGAAGGCGCGTGGCAATCGCAGCATCCGGCGGAATCGGAAGCGCTGGTGCAACGTGAAGCGAAATATCCCGATCAGGTGCGCGACTATCTGGCCAGCCTCAAGCGCGTCAACCAGTTCCACGAGCCTGACGACGCCGCCTTCATGGCGCAGTTCCAGCGCGCCGCCGACTGGCTCGCGCAACGCAAGATCATCAACGCGCCGATCAAGGTCGCCGATTACAGCGTGAAGGTGTGATGCCAGGTACTCGTATGTCCGACATTTCCACGCAATCAGCCGGAGCGGTTACGCTTGTTTCGCGGTTGGCGGCGTCGCTCGGTTTCTCCTCCGTGCTTGAAGAGATCGCCGCGACGGCGGCCACCCGCGAGCGCGAACAACGCCTGCCGCACGCCGAAATCGACACGCTCAAAGCGCTCGGCTTCGGCGCGGCGCGCCTGAGTGCCGATGAGGGCGGCCACGGCCTCTCGCTCGGCGAGCTGTTTGCGCTCGCACGCGACGTTGCCGCGGCCGACTCGAACATCGCTCACGCGTTTCGCAATCACCTCTGGCAAATCGAAGCGGCGCTGCCCCGTCGCGATCATCCCTTTCACGCTCACGTGCTCGAGCTCGCGCGTCGGCGCAAGACGGTCGGGCTCAGCTTCGCCGATAGCGATGCAACGGCAGCCGGCGCGCGTTCCAGCCGCGTTCTGAGCCGCCTGGAGTGGGACGCTGGCAGGCAGGTGTACGTGGGCTCGGGCGACAAGGTCTACGCGACCGGCAATCTCTACAACGACGCCTTCGTCGGGGTGGCGATCGAAGGCCGCGAGAACCGCACCGTGCAATACGTGTTCGAACGCGGCGAAGGCGTGTCGAGCGACGACGACTGGCAGGGCTTCGGCCAGCGCCTGACCGGCTCCGGCACGGCGCGGTTTCGCGAGGTCGTGGTACAGCCCGCGCACGTCTATCCGCCCGACCCGGAGCAAGCGCCCGAGGCCGCGCCCTGGGGCTTCACCTTCCACCAGGTCTATCTCACCAACTGCATCGCCGGCATCGTGCGGCGTGTGGTGCTCGATGCGGTGGAGGTGCTGCGCGCGCGCAAGCGCAACTTCTACCACGGCGACGCCGCTCAGCCCGCCGATGAACCTGCCTTGCAGGCCTTGCTGGGACGCATCCGCGCTTACGCCGCGAGCATCGAGGCCAGCGCGGAGCGCGCCGTGCAGGCATTGCAACGCGCGTCGGACAGCCGGGGCTCGCGCGACGAATATGCGGGCACGCTCGCGGCAACGCTCGCCGCGTCGGAAGCCAAGGTCGTAATCGACGATCTCGCGCCCCAGGTCGCCAGCTGGCTAATCGACCTGGGCTCGGGCTCGGCCGTCTCGAGTGTCGCCGCGCTCGACCGGCACTGGCGCAACATCAAGGTGATCGCCTCGCACAATCCGCGGCTCTACAAGGAGCGGCTGCTTGGCCAGAACCTGTTGAGCGGACAGTTGCCGCCCACGGGCGCGTTCTTCTGATATTGGCGATACGCGGAGTGAGGCAACACGGCCCGCACCGACTGCGTCGATTCGCCGCGATCGCGCCGGCGCGGCCGTGCGGCAAGCGGTTCATCACTCAGGAATAAGCTATTTCCTCGTCATTGGTAGGGCGCGCGGGTCTTGTCTGCTGTAATCGCCATCCATGCTGCTCGAACGCACGAGCCCAGCCCCTCCCTACGGAAGCGAATCCTCATGAGCCTCGACATCTTCTGGTTTCTGCCGACCTCCGGCGACACGCGTTATCTCGGCAAATCCGATTCAGGCCGCGCGCCCACCAACGCCTACATGCGCCAGATCGCGGTCGCTGCCGAAGAACTCGGCTACGACGGCCTGCTGATCCCGACCGGCAGCAGTTGCCTCGATCCGTGGGTGACCGCCGCGAGTCTCGCGCCGGTCACGCGACGCATCAAGTTGCTGGTCGCGCTGCGCACCTCGCTCGGCAACGTGACCGCATCCGCGCGCCAGGCCGCCACGCTCGACGAGGCCCTCGGAGGACGGCTGCTGCTGAACGTCGTGCCGGGCGGCGACGCCGCTGAACTCGCCGCCGATGGCGTGTTCCTCTCGCATAACGAACGCTATGAGCACGCGGGCGAATTCCTCACGGTGTGGCGAAAACTGTTCGACGGCGCGCCAGTCGATTTCGACGGCAAGCACATTCGGGTCGAGAACGCCCAGAACCTGGTGGCGACGGTGCAGAAGCCTCATCCGCCGTTGTACTTCGGCGGCTCGTCCGAGGCGGCGCATGAGATCGCCGCCGAGCACATCGACACCTACCTGACGTGGGGCGAACCGCCCGCGGCCGTCGCCGAAAAATTCGCTGATGTGCGCGCGCGGGCGGCGCAGCGCGGCCGCAAGGTCCGCTTCGGCGTGCGGCTGCACGTGATCGTGCGCGAGACCAACGAAGAAGCCTGGGCCGCCGCCGACTCCCTCATCAGCAAGCTCAGCGACGAGGACATCGCGCGGGCCCAGCAGAATTACGCGAGCATGGACTCCGTGGGCCAGCGCCGCATGGCCCAGCTCCACCAGGGGCGGCGCGACCAGCTCGAAATCAGCCCCAACCTCTGGGCCGGCGTCGGGCTGGTGCGTGGCGGCGCGGGCACCGCTCTCGTGGGTGACCCCGCCACCGTCGCGGCGAGACTGCGCGAATATGCGGATATCGGCGCGGACTCCTTTGTGTTGTCCGGCTATCCGCATCTGGAGGAAGCGTGGCGCTTCGCCGAACTCGTCTTCCCGCTGCTGCCCGGCAAGCAGGCCGTCACGATCTCGGACAAGGCGCAGACGGGCGGCGCATTCGACGGACGCGCCCGAGCGGCATCGTAACCGTTGAATCAAGCGGCGAGCATTGGCATCGCACCTTCGCACGCCGCTCACCCGATCCGCCAGCGCGCCGTTTAACTGCTTCGTTGACCGTCTTCTGTTCGCTCGTCCCCCGTGTATTTGACGATATAAGGGGCGAGCCAGGCGCGCAGCGATCCTTCGTGTTTGCCCCATACCTCCCTCTCAAGGAATGCAAGCACGAGCATGACGGCTAGAAAGGCAACAACGGCCCGGCGGCGCGGGCGCGCAACGTTCGCACCCGGTTCATGCCAGGCGGCGTGGGCATGCTGGTCACGTCTCGCGGGCCGATGCATTTTCGTCGCTCCTTCCAGGGCTTGACGTCACGGCGACCATCGCCCGTCATCAACGAGGATCGAAAACTCGACGCCGATCGGCACGGCCGCCAGCGGCTGAAGGCTGGGTCAGCTAGTCCATATCGTCAATGCATTGTGAGTTGCCTCCCGATCGGAATGAAACGAATTTGTTCTGATATCCAAAGGAGCCGCGTGGGTTGTTTTACATTCGGCTGTTGGAGTGCTCACAAAAGGCGCACAACAAACAAACCACGCAGGGTAAAGTCCGTAGAACTCGCTCACTTGCGATGACTTCGATATAACCCGGCACTTCTCCATGCGTAGAAACTCAGCAAGGCTCTTCATCGCAGTCCTCATGCTCATCACCACCAGTTGGTCGCACGCGGCAAGTTTCGATTGCAGCAACGCCAAAACCAGGATTGAGCATTTAATCTGTGATCACCCGGAACTTGGCAGACTGGACGATGAACTTGGCAACGTGTTCCAGACTGCCCTCGGCGAGGCTGCCGACCCGTCATCGCTCGTTCAGTCGCAGCGTGAATGGATAAAAACACGTAATCGCTGCATTGATGTCGAATGCCTCGAAAATATCTATTCGAAGCAAATCGCCTCAATAAAAAACGTCAAGCACGCGCAATGGAAAACCTACAGTGACCCTGATCTCGGCATTTCATTCGAATACCCCGGAAATCGCTGGATCAAGAAGCCCTGTCGCCCCTACTCCGGAAATCGTTGCGTAGCGCTGGCAGGTCGCAATATGGGGACTAGCGACTACATCATTGCGTTTGAGGTCGTGGCAGGGACACTGGCGAAAGTGGCCACCGATGAAGCCGGCTTTAGCCTCGAAGAGGGCAAATGGGTCGTCTCAGGAGATGCCACCGCGGAAGTCGAGTCCTTTGATGGTCCCGGCTGGAAAGGGATGCGAGCGGCGAGCGCGTGTGAAGTATTTGATCCTGAGTCCGGCCCCCACACGGGCTTTTGCATCAATGCGGTGATCTCTAACGGGAAACGTGCGGTCGTCACCAATACGGAAGGATCCATTGGCGATGACGCGGATACGGCGCGCAGTATCGAGTCGATTCGATTTCTAAAATAGATTTAGAGGTGTGCGCACCTTCCCGCCAGGTCGGCAACGGCAATGCTACCGTCGCCTACCCGTCAACCTGGCGGAGCCGTTACTACGGCTGTGCGTTGTGCTGTGCGGACACGGCCACGGGTGCCTGAGCAACGTCCGACGCAGACGTAGCGACGGACGCTGACGCGGACTGGGCTTGGGCCGCAGTGGCCTGGACCGTCAGTGGCTGGGCCGCCAGACTCTGGACCTCCTGGGCGCAGTCGTCCGAGGGGACAACATGGGCACGAGCCAACAGCGTTTGAAGCCCGTCGATCTTTCGCTGATCTTCAGCCAATACGGATTGGCACTGGGCCTGCACCTGTTCCAATCCCTGGTGATCCAGAATCGACTGGAGATGCTGGGCCATCTGCTCGCGGTCTTCCACATGCGGCGCCTGGAGACCGAGAACGCGTAAGCTCTCCAGGACCGCTGGTTGGCACGCGCCGGTGTAGTTCAACACCTGCTCACAGACCTGGGGCAGAACCCACGTGGGAGCGCGTCGGGTCTGGGCGGACCACAGATCTTGCGTGGTCGGCGCCCGTTGAACAAGGTGCACCTCGCCGTAGTGCACCGTGTGCTTCTGCATTCGCACACGATGCAAATATCTGTGCCCGCCTGCATGGGCCATCGCCACTCGCGTGTGTTTCGCACGTTCCTCGTGTTCAGTGCGCTCCTCGTGTTTCGAGCGCCCGGCGTGCTGCGCGTGCTCAGTCCTGCGTCGTCCATGCGAGCGGGCGACGACCATCGGATGACGGGATTGCTGGACGTGGTGAACCTTGGTGTTATGGGCGTCAGCACCGTGATGCCCCTTGGTCTGCGTGTTCGCATGGGCGACATGAGCGATCAACGAGCAGCCCATGATCATCACCATTACGTTAATTCCCGTTCTTTTCCTGCTGTACTCCACTCCTCTGTCCTCTCACTCCTTGGGCACAGTTGTGTGTTAACGGCAATAAATGGGCTGCCTTTAGCTTCTTGCCCGGATAGATTCAGTCGCTCACGCCGATAGCGCGAAACATTCGAGCCAAGTGTCTAACGCCCCTCGAACAGCGCAACGTTCGCGTCGTACGCCGCCTGCTGGCGCCGGAATGCATCGTCCAGATGTTCGCGCAGTGCCTGTTCGGCAGCATCGGGATCATGCTTCTCCAGCGCATCCAGCACGCGCTGATGCTGCTTGAGCGTCACGTCGGCCACCACCGGGTCGCGCACGGTCACATGACGAACGCGGTCGATCGGCGCGCGCGCGAATTCGACCAGTTGCTGGACACGCGGCAGACGCGCCGCCGTGCAGACCGTGGCGTGAAACGCGTTATCGCAGGCAATCGCCGCCACTGCGTTGTTGCGCTCGATCGCACGCCGATGCGCTTCCTGAATGTCGTGGAGCTGTTCGAGCTCACGCGTCGAAATGATCTCGGCGGCACGCCGGATGCTGGCGATTTCCAGCACCTGACGAATCAACGCGCTTTCCGCGAACTGCTCCCGCTTCACCGGCGCGACGAAAGTGCCCGATTGCGCCGCGATGCGCACCAGCTCCTCTCGCGCCAGTTGCAGCAAGGCCTCGCGCACCGGCGTGCGCGAAATACCGAGCGCATCGGCCAGTGCGCGTTCGAACACGACATCGTCGGGTTGCAACGTCATGGTCACGATGGCGTCGCGCAGGAGCTGATAAAGCTGCGTCGACAGCGCCTTCGAGCGGTCCAGCGAAAAGTCGGCGGGAAGCAGCCGGGCGACGAATGCGTCCGGTTCGTTACGGTCTTCGGTCATATCGGTCTGGATAGCGGTGTGCCCCGACTTCGGAATGGGGGCATGGGTGTCAGTATATTAGTGTCCTAGTCTTTTTACCCCGCTGGCGGCCTGTTCACCAGGGTTTTCCCGCGATCTGGCAATGCGCAGTTGCCGTTCACCGGAGAACTCCCTATCATTTGCGTACTAATATATTAGTTGACTAGTGCATTGAGCACCTACGCGTACCCCACGCAGGAGACACCATGCAATTCGAAGACACCGCCGCCCGCCACGAGGTTGAGACGGCCCGCGCCGCAGCCCATGCCGCCGCGCCTACCGCCGTTCGCTGGCGCATTTTCTGGATCCTGTTGCTGCTTTCGTCGATCAACTACATCGACCGCGCCTCGCTGTCGGTCGCGCTGCCGATCGTCTCGACCGAATTCAATCTCACGCCGGCCATGGAAGGCGTGCTGCTGAGCGCCTTCTTCTGGACCTATGCGCTGATGCAGATTCCGAGCGGCCTGCTGGTCGATCGCTTCAAGGCGCGCAACATCGTGGGCGTGGCGACGATTGCCTGGGGCGCATGCCAGGCCTTTGCCGCGGGCTGCTTTCACTGGATGCCGCTACTCCTCACGCGGCTGGGTCTGGGCGTGGCCGAATCGCCGATCATGCCCGCAGGCGCGAAGCTGGCCGGTTCGTGGCTCACGCCGTCCGAACGCGGCCGCGGCGCGGCGCTGCTCGACGGCGGCGCACCCCTCGGCTCGGCCTTCGGCGCGATCATCATCACCGCGCTGATTGCCTGGCTGGGCTCGTGGCGCCTCGCTTTCGTGGTGGCGGGCGTCGGCACGGTGGTGGTCGGCGTGCTGGCCTGGTGGTACATCCGCAATCATCCTGCCGAGCACCCGGGCGTCAACGCCGCCGAACTGGCTCACGTCGAAGCGGCGCGCCGCCAGCCCAGCGCCCATGCGCCGCGCGAGCGTCTGCCGCTGCGCGCCGTGCTGGCCGATCGCTCCGTGCTGTTCATGTTCGCGAGCTGGGCCTGCTACAACAGCGTGTTCTACGGCCTGATGACGTGGATGCCGAGCTACCTGCACAAGGCGCACGGCTTCGACCTCAAGCAGATGGGCGGCGCAACCTTCGTGATCTTCATGTGCGGCTTTATCGGCGAACTGTTTGGCGGCTGGCTCGCCGACAAATGGCGCGCAGCAGGCGGCGAAGCCAATCGCGTGATGAAGTCGATGTTCAGCTTCGCGGGCCTGGCCTCGGCGGCGGCGATTCTCGCCGTGAGCTATGCGAGCGGTCTCGTGAGCGTCGTCGTCCTGCTCTCGATCGCCCTCTTCTTTATCCGCTGGTGCGGCATGTTCTGGGGCGTGCCCGCCACGCTCGGCGGCCAGTCGCGCGCCGGCCTGCTGGCCGGTGCCATGAACTTCTCCGGCAACATCGTCGGCGTGGTGGTGCCCATCCTGATCGGCATCATCGTGCAGACGACCGGCACCTACTTCCTTGCACTCATGTTCTTCGTCGCCGCTGCATTCGGCCTCGCGGTGTGCGCGAGCCTGATCGACTATCGCGATCGCGGCCTCGACTGAACCTGCTAACCCTTCCGGTACGAACTCATGCACCCCACTTCCACCGCAGAACTGACGCGCGATACACGTGAAACACGCGATCCGCAGGCGCGCGCCCGCACCATCCGGCTGCATCCCGCCGACGACGTGGTCGTCGCGCTCGAACAGTTGATCGGCGGCATGCCCATCGAAGGCGAAAACATCCGCGCCAGCGGCCTGATTCCGCCGGGCCACAAGGTGGCGACGCGCGCGATCGCGGCGGGCGCGCCGGTACACCGCTACGGCCAGATCATCGGTTTTGCGCGGCAGCCGATCGCCGCAGGCGAGCACGTGCATACGCACAATCTCGACATGGGCGAGTTCGCACGCGACTATGCATTCGGCCAGGGCGCCCGCGCCACCGACTACGTGCCCGAGTCTCAACGCGCGACCTTCGATGGCATCGTGCGGGCAGACGGGCGTGTGGGCACGCGCAATTACATCGGTATCCTGACTTCCGTGAACTGCTCGGCCACGGTCGCGCGCGCAATCGCCGATCACTTCCGCCGCGACATCCACCCCGAAGCGCTCGCCGATTACCCCAATGTCGACGGCGTGGTCGCGCTCACCCACGGCGTGGGTTGTGCCGTCGATACCGAAGGCGAAGCGCTCGCGATGCTTCAGCGCACGCTGGGCGGCTACGCGTGTCACGCCAACTTCGCGAGCGTGCTGGTGATCGGCCTGGGCTGCGAGACGAACCAGATTCCACGTCTGCTCGAATCGCAGGGCCTCAAGGAGCACGCCGGTCTGCGCACGTTCACGATCCAGGACACGGGCGGCACGGCGAAGACGATTGCCAAGGGCATCGACATCGTCAATTCGATGCTGGCCGATGCGAACGCCGTGCGCCGCCAGCCGGTGAGTGCGAGCCATCTGAGCGTGGGCCTGCAATGCGGCGGCTCGGACGGCTACTCGGGCATCACCGCGAATCCGGTGCTGGGCGCGGCAGTGGATCGGCTCGTGCGCCACGGCGGCACGGCCATCCTGTCGGAAACGCCGGAAATCTACGGCGCCGAACATCTGCTCACGCGTCGCGCCCTCACGCCTGAAGTGGGCGAAAAGCTCGTCGCGCGCATCCGCTGGTGGGAAGCGTATTGCGCCCGTCATAACGCCGCGATGAACAACAATCCTTCGGCGGGCAACAAGGCAGGCGGCCTCACGACCGTGCTGGAAAAGTCGCTGGGCGGCATCGCCAAGGCTGGCAGCACGAATCTGGTCGAAGTCTATGAATACGCCCAGCCCGTCAACGCAAAAGGCCTCGTTTTCATGGACACACCGGGCTACGACCCGATTTCCGCGACGGGTCAGGTGGCGGGCGGCGCGAACCTCATCTGCTTCACCACGGGACGCGGCTCGGCGTATGGCTGCGCGCCTACGCCCTCGCTCAAGCTCGCGACCAACAGCGCGCTGTGGAAGCGCCAGTCCGACGACATGGACCTGAATTGCGGCGGCGTGGTGGATGGCGGCGACGATATCGATGCGCTCGGCGAGGTGCTGTTTCGCATGATGCTCGACACCGCGTCGGGCAAGCGCACGCGCAGCGAGCTTCACGGTTACGGCCAGAACGAATTCGTGCCCTGGCAGATTGGCGCGATTACCTGAATCGCACACTGCATCGCATTCCGAACTATTTTCCAAGGACACCCAGGCCCATGACGACGCCAACCTTCCCTACGCCCTATCGCGGCGTGTTCCCGGTCATGCCGACCATTTTCACCGATAGCGGTGAACTCGATCTCGATGGCCAGCGTCGCTGCACCGACTTCATGATCGACGCAGGCTCGAACGGCCTGTGCATTCTCGCGAACTTCTCCGAACAGTTCTCGCTCACCGACGCCGAGCGAGACACGGTCATGCGCACCGTGCTCGAACAGGTCGCGGGCCGCGTGCCCGTGATCGTGACGACTTCGCATTTCAGCGCCCGTGTGTGCGCCGAACGCAGCCGCGCCGCACAGGACGCCGGCGCCGCGATGGTGATGGTGATGCCGCCGTATCACGGCGCGACGCTGCGCGCGAGCGAAGCGGCGATCTACGCCTTCTTCCGTGCGGTTTCCGAGGCCATCACGATCCCGGTGATGATCCAGGACGCGCCGATGAGCGGCACCGCGCTCTCCGTGCCCTTCCTCGCGCGCATGGCGCACGAACTGGACAACATCAGCTACTTCAAGATCGAAGTCCCGCAGGCGGCCGCGAAGCTGCGCGAACTGATCGCCGTGGGCGGCGACGCCATCGTCGGCCCGTGGGACGGCGAAGAAGCGATCACCCTGATTGCCGACCTCGAAGCGGGCGCCACCGGCGCGATGACGGGCGGCGGCTATCCCGACGGCATTCGCCGCATCGTCGATGCGTGGGCGGCTGGCCGCATCGAGGAAGCCGAGCAGGAATATCAGCGCTGGCTGCCGCTCATCAATCACGAAAACCGCCAGGGCGGGATCGCTACGGCGAAGGCGCTCATGAAAGCAGGCGGCGTGATTGCGTCCGACGCCGTGCGCGCGCCCCTGCCCGGCATCGCCGAACCCACCCGCGCCAGCCTGCTGCGCATCGCGAAGCGTCTCGATCCGCTCGTGCTGCGCTGGGGCCGTTAAGCACGCCCTCGTTTCACATTCACACCGGACCACAGGAAGGACCATGCAGATTTCAGGCAGCGCGCTCATCGGCCAACGCAGCGTCGCGGGCGAACCCGCATTTCGCGCGATCGATCCCGTCAGCGGCGCGCAACTCGAACCCGCCTTCGCCCGCACCTCGGCGCAAGACGTCGCGCTCGCGTGCGAACTCGCCGCCCAGGCTTTCGATCGCTACCGCGACACCTCGCTCGAACAACGTGCAGCCTTTCTCGAACGGATCGGCGCGTGCATCGTCGAACTCGGCGATGCGCTCATCGAGCGTTGCGTCGCCGAAACGGGCCTGCCGCGCGCACGCATCGAAGGCGAGCGCGGCCGCACCATCGGCCAGTTGAAACTGTTCGCGGACGTAGTGCGCGCGGGTGATTTTCTCGGTCTGCGCATCGATCCCGCCCAGCCGGAGCGCAAACCCGCGCCACGTGTCGATTTGCGCATGCGCCAGATCGCGCTCGGTCCCGTGGCGGTGTTCGGTGCGAGCAATTTCCCGCTCGCCTTCTCGGTCGCGGGCGGCGATACGGCGGCGGCGCTCGCGGCGGGCTGCCCGGTAGTCGTGAAGGCGCATCCCGCCCACCCCGGCACATCGGAACTGGTCGGCCGCGCCATCCAGCAGGCCGTGCGTGACTGCGCGTTGCCTGAAGGCGTTTTCTCGCTCGTCTTCGACGATGGAATCGACGCGGGTATTGCGCTGGTCGACAATCCGCACATCAAGGCCGTGGGTTTCACGGGCTCGCGCGCGGGTGGCATGGCGCTCATGCAACGCGCGGCGCGCCGTCCTGAACCGATCCCGGTGTACGCGGAAATGAGCAGTATCAATCCTGTCCTGCTGTTGCCGAATGCGCTCGCCCGTCGCGCCGAAGCCATCGGTCAGGCATTTGCCGCGTCGCTGACGCTCGGCACCGGCCAGTTCTGCACCAACCCCGGCCTGATCCTGGGCATCGATGGACCGGACCTGCAACGCTTCATCGAATCAGCCGCCGCGGCGCTGGAAACCCTGCCCGCCACGCCCATGCTCACAGCGGGCATACACGGTGCGTACGAGCGTGGCGTTGAAAACATGGCGGCACAACCGGGCGTCGATCAGGCCGGCGTTGGCGCGGCCTCGCGCGACCGCTGCGTGAACGCGGGCCGCGGTGCGTTGTTCGTGACGCAGGCAGCCGTGTTCGCGCAACAGCCTGCCCTGCACGACGAAATCTTCGGGCCGGCTTCGCTCGTGGTGCGCTGCCCCGATGCGAACACGCTGCAGTCCATCGTCGAACAACTCGAAGGCCAATTGACGATTGCGCTCCATCTGGACGACGCCGATCACGACCTCGCGCGCGCCCTGTTGCCGACGCTCGAACGGCGCGCGGGCCGCGTGCTCGTGAATGGTTTCGGAACCGGCGTGGAGGTGGGGCATGCGATGGTGCACGGCGGGCCGTTCCCCGCGACTTCGGATGGCCGCTCGACTTCGGTGGGCAGTCTCGCCATCGCGCGGTTCCTGCGCCCGGTGAGCTATCAGGATATGCCCGACGCGCTACTGCCCGCTTCGCTGCGTGATGGCAACCCGCTCGCCTTGCGGCGCAGCCGCGACGGCGTGCCGGTTTAGATTGTCATTCGTCGCGCTCCGCATCCATTCGGCTCGCGGGGCGCGATCACCTGATCTACGACCTGCCACGCACGCGATTCGCGCCTGCCTTTTGTAGAGATTTGTACAGATTTGTACAACAGCCTAAAGCGAGATGAAATACAACCGTAATCCTGAGTGAATGTCTGCGCGGCCGTACGCCATCTTGCGGCCCACCAAACACAACTCGTCAAAGGATTCCGTCATGTCCCTATCCTCAGTGAACGGTTCGACCTCTGCATACGAGGCCTATTTCGGCTTCGCGCAAAAGCAGTCAGCGTCGTCGGACTCGCCCGATCGTGCCACGCTCAACAGCTTTTCGACCCAGCAAACGGTCACGGCGATCAATACCAGCACCGGCGCGGCCGAAACGCAAACGCTGCGCGCCACGCCGCTTGCAGTTGCATGGGCGCCCCAGATGTTCGTACAGGGCGACAAGAACAACGACGACTCCCTGTCGCTCGACGAATTTCAGGCGCAACTCGCGCGCGCCGGCGTAGGCGCCGACGACGCAAAGCAGCTTTTCAGCAGCTTCGACACGTCCGACGACGGACAGGTATCGCTTACCGAGTTCGTGACGGGCGTGAACAAGAGCATTGCGAGCGGAAGCCAGGTGTTCAACGATCTTCTGGATTCCTATACACGAGATGCGGACGGCAATCTGGACCAGGCCAAAACCGATAACTTCCTGAGCACCGGCCTGAGCCTGGCCGAAACGTTCTGGAAAAATCTCGGCTAACGACCCAAACGCGCCGGCCGCGTACCGCCCTGCATCGGGCCGCAATACATGTTGCCATGCCGTGTTGGTGTGCCCGATACACCACGCTATACAAGCGTATGATTCCGCCTGACGGATTGCGCCATTAGTATCGGCACGTCGATACGCGCTGGAATTCCGCTCCTTCGCGATATCGTTGCTCAGGAGATCATGCGTGTCCGCTGCTCATCACGTCTGCGTGGTCGACGACGATCAGTCGATCCGGATCGCCCTCGCCAGTTTGCTACGCTCTCTCGAATACGAAGTCGAGACATTCGAATCGGGCACCGACGCGCTGCGCTGGCTCGCCTGGCACCAGACCGCGTGCGTCGTTTCCGACCTTCAAATGCCGGGTCTGTCGGGCCTGCAACTGTGCCAGGCCATGCTCGACATGGGCATACGCACGCCGGTCCTGCTGATTACGGCCTATCCCACCGCTCAGAGCGAGGCAAAGGCCCTTGGGCTGGGGGTTCACGCATTCCTCACGAAGCCCGTCAGTGCACGGGTACTGGAAATGCACGTGCAGAACGCAATCGCGGCGGGATTAACGGGCAGATAAAGACGGGACGCGTTAGGCTGCCATCCCGCCCGTCGCGTCCTGTTCCGCCGCGCAGAGTTCGAAGCAGAAGGTCGCGCCGCTATCGTCATTGTTGGAAGCCCAGATCACGCCGCGATGTTCCTCGATAATCGAGCGGCAAATCGACAGCCCCAGTCCCATCCCATCCGATTTCGTCGTGAAGAACGGCTCGAACAGCCTTTCGACGATCTCGCCGTCGATGCCCGTGCCCGAATCGCTCACGCTCACGCGCACGGATTGCACGCCCGAGCGTTCCGCCGAGATTTTCAGCACCCGGTTGCCGCTGGACGAGCGCAGGATCGAGTGCATGCCGTTGAAGATCAGGTTCATCACCACCTGCTGAATCTGGATCTTGTCGGCGGCCACCTTCGGTAGATCGCTCTCGCCTGTGACGCGCAGGCGAATATCGTGCTTCTCCATTTCCTGCCGCACCAGCGCGGCGACTTCGGTCACGGTTTGCGTCAAGTCGATGGGCGTGCGATTCGAGGGCTCCTTGCGCGCGAGCGCACGCAGTCGATTGATGACCTCGCTCGCACGATCCGCATCGCTCACAATGCGCGCGAGATTGTTGCGCGCTTCGTCGATCGACGGCACCGCACGGTTGAGCCAGCGCATGCCCGCCTCGCCGTGCGTGATGATCGCCATGAGCGGTTGCTTGAGGTCGTGCGCGAGCGATGCCGTCAGTTCGCCCAGCGTCGAAACACGCGTGACATGCGTGAGTTCGGCTTGTGCGCGCAACAGCGCATTCTGCGCCTGATGGATTTCAGTCATGTCGGCGAGCGCGCCCACATATTCCACCGCCCGCGAAGCGGACGCGATGGGCCTCGCCACCATGCGCAAATATTTGAGCGCGCCCGTGGCCACCTGCACCCGATATTCGACCTCGATAATCGACGCGCCCTCTTCCGCTTCGCGCAAGGCGCGCCTGACCTGATCGACATCGTCGGGGTGAATGCGCTCGAGCATGAGGCCCATATGCGCTCGTGGGGGCTCCTCCATTTCGAGGATCCGGTACGTCTGTGCCGAGCATGTCATCTCGCGCGAATCCACATTCCAGCCAAGACTGCCGATATTGCTGAGCCGCTGCGCTTCCGATAGATACATCTCGCTACGGCGCAGGGCGTCTTCGAAAGCACGCCGGTCGGTAATGTCTGTCGTCGAGCCGATATATTCGCGCGTACCGTTTTCGCCGCCCGACCAGGGTCGGAAAATGACCTGCAATCTGCGCAGACTGCCGTCAGCTTGCACCGTCGAGAACTCGAAGCGATAGAGCGCGTCCTCGCTCACCGCCTGTACGAAAATCTCCTTGAAACGCGGGTGATCGTCGACATGCACGCGCGCCAGACACATTTCGATCGTAGGCTGCTCGCAGGAAAATTCCACGCCCCAGAGCTCGTAATTTTCTCGCGACCACAGTAACCGGCCCGTCACCGTATTCCAGATAAACGTGCCCGTCTTGCTGATGCGCTGGCCTTCCTCCAGAAAGGCCTCGCTGCGTCTGAGCCGCTGTTCGGTGTGGCGGCGCTCGACATTCTCGCGTTTGAGTTCCGAATACAGCCGCGCGTTCTCGATTGAAATGGCGGCCTGCGTCACCAGCATATTCATCAGGTTGACCCGCGCGGCGTCGAACACGAAAGGCGTGAGGCCATTCTCCATATACAGCACGCCCACCAGTCCCGCGTGCCGCAATAGCGGCATACAAAGCATCGAACGGCAGCGCCCGGCCTTCAGATAAGCATCCTCGTGAAAGTCGTTCGGTTCCGCACCATCGTCGATGACGACGGTTTCGTGCGCTCTGGCGACATGCCGAATCACCGCGAGCGGCACCAACGACTCACACAGATCCATCTCCCGGGCTTCGATCGTCATGCCGCTGCCTTCGAAACCGGCTTCCGCCGCAATCTGCAAACGCTCGCCCTGCCAGAGCATGAGCAACGCGCGCTGCGCGCCGCTGTGGCGAACCGCGATCTGCATGAATGCATGCACGAGTTTGTCCAGGTCGATCTCGCTCGACACGGCCTGAGACAACTGCACCATCGCCGCGACATCGACTGTGCCGACCAGTGCGGCCTGACCCGCGGCGTTGCGCGCGGCAAGCGCGGTTTCGCGCAGGTAGTGGAATTCCTGTTCGAGGCTGCGTACTTTCGCTTCGGCGCCCCACCGCGCGTAGGCGTCCCGCGCCGAGCGCAGGCAAGCCTGCGCAACCGATGTCAAACCGCGTTGCCTGTAAAAGTGCGCCGAGCATTCGCGCGCCATCGCCTCGTAATGCGGCTGCCCGTTCTCCCGCGCGAGTTCGATGGCGCGCTCGTATTCCTGCTCGGCCTGCGCATCATCGCCTACGAACCGCGCATATTCGGCCATGACCAGCGCGTAGCGGCTGCCGTAATTCTCGGGCGCGCCTTCGGCCCAGGTCTTCAACCGTTCAATGGCATCGACGAGTTCGCGTTCTCCGTTGCCACGCGCTTCCTGATGGGCTTCCTCGCCGAGCACGCGCACGAGCGCCAGCGCGCGCAGAAAATAATAGGTCACCTCGATCGGCATCGCCATCACGGCGCCCAGGAACGGCTCGACTTCCCTTGCGCGCGCAACGGTAGCGGTAAAAGCGCTGCTCAGGAAATCCTGCTTCATTTCCATGATCGCCGCAAAGACGATCCCGCAGCCGAACTGCGTTTCATGCAGCAACGCCAGGTGCGCTTCATACGTGGACGTTACACCGGAGTCCGTGGCCTTGACGCCCTGCAAACGCAGCAGGAACCTCAATTCGAGTTCGATCGTGGCGCAGATCGTCTGATTGCGCAGCTCACTCGCAAAACGCAAATTCTCGCGGCAAAGACGAGTGACTTCGTCGAGGTGTTCGCCGCGCTCGTAGGCCTGCCAGATACTTTCGAACGCAATATAGCCAGCGTAAATGAAGTTGCCGGCCTCCACGCATTGGCTCATGGCGTGGCTCAATACGGGAATCGCCGCGCGAAACGGTCGCCGCCAGATCAGAATATGATCGCCATGCAAATGCAGCAAGGTGCCGTTCAGACGCGCTTCGCCATGATGCTTGTTCACCGCCAGCGCAAGTTCCGAAAAGCACAACGCCAGATCGAAATCGCGCGCCACCCCCACCAGCAGCAGCGCGTAAATCGCATAGACGTAACCCGCCAGACGTGAATTTCCGCGCGTGAGACACAACTCCAGCGCCTCGATCACCAGCACCGGAAACAGCTTTTGCCGGGAGATATAGGCGCTGGGGATCGCATCGATAATCAGGCCGAGCACGGCATCGAGCCGGGGGTCTTCCACGCAACCCCGTGTCAGCAATCCGGCAACCGCAGGAGCCGGGTATTGCGCGCGCACCGCGGCAAGCCTGTGTTCGACCCGCGCATCGCTATCGCCCTGCACGTCGATCTCCAACAGCGCAAGTGCCTCGATCGTCGTATCGACCGCGCGCCGGTAATTCCCGCACGCCTGATGAATACGAATTTCCGTGCGCCGCGCGCTCGTGCGTTGCAGCAGATTGCCCGCATGCCGGGCCGCATTGCGCGCGGTGTCGAGCGCCCGTTCGAAGTCGCCCGTCAGGCACTCACATTCGGCGAGATCAAGCAGCAACCGGAACACGTCGACACGCGCCTCGCTCACCCCGTATTGCACGATCAGCTTTTGCGCGTGAGTCAGATACTCGCGCGCCGAACCCCATGCGGCCGCCGCCCGCGCCGCATCGCCCGCCACCACATCGAGTTCGACCAGCCGCGCAAGATCTTCCCGGCACAGAATGCGCTGCGAGCGGTTCAAATGCCCGACGACTTCGAACACCTCGGCGGTCGTCGGCGCTTCGGGCATCGCGCCCAGCAGCCTCGCGCCAATCTGCGCATGCGCGCGCTCGCGCGCCGCTTCGTCCAGCATCGCGTACGACGCTTCCTGCACGCGGTCGTGCGCAAAACGGTAAGCATCGCCCTTGCGCGACACGAGACCCGCGTGCTCGGCTTCGCGCAGCGTTTCCTGCACCTTCTGCGTGTCCGCGCCCAGCACGCGGGACAGCGCGCCGATGCGCGCCGTTGCGCCAACACACGCAAACAGCGCCAACACCTGTTTGGTCGCATCATGCAGGCGCGTGAGCCGCAGCGTCAGCAGATCGACGACGTTATCGGTGTAGCCCTTCTCGCGAATCCTGTCGATATCCCACGTCCAGCCCTCGCCAGGCGCGGCCGCCACGATAAGCCGCTCCTGCATCAACTCGCGCAGGAATTCGATTGTGAAGAACGGATTGCCCGCCGTTTTTTCGAAAATCACCGATGCCAGCGGCGTGACGGTTTCGGGCGGCGCGCCCAGCGCCTCCGCGATCAGGATCACGACGTCGGCAAGCGTGAGCGGCAACAAACCGATTCTCGCCGTCGCCTTGCGCCCGAACAGAATGCTGTTGAGCCGCTCGCTCGCCACCCGCGAGCGGCCAGGATCGACACTGCGATGCGCGAGCACCAGCAGGAGATGGGTGATTTCGTTATCCGAAGCCAGTCCGTCGATGATTTCCAGCGTGCCGGTATCGAGCCACTGCACGTCGTCGAGCATGAGCACAAGCGGGCGCTGCCGGTCAGAAAACAGCATCAGAAAGCGCTTCAGAATCATCATGAAGCGGTTGGTCGCTTCCTGAGGCGGCAGCGTTTCGACTTCGGGTTGCTGGCCTACCACCGCCGCGATTTCCGGCACCAGACCGACGATCAACGCTCCGCTTTTGCCAACAGCGTCTTCAAAGCGCTGCTTCCACAGCGCGATTTCCGGGCCGGACTTGCCCAGAAGCGGCCGCACGAGCCCGCGCAGCACCTGAACGAAGGCCGCATAGGGAGCGTTGTCGCTGTACTGATCGAATTTGCCCAGCGTGAAGTGCACGCCCGCCGTGCCGATATTGCGCCTGAATTCCTCGATGAGAAACGTCTTGCCGACGCCGGGCTCGCCTTCGACGATCACCGCAACGGCGTCGCCCGTTTTACGCACGCGCTCGAGCGCACCGTGGAGCTGTTCGAGTTCGCGCTGTCGTCCGTACGCCCGCACGGGGAACAGCGCGGGCGCCTGGTGGTCGGCACGGCCGAATTGCGCCGCGCGGACATGCGCACCCTGGGCCACTTCTTCAACGCAAAGCTGAAGGTCCGCCTCGACGCCGGCGGCGCTCTGGTAGCGGTCGTCGACGAATTTGGCCAGCAGCTTGTTGATGACAAAGCCGATCTCGGGTCGGATGTCCGGCACCGTGTGGCTCAAGGGCCGCGGCGTGGTGACGAGATGCGAGTAGATCCACTCGTCGCGCCCCTGCGCCTCGAACGGCAGATGTCCACAGAGCAATTGATACAGCAGCACGCCCAGCGAATACAGGTCGCTGCGCGGATCGTCGCGCTGACCAAGTGCGCTCGTACGTTCAGGAGCGAGATAAGGAAGCTGGCATAACGACACGACGCCGCTCTCGCTGCCGCGCGCGCGATTGCCGCCGATACGGCTGGCGCTGCCGAACCCCGTGATCGAGACACGCAGCGCCTGATCGAGGAACAGATTCTCCGGGCGCAGATCGTAATGCGCGATTCCGCAGGCGTGCATGCCTTTGATCGCGGCGGCAAACGAGGCGGCCAGCGAGAGAAAATGCCCCATGCGCCCCATCGCGCGCTCAGGGCCGCATTCGCCATCTAGCGGCGCTCCATCGCAATCCCGCAGCGTGAGGAGAAACTGGCTGCCCGAGCGAAACAGTCCGAGCGGCCGTATCCCCCATTGCGAGTCGATGGCCGCCCGCAGGCCATATTCGTTTTCGAACGACGCAAGCAGTTCGCGCGAGCCGCGCTCTTCGGACGGCGCTCTCACCAGAATGGCCTGCGCGCTCATCTCGGTGACAACGCGATACATCACCGTGTCGTCCTGGCGCTGGACAAGCTGCGCCGTGACGATGCGCCCGTGAAACTCGGCGGCGCCCGTCGCCTCCCAACCGGGAATATAGGCGCTCGGAAGCCGCCCCGCTCCAACTGCCATACGTCTCCTTGACCCGATTCTGTCCGCGTTCCAGCGTGTTTAATTGCGCGCGTATTGCGTGCCGGCGATGACTTCCATTTTGCGCACGAGGTCGGCGACGGATTGCGCTTCGAGCTTGCGCATGGCCGAACTACGATGGATCTTTACCGTGATTTCGCTGAGCTTCAATTCGCCGGCAATCTGCTTGTTCAGCAGCCCCTCCACTACATACGAGACGACTTCGCGTTCGCGCGACGTCAACAGGTTGTAGCGGGCACGCAGCGACGCCTCCGCCCGGGCGCGCTCGCGCCACGCAGCGTGACGTCCGAGCGCGGTCGAAACGGCGTCGATCACGCGTTGCTCGCGAACCGGCTTGGTCAGAAAATCGATGGCGCCGGCCTTCATGGCCCGCACCGACATTTCAATGTCGCCATGCGCCGTCATGAAGACGATCGGCAGGTCGACTTCATAGCGGCTCGCACTCTGCTGGAAACTCAGGCCGCTCTCGCCCCGCAAGCGCACATCCAGCAGCAGACAACCCGGCATGTCGTCCTTGGGCGCCCGCAGAAAGTCGTCGATGCGCGTAAAGGTGCGAGCCATGAAGCCGCACGAACGCAACAGGCTGGACAGGCCCTCGCAAATCGATTCGTCATCGTCGATGACGTAGACAACGCCGCCTTCGATCACCGGTGCAACCTGCATTGCGCTCTTCTCCATTAGCGTTCCCATGATCAGGCGCGATCCTCGCTATCGATCTGCAACGTCCGGATCTTTCTCACCAGTTCCGCAGTCGTGCGCGCCGCGAGTTTCTTCATGGCGCGCGCGCGGTAAATCTTCACGGTCATTTCGCTGAGTTCCAGTTCGCTCGCCGCCGCCTTGTTCATATAACCGGCGGCAACCAGCAGGGCGATATCGCGCTCACGCGGCGTCAGCATGGCGAACTGCTCTCTTAGCTCGTGCGCCTGCCGGTATTTCGCGAGCCGCACGGCATCGCGGCTCAATGCCTCGCTTACCGACTCGATCATGTCCTGATCGCGAAACGGTTTGGCCAGAAAATTCACGGCGCCCGCCTTCATGGCGCGCACCGACATTTCGATATCGGCGTATCCGCTCATGAATATGATCGGCATGCCAATATCGCTGGTTGCGGCCCACTTCTGAAACTCCAGCCCGCTCTCGCCCTTCAGGCGCACATCGAGTATCAGGCAACTCGGAATATCGACTCGCGCACGCTCACAAAACTGCGCCGTCGTGGCATATGTCTCGACAAGAAATCCCGCCGATTCAAGCAAACTCTTGAGCGCTTCCTGAAGCGTTTCGTCATCGTCGACGACAAAGACTTTTGATCCGCCAGGCTCCACGCAGATCCGGTTCACCGCGCGCATTGCCTCGAAACCGTATGGCGACCCTGATCCCTTTACGCCGCGATTCGCCGCATGGCGTCCTGATTCACGATCGCGGTCGTCAGGGTGCATGCCGCGTTCCTCCGGTATCTGATTTCATGCGTCAGTACAATGGAATGCCCCGCACCTGCCAGGCGTGATATTTGCAACCATTTTGCAAGCCGCTCTTGCTGCGCGACGAGCCGTGGGCCTGGCGCCTTCAACCTTACCGATAATTACGCCGCATATTATCCGCATGTTACCTGGGGATACCGGCAAACCCTATCTATACCTCCGTATAGTTCTAGCGGCCGCGCGACTCCTGTAAGCTGAAGCCGCGTACACGCGCCGCGTCAGCGCCGCCGGCCACGGTGAATCGCCTTATCGTGGCGCGCCCCAGCAATCCAAGGGAGAAAATCATTGTGTACGCCACGGGTATTCTGGGTGGTTGACGACGACCCTTCGGTACGTTGCAGCCTTTCCAGCTTTCTGCGTTCACTCGATTACGACGTCGTGACATTCGCATCCGGCGTGGATGTGCTGGCCGCGCTGAACACCGTTAGCGTACCGCCACACTGCATCATTTCGGACGTGCAGATGCCTGCCATGACCGGCGTCGAGATGTTCCTGCACATGATCGACGCGGATATCCGCATCCCCACGATCTTCATCACCGCCTATCCCATGCCGGAACTCCAGCGTCAAGCACTGGAGAACGGCGCGTGCGCCTTCCTGATCAAACCGGTCAGAGGCAGCGATCTCGAGGTCACGATTGCCGCCGCGCTCGCACAGTAGATAGCACACCGCATCAATATCCCCACGTATAGCGCACCGTTGACTTTGGTATAGGGCCAACCACCCAAGGTCTGATGGAGAGAGCACACGCAGCGGTCTATGCTTCCTGGCGGGCAAGACCCGCTTTGACAACCTCTCGTTCATCCCTCAAGTCAACAGGTGATTTCATGACGCTTCGCTATCAGGTACTGACGGGCGCACTCGCCGTACTGCTTTCGACGGCCGCCCTCGCACAGAGCGCCGCCCCCGCGACCGCAACGGCCGGCGACACCGTCGCCCCGACCAAGGCTCAACTGCGCGCCGAGATGCGTGCCGACCGCGCCGCCAACCATGCACTGGCAAAGCAGGTGCGCGACGCCCTCTACAAGAACAAGGATCTGAACGACACGGATATCGCCGTGTTCGCCAACAAGCGTACCGGCAAGATCATTCTGGCGGGCACGATTCTCGACGAATCGCAGGACCAGATCGCTCAGGATGCCGCGTCGAAAGTAGCGGGCGTCCAGTCGGTCCAGACGAAGCTGACGCTTTACGCAGCGCCCTGATCCTGCGAGTGTCATGGTAGTCGGCGTGCGCCGCTTCAGGCGGCGACCGCTTCGCTCAATACCGCACGCACTTCTTCGAGCAATCCCGGCATGGCGTCATAGCTCGTATGGGCGAGCCGCATTACGCCGCCAAGCGTGCACACGCCGATCACCTGATCGTCCGCGAAGCCGGAACTGACGAACGGCCCCCACAGCGCCTTCAACGCGAAACCCTCATAAGTCGAGGCAGCAATCGGCTCGCTGCCCAGATTCGACAGCAGCACGTCGAATGCCAGCATGTGCGAAAGGAAACCGGCGGCATCGTCGACGGATGGATTCGAAGCCATGAAGGCGTCGAGCGCTTTGGTTTCTCGCGCAACCGATTCGCCCGTCTGCGCGGGCGCAATCAACGCCTTGACGTCGCGCGCCGCATGCCAGAACGGCGCGCCGCGTTCGCGGTCGTCGATCGTGATGGTCTGCGCAATATAGACACCATTGGCTTTGCCCACGCCGTCAACGGTCTTGCGCAGATCGATTGGCGTCACCGTGCGGATGGGCCGCGCGCACCAGGCCTGCGACAGACGCCGCCCCGCTTCATGTACCGCCGCGGCGATGGCGCCGTGTACCGTCGTTCGCTCCTTGCGCGAGCGTTCGATCACCGCCTGGGTCAGTTGCGCGCCGAGCGCCAGCGTGGCGACTTCCGCGCGCGCGCCCTGCGCTGCGCGGAATGCCTTGGGCTCGGGCGCAGGCGACATCTCCCCGGATACCGTTGCCGTCTTCATCTGCGCGCCTAGCAGGTTCTCGAGCGGCTGAACGAGGGGCAAGCGTTCCAGCGCGTTGCCCGATAGCGCGCGCAGCAGATCCTCCATCACATACGCGCCCCCCATGCCGTCGAGCAGCGCGTGATGCGCCGTGAGGACGATCGTCGATATGCCCTCACCCTGCAAGACCGTTGCGCGCACAAGCGGTGCGGACGATCCGCCGACGGGCGTGGCCATTTCCCTGCGCACCTCCGACTGCCACAGCGACCCCTGCGCGTCGTCCACCAGCCGCAGAGGAATCCGTGCATCGGCATCGTGATAGAACGCGACAGCGCCATCGGCGTTGGCCAGGATACGCGCGCGGAGCAAGGGATGGCGCTGCTGCACCGCGCTCAATGCGGCGTCCCACGCTCGCGGTGCGAAAACCCGGTCGATCTGCGCGACGAGCGCGAAATGAATCGGACGGTTTCGATCGATCAGCCAGAACAGTTGTTCCGTCGCCCCGAGATTGCGGATCGATTGGGTATCGGCTTGTTGATTTCGCATCTGCATTGTGTGCCCATAAAAGGATGAAAGCGCCAAACATCATCGCCACATCACCCAGAACACTCATGCCCCGCGCTGCATTCCATCCTGCGCGTCGATCGTGATGCGCAAACATTTGTGTCGCCATGTATCGGGTTTCCCGCCTGGATACAAACGTTTTCAATAAACGTCAGACCAGACATATCGCAGATACCTTCCACAGCTTTAATTGATGAGTCCGCCACGCGGATGGAATTTCCCTCACCCAACGGGTGTTCTGGTCAAGGCGACGATTTCGCCGCTCAACCCTATCGTCGACACATGAACTCAATCAGGACGATGACGGCCGCCGAACTGTCCGCGCTGCTGCCGTCCATGCTTCCGCGTCTGTGGGCATTCGCTCTGCGCCTTTCGGGCGATCAGCACGATGCCGAAGATCTCGTGCAGCGCGCCTGCGTGCGGGCATTGGAGCGTGCGCACCAGCTTCAACCCGGCACAGCGCCGCTTAGCTGGATGTTCTCCATCGTACAATCCACCTGGCTCAACGAAGTTCGCGCGCGCGGCGTGCGTAATCGTTCGGGCATGGAATGGGACGAAGGCTTGCTGGAGACGGTGCCGGATCCGGCCGCGAATACGCCGGAAGAACAGGCAATGAATGGCCAGATCATCCGCGCCGTTCAGCAATTGCCCGAGGCACAGCGCGTCGTCATGCTGCTCGTGGCGGTGGAAGGATTGAGCTACAGCGAAGCCGCCAAAGCGCTTGACGTTCCGGTCGGCACGATCATGAGCCGGCTTTCCCGGGCACGCCAGGCCATCGGCGCCCGGTTCAGCGAACCCAAAGAAGCAGGACGCGCGAAAAGCGCGGCGAACCGCAAGGAAATTGGCGCATGACGATGGATGACATCCTGCTCATGGCTTATGTCGACGGCGAACTCACGCCACGCGAACGCAGCGAGGTGGAGCAGTCGATCAGCGTATCGCCCGAAATCGCGCAGCGCGTCGCGCTATATGCCGCGTCGGCGCTCGATTATCAGCACGCTTTCAGGCATCAGAAGTTACCGCCGGTTCCGCAGCGGCTCGCGCTCGAACTCACTCGTCTGGGCAGCGCGTATTCGACCACGCCCCCACCCATCGGCGGCGATCTTCATTCCGCCCCGCCATTTAAGTGGTTTTCGCGTTTTATCGCGCGCTTTCGCTTTCCATCGCGACTGGCCTTGCCGGGTCTCGCCATGACATTTACGGCGGGAGCGCTGACTTGCGCATTCGTGTTGCGCCTCGCAACGGATCGGACGCACGACACAGCGATTGCACGCTCCGGGTCGCAACACGCCATGACGGCGAGCGTTTCACCCTGGGTAGCGGCGGCCGTGACTTATCAGCAGTTGTACACGCGCGATACGGTCGCTTTCGATGCGACCACGCCAGCCATCGCCTCGCAAGTCGTCGCACAGATTCATGACGACGATCGCGTATCGATCCATATACCCGACCTGCGTCGCGCGGGGCTCACGTTCAAGCGCATTCAACGTCTGCGCTTTCACGGCAAGCCGCTCGTGCAGATCGTCTATCTGCCGAAAGCGGGCTTGCCCGTTGCCTTGTGCGTCATGAAGGATGACATGCCGGACACGACGATGACTCAGCAGCGCGTGGAAAGCATGAACGTTTTGACATGGCGTCGCGCCACGCTCAGCTATGCATTGATCGGCGCACTGGACGACAAGCAGTTGCTTGAAATCGGCAAACAGATCGCCGAACCCTCGACGCAATCCGGTTGATCGACGAAGGCAGGGAATAGATTGGCCTGACCAGTTGTTCTGATAGCGCATCCTTCATCCAGGCGCCCGAGACGGCGCCGTAACGCTATCGATACACCATGTCTGCCTTTTCCCGCATGCTTCTCGTTTATGACGGCACCCGCGAGGCCCGCGCGGCGCTGGAGCGCTGCTCGCAGCTTTCGCTCGCGTTGTCCGCCCCCGTCGATGTCGTCGCCATCGTCGATACGGAAAGCGCCAACGCGCAGTGTGGCGGCCTGCTTTCCGATGTCGCCTTCACGCATATCGAGGAACATGCGCGCAATGCGCTAAACGATGCAGTCAGCCAGTTGGCGGACATCGGCATCGCGGCCAATGGGTATGTCAAATTCGGCCGCATCGCCGAAGTCGTCACACGTCATGCGCAATCATTCAATCCCGACCTGATCGTGCTTGGCCACCGGGCGCGCGCAAAACGCCCAGCGTGGTGGAGCGAGCGCCCCGCACACGTTGATCTGGCCGAGCGCCTGCGCGGCTCGACGATCGTGACCGTCACCCTCGCATCGGACTAGTTTTGCGTTTGTCCGCGCCAGGCTCACGCGGCCAGCAACGGCAAGGTGAGGCGCGCTTCCAGTCCGCCGGTGTCGCGATTGGTGAGTTCGAGTTCGCCGCCCATGATCTGGGTGAGGCGTTGCGCAATCGCAAGACCCAGTCCGCAGCCCGACGCCGCGCTCGCCGTTTCTGGCGCGCGATACCACGCGGTGAATACCGTTTCGAGGCGCGCGGGAGCGATGCCAGGCCCGGCGTCCAGCACCGCCAGCACGAGTCGCTGGGCGTCCACGCTCACGCCAAGGCAAACATCCTCGCCATAGCGCAACGCATTGTCGATGAGATTCACCAGCACGCGGCGCAATGCATGCGGACACGTCATCACGGTGCGCCCGACCTGCCCCTCGAGTTTGACGAGGCAGCCCGCGTCACGATAATCGGCAATCAGCGCATCGAGCAGGCCATCCGCATCGACAGCCCGCAGGGGCTCCTGGGCGCTGCATTGCATTCGCGCGCACGAAAGACTCCCCTCGACCAGTTCGGCCATTTCAGCAAGGTCGCGGGCCAGTGCATTGCGCAACGCCGGGTCTTCCACGAGTTCATTGCGCATGTTCATTCGTGTAAGCGGCGTGCGCAGATCGTGAGCATACGCAGCAAGCACATGGAGCAATTCGGCCTGGCGTCGGGCGCGATGGCGCGCGCAAGCGTTGATCGCGTGCGCGAGACGGCCAATGGCCTCGGGTCCAATCGAATCGGGCAGGACGGCTTGCGCCTCGTCGCCCAGGTTGCGCGCGAGCGCCGCCACCATGCGCCGAAGATGCGCATGCAATTCCACAACCTTGAGCGCGGCCAGCGCAGTGGCCAGCAAGGCAGGCAAGATCAGTGGCAGCGCCTCGCGCGCGAGCACAGACCCACTGATGGTCTGCGCCGCATAAGAGGCATAGACACACGCAAGCGCGAGCAGGACCCACAAGGCCCGCGACGATGCGTCGAAGGACAGACGCGAACACGCGCCCACGCGAGCATCGTACGGTTGAGCGGCGTCGATTGCGTGCACGTTCATATCGGTTCTCCTGTACTGTTCGATTGGTACGGGAGGGGCACGCGACGCCCTGCCCGGCAGCGTCAGAATAGGGCACGTTGTACGTGCCCACCAGTATATGAACGTATAGGTTCGGGTCTACGTGGGTCTACCGCGTCTAACAAACACTAAACAAGCACTAAGCCAGTTTTCGCATGGGCCGGAATCCCGCGCGTACCTCCTGCGCGAAAAGCTGCGGTTCCTCCCACGCCGCAAAATGGCCGCCTTTATCCACCGTGTTGAAATAGACCAGATTGTGATAACTGCGCTCGGCCCAACTGCGGGGTGCCTGATAAATTTCGCCCGGAAACACGGTAATGGCAGTCGGCAGCGAAATATCCACCGCATTGAAATTATTCGAATGATCCTCCCAGTAAATCTGGGCCGACGAGGTCGCACTATTGGTCAGCCAATACAGCGAAATATCGTCGAGGATTTCATCGCGCGTCAACGAACGCTCGGGAATGCCGCCGCTATACGTCCACTGCGAAATCTTGTCGTACATCCACGCCGCCTGACCAACGGGCGAATCGGCGAGCGCGTAACCCACCGTCTGGGGTCGCGTCACCATCATCGCCGAATAACCGCAGTTGTCGCGATAGAAAACATTCAGTTTTTCATACGCGTGCTTCTCGTCCGGCGAAAGCCCTGCGGGAGCGGGTTCGCCCAACGCAAGCGAACGCGCGATATCGGGAGGGACGGTCGCCGGCATATTGACGTGGATTCCGATCAAGCCTTTTACATGCTGCATGGCCATACGGTGCGAAACGACCGAGCCGCAATCGCCGCCCTGAGAAACGAAGCGCTCGTAGCCGAGCCGCGACATCAATTGGCCCCATGCGCGCGCGATGTGATCGGAACCCCAGCCCGGCGTCGTCGGCTTGCCCGAAAAGCCAAAGCCCGGCAAGGACGGCACGACCACATGGAAAGCGTCGTCGGCGCTACCGCCGAAGGCCGTGGGATCGGTCAAAGGCCGGATGACCTTGATCAGTTCGAAGATCGAGCCAGGCCAGCCGTGCGTCATGATCATCGGCAACGCTTTCTCATGACGCGACCGCACATGGATGAACTGAATGTCCAGCCCGTCGATTTCCGTCACGAACATGGGAAAGCCATTGAGTTTGGCTTCCCCCTTGCGCCAGTCATATTCGGTGCCCCAGTACTGGACGAGCTGCTGCATGCGCGCAAGGCGAACGCCCTGTGATTCGTCGGCCACGGTTTCCTTTGCGGGCCAGCGCGTATTGGCGAGCCGCCGGCGCAAATCGACCAAGGCCGATTCCGGAATATCCGCCTTGAAAGGGCGGATATTGGCGTTTTCCGTCGCGGCATACATTGCCTTGGGAAAGAATGCGAGCGCACCGGCCGCGGCCGAAGCAGCCAGAAGCGTCCGTCGCATCGGCGAAAAAGTATTCTCGGGCATAGATAGCATCCTGTTTGGTGAGAGAGCGTGACAAGTCGCCTCTCATTTAAAACAGGCCATGTATCTAGTATGTGTCGCCAATGTAATGTTTCGTAAGCCGCGAAGAGTATGGTCATTGCGCGCAGATTGATTTATATTTTTTGCACGCGCTCACCCTATATTCCCCTCGCACCCATACCAAAGTATGAGTGCGCCTATCCTTTGTCATCGCCCGCCACAATCGATCATGGAATAGCTCGATTTCCACGAGCCGGTTAGCCTGCTGCAAGCGGCCACCATGCGCCGCGGCACCGCTTATGACCATCATGGAAAAAATCGACTACATCCTGGTTGTCGACGACGACCGCGGCATACGCGAACTGATCACCACCTATCTCGAACGAAACGGCATGGAGGTTTCGAGCGCGTCCAATGGACGGGAAATGCACCAACGTCTGGGCCAGCGGACGCCCGACCTGATTCTGCTCGACCTCATATTGCCAGGCGAAGACGGCCTGACGCTCTACCGTGCGTTACGCGAAAGTCGCCATCGATCGGTGCCCGTTCTCATGTTGACGGGACGCGGCGACGTCACCGACCGGATCATCGGGCTGGAAATGGGCGCGGACGACTATATGGCCAAGCCCTTCCAGGCGCGCGAACTCCTCGCCCGCATACGGGCGGTGCTGCGCCGCACGCGCATGCTGCCGCCTGCCCTTCAGCCTGCGGACGAAGCGCGCGTGCTCAGCTTCGGCGACTGGCGTCTTGACACCACCGCGCGCCATCTGCTTGAATCCGACGACACCGTCGTGACGCTAAGCGCCGCCGAATATCGCCTGTTGCGGGTATTTCTCGACCACGCGCAACGCGTGTTGACGCGCGACCAGTTACTGAACCTCACGCAGGGTCGCAATGCCGATTCGTTCGATCGTTCGATCGATCTGCTGGTGAGCCGACTCAGGCAGAAGCTCAACGACACGGCACGCGCGGCACGCTATATCAAGACGCTGCGCAGCGAAGGCTATGTGCTGTCGATTGCCGTCACGGTCCACCACGACGTGCATGATGCTGGTGCGCCAGACGCCCCCGGCGTCAATTGACGGCCAGGCATTTTGCCGCCAGCGGCCTTTTTTCTGGTTGCCCTGAAGTTCGAGGAATAAACCTATGATCTCGCGTGTTTCACTTCTTTCACTCCACGTCTGATACCCCATCGTCATCATGCAATTCTCCGACTTCTCGTCGCCCGCCTTCTTCGCCGATCCCTATCCTCTGTATCAAAAGATTCGCGATGCAGGACCGCTATTGCCCGTAGCCCCCAATGCCTTCGTAACCGGGCGTTTCTCGGTCGTCGATGCGCTGCTGCGCGATTCGCGCATGGGTAAGACCTATCTACAGAGCGTGACCGCGCGCTATGGCGAGCAGGCGACGGCGCAGCCCGTATTCCAGTCGTTGAACCGCACGCTGCTGATGATGAATCCCCCTTCGCACACACGCTTACGCGCGCTTTTGATGAAGACATTCAATGCGCGGGCGATCGAAAAACTGACTGCGATTGTCGAGTCGACAAGTCACGAACTGCTTGAACGCGCAGGCGCGAGCGCCGAATTCGATCTGGTGATCGACTATGCCCACCCGCTGCCCGTTCAAATCATCTGCCGCCTGCTCGACATCCCTGTTGCGCAAGCCACGGTATTGGGCACGGCGGCCAGCCAGCTCGTCGCGGCATTCGATCTTGCGCCGCTCGATGCAAACGCCCTGCATGCCGCCGACGAAGCGGCACTCACGCTCGAACGCTACTTTCAGGACATGGTCGAGCAGCGTCGCGCACAGCCGGGCGACGATCTGATTTCCGCGATGCTGGGCGTGGAAGACGAAGGCTCGCGATTGACTGACGAAGAGGTCGTATCGAATGCGGTCCTGCTGTTCATTGCCGGCCACGAAACAACGTCGAATATGATTGGCAATGCGATGATCGCGCTCTTTCGCCATCCGCAGCAAATGGAGGCGTTACAGCAAGATCCGACGCAATTGCCGCGCGCGATCGCCGAGTGCATGCGCTATGACGGCGCGGTGCAAATGCTGGTGCGTACCGCGTTCGAAGATTTGTCGGTGGCGGATGTGACGCTCGCGCGCGGTTCGGTCGTCTTCATGCTGATCGGCGCGGCGAATCGCGATCCGGCCATCTTCACCCAACCCGATACGCTGGACATCACGCGGGAGACGAGTGCGCCATCGCTGGCGTTTGGAGCCGGTATTCATCATTGCCTCGGCGCACGGCTCGCCAGGCTTGAAATGGAGATCGCTATCAGGAGCCTGCTGGCCCGCTTCCCCAGGATTCGCCCAGTCGATCTTGACTCGCTGGTTTGGCATCGCCGTAACAATCTGCGCGGTGTGACGAGTCTGCCCGTGCGAACCGGCGCACATTGAAACGCCGGCTTCAGGGCATTTCCGCGCTATCGGACTGATGCGCGGATTTCCGCCTTAAGGCGCGTATCGCGAGAAAACGTAATCGCGATCCTTGACGCGCGCGGCGTGACACGCAAAACATGTTTGATGCTGTGCCAGATCGGCGGGCACGCCGTTGATAAAGCGCCCGAAACCCCAACCGCCGGTCGATGCATACTTGCGCGAGTCCTTCACCATGATCTGAACCGTGGTGGGTGCGCCTGGCACCGTTGCAGGCGCGAAGTCGTCCGACTGCTTCTTCTTGTAGGCCAGCTTGACCAGGATGGTGCCGTCCGGGAACGGCTGCGTAGCGCTTTTGATCGCCTTGATCGCAAGCGGATTGCCCAACACCACGCGCAGTTCGTCAAGCGGCGCGGCTTCTGCCGCTGGCGTGATCATCTGCCATTCACGGTAGCCCTGGGGAATCGTCACGCCGTAAATGGGCGATGCGGCAGGCGTGGCATCCGCGGCGAGCGCGATATGATTCGCGCCGGCCACGAGCATCGCGGTGGATGCAAGCAGTCGGGCGCTAAAGCGATGGAACATCATCCGTCTTCGTCTCCGGTTTAAAGGTGCTGAATTGGAGCATGGCGTCGGCAAACGCATTGGAGGCCTATAATTCGTAATCCAGAATAATAATTCTCGCGATTCACCAATTTACTTTGAATCGAAGCCTATAAGAAACGGCGTCAGCGTAACATTGCGTACGCGCCGCGCGCCATACGGCGATGGGGTAACCACCCTATACGCAGGTATAGGCGCTGAATAGGCGCTGGATACCGGAATGCTCAACAGAGCAATGACCTTCAGTCTTCGCCCAGCGCAACCTTGAGCGCCGCGAGAAGTGCGGTATCACTGAAAGGCTTGAACAGACAGTCGATTGCCCCCTGCTCGAGCAGGCGCTCGCGCAACGCTTCGTCCTGGTGGGCGGTGATGAAGATAATCGGCAAGTTTTTCTCAAGCCGCTTCAACTCGCGAAACAGCCCTAGGCCCCCCATGCCTGGCATGTTGAGGTCGAGAATCAGACAATCGGTTTGATCGACCGTTGCAGACGCAAGGAACGCCTCCGCGCAAAGGAACACGTTCACCGCATATCCGAACACACTAACCAGGTCGGGAAGCGACTCCCGCACTGCCTCGTCATCATCAACCAACGTTACCAGCATCTTTGCCCCGCGGAGACTGCCTGAGACAGGTGGCGCGAATACGCATGCGCGCCGTGTGACCCTGGATCAAACGCCCTACGATGCCTGATTCCACCGGGCGCGTCCACCATACGGAAGTATGTGTACACCCGGGGGCCGTGTGTTACGGCATAAGCCCGGGCGTGCAGGCCGGAAGGGAAAATGCAAAGATCGCGCCGTGGCCGTCCATCGGCAATTCCGCCCAAAGACGCCCGCGTTGGCTTTCGATGATGGAGCGGCTGATCGCAAGACCCACGCCCATGCCGTCCTCTTTGGTGGTGTAAAACGCGTCGAACATACGTTCCGCGTCCTGGGGATCGAAGCCGATACCCGAATCCCGCACGGTCAAACGCACCATGCCGTCCTGGTCGGCTTCGGTCTTGACCCACATGAGCCGAGGCTGGTCGTGCAGGTCGCTCATGGCATCCGCCGCATTGCGTAGCAGGTTCATGATGACCTGCTGCACCTGCACACGATCGCAGCCGGCAAGCGGCACATCGTCGGCGAAGTCCGTGCGCAGGATGACGCGGGTCCGATCCAGATCGTTCTGCATCAGGGCGATGACTTCGCGGGCGGTGTGCCCCAGATCGACGGCCTCGATCGTCGCGCTGCGCTTGCTAAACAGCGCGCGCAGCCGCGCAATCACATCGGCGGCCCGGTGGCCATCGCGGATCGTGCGCCGGGCGGTTTCCTGTGCGCTTTCGATATTCGGCGGGGTGGCTGCCAACAGACGCAGACACGTGCTCGCATTGGTCACGATCCCCGCCAGCGGCTGATTGACCTCGTGCGCAATCGATGCCGTCAACGCGCCCAGGCTCATCACCCTCGAAACGTGCAAAAGCTCCGAGCGCGCCTTGTCGAGCGCCTCTTCCGAACTGCGTCGCTGGCTGATATCGAGCGTCGTGCCGATATATTCATAGCTGTGGGGCTTGTCGGTTGCGCGATGCGCGATCAGGTGAAGGTGTTTGATCGACTGATCCGGCATCACGATCCGGTGCTGGCATTCGATATCGGCGTCGCCGCGTCGTCCCTGCTCGATGAATTGCGTAATGAAACGCAAATCGTCCGGATGGCAGCGGGCAACGATGCGCTCCAGCGTCATGCTTGTGCCCGGCTCAATGCCGAATATGTGATAAAGCTGCTCGGACCACGCGATCTCGTTCGAATCGACATGCCAGGAGAAGTTGCCCATCCTGGCGAGCGCCTGACCTTCGGCGAGAAAAGCTTCGCTGCGCCGCAACTCTTCTTCTGCACGCTTGCGGTCGTCGATATCGATATTCACGCCAAACCATTTGATGACGTTTCCCTGCTGGTCCCGCAAGGGGCTCGTGCGAAACAGAAACCATCGGTATTGGCCGTCGTAGCGCTGCATGCGCGCCTCTGCGGCGCCCGGCATGCGGCTCGCCATGATGGCGGTCCACTCGGCTATCAGGCCCGGCAGATCATCCGGATGAACCGCCTTGGTCCATTCAAGATCGCGCACCTGTTCAAGTGTGCGCCCGAGATATTCGAGGTAGTAGCGATTATAGAATTCGCCGGTCCCGTCCGGACGCGCCGACCAGATCAGTGCGGGCAGCGCGCTAATGGTCTCGTTGAGATGACGCTCGCTTGCCGCGAGCGTGATTTCCGCGCGCTTTCTGTCTTCGATATCGATGGAAAGAAGGAACCAGCGCAAAATGCTGCCGTCGCGGTCACGCAGCGGAAATCCACGCACGTTGGTCCAGCGATAGACGCCGTCGGCACGCCGATGACGGCTTTCCACGTTGTACGAAGTACCGCTGGCAAGCGACGCTTCCAGCGACCCAACCGCGGCTTCCAGATCCTCCGGATGCACGACTTCGTCGCCTCGCCACGCTTTGAGCTCCTCGAACGACTTGCCGAAATAGTCCAGCGTGAGCTGATTCTGGCCTTCGACCTCGCCCGCTGGCGACGTGACGGTGACGCGCACAGGAATGCTTTCGACGATCAATTGCAGGTCGATCTCGCGGCGTTTCAGTGCCTCCTGCGCCTGCCGTAAATCGTCGATGTCGTTGCACATGACGCACCAGCGCACGATCTGACCTTCAGGATCGCGGATCGGGCTGAATTGCATGGCGAACCAGCGCTGCCGACCATCGAAGCGCCGCAAACGCGCCGCTATTTCTCCAGCTTGCCCGGAAGCCAGAATGGCGTCGTGCTGCTCGAGCACTTGCGGCAGGTCTTCGCCGCTAACCGCCTCGCGCCATAGCCAGCCAGATGACGCCTCGATATCGAGACCCGTGTATTCGGACCACTTGCGGTTCACAAAATCGACGCGACCGTCGGGATGGGCCGTCCAGGCGATGGTGAATAGCCCGTCCAGCATGATGCCGAGATCAATTGCCAATCCCATCATTGTTTTGATATTTTTGAGCAGGCGACGAAGTTATTCACCAGGACCTGCGTTCAGGTGGATCAATCGATTGAACCAGGGAAATGAGGGAATTATCCCATGCAGGAACGCCCGTCACAATAGTACGGGCGTTTCATGAATCCACGACATCTGGTTGCACGCGCACCGATTTGAAACAGCCGGTGCGGGATCAAGGCGGAGGATTGACGGCGCGGCGCTAACGCGCAGGGGAGTCGATGCCGAGCGCGACGACGTTTCGCACCAGATCGGCGACGGTTCGCACGTTCATTTTGCGCATGGCCTGTCCGCGGTGGATCTTGACGGTGACTTCGGCAATGCACATTCTTGCAGCGATCTGCTTGTTCATCAGCCCCGCCGCCACGTTGGACAGGACTTCGCGCTCGCGAGGCGTCAGCGCGTTCCATCGCTCGCGCGTCTCGACGAGCGAACTACTCACCTCAAGGCGCTTTGCATCGCGCCGCAAAGCGGCGACAACCGCATCGATCATGTCCTGGTCGCGAAACGGCTTGGTGAGGAAATCGATGGCGCCCGCCTTCATTGCCTCGACTGTCATCGCAATGTCACCATAACCCGTCATGAAAATCACGGGCATGGGTACACGGTCCATCGTCAATAGCGATTTTTGCAGCGCCAGGCCGCTTTGACCACGCAGGCGCACGTCCAGCACGACACACGCAGGGCCCTGGCCTTTGGGCGCCGCGAGAAAATCCTCGGCCGAATGGAATGCCTCGGCTTCCAGGTCAATCGAGTGCAGCAGACTCACCAGGGCACTGCGCACCGACTCGTCATCGTCCACGACATAGACGATTCCCGCGATGCTATGCGTGTCGCAATGAGTTGACTGGGCTGTCTCGGTGTTGATCATCTACAATTTTTTCTACGCTGATAATGTTGTGCGAATTCAAGCCATTAAGGATACCACTCCCTTGCTGAAGCATAGGCGACTCCACGCGGCTTGTCGCGTGGATCGGATCGACAGTAACATCGAATGTCTGAAATCCCAAATAATGAATTTCAGGCAATGTTTCCGGATGGATTGACGACGCGTTATTTCACTATTCGGGATCGGCCTGGCTGCCGCCCCACATTTCAAGCGAAACGGCAAGAATCATTGCGCCGGAGTTTAGAGGAATTTTGAACCGGTGAGCCTGAGGGCGAAATACCGCATCGCCCCGTTTAATGGCCTGACCGGATAGCACGCAAACGCCGGCTCGCCTTGCGGTCGCACGTTTCCAAACCTGCTCGCGGTAGCTACAGCGCGTTGGGTCGGTCCACGACAACGCGAAGGCGGCGTTGGGCAAGCGCTCCTCCACTTTGACCGTGCAGCGCCGGAATGCGTCATCGTCCCGGATGCACGCATTGCGTTGAGGGCGAACGGGGGCGCTCGTCCGGGAGGATGGCGACGAAAGCAGACCGCGTACCATGTGTGCCCACGGGTTTTCACACCGGCCCGGTGCGCCCGCATACAACGACCTTTGCGAATTCGACCTCACCACAGCTCACTCCCCTGATCGTGGCCAACGAGATGTTTACGCTTACCGCGCTTTACGGATCGACTCAGTCTTTCAAGCGGCGAATATTATTTCAATTGAAGCGCAGCTTAAACGACATTATCGGGATCCGGTATTCCACGACCGCGTAGCGTCTCAGATGCTTTTGGACAATCAGTTCATACCTGAGTATGAATTGACCGCGAAAGGTTTCTGGTTCTAGTCGTTGCAGGGTGCGCGCCGATTCCCTGCCGATGCCTTGCTCACTCGCAAAGAGCCATGTGGACGGGGCAAACGAGCCCTACACGGTCACACTGTTTGCGCGCCAGACCACCTGGTTGCGCCCCTCTCTCTTTGCACGGTACAGATGATCGTCAGCCGCCTTCAGAAGGTCGGCCGCGGGTTCGCCTGAATCCGGTTGCAGCGTAGCGCCGCCGATACTGACAGCCACGTGAGCCGTATCCGCCGCGTCGGAATGTGGCATGGCTAGCTTGTTCACCGCCTCGCGCAGATGATTGGTTAACTGCACGGCGCCTTTCGCATCCGTGCCCGGCATCAGCAAGACAAACTCCTCGCCACCGTAGCGGGCCACGAGGTCCGTCGAGCGTTGCAGTCCGCCAGCCAATACCGACGCAACGGCTTGCAGGACCCTGTCACCCATCGCGTGTCCCGCCCGGTCGTTGTAGTCCTTGAAGAAGTCAATATCGAGAATCGCCACCGACAATGAGTGACCATCACGCACTGCACGGGCCCATTCGGTCGCGTAACGGTCGTCGAAGTGACGACGGTTGGCGATCTCGGTGAGTCCGTCGATGTTAGCCAGCGTTTCCAGCATGCGGCGCTGCCTCGCGAGTTGCAGATGGCACCGCACCCGGGCGCGCACTACGGCGAGATTGAACGGCTTCGTAATGTAGTCGGAGGCACCCAGCATCAGCCCATGCTCCTCGTCCTCCGGCGTATCCAGTCCGGTGATGAAGATCACTGCGATCGCCGCGGTTCGCGGGTCGGACTTCAATTGGCGCAGGACGTCGTAGCCATTGATCTCGGGCATCACGACATCCAGCAGCATCAGGTCGGGCTGGTGCTGGGCCGCGAGTGCCAGCGCCTGTTCGCCGTTCTTTGCGAGGATGACCGTGTGGTCGGCCTTTAACAGTTCAGCCAGGACTTGACGGTTGATGGCCGCATCATCCACCACCAGAATCTTTTGCGTGTCACTCTTGGTCAAGCGATACTCCCAGTTGGATTCCCGCCGATACAGCCAGCGCTTCGAGTTGCTTCAGAGCCGCTCCATATTCGATGTCGGCCACTGCACTCCTGAGTGACGCAAACTCACTGCCTGGAAACGTCGTTCCCATAGCCGCCTGCAAGTCGGCCAGGGCTTCCTCCGAACGGGCGTCATCCGCCCGCAGCAGAGCGGCCAGCCTGTTCATGAGCGACGCGAGCCTGGCGGGATCCGGCATGTCGCCGGATGGAGCTGCCGGGATATCCAGTTGCCCGAGGCCCTCAACGACGGCCGCCAGCGTCCCGGCGAGATCGGGAACCAGCGCCAGCGCCTCATCGCCTGCACCGCGACGCACCGCCTTCTCGACCTCGCGTGCAAGCCATGACAGGTTTCCCGCGCCAAGATACGCCGAGGATGATTTCAGCCCATGTGCGATGTGCTCGATCGTTTTCAGATCGCCACCGTTCTGTGCGGCATCCAGAAGCGCCTGCGCAGACTGGGCATAATCCGCACGGAAATTTTGCACAAGCTTGTACAGCAACGCTGGGTTGCGATTGGTACGCTGTAACGCGAGTTGCCAGTCGACGCCCGCGAGCCGTGGTAACTGCACTCGCGGGCGATGTTCAGCAGAATGCGCCGGGTGGCCAGTATCCGGGATGGTTACCGTGCGCTTCGGGGTGAGCGGTCCGATCCAGCTAAGCAACACATGCATCAACCCGGCAGAATCGATCGGCTTCGTAATGTGGTCATTCATCCCCGCCGCGCGGCTCGCGTCCCGATCTCCCGCCATCGCATGAGCCGTCATGGCAATGATCGGCAACGAATCGAAACCCGCCATCGCGCGGATCTTTCGTGTGGCGCTCAAACCGTCCATGACTGGCATCTGTATATCCATGAGCACCAGATCGTAGTGAGCACCGAGTATGCGCTCGAGCGCTTCACTGCCGTTGCAGGCAACATCGACTTCGATTGGCGCCTGCGCAAGGAACTCCAGCGCCACCTCCCGATTAATCGCGTTGTCTTCAACCAGCAGCACTCTCGCACCCGCCAGTCTTGCGAGACGACTCGCGCCATCGGGCTGCTGCGTTTCGTGTATATCGGCTGCCCTGTCGTTGCGCAGCGCCGGGTACAACGCATTCAACAGCGTGTCATGCAGATCCGAAGGACTGACCGGCTTGGAAAGGAAGCCATCAATGTGAAGGCCCTCCGACTCCGCGACCACGTCGTCGCGCGAGTAGGCGGTAACCATCAGGATCGCCGGGGTCGAGGAAATACGCGCATCGCCTCGAATGCATCGGGTCGTGACCACACCATCCCAGCCAGGCATGCGCCAGTCCATCAGCACCAGGTCGATCGGCCTTCCGGCACTGGATGCGGCAACGAGAGCGTCGAGCGCGGCAATGCCGGACGAGGCGGTGGTCACCTTCGCGCCGAACGAGGCGACCATCTCTGCGAGCACCTCGCACGCAACAGCATTGTCATCGACCACCAAAACCCGTTGATCACGCAACGACAGGATCGCGCTCCGGTCGCGAGCGCTGTCTTCGCTGCTGATCTCAAACTGCGTAGTGAAGGTGAAGCGACTCCCAACGCCCGATGTGCTCTGCACATCGATCGCCCCGCCCATCATTTCGACCAGTTGTTTGCTGATTGCCAGTCCGAGACCCGTTCCGCCGTATTGGCGCGTGATTGAACCGTCGGCCTGCGAGAAAGACTGGAACAGCATCGCGAGTTGCGATTCGGTCATCCCGATGCCAGTGTCGGCGATCGAGAACTGCAAAATCGCGTTGGTTCCGCTCGCCTCAAGCAACGTGACGCTGACCACGATTTCGCCTTGCCGGGTGAACTTCGCAGCGTTCACGCCCAGATTGACCAACACCTGACTGAGCCGCAGCGGATCCCCCAGCAGAATGGGCGGAATGTTGTCGCCCACCCTGAACACGACCTCCACGCCAGTCGCCTCGGTATTCAGGACAACCAGGCTGGACAGGTTGTCAAGGATGTCGTCCAGTCGGAATGGCACCTTTTCGAGAACGACCTTGCCGGCCTCGATCTTCGAGAAGTCGAGGATGTCGTTGATGATACGGAGCAAGCTCTCGGCAGAGGCTGCAATTTTTTCGACGTAATTGCGCTGCTTCGGATTGAGATCGGTCTTCAACGCGAGCCTGCTCATACCGATTACGCCGTTCATCGGCGTACGGATTTCGTGGCTCATGTTGGCGAGGAACTCGGATTTCATCCGTGACGCCTGCTCGGCTTCGTCTTTCGCCATGCGCACCGCTTCCTCGGCGCGCTTTCGCCCGGTCACGTCGAGTGCCGTCCACACCGAGCCTTTGCTCAAGTCCTGCGGGTCGAGCGCGGCACCGTGATCCGCACACCAGATCTGGGTACCGTCCTTGCGCACAAAATGCGCGTCGCCAACATAGACGTTGTCAGCGATGACTTTGTAATCGGCTCCCGCCGCCTCCCACTCTTGATCGCTGCCGTAGAGGATGCGTGTGGACTTGCCGACCGGCTCACCCTTGTCGTAGCCGAAAAGTTTCTCGAAACCGCTGTTACAGCGGACGATTGTCCGATCCTTCACAAAGCAGATGCCGACCGGTGTGTGCTCCAGTACCGCTTTCTGCTCCAGCAGCGCCTGCTCGAGTTCGGCCCTGACACTCACTGTCGCCTCGTGTGCTGCCTGCACACGAGTTTCAGCCTCTGCAATCGCGGCAGCGAGCCGCCTCGATTCACTTACGTCACGCAATACCGCTTCGGCGCCGAGCCAGGCTTCGTTCGCCGCGTGAAACGGACATATTGTGGCTTCGAGCACGAGCGCAGTTCCGTCCCGGTGGCGTCCGGTAATCGATACATGCTGAAGCGCGCTTGCTGCGCGTAGGCGATCGTCCAGTTCGCTCCATCCGGCGGTGGGCATCCAGAGTGATTCCACATGCCTGCCCGGCATATCGCGCTCATGCGCGAAGCCAAAAAGGCGTGCGGCGGACGCGTTCGCAAGTGTGATGACGCCGTCCTGGTCAAAGCGAACCAGCCCATCCTGCATGTGATCGATCAGATTACGGTAGCGCCTCTCGCTATCCGCCAATACACGTGTGGCCCGTGCAACGCGCCGCGCTGCGTGCGCCGCCGCCCCGAGAAGCCCCGTCAAAGTGAGGATGACTGCCAATGCGTATTGCATCATCGGTTCGATTCTTTTCGTTGAATTCTTAACGACAATGTACTTCAGCAAATGCCCCGATGCACACCCCACATTGGGGCATCGCCACTACAAAACACTTGACTTCGAGGCAATGCGTGCAACCGGTGACGAGTGCCTGGTCCGCAATGGTCACGATACTCGGCCGATTTTAAGGCGATTTTGTGTTGGCGGTGCTGCTTCCTCCGGATGACCCCGTTATTTGTCCGGTATTTGGGCGATTTACCGTTCCTTCTTCCCGTTTCAAAATATTCCGTGATGCGCAATGCTCGGCCCGTCGAAAAGCCATCGCTCCCTCGCAAACCATGCCTCCCCCAGATAGTCTGGCTCGGTGAAAAAAGCTTCCAAAACGCCGCCACTTTGCATTTGTTAACTATTGTTAAGCGTCGGAATTTCTGGGTCGCGTTCGACTCGCGACCGCTTACACTGGTCATCAGCAAGCATCCCTAGATGACGCGCGCATCCTTTTGTTCCCATTCTGCATAAAGAACCCGACCCGGTCGTTACCGCAATTCCAACAGCAATAGCGAGGCAAACGTGGTTTCCGGCGGAAAATATTGGATTCCCGCACTTCTTGGGGCAACCGTCTTCATGGTTCTACCCATTACCCTCGGCGTGACATTGACCTGGCTTGCCGGACGGCAGACGCAAGTGCGGCACCTGAGCGCGCTGGCTGCCGATATTGGTCGACGCTCGTCCGAAACGCGCTACGAGGCTATTCGCGCGCTAGGCGAGGTACAAAGCGCGCGCAGGCCTGGATCGACATCTGTTTCAACCACCAGGGATCCTTGCTCCGAAAGCGAATTGGCGCGCATGCGAAACGTCGTCGCGACGAAACCGATGCTCAAGGGCATGGGCTATCTAGCCGACGGCGCACTCGAATGCACCACGATGACGAACCTGACGCAGCGCCAACCGTTGGGCGAACCGAAGCGCGTCGACTCAACCGGGATGAAATCGTGGAGCGACGTGAGTCTGCCCTCCTTGAGGAGCACGACATTCAATGTCAATGCGCAAGGCAACTATGTCGTATTCATTGCGCCGAGCGTCGTGCTCGATATCCTGCCGGCATCGTCGTCGGTCTCGTTTGCTCATATCAGCTTTCCATCTGAATCCGTGATTCGTTCTCATGGCATTTATGAACCCGCATGGGCACGACGGTTTCAGCAAGGTCACACGCATTTTGTCGACAAAGACACGCTTGTGGTCGCCGTGCGGACGGAAAAGAAAAGCGACGTGATTTTCGCGTCGATGCCCGTCACGTGGTGGCAGACACTATCTGACGGCCCCGCGCGCAGCGCGCTTCCGCTTTCTGTTCTGGTGGGTACTCTGTTGGCAGTACTCAGCTGGATCGCTATTCGCAGGTACTTCTCTCTGTCAACGCAGATCAAGATCGCGTTGAAAAAGGACGAGTTCTACCTGCTGTATCAACCCGTGATGGATTTACGTACGCTTCGATGCGTCGGCGCAGAGGCGCTGATCCGGTGGAAGCGTCGCGACGGCAAAGCGGTCGGCCCATCCGAATTCATTCCGGTTGCGGAGACGAGCAACCTGATCGTCGATATCACACAGAAAGTCATCGAATTAGTCACGCGCGATGCCGCACTGCTGATCAAGAACCATCCGGATCTGCATATCGCGATCAACGTCTCCGCCGCCGATTTAAACTCTCCCGAGACGCCAGCCAAACTCAATGACATGCTCGCCGCCATGAATGCACTGCCGGAGAATATCGTCATCGAAGCAACGGAGCGCGGCTTCATGACGCCGGAGAAGGCGACGGATGTATTGCTGACCGTGCGGGCACAAGGATTCAAGGTCGCTATTGACGACTTCGGCACCGGTAATTCGAGCTTGTCGTATCTCGCCACGTACAAACTCGATTACCTGAAGATCGACAGAATGTTCGTCGACTCCATTGCCACGACGGCGCCCACGCGGCAAGTGACGATGCACATCATCGAAATGGCGCACTCGTTGAATCTGCAAATGATCGCGGAAGGCGTCGAGACCATCGAGCAACGTGACATCCTGCGTGCTGCCGGAGTGCAGTTCGCGCAAGGATGGGTATTCGGCAAACCCATGCCTATCCAGGCGCTGGCCGCATTTGTGGCTGCGAATCCAGGCATCGCGCCGGGGCCGGTGTAGCACGTGAGCGCCCCATGCAGTCACTCGATTGCGAATGGCATAGCTCGAATTGCAGTCTATGACGTCCTTATTTCTGGACGTATCCATCGGCAATGACCACCCGTTGATGCGTTTTTTCCGGCGAATCCGCTTTGGCTGATCGGCAAGCATGGACCGTATAGACCTTTTTCGTGTATTCGCTCGCGTCGTGGAGTGCGCGAACTTCACGCGCGCGGCGAATACGCTCGGCATGCCTCGCTCGTCCGTATCGGCCGCCATTCAGGACCTGGAGAACCGCGTTGGCACGCGTTTGCTGAACCGCACCACGCGCAAGGTCACAACAACCCAGGACGGTGCAGCCTTCTACGAGCGGTGTCAGCGCCTGATCTCCGATGTCGAGGAAACGGAGAATCTGTTTCGTTCAGCGGACTTCGCCTTCGCCGGGACGTTACGCGTCGACATGCCCGGCCGGATCGGCCGCTTGATCGTCGCGCCAGCGCTTCCCGCGTTTCTCGATGCCTATCCCCAGATTGACGTCGAAATTAACGCAACAGATCGACCAGTCGATTTGACGGAGGAGCGGATTGACTGCGCGCTGCGCGTTGGCACGCTTGTCGAGTCCGAACTCATTGCCCGTCCGATCGGCACGCTCTCGCTTGTCAACGTCGCCAGTCCTGCCTATCTTGCCCGGCACGGCACGCCGCGCGATCCTGGCGACCTCGCCCACCACATAGCGATTGGATATGCATCGCCATCCAACGGTCGGCTCGCGCCGTGGGAATGGGTCGACGGCAACACGACGAGGACGCTCGCGATCAAGGGGCGCGTCGCCGTCAACAATGCAGAGGCGTATATCGCTTGCTGTCTCGCGGGCCTCGGGCTCATACAGATCCCAGCCTATGACGTGGAGGCCCATATCCGTGCCGGAGAACTGGTTGAAGTGTTGCCGGAATATCGTGCCGCACCCATGCCGGTCACGTTGCTCTATCTGCATCGGCAGCACCTCTCCCGTCGCTTTCAGGCGTTTGCCGACTGGCTTGTCGAACTCGTGAGAAGTCGGTGCGAAGCATGAATACGCCTGACGGTCGACCATCCTGTTGAGAGGTGGGGGGTGTTCAAGGGATACCGTTGCGGCAGTAGTCGGCGTAGCCTGGACGCCCTCGCATGCGATCCATGTACGCCAGCGTGGCTGGGAAATCTTCGTGCGCCAACGGCGTTTCGAGCCAGCGGTTAACCGAGAGGCCGATAGGAATATCCGCCATCGTGAACGACGTTCCGGCGATGAAGCCGCCGGTCTTCTCCAGTTGCCGCTCGATGATTGTCATGTGCCTGCTCCACGCTGTGCAGGACTGCGCGATCTGTTCCGGATCCTGGTAATCAGGAAGACGCCGGGTGAGCGCCAGGAACGCGTAAGCCCACGACTTGTTCAGATCGGTCGCCTGCCAGTCCATCCATTGGTCCACGCGGGCGCGAGCCGGTGCTGGCGTTGGGTAAAGGTGGGTGGCATGTTCACGATTGGCCAGATAGCGAATGATCGTGTTCGATTCCCAGAGCACGAAATCTCCGTCGCGAATGACGGGCACCATCGCGTTGGGATTAAGCGCGAGAAACTCGGGCGTGTGGGTGGAATGGAAGCCGACACCCCAGTCCTCACGCGTGAACACGATGTCCAGTTCGGCGCAGGTCCAGAGAACCTTGCGCACGTTGATGGAAGAGGCCTTCCCCAGTATTTGCAGCATGGCGATGACAGCAGGTTCGTGGTTGGTCGGGGCGACGCAGCAAACCTGGGCCGATCAGTTCCGCTGCCCAGGACGACCCAGTGTATCTGTCGGTCGTACGGCCCGACAGATACAGTTCTATTGCCATTCACTGGGCCAGGTGGACTACAGGTGTATTGCAGAATTGCAAACTCCCTACCGCGTGCTCTGTACTGATCGTGAAAGGTGCTCGCCTCTAGAGGTGTACTGACCTACGCCAACGCGTGCTTTGGCTAGCGGCGTGAGGATCTATCAGACCTGCATATTGCCGTGAAGCCGGGTTGATTCTGCATGATATGATTCACATACGAACTAAATATCCATCAATTTTTCCCGCTCAATCGTGAAGCACCGTCTCCTCTATTTGCTGAACGTCGGGCAACGCCGACTGCAACGCTGGTCGCAGGAACGCGCGGGAAGCAGCGGCGTGACGGCCGCCCAGGCAGGGCTGCTTTTTTTCCTCGGCGAGCATGACGGCTCGCTGTTGAGCGAGGCCGCTGCGGCACTGGATCTGGGCGCGCCGGGCATGAGCGGTCTTGCCGACCGTACAGAAAGAGCGGGTTTGATTGAACGCCGCGCCGACGAGTCCGATGGACGAGCCTCGCGCCTGTGGCTCACAGAGGAAGGTCGCGCCGCGCGCCAGCGTTCGAAACTTCGCATGAAGGATCTCAACGCCAGATTGACCGAAGGATTTACGGAAGCGGAGATCGACATCGTGGCGCGCTGGCTGACCAGCCTGCAATCCCGCTTCCCCCTCGCTGACGATCGCGACGCCTGATCGCCCCTCCCCATTCATACAGCGATCAATGCTGCGAGATGCTGGAAAAATCCGGCTTGCGCTTTTCGGCGAATGCCGAGAATGCTTCCCTCGCTTCAGCGCTTGCCAGCCGTTCTTCGAACTTCGCGCTCTCGCTGTCCATTTTCGCAATCAGCGCCTCGGCATTGCGCATGAGCAGTTTCATGGCGCTGAGCGAACCGGCCGGTTTTGCGGCGATCTTTTCCGCCATGCGCTTCGCTTGCGCACGTAACTCGTCTTTCGCACAGATCTTGTTCGCCAGACCCCACGCTACCGCACTGTTTGCGTCGATCGGCTCGCCCAGCGCGAACATTTCGAAGGCGCGCACGTGACCCACACGCAGCGGAAGCAGGTAGCTCGATGCTGCCTCGGGCACGAGCGCCAGGTTTGCGAATGGCGTCATCAATTGCGCGTCCGGCGCGAGCAGGACGTAGTCGCAATGCAGCAGCATCGTAGTGCCGATACCCACCGCCTTGCCGTGAACCGCCGCGACCAACGGAACCGTCGATTTCGCCAGTGCGTGCAGGAAACGATGCACATGCCGCTCGCCGGGCCCTTTTCCGGCCGCAATCGCGGCGAATTCGCCCACGTCGTTGCCCGCGGTAAAGATGTCACCGTCGCCTTGTACGAGTACCACGCGAGTCGTACCGTCCTGCCCGGCGTTTTCGATGAGATCGGCTAACGCGCCATACATCTCATTCGTCAGGGCATTCTTCTTGTCGGCCCGGGCCAACGTAATTGTCAGAATGCCATTGGCCTGTTCGACACGGATCTCCGCAATCATCACTATCTCCTGAAGTTTTAGTTCGCATGTGAAGTATATAAGTGATTCGCATGCGAAGTAAACTGAAGGAGATGCCTGGATTTTGCGCGAGTGCGGGATATCATCGGCCCGTTCGCGTCGCGTGCACCATGCCTGTGCTAGCCAGGAGAGTACGACAAAGTCATGCCGATACCGGCTGATCCCATCATCTTCCGATTGGTTATACTCCGGTGGTCGAACTCGTTGCGTCATGGAGTAAGCCCATGCATTGCATTGTGTGTTCTATCCGGCATATACGGGGTGCGTCGGTCTGCGTCTCACATAATCGACACCTGGGAAAGCGCGGGAGCAGGTTATCAACCGATAGGGCATCCGCAGGTCCGTGAAGTACCTGATTCTCTGTTTCGATTTTCTTGTTTTACTATAAAAACAAAGTAGAAGAGATCATGATGAATATAAGAAATATCCTGACAGCATTAGCGCTTGGCACATGCGTTCCGCTAGCTTCGGCTCAAGCACAAATGTTATCCGGTACGCCTCGAACTCCCGCCACAATTGGCCTTGCGTCGCCTGATCAGGTTGAATCAGCGAAGACGGCCGCTCAGATCAAACGTGTCGAATTTGAGCAAATTTTGAAGCGGCGCTTCGTAGTCCACGGGAATGAGGTTTATGACAAAAAGACCGATTTGACATGGCAGCGATGCAACTACGGCGAAACGTGGGACGAAGAGGAGCATTGGTGTAAGGGTGTGACGAAGCGCTTGAGCATGACCCAGGTTTTAGCGGACGTTGAGAAGGATCAGAACGGATGGCGACTGCCTGACATTGGAGAAGTCATGAGTCTTCTCGAAGTAGCCTGCGCAGATACTAAAACGGCGGACAACCCTGTGCCCGTTTTCCCTGAAATGTTGCCCAATACGTACTATTTATCGAGCTCGATGCGAGACGATCAAAACAACGTCAATGTTGGCCAATGCTTTGGCAGCATGGTCAATAATGTCGGCGTGGGCAAAGGGTACGTGAGTGTCGCCCGCCTTGTGCGTAGCGGGCACGCTTTCAAGTAAGCACACGTGAGGTCCACGCGTCGGTTGTCACTGGGCTCTAACCGGGATCCGCCGGGAGGCCGAATCCAGGCTCGGAACAAACACTCGCATCGCCATCACCCGTTTGCGCTTCTGGCCGGATTGAGCCGGTCAGCTGAACCTGTCGGAGTGCACAGTCCGGTTGACCTTCTACCTGCTCAATCGGCGTGCAAAAAATTGCAATCAAGTACGCGTCGCCCACGCTTTCCGGCTTCAGATTCGGCACCCTGTACGGTCAAGAAAAAGCCCGCTTTCCGCGGGCTCTTTCGTTCGTGGACGACCTGCCGACGTTCGCATCGATCTGCCAGGCGACGTACTTCCTCTCGGCCTTTATATCTGGGCAGCCGCAACCTGCTTGCCGGCGGATTTCCAGTGTTCGATATTCGTCTTGTCTGGAATGCGGACCGTCGGCAACAGCGGACTATACCCGAGCAATTTTGCTGCGCTTACCGCAAGCGTCTCCGAAGCAAGGCGTTCCTCCGAGAGCTTTGTACCGTCTGGGGTTTCGATGGCATAGCCATCGATTGGGCCCCACTGCCCCTTTGGCAGAGGTTCAATATAAACGTGCAACATCTCATCACTCCACAGGATTGAAAATCGGGTAACCGCTGTCCTGAGATTTCTCGGGCAGCCGCCAGATTGATACGCTTGCTAGTCAGCGTATCTCAACCCCGCCTCGAACAGGCCATCATTCCGCCCGTGAGAAATCGATAAAAAACACAAATAAATCAATCGCCTATATATTGAATTTCACAATATGCAATCCCATTGTTCCATGTGCAAGACAGGTGTGCATTCCCAGGTTTCGCCCTTCTGGCATACGCGACATAGTTTCAGGATGTGATACGGCACCCGGCTATCAATGCGGTACGTGAAGATCTTTGTGCCGGCTCCTCGAAGTTCAACGCGACGGGGCGCCACGGTCCGGGTCGGCTTGGCGCTGGCTTGCGGGACTGGGAATGTGGCTGCGTTACCCGTTCAATCACAGGGCAATGCACGGCAGTTCGTCATACGAAAGATCGAGATTTCGTCGGCATCGTACGCGCATGCTAATCGACGCAACGCTGTGCGCTGTGTACGTTGCGTGCCGCTGGGAACGTTCGCGCGTCCGCGATGACGTATGCCCTTGTCGAGCGAGCAGGCACCCCACAAGTGGTCACACCAACGGGTTTATCTCGCCAATGTGCAGACCAATTCGCTGAAACGCGGCAGTCGACGCTCTTCACAGCGAAAACGGATGTTGCCAACTGGTTGCTTATGCGACTTTGCGCTTAAGATGGAATCAATGCGCATAATCTTTCTACCCGCCCGCGAATCGCGGGAGCCAGAAGACAGCGCCTGAATCGACGCCAACAGGTGTTTTCATCATGCATGCGAGCGTGCGCGCCGTGGTCGCCCGTCGTACGGCTGCAATGAGGCCAGGGGGCGCGGCGCCGATCGCCGCGCTGCCGACGTCTGCCCGGCCTGGCTGGACGACCAGAATGCACCATGCCTTGCTCGCACTGGCTTGCGTGCTAGGTACGGTACCAGGCGCGCTTGCCGACACATCCACGAGTACAGTCGATCCCACCCACACGGCGCCCGACGTCGTCGCCACGAGCCACACCGAACCCGCCATTTCGCCACGAGACGCCGCCGTGCGCCAGGTCGTGTTGGGCATCATCAGCTTTACGCATTGGCCGACGCCGCCCGGCCGCCTGCATCTTTGCGTGACGGGCCGACCCGACTACGCACAGGGCCTGGTCGACGCGTTGCAGGCAGGCTCGACACCGCTCGAGGTGCAGCATATCCATTTCGATGATTCCGCCCTTGGGGCGGCCTGCGAAGTCGTCTATCTCGGCGCCCTGAGCGGCGCCGAGAAACAGCGGGTCAGCGCCACCGTGGCGGGCCACCCTGTCCTGACCATCGCGGAACACGATCCGTCCTGCACCGCTGGCAGCATGTTCTGCCTCAATGTCGATGGCGAACGCGTTACGTTCGACATCAATCTCGACGCCGTGGCGCGCAGCGGCGTACGCGTCCAGCCCAATGTGCTCAGTCTCGCGCGGCGGCCGGTGACACCATGAGACAGCCCCCGTCCTCCGCCTCCTGTGCGCGCCCGACGCTGCAAAGCGTTTTGCGCCGCGCGCACCTGCGTCTGGCGTTCGTCGCCGTCACGATGGCCGCCGTGTCGTTGATCATGGTCGCCGTGATCGCGTTGCGTGCCTATGCCGGCAATAACCTGAACCTGCTGGCCCGCTCGCTGGCCTATACGGTGGAGGCGGCGCTGGTGTTCGGCGACCGCGTCGCGGCGACCCAGGCGATCGTGCTGATCGCCAAAGAAGAGGACGTGGCCGAGATCGTCGTCTCGGATAGCGGGGGCCGGCCATTCGCGGCATGGCAATCGCCAGCGGCGAGCACGATTGCGAAGCTCGAGCGAGGGGTCGCCGGCATAGCGTTGCCTGGACCCGTAACGGTACGGGTGATCCACGACGGGGTCGTCGTCGGTTACGTCGAAGTTCGTGGCCAGGGGCACCAGTTCTTTGGCTTCCTGATCGGCGGCGTGGGCGGCATCCTGGCCTGCCTCGTGGTGAGCGTGCTTGGCGCTTACGTCAGCTCGAAGCACGTACTGCGCAACATCGTCGCCCCGCTGCACGCGCTGGCCGGCGTCGCCCACGCGGTGCGCCGCGAGCGTGCATTCGGGACGCGGGTCGAGGCCGCGGCAATCGCTGAACTCAAGGAACTCGGCGACGACTTCAACGCGTTGCTCGACGAATTCGAAGACTGGCAGAACAACCTGCGCCATGAAAACGCGTCACTCGAACACAAGGCGACCCACGATGCGCTCACGGGCCTGCCCAACCGTTCGCAGTTCGAAACCCGCCTCAAGAACGCCCTCGACGAGGCGATGGTGACGGGCCAGCGGGTCGCTGTCCTCTATCTCGACTGCGACCGCTTCAAGGAGATCAACGACTGCCTCGGCCATGAAGCCGGCGATGCGGTGCTGATCAGCATCGCGGCGCGCCTGCGCACGCAGTTGCGCGAAGTCGATCTGGTGGCACGCCTCGGCGGCGACGAATTCGCCGTGATGCTGGCGCCGATGCACGAACTGGCGAGCGCCACCCGTATCGCTGAGGACATCGCGTCCGGCATGACACCGCCGATCGCCTTGCCCGACGGCCGCACGGTGGCCACCATGATGAGCATCGGGATTGCGCTGTATCCCGATCACGCGTGCGACGCGAGCGGCTTGCTGCGAGCTGCCGACGCAGCGATGTACCGGGCCAAGCGTGCGCGACCGGGCTCGTGGCAATTCGCTGAAGGTGTCGCGGGGCCGGTTTGACGCAATGCGCGATAACTGCCGCAAAAATTTGAAACTGCGCGCACCACGCCCGCGCGCTCAAGGAGAATTCGATGAAGAAACACACGTCTCCTGAAGGTACCAGGCGAATGGTCGTTGCGAGCGCACTTTTCCTGTGTATGTTGCTTGCGGGCTGCAAAGCACCGCCGCTTTATCGTGGCCTGACGCAAACGCAGGTCCAGGCACTGACATCGGCGGGTTTCGAGGAGACCGGGCGAGGTTTCGAGTTCGGGTCGACGGGTCCCATTCTGTTCGACTTCGACCGCTACAACCTCAAGCCCGACGGCCGCCGGATTGTCGAACACATCGGCCATACGCTCATGTCGGCAGGGCTTACCAGCGTACGCGTCTATGGGTACACCGACGCAGAGGGTTCCAACGCCTATAACTTCGAGTTGTCGAAACGCCGTGCCACGGTCGTGGCGCTCGAACTGATCGACGCCGGCCTTCCCGCTGCCAATGTCGAGATCATCGGCAAAGGTAAGCGCGACCCGGTGGGCGACAACAGCACGGAAGCCGGCCGGGTGCAGAATCGCCGGGTCGCGATTATTGTCTCTCCGCGCTAAGCCGGCTATTGGCAGCAGCGCCCGAGTGCGAGCCAACCACTAGCGCTCGAACTCGGTCCCGCGCACCGCCTCAATCAGATGATCGACAAACGAGGCAATGCGCGCCGAGATCGCAGTATTGCGGTAGTAGACCGCGTTGATTGGCTGCCGGACATCCTGGGTCTGGCGAGTGAAGAGCTGCACGAGCGCGCCCTCGTGCCGGTCGCGCGCCGTCATGAAGTCGGAAAGGCACACGATACCGGCGCCCGCCAGAGCGAGCTGGCGCAACGTCTCGCCGCTCGACGACCAGATGGTTGGTGAGATGCGATACGGCTCGTTGTCCGGCCCCGATATCGGCCAGACATTGAGCGCCTCAGGCTGATTGAACCCCAGCAATGCATGCTTCGCGAGGTCCTGAACCCGTCTGGGGTGCCCGTGGGCCTCCAGATACGCCGGGCTCGCGAGAATGCGCACGCTGCACGTCTCCATCCCGACCGCCGGCATGCTGATCACCACCTACGCGATTGGCGTGATGGTCGGCGCGCCGCTGATGACGCTCGCGCTCTCGCGCTGGTCGCGCAGAACGGCGCTCATCGCGCTCATGAGCCTCTTCACCTTCGGCAACCTGCTCTCGGCGCTCTCGTCGGACTACACGATGCTCCTGCTCGCGCGCCTCGTCACGAGTCTCAATCACGGCGCGTTCTTCGGACTCGGCTCGCTGGTCGCGGCGAGCGTCGTGCCCCGTCACAAGCAGGCCAGTGCGGTGGCGACCATGTTCATGGGGCTGACGATCGCGAACATTGGCGGTGTGCCCGCCGCGACCTGGCTCGGCCAGACGATCGGCTGGCGCATGGCGTTCGCCGCGACCGCGGTGCTCGGGGTCGTCACGATGCTGATCCTGCGGATGGCGCTGCCCAAGGGCGAAGCCGGAAAGGTGCCGCACGTGCGCGGCGAGTTGAAGGTGCTCACCCGCCCCGTGGTGTTGATGGCGATGGCCACGACCGTGCTCGGCGCTGGCGCGATGTTCACGCTCTACACCTATATCGCGCCGACGCTCGAACAACTCACCGGTGCCTCGCCCTCCTTCGTGACGGCCATGCTCGTGCTCGTGGGTGTGGGTTTTTCGATTGGCAACGTGGCGGGCGGCCGGTTGGCGGACCGCTCGCTCAACGGCAGCCTGATCGTGTTCCTTAGCCTGCTCGTCGCCATCATGCTTGCGTTTCCGCTGCTCGCGACGAATCACATCGGCACCGCGATTGCCGTCGTGGTCTGGGGCATCGCGACCTTCGCCGTCGTGCCGCCCTTGCAGATGCGCGTCATGCGCGCCGCTTCCGAAGCGCCAGGGCTGGCCTCTTCCGTCAACGTGGGCGCCTTCAATCTCGGCAATGCCGTGGGTGCAGCCGCGGGTGGCGCGGCGATTTCAGCAGGCTTCAGCTACGCCGCGGTACCCATCGTCGGCGCCGTAATCGCCGCTTCGGGTCTGGCGCTCGTGTTCGTGCAAATGGCCCTGCAGCGCCAGCAGCCGCAGCACAGCTCGGCACGCGATCTCCCGCCGGGCAATATTTGATTTCAATTCAATTGTATTTCGCCTTTACTGCCGTTTTTCGCATAGATCGAAATCGGCACAATGACGCCATCGACCTCTCCTTTCCATCACTGACCCGGAGAACACCATGAGCAACATTCCCGCATTCGGCCTCGGCACGTTCCGCCTGCAAGGCCAGGTCGTCATCGACTCGGTGCGCAACGGCCTCGAAGCCGGCTACCGCGCGATCGACACCGCGCAGATCTATGGCAACGAAGCCGAAGTGGGCGAAGCGATGGCCGCTTCGGGCGTCGCGCGCAAAGACCTGTTCCTGACCACGAAAATCTGGGTCGACAACTACTCGCGCGACAAGCTGATCCCGAGCCTCAAGGACAGCCTGAAGAAACTGCGCAGCGACGAAGTCGATCTCACGCTGATCCACTGGCCCGCGCCCAACAACGGTGTTTCGCTCGAGGAATTCATGAGTGCGCTCGCCGAAGCAAAGTCGCAGGGCCTCACGAAGCAGATTGGCATTTCCAATTTCAACATCGAGTTGACGAAGCAGGCAATCGCCGTGGTCGGCAAGGAGAACATCGCGACCAACCAGATCGAGCTGAGCCCGTATCTGCAAAGCCGCAGGCTCGTGAGCTTCCTTCAGCAGGAAGGCATTCACATCACGTCGTACATGACCCTCGCTTACGGCAAGGTGCTCGGCGACCCGGTCATTCGCGCGATCGCTGAACGGCGCCACGCGACGCCGGCCCAGGTGGCGCTCGCCTGGGCGCTGCGCCTCGGCTATTCGGTGATTCCGTCGTCGACGAAGCGCGAAAACCTCGCGAGCAACCTGCTCGCGCAGACGCTCCAACTGACCGACGAAGACATGGCGGATATCGCCGCACTCGAACGCAATGGCCGCGAAGTGAGCCCTGAGGGTCTCGCCGCCCAGTGGGACTGATACGCAGAAGCCCATTCGCATCGCGGAAGCCGACAGCGCCGCGGCTGCCGCCCGAGCGACTTCCATACACACATCTGCGGCACCTCTGCCGCCCCAACATTCAAAGGAACACTCATGCGTATCACCATTCCCTCGCGGATCGGCTTTGGAACCGCTCCGCTCGGCAACATGTATCGCAACATCCCTGATCAGGAAGCCATCGCTACCGTTCATGCCGCCTGGGATAGCGGCATCCGATACTTCGACGGTGCACCGCTCTATGGCGCAGGGCTTGCGGAACTGCGCCTCGGCGAGGCGCTCGCACACTATCCGCGCAATGAATATGTCCTCGGCACCAAAGTGGGCCGCCTCATTCTGGATGAGATCGAATCCACCACGGCGCGCGATCTGGGCGAGAAAGGCGGCCTGTTCGAACACGGGTTGCCGAATCACATCGTCTACGACTATAGCGAAGACGGCACACTGCGCTCGATCGAGGACAGCCTCAAGCGCTTGCGCACGGACTATCTCGACTATGTCTGGATTCATGATCCGGCTGTGGACTTCCACGGCGAAGCGTGGCGCGATGTTTTCGACACGGCCATGTCGGGCGCGGCCAAGGCGCTCACGCGCCTGCGTGAAGAAGGGGTCATCAAAGGCTGGGGGCTTGGCGTGAACCGTGTCGAACCGTGCGAACTCGCGCTCGATCGCGCCGATCCGGACGGCTTCCTGCTCGCCGGTCGTTACACGCTGCTCGACCATGCGAATGCACTCGAAAAGTTGATGCCAGCGGCGGCGCAGCGCGGGCTCGGGATCGTAGTGGGTGGTCCTTACAATTCTGGCGTGCTCGCCGGCGGCTCATATTACGAATACCAGAAGGCGCCAGCAGAAATGCTCGCCCGCGTCGAAGAGATCAAGGCGATCTGCGCGCGCTTCGGCGTGGATATTCGCGCGGTCGCGCTGGCTTTCTCGCTTGCGCATCCCGCAGTGGCCGGGGTCATTCCCGGTGCGAGCCGCCCGGCACGCATTGCGGAGAATCTCGCGCTCGCTCGTTGCCCCATTCCCGCCGCGCTGTGGACCGAGCTGAAAACGGCAGGTGTCATCAACCCTGACGCGCCGACGCCGCAGAACTAAATACCAAGGATAACTGAACATGACAAGCGTTAGCGTATCCGTCGATATGGCGGCGCCCGTGGAGTGGGTCTGGGCAAGACTCCGCGATTTCAATGGCCTGCCCGGCTGGCTCGAATTCGTCCGTTCGTCGCGCCTGTCTCACGATGGCCAGCTGCGGCACCTGGAAACGATTGATGGAAAGACCATCGTCGAGGAACTGCTTGAGCTTAGCGAGCCGCACACTTTCTATCGCTACTCGATCGTGGAAGGCCCCGATCCGGTGACCGATTACACAGCGACGCTCAGCGCGCAGCAAAGCGCTGTCGGCGATACGACCGTCACGTGGTCGAGCCGTTTCGATCCCCTCGACACGCAAAAGGCCGAGTTGCTCGCCGGGCATTACGAGGTAGTGTATCGAGCAGGGCTCAATCGACTGAAGAGGCTCGTTGAGGAAGAGGCATCCGCGCGCGGGTAGTTCCGCAACACCACGCGAAACGAAGATCGCACACGCAGTGAGTTGCGTTCAGCTGAAATCTCGATCGAATGTCTGCTGGTCCGGCTGCGCAGTTGTTGATGCAAACTACGCCTGCCGTGCCACCGCTTGACGGCCGAAGGGGCTACCTATCACGCTCTCCGACAACAGAAAAAAGCGCCGGCCACCACGGGCCTTGATCACGTGAAAGCCGGCATAAGGGCACACTTCTTTTCGAAAGATTCCCGCCTCTTTAGCCTCCCCCGAGACTGGGCGACAGCGCACGAAAAATATGGATGAACGCCGGCCCCATCAGCACGGCGAGCAGAGTCGGAAAGATGCAGAACATCAGCGGAAAGAGCAGCTTCAGTGCGATCTTCGCCGCGGTTTCTTCGGCGCGCATGCGCCGCCGCGTGCGCAGCGTGTCGGACAGCACGCGCAAGGAAGTGCCAATGCTGGTGCCGAAGCGCTCGGCCTGAATCAGCATGGTTGCAAAGCCGTCGATGTCCTCCACGCCCGTGCGCATCGCGAAGTTACGCAGCGCTTGCTCCTTCGAAAAGCCCGAGCGCATTTCGAGCAGCAGCAGATCGAGTTCGCTGGCGACCACCGGGCTGCGCAGGCGGATTTCCTCGGCCACTTTCACCATCGCCGCATCGAGCCCGAGACCGGCTTCCACGCACACGGTCATCAGGTCGATCGCATCGGGAAAGTCCTCGAAAATCTGCCTGCGGCGGCGCGAGGCGTAGTGCTTGAGCACGAGTCCCGGCAGGTAATAGCCGATGCCCGCGAAGGCCACAAGCGCAAGCGGCAGCACCGCCGTGTTCGGGCGCAACGTCGTACCGACGAGCGTGAGCGAGGCCGCCAGCGGAAGCGCGAGCGCGAGCGCCGTACGCGTGCCGAGAAAGACCCCCACCGCGCCCGGCGAGCGCCAGCCCGCATTCATGAGGCGCACGCGCAGCGCCGAGAGGTCGCCGCTTTGGTCGGGCGCGGAAAGCTTCGAGAGCGGTGCGGACATCTGCGCGACGCGCTCGACCCAAACCGGCTTGTCATTGGCCGCGTCGAGCTCGCCAGGCTCGATCCGCTGACCGGCCGCGCGCGCGCCGGCCGCCTGCTCCACGCGCCGCCGCAAGGTGCGCGGCATGAGGGTGTAAAGCGCGCTCAAGGTGAGCACGAACACGCCGCCAAACAGGCCGATCAACACGACCCACTGCTTCAGATCCAGCGTCTGCATGATGTTCCCCCGTCCGTCTATTCGTTATCGATGTTGTCGATGCCGTCGATCTGCGTGATCCGGCGCGCCTCGCTCACACGCGGATGCGCACGATCCGGCGAATCCAGAGGGCCCCGCAGATCATGGAGATCACGATGCCATCGAGCAGCCGGATGCCCACCGGGTCGTTCCAGAACGGGTCCAGAAAATCCGGGTTGACGAAGTTGATGATCGCCGCCGAGCCGATCGGCAACATGCCGAGCACCCAGGCCGAGAGCTTCCCTTCCGCAGACAGCACGCGCACCTTGTCGAACAGTTTGAAGCGCTCGCGGACCAGCCACGCGATGCTGTCGAACAGTTCGGCAAGATTGCCGCCGGTCTCGCGCTGGATCAACACCGCGATCACGAGGTAGCGCAGATCGCGTACCGGCATGCGGTTCGCGAGCCCGCACAGCGCGTCGTTGAGCGAGACGCCGTAGTTGATCTCGTCGAAGGTCGTGCGGAATTCGCCGCCCGCGGGCTCGGGGAACTCGGTGCCCGCCATGTCGATCGCGCTGGAAAACGCATGGCCCGCGCGCAGCGCGCGCCCCAGCATGTCGCAGACCTCGGGCAACTGGCGCTCGAAGTGGCGCAGGCGGCGCGCGCGGTGGCGGCGCACGTGGAGCACCGGCAGCAGCGCGCCCGCGAGCGCACCGCTCAACGCCACCGCGAGCGGCAGGTTCGCGAGCGACGCACCCGCCAGCACCGCGAGGCCGAACGCGGCACAACTCGCGCACAGACGGCCGAGCGACCAGGGCAGGCCCGACTGCATCAGCCACGCGTCGAGCGAGTGCAGCCACGGCAGCGCGCGCGCAAGCGGCGTGGCCGCACCGAGCCGCCGCGCCTTGAGGATCGAGAGCGCTTCGCGGCGAGACGTACTGCCCGCCGTCAGCGATTCGAGGCGCGCGGCCATCCGCTTCGCCGCCGCACCGTGGCGGCCGTTCCACCAGACCCAGGCGGTCTGGCAGCTCATGACCACCGCGACGAACAGCAGCACGGCGGCGGTGAGGAAGGTCGTGTTCATATCGTCTCCTTGTGGACGCGGGCTGCGTTCACGCCACGTCGAAACGGCGGCCCGGATCGAACACCGCGTCAGGCAGGTTCACGCCGAACGCGGTAAGCCGGTCGCCAAAGTGTGGCCGCACGCCGCTCGCGCAGAAGTAGCCACGCACGTTGCCCGCCGCGTCGATGCCGGAGCGCTTGAACGTGAAGATCTCCTGCATGTTCACGACGTCGCCTTCCATGCCTGTGATTTCCGAAATGCTCATGATGCGGCGGCGGCCATCGGTCAGACGCGCGACCTGCACGATCACCGAAATTGCCGAGGAGATCTGCTGGCGCATCGTGCGCGGCGGCAGTGAAAGCCCGCCGAGGCTGATCATGTTTTCCAGGCGCGTTAGCGCGTCGCGCGGCGTGTTCGCGTGGATCGTCGCGAGCGAGCCTTCGTGACCGGTGTTCATCGCGTTGAGCATGTCGAGCGCTTCCTCGCCGCGCACTTCGCCGAGGATGATGCGATCGGGCCGCATACGCAGCGCGTTGCGCACGAGCGAGCGTTGCGTGATCTCGCCGCGTCCCTCGATGTTGGGCGGACGCGTTTCGAGCCGCAGCACGTGGGTCTGGCGCAATTGCAGCTCGGCGGCGTCCTCGATCGTGACGATACGCTCGTCGTCGGGAATAAAGGCCGACAGCACGTTGAGCAGCGTAGTCTTGCCGCTGCCCGTGCCGCCCGAGACCAGGATGTTGATCTTCGCGCGCGCGAGCGCGTTGAGCACTTCGGCCATCGGCGACGTGAGCGTCTGTAGCGCGACCAGATCCTCGATCAGGAGCGGCTTCACGGCAAAGCGGCGGATCGAGACAAGCGGGCCGTCGACCGCGAGCGGCGGAATGATCGCGTTCACGCGCGAGCCGTCGGGCAGGCGTGCGTCGACCATCGGGCTCGATTCGTCGATGCGACGGCCCACGCGCGAGACGATCTTCTCGATCACCTTCATCAGATGCGCGTCGTCGTAGAACGTAATATCGGTGAGTTCGAGCCGCCCCTTGCGCTCGATATAGGTCTGGCGTGCGGTATTCACGAGAATGTCCGACACGCCCGGATCGCGCAGCAGCGCCTCGATCGGGCCGAAGCCGAACATTTCGTCGTAGACGTCGATGGCGAGCTGGCGGCGTTCGAGTTCGCTCACGGGCGCTTTCTGCTCTTCGAGTATGCGCGCGATCAACGCCGCGATCTCCTGGCGGATCTGGTCCTGCGGCAGGCGCGTGAGACGTTCGAGCTCGACGCGTTCGAGCACCGCCTGGTGCATGTCGTACTTGAGCTTGCGATAGGCGTCCGACTTGATCGAGGCCGCCGTTGCAGCCGCCGCGGCCGCGCTCGAGCTTGCCGGCGCACCGGCGCCGCCCGAGCCCGTTTTCGCCGAATCGGCGAGCGCCGGTTCAATGCGCTGGGAAAAAATCTGGTCACGAAGCGACATGACGTGTCTCCGTTAAAGGGTACCGAGCTTCGGTGCGCCCTGGCGCCCGACGAAGCGTGCAAGCATCGACTCGCGCTTGACGCGCGCGCCGCCGTTGGCGCGCTGCGGCATGACGATGTCGGCCGCGAGCGTTTGCAGGCTGCGCGTCACGGCGCTGCCGCGCGCGGCTTCGGCGATCGGCACGCCGTGATTGATGGCTTCGCCGACCGCGCGCGCGTCGTCGGCGATCACGAGTTGCGGCTTGATGCCGAGCACGCCGGGCGCGGCCTCGCGCGCGGCCTCGTCGTGGCGCGTGAGGCGGTTGAGCACGAGGTGCAGGCTGTCCTGCGCGTAACCGAGCGCGTGCAGGATGTCGAGCAGACGCCGCCCCGCACGCAGATGCGGCATGCTCGCCTGCAGCACCACATGAATCTCGCTGCTGCGGTCGAGCGCGAGCATCGACAGGGGATTGATGCTCGGCCCCAGATCGAGGATCACGAAGTCGTAGCGCGGCATCGCCACGCCGAGAATCCATTCGAGCCGTTCCGCGCGAATCTCGGCGGCCTTCACCGGATCGCCCGCACCCGCGAGGATGTCGAACTGCGGGCCCGCGTGCGTGACGCTCGCCTCGAAGAACGCCACGTCCATGCGGTCGACCTGGGCGCTCAGTTGTTCGAGCGTCGAGGGCGGCGCTTCGCCGGTGACGAGAAACGCGGCGTCGCCGTAAAGCTGGTTCAGGTCGATCAGCAGCGCACGCCGCTGATGCGTGCTTGCGATCATGTGCGCGACGTTGGCCGCGATGAAGCTCGCGCCCACGCCGCCCTTGCACGAGACGAAGGAAATCACGCGCGTCGAATGCACGGCGGCCGCGCTGCGCTGCTCGCCCGCGCGTTGCAGTGCGTCGCCGATCGCGCGGCGCTCCGGTTCGCCCGTGAGTACATCGCGAAAGCCCGCGCGCATCGCCGCGATCAGCGCTTCGGGAGAGGCCTCGGGAATCAGCAGGATGCAGGTCAGGCGTTCGTGGCGGCGCGTGAGGTCGGCCACGGCGGCGAGGTCGGCGTCGTGCAGCGTGCGCGCGTCGACGATCAGCACGTCGAAGGCGTCGAGCGTATCGGCGCGGCCCGCGAGTTGGCCAGGGCGCACCGCCGCACGCGTCGTGCGGTACGAGCCGCACTCGGCGACCAGCCGCACGAGGCTGCTCAGGCGCGCTTCGTCCGTCGAGGTAATGAGTAAGTCGATCATGATCGTGTGGCTCCGCTAAGGGCCGCGTTCCCGCCGCCCGTGGCTTGATCGCGCTTGCCGCGCCGCCGCAGCGCTGTTGCTGCTGGCTGGCCGCGCGGCGCGCCGCTTCGAGAGTCGTTGACGGGTCGGGTCAGTGACTCGTGCCGCTGGTCACGCCCATCGTGAAGGCGTTGTCAGAGACGGGCGGCTTCTGGTACGACTCGGTGTAGCGCTCGATCGACGCCGCCGCGGCTTTGCCGTCGATGCCCGGCGACAGGTTGACGTGCTGCGCGGCATCCGGGTCGATGATCTGCGCGCGCATGGACGTGCGGACCGCTTCGCCGAAGTGCGCTTCCCAGATCGGCGAGCTGGTCATGCAGCCGCCGAGCGCGGCGCTCGCCACCGTCATCGCCAGCAGGCGGCCGATGTATGCGTAAAGTGTGTTCATGGCGTCCCATCTCCCTCGATCACTGTGCGCCGGCGGCGGGCGCCGCGTCGGCAGGTTCGTCGTGTCCCGCACCGGTGGCCGATGCGAGGCGCCGCGTTGGCTGGCCGTCGTTCGCCGCCGTGGGTGCCGGCGGTGCGGCAGACGTCACGGGCGCGGCGGGGGCTGCGGGCACCGGGGCCGGCAACTGAGCGGGCGTTTGCGGCGCGGGCTGCATGTCGCTTTGCGGAGCCGTGCCAGGCGCGGCCGGTGCGGCAGGCGTGGCGGCGGGCGGCGGCGCGAAACGTCCCGTGTTGCGCGCGGCGCGGCCTTCCATGTTGCCGGTGGCGTAGACGTCGGCTTCGCTTGGCTGCGTGAAGCTGTCGGTCGGCATCGGCAGTTGCGCGAGCGACTTCACCGGCTTCACCAGATGCGGCGTGATGATGAACACCAGTTCCGATCGGTCCTGCTGGAACGACGTGCTGCGCAGCAGCGCGCCGAGCACCGGAATCTCGCCGAGTCCCGGCAGCGCCTTGAGCGAGCCCGTGATGTTGTTGCGGATCAGGCCGCCGATCGCGAACGACTCGCCATCGGCCATCTGCACCGTGGTCGAGGCCCGCCGCGTCGTGATGAGCGGCAGGATGGTCTGGCCGCTCACGTTGGCCGCCGTGAGCGTCACGCCCGTGGGCGAGAGCTCCGAGACTTCCGGCGCGACGCGCAGATTGATGTGGCCGTTGCCCAGCACCGTGGGCGTGAACTTGAGCCCCACGCCGAACTCCTGTTCTTGCAGCGTGATCGCCGTCGCGCCGGAACCCGAGCTTTGCGGCACCGGGATGAACACTTCGCCGCCCGCGAGGAAGGTGGCTTCCTGGCCGCTGATGGTGACGAGATTCGGCTCGGCGAGAATCTTGACGAGCTGGTCGGTCTTTTGCGCGTCGATGGCGAACTTGAGCGGCAGATTGTTCGCCTTCGAGAAGCCTAGTACGCTCGACGCCCCCGCGAGCAGATTGCTCACGAGCGCGCCTTGCCATGAGCCGAAGCCCCCCTGAATGTTGATCGCCGAACCGAGTTGGTCAAGCAGCGTCTTGTCCACTTCGGCGACCTTCACTTCCAGCATCACCTGCTGCGGCGTATCGACGGCGAGCATGTTGAGCACGCCACCGTTGTTTTTCTGATTGTTGCTGCCCTCCTTGCTCACGCCGAACGCCTTGGCGATCTCCACGGCCTGCGCCGCCGCCTGCGCGCTCGAGACATGGCCCGCGAGCACGAGATTGTCGGCGGCCGTGGACACACGGATGTCGCGCTCCTCCGGCATCAGCTGGCCGAGCGCCGCTTGCAGGCCGCCCGCGTCCGCGCTCACGATCACGTCGATCACCTGGCACGCACCGCTGCGTCCCTGGACGATCATGTTGGTGGTGCCCACCGCCTGACCGACGAGATAAAGCGTCTGCGGCGAGACCATGGTGGCCTGCGCGATCTCCGGATTGCCGAGCGTGCGGTTGCGCACGGGTTCGTCGACGGGTACCAGCACCGACTTGCCGAGCGGCACCACGACGTTGCGCTCCGAATGAATCGCGCCGACGCAGTTCGGCCCGCGCAGCGGTCCCGCCACGGGCTTGGGCGCGCCGGCCGCCGGCGTCGGCGCCATGCTGATGGTCATCTGCATCGGTCCTTTGCCCATCGGCGCGGGCGCGGTGAGCGCGCCCTTCGACAGAACCGCGCCCTCCGCCAGTTCCTGCGCCGCGCCGGGCGTGCTCGCGAGCAGTCCCGAGTAGACCATCAAGGCCGTGGCCGCGAGCGCCGAGCGGCGGTCTCGCCCTTGCGCCGAAGCGGCGCGCTTGCTTTGCTTGTTCATGGCTTAACACCCCGTATCGAATCTTATGGATCGCGCAACGCCTTGCCGCGCTCGCGTCTGTCTGCTTCATGCGACTCGTGCTGCGTTGCCGTGGTCGCGACTTCGCTGCCTTCTCTGTTGCACGATGTCGGTTGCCCGATTACTGCCGTTTAAACTAGTAAGGAATACTTGTCACTTTTACCGGATCCGGGCGAGCCAGGATCGCGACAGCCGCTCAAAAGCACTCTTGACTGCCGGCCACGCCCGAGAGCACGCCGACGCAATCGCGCTTGACTTCCTGCCGCGCGATGTACTTCACGTGCACCGGCTTCGGCGCGGGCGCTTGAACCGGCGCGGGCGTCTTCTCGTCGAGCAGCGTCTGCTTGGTCGCGCCGCCGGTGCTGCCGCTGTCGCGGTCGACCTGGTTTCGCAGCACAAGCGACAAGGTGCCGACACTGCGCGCGAGATCGAGCTTTTCGGCCTGTTCGGGCGTCACTTCGAGCGTCACGGCGTTGACCACCTTCGGCGCCGTGTCGTCGCGATTGACCTGCTGCGCGACGGCCAGCACGAGAATCTTTTCGAGGACGATCTTCGAAATGCTTTCCTGGTTGTCGGCACGCTTTGTGGGACCGTCGGTCTGTTGCGTGTTCACGATCACGTCGACGTAGTTGCCCGGCAACGCGAAGCCCGCGACGCCGACCACATCGTTGACGCGCACCGTAATCGCGCGCCGCCCCGCGCCGATGACCGCCGACAAACCGCCCTTGGTGCCGACCGGCGCGAGCTTGGCTTCGAGCACGGGTTCGCCGTGCGTGAGACCGACGCGCACCACGCGGCCGTCGAGCGCCTTCGGCGTGGTGAACGCACCGGGCGGCACACTGTCGCGCGGCCAGTTGACGGTGCGCACCATCGCTTCGTTGATCGGCTCGCCGAGATTGATGTCGTTGGCGGCAACCGCGATGGGGACGGTAGCGCCCGACGACGTCTGCACCAGCCAGCGCGATGCGAACACCACGGCGGCAAGGCCGGCCAGCATGGCGATCGCCAGCATGGCAAAAACACGGCTGTTTTTCATGTCTTCCTCCGTCAAATACGCGTCGTCCGGCAGGGGGCCTCGCGCCGCTTGCACACGGTCCGTCCAGGCTGGCCGGACTCGATGACTGATGAGTGGTTAGCGAATGGATTGGTAGAGCACGATGATCGTGCCGGCGGCGATCGCACCGGCGTAGGGAATCGTGCCGACTGAGCCGCCAGGCAGATGCTCGATCGAGCCGCGTCCGCGGGAGCCATGCAGCATGTCGCCAAGCAGCCACACGAGGTTCGTGCATAGCGTGCGCAGCCGCCCTCGGACGATCACGATGGCGAGCGCCCAGACGCCGCCGATCAACCCGGCGAACAGCGCGACGCCGAGCGTGGCGTCCGCGCCGAGCCAGCCGCCCACGAGCATGAGAAGCTTGACGTCGCCGGCTGCCATGCCGCGGAGCAGATACACCGGGAAAAGGAGCGCGAAACCCGTGAGCACGCCGGCAAGCCAGTGCAGGCCGCCTTCCTGGACGCCGTTGAGCCACAACTGCGCCGCGAGCGAGGCGGCCAGACCTGCTGCGATGAGCAGATTCGGCACACGTCGTGCCGTGAGGTCCGTGCTGGCCGCCAGGATGACCGACAAGGTCACGCCAAGCGGCACCGGCTGCGCCGAAAGATGAGTGATGATCATGATGTACCCCGTTACGATTGTTCTTGTTGGATCTGTTTTTCGATCCGTTATTTATCCGATCGCGGCACCTGGTCTGCGCGCGTGAAACATCGCGCGGCGCCGTATCGTCCGGCTGGTTCCATGCCGGAATTTGATTCGTTATCCATACTGGGTGGACGCACGCGGCGCCCACCCGTGTCACTTCCTCGTCAGCTCTTCGGCAACGCGTTCGACATCTTGGTGAACGCCAGGTTGACCTGCGTGCCAAGCGTCGTGACAATCGTCACGATCACGGCCGCGATCAGCGCGACGATCATGCCGTATTCGACGGCCGTTGCACCGCGCTCGTCCTTGATGAAACCCTTTGCCGTAGCGATAAGCTTTTGCATGATTAACCCCGTTTCTTTGAGAATTAGTTAGCCATCCACAATTACAAGGACGACCTATGCCACACCGTTTTCACTTTTGGTATCAGCTCTTCGGCAGCGCGTTCGAGATCTTGGTGAACGCCAGGTTGACCTGCGTGCCGAGCGTCGTGACGATCGTCACGATCACGGCCGCGATCAGTGCGACGATCATGCCGTACTCGACGGCCGTTGCGCCGCGTTCGTCCTTGATGAAACCCTTTGCCGTAGCGATAAGCTTTTGCATGATTAACCCCGTTGAATTGAGAATTACTTAGTCATCCACAATTATTAGAACGACCTATGACCCACCTTTGTTACTTCTGGTATCAGCTCTTCGGCAGCGCGTTCGAGATCTTGGTGAACGCCAGGTTGACCTGCGTGCCGAGCGTCGTGACGATCGTCACGATCACGGCCGCGATCAGCGCGACGATCATGCCGTACTCGACAGCCGTTGCGCCGCGATCGTCCTTGATGAAACCCTTTGCCGTAGCGATAAGCTTTTGCATGATTAAACCCCTTTGATGTGGAATGTAGTTTGTTGCCCGAAACCGAGTGGATGCTCCCTGCCCCCACCCCTATCACTTTCCCGTCAGCTCTTCGGCATCGCGTTCGAGATAGCGGTGAACGCGTTGTTGATCTGCGTGCCCAGCGTCGTGACCACCGTCACGATCACTGCGGCGATCAACGCGACGATCATGCCGTACTCGACGGCCGTTGCTCCGCGCTCGTCCTTGATGAAATCCCTGGCCGTGGCGATAAGTGTCTGCATGATTAACTCCATTACGTTTGATTAACGACCCTCCGGTTACCCGCCGTTTCCTGAGTGATCGCACTTCGATTTCATTGTGCCGCTCAGGTGATTCCGTTTTACGCACCCCGCCATTCGTCTAATGTTGGATTTCGCACGCTAATCGCGATTTACAGCAATAAGCCGGGTTTTCCATTAATTCCTGATTGCGTTTTAGCACCTGAACTGGAATTGAGATTGATTATCATCCACAAGCAAGGAGATTAAATCAGAAGTGCCTTGGGGAATTCCCCGATTAATTCATTGATGGCGCCGCCGATAACCGCCCATGCTTATGATTGACCAGGCATCAATCCCATGCCACACGGTGGTTTGCACGAGATGAAAAGGCCTGACACAGCCGATCCAGAAAGGCTGTCCGTGAACTTTCGACGTATATCCATGTATATAACGACGATAAAAAGTCATGCTATTTTTTATGTTGACATGAAAAATGCCCGTACAAACCCGCATAAAATCACCACAAAAAATGCATGCCGCACCAGCAACGTGCAATGCACCGAAAAATAATACGGCAATTAAAATATAGCGATCGCTCTAAATGAATATGATTATCAACAAGAATAGCGACACCTCCATTAAGCGATTTCGTAAAATCGCGCCACTCTCTACGCGATTGGTTTGATTCCGCACGCAGGCGACTGGCAATTCGTAATAGATTTGCTCGAACTGACAGCCGTGCGCCCTCGGACCAGGCGGGCGACGCCGACAAGCGGCAAGCCACAGCACGTGCTGACAGCCCTACAAGAAAGGAGACCAATCATGCACAAGCACATGAGTGCCGCGACTTCCAGCACAGTTGCCGCTCAGCGGGGACATCGCAGCAACGGCGCACGGCGCGCACGTTCTGGACAACGGGGACAACAAGGGAAACGAGGTCAACGCGGGTCGGCAATCGTTGAATTCGCGCTCGTCATGCCGATGCTGCTTATCCTGCTGTTCGGCATCGTCGAGCTGGGCTTCGTGCTCTACGACAAGACCGTCATCACGAGCGCGAGCCGCGCGGCCGTGAGGCAAGGCGTGGCGTTCGGCGAAACCGCCACGGGAACGCCCTACTATATGTCCCCCTCCACGGTCACCCAGATCGCCACGGGCGGACTCTCGACCATGCTGATCAACTTCAACTCGTCGAATCAGCCCAGCGTCACGCTCTCGAGTTGCACGGCGGCGAGCAGTTGCACGACGGGCGCCGGATGCAGCGCGGGCAACTCGCTGACCGTGACCGTCAGCTACACGTTCCAGGGACTCTTGTTAGGCGCGGCGCTCAGCCCGTTTCCAGCCTCGTTCAACAACCTGCTCACGCTGACCTCGTCGACGGTGATGAGTTGCGAATAACGGCGCGCAAGCCCGCATTTCAGGAGTCCACAGCATGAACAAGAACTTTACGGGACGCCGCGCGCGCCGTGAGCGCGGCGCGATCGCCGTCCAGGTGGCTTTGCTGCTGATCACGCTGCTCGGCTGCGCCGCGATGGCGCTCGACATCGGACGCTGGGTCGTCGTGCGTCACCAGTTGCAGAACGCCGCGGACGCGGCAGCGCTCGCCGGCGTGCGGGCGCTGCCGGGCCAGTTGGCGGCGAGCGCCGTGCCCGCCGTCTGGGCCACCGCCACGACGGCCGCGAACGACGCCGCCACGCAATATGCGTCGGCGAATATCGCCAACGGTCAAGCGGCCAGCGCCAAGAGCATCAGCGTCGGCTATTGGGATGTCGCCAATGTGCCATCGTCCATGCCATCTTCGCTGTCTCAGAGCATCACCTCGACGACGGTCAAGCCCGCCGTGATCGTCACGGTGAGCCTCGCGGGCGGTGCGAACCTTCCGCTCGTGTTCGGCGCGCTGGTGGGCGTGTCGTCGCTACCGGCGAGCGCGACCGCAGTGGCCGTGGTGTCCGCGCCGGGCGTTGCGCTGCCGGGCGCGTTGTTCCCGATCGCCTTGAACCAGTGCGTCTATCAGAATGCGGCGTACTGGAAGAACGGCCAGCCGATCGCGGGCGTTGAAGTTCAGATCGGCAACGGCGCACCGTCGAACTGCATCGGCGCCGCCGCGCAATGGACCGCGCTTACACTCGATTCGAATTCGAGCGCCTACGGCCCCTGCGCCGGTATGAGCCCGAGCAGCGTGACCGCCGCGAAGTGCCTGATGAGCGCGGGCAACGGACCGGCCATCGGCACGGGCACGCAGATATCGATCCAGCCCGGCGTGGAATCCTCGATCTACAACAACTTCCCGTTGACGCCGCCGCTGACGGTCACGGTGCCCGTAGTGGCCGACAGCACCATCATGAGCGGCAGTGGCAGCGGCGGCGATACGCCCGTGGTCGGCTTCGCCTCGATCCAGATCGACTACGTGATCGGCGCCAACGGCAAATCGACGCCTGCGTGCAATTCCAATTCCCTTTGCTCGCCGCCGCCTTGCACGAAGTGCGTGATCGCGCATCTGATCGCGAATCGAGCTGGCAGCACGACCGCGGGCGGCACAACCTCGTCGTACTATGGCGCGCTCACCCCGCCTGTGCTAGCTGCATTGCCGTCGAGCGTGTGGTACTGAATCTGCGATCGAATCGGCCACGAGGCGTCGCTCTTATCGGGCGATGACTCGTGGCCGCGCTGCTTGCAGCAGGATCTCAATCGAGAGCGCCAGTTGTGCTGCGCAGGCAACCGGGATACGCACAAGCCATGCTATCGCCCGCATACCCAGCGTATCGGCAATTGCTTTGACAATGGCCTTTGTCATTTCCCACTTCTGCAAAGCCTGATCATCCACTCATAAACCGCGTCCACCGCGGGTGAGCGCGCCGGCTGCGCCGAGCGCATCAGCCAAAGCGGCGCGAGAGCAAATCCCGGCACCTGAGGCAGGACTTTGACGCGCCCGCTAGTCAATGCATCACCGGCAGTCAGGCGCGACACCATGGCAATCCCCACTTCCTGCTCGGCAGCCGTCACGAGGAAGCGTGGATCGCTGACCGTCATGGCCCGACGTATGCGCAAGCCGCCGCGCCTCAATTCAGGCAACCAGGGCGCCCAGTCCGGGCGCGCTTCGTGAATCAGCAACGGCGCCTGCGTCAACACCTCCGGGAACGGCACCGAGCGTAAGCGGCGTGCGGTCATCGGCCCGCAGATGGCGACCGCCTCCTCGTCAAGCAATGGCTCGCACACGACTTCGGCCGTACGGATCTCCCTCGTTGAAACAACCAGATCGACATCGATGCGATCAATCTCATTGACGCTTTCACCGGTCACGAGCCAGACCTCGATATTCGGCAACGCCTTCGAAAACGCCCGCATGCGCGGCATGAGCCAGCCCGATGCGAATTCCGATGCGCACACAACGATGACCGAATCCGGATTGCCATACGGCTCGATACGCTCGCGGCCGTCGGCGAGCGTGGCCAGCGCCTCGGTCACGGTCTGCGCATACAGCACGCCGGCGGCGGTCAACGCCACGCCGCGCCCGATGCGCCGGAATAGCGGCTGCCCGGTCCATTCCTCGAGTTGCTGGATCTGATGGCTGATTGCCGATTGCGTGAGTGCGAGCTCTTGCGCCGCGCGCGTGAAGCTGCCAAGCCGTGCAGCGGCATCAAAGGCGAGCAAGGCCGTCAAAGGGGGAAGTCTGCGCATCGATTCGGAGCCGGGAGATATTAGAAATATCGATACTTCCAGCAAGATTTTTCGCTTTTCGCCGGAATTCTTACCCGTAATGATACTGCCTGTCGTCACCCGCACGCACTCTGCCGCTCAGGCAGACATGAAGATTATTTGTGTGACGGCGCCCGTTAAAACCGACCGGATCGATTCGTATGACCTTGAGTCTTGCCTCTTCTCACCTCACGCCAACCGCCGCGGCGGGCATCGACGGGCAGCCCTCGCCCCCGACTTACGCCGGCGTGCTGTCGTTCATGCGCCGCCCTTATACGCGCGACCTCACCGGCGTCGACGTCGCCGTGTCCGGCATTCCGCTCGACCTCGCCACGACCTTCCGCCCCGGCACCCGTTTCGGCCCGGCAGGCATGCGGGCCGCGTCGGTGCTGCTAGCCGAGCTGGGGGCGTTTCCGTGGGGTATCGACCCGTTCGATCACCTGAACGTCGTCGACTACGGCGACTGCTGGTTCGATGCCCACAATCCGCTCACTATTCGCGACGCGATCATCGCTCACGCGCGCGGCATTCTCGCCACCGGCGCGCGCATGCTGACCTTCGGCGGCGACCACTACGTGACCTACCCACTCCTCGTTGCGCACGCGGAAAAATACGGAAAACCGCTGAGCCTGATCCACTTCGACGCCCATAGCGACACCTGGCCGGACGACAACCCCGATTCGCTGAATCACGGCACGATGTTCTACAAGGCGATCCGCGAGGGGCTCATCGACCCCGCACGTTCGGTGCAAATCGGTATTCGCACATGGAACGAGGACTTCATGGGCGTGCGCGTTCTGGATGCGCCGTGGGTGCATCGCAACGGCACGCAGGCGGCCATCGACGAAGTGCTGGCCATCGTGGGCGACGCGCCGGCCTACCTGACTTTCGACATCGACTGCCTCGATCCATCCTGCGCGCCTGGCACAGGCACACCGGTAGCGGGTGGCCTCAGTTCGGCGCAGGCGCTGGAGATCGTTCGTGCGTTGGGCCCCGTCAATCTGGCAGGCGCGGACGTGGTGGAAGTGTCGCCGCCCTACGACCACAGCGACGTGACCGCGCTCGCCGCCGCCCATCTTGCCGTCGACATGTTGTGTCTGATGCGCAATCAGAAGCTGCAACGCCATCAGCGCATGTAAGACCACCGCAGGCCTTATCGAAACCTTTCCTGGTGACCATCATGTCCCACACCATCACGAAGCCAATGCTGGCAGCACTATTGGCGGGTGCGTTCGCTACGTTCGGCACGAGCGCACATGCCGAAGACAAGCAGCTCAATCTGTATAACTGGGCAGACTACATAGCGAAAGACACCGTGCCGAATTTCGAAAAGGCGTCCGGCATTCACGTACGCTATGACGTCTACGACGGCGACGAAACCCTGCAGGCGAAACTGCTGACGGGATCGACCGGCTACGACGTCGTGGTGCCGACGTCGAACTTTCTCGCCAGACAGATCGAAGCGGGCATCTATCAGAAACTCGACAAATCGAAACTGCCAAACCTCGTCAATCTGGACCGCAATCTGCTAAAGCTGGTCGCCGACGCGGACCCCGGCAATCAATACGCCGTACCGTGGGCATGGGGCACCACGGGACTCGGCTACAACGTGACGCGCGTGAAGCAGATTCTCGGCAACGACGCGCCGCTCGACAGCTGGGACATCCTCTTCAAGCCCGAATATCTGGGCAAGCTGAAAAGCTGCGGGGTGTCCGTGCTCGACGCGCCGGCCGATGTGTTCGCGGTCACGCTGCACTACCTCGGCCGCGACCCGAACAGCGAGAATCCAGCCGACTACCAGGCCGCGTACGAGGCGCTCAAAAAGATTCGCCCCTATATCACGCAATTCAACGCGACAACCTACATCAACGATCTTGCCGGCGACGACATCTGCTTTGCGCTCAGCTGGTCGGGTGATGTGTCGATGGCGAGTCATCGCGCGCGCGACGCCCACAAGAGCTACGAGATCCAATACCTCATTCCGGCCGGTGGCGCGCCAGTGTGGTTCGACATGATGGCGATCCCGAAAGACGCGCCGCACCCGCAAGCCGCGCTCCAGTGGATCAACTATATCGAACAGCCCGAAGTGCATGCAGCCATCACCAACGAGGTGTTTTATCCCAATGCCGACACCGCTGCGCGCAAATTCGTACGCCCCGAGATCCTGAACGACCCGACCGTCTATCCGCCTGAGTCGGTATTGAAGACGCTGTTTCTGCTCAAGCCACTGCAACCCGCGATCAAGCGGCTTGAAAGCCGGTTGTGGACGCAGTTGAAGTCAGGCGGATAGCGCCTGGGCGCCACGCTGAAGTCTGAACAAGCATGATTAATCGGTGTCCTGAATACTGTGCATTCAGCGCGACCGCGAAACGATGGCGATCCCTATCCGGATCCGGCCGCGGCTAGCGCCGCGGTCAGACGAACAAGAAGAGTTGGAGACACAATGAGTGAAGGCAGGATTATTCTTCTCGCTCGCCGTGTGGAGTTTCGGCGACGCGCTGGTCGGCGGCGCGCATGACCTCGCATCATGAGGAATCGCGGCCACTACCTGTCCGTGCGCAAGAACAAGGCGGACGTCAACGCGTGCAAGCGATTCTGCCTGTGGCTCAAGCAGCAACTCACCTAGCAAGCTTCAACAAAAAGTTGAAGGAATGCCGGAAAAAACGTCGTTTATGTTTGCGGCGAAATCGGCATAAATTTCTCTTCATGCCGCATGGAAGCGGCAAAACGTAAGAGGAATTCAGCAGATGGGTTTCAAGAGAAGCATCCATGCCGTGGAGACTCATTCGGGTATCCCCATGCGCGTCGTCACCGGCGGCATCCCGCATATCCCGGGCGACACCGTCCACGCCAAGATGAAATGGCTGGAGGCCAACGACGACGGGCTGCGCAAGCTGTTGCTGCGCGAGCCGCGCGGCTATCCGGCCCACTGTTGCAACATCATCGTGCCGCCCTGCCACCCGGAGGCCGACGCGGGCTACATCATTCTGGAGCAGGTCGAGTACCCCATGATGTCGGGCGGCAATACGATTTCCGTGGCCACCGTGCTGCTGGAAATGGGCATGCTTCCGATGCAGGAGCCGGTAACCGAATTGACGCTGGAAGCACCAGCCGGCTTGATCCGCATCACCGCCCAGTGCAAGAACGGCAAGGTCGAGAGCGTGAAGTTCAGGAACGTCCCGGCATTCGCCGCACATCTCGACGCCGTGATCGACGTGCCGCATCTCGGCAAGGTACGCGTGGATGTCGGCTGGGGCGGCATGTTCTACGCCATCGCCGACGTGCGCCAGTTTCCGGGGCTGGAACTCAAGCCCGAGCACGGCAAGGAGATCGCGCGGGTCTCGGCCATGATCCGCCAGGCGGCCATCGAGCAGTTGCCGGTCGCGCATCCCGACTATCCGGGCGTTGGCATCACGATTTCCCAGCTCTCCGGCCCCAGCGACGATCCGCGCGCCGACTGGAAGAATGTCGTCACCATGCCCACCGGACCGCTATCGTGGGACGATCCGGCCACCTGGACCGGCGCGATCGACCGTTGCCCGTGCGGCACCGGCACCTGCGCCAAGATGGCCGTGCTGCACGCCAAGGGGGAACTGCCTCTGCACCAAGACTTCCGGCACCAGGGCATTCTCGGCACAGTCTTCACCGGCCGCCTGGAGGAAACGACCCGGATCGGCGAACACGCGGCCGTGGTGCCCACGCTGGCTGGCACCAGCTGGATCCATGGCATCCAGACCATCGTGCTGGATCACGACGATCCGTTTCCCGAGGGCTACACCCTTGGGGACATCTGGCCGAAACAGCAGGAGCGGTAAGCATGCAGATCGTTTCAGCGCAGCAGATCCAGTCCGTGCTGGAATGGGACGGCGTTCTCGACGCCCTGCATCGCGGACATTGCGGGTCGCGGCCCATCGGCGACGGTTACTTCATCGGCAATTCGAACTTTGGCCTGTTCAGTCGGGGTGTGATCCTGCCGGGCAAGGGTGCGGGAGCGAAAATCGCCTCGATCCATCCGGCCAACGGCATGGCCGATCCCCCGCTACCCTCGGAACAGGCCGCGTTTCTGGTCCTGGACGAGCGCACCAAGGGGCTGGTCGCGGTGCTCGACGGTCCCGAAATCACGCGATGGAAGACCGCGGCCGATTCCGCCCTGGCGGCACGTCGGCTGAGCTGCGAGCACAGCGAGGTGCTGCTGGTTCTGGGCGCGGGGCCGATTGCACGGTCCTTGACGGACGCTTACCTGCACATCCGGCCATCCATCCGCGAAGTGTTGTTGTGGAATCGTTCTCCCTCGCGGCTGGAATCCGCACGCTCGGCGCTCGAAGCGAGAAACATCCACGTACGGATTGTCGAAGAACTCGATGCCGCGCTCGCGCGCGCCGACATCATTACGGCCGCCACCAGCGCTTCGACGCCCGTGATCCGGGGCGAGTGTATTCGTCCCGGGACGCATGTGGATCTGGTGGGAGGATATCGGCACGACATGCAGGAGGCCGACTGCGATGTGTTCCGGGGTGCCCGAATCTTCGTGGACGACCGCCAGAATGCAGCCCTGTCTGGCGACATCCGGGTCCCGATGGAAGCGGGCGTGATCGCAGAAGCCGATATCGAGGGCGATCTGTTCGATCTGTGCAGCATGCCGGCGTTCCACCGTTCGGCCACAGACCGGACGGTTTACAAGAATGCAGGCGGTGCGCATCTGGATCTGATCATCAGCCAGTATGTTGTGGAGCAACTGAAGTCAAGGGGCGAACACCACCGTTTGCCATAGGTGCCGATTGAAACAGGAACATGTGAGAAGAGGGATATATCGGCTAGAAATAAACACATATTTAGCAGTACGTAGACAAATTTTTTGATCGCGATGAGGTGAATCGCTCTGTAAGTCTGAAACTTCGGCAAGCCGAACATTTATTGAACTGGTGCCTACCATGCGAAAAGTCCTTTTATCCCTCCTCGTCACCACTATCCTTTCAGGGATAACAGGCGAGGCTCTCTCGCAGCAGGTTGTCAAGATTGGCATCTCTGCTCCGCTCACCGGCATAGGCGCGGCGAACGGCAAGGACATGGAGAACGGCGCACGCCTCGCGATCGAAGAGGCGAATGCGCAGCATCTCCGCATTGGTGGCCAGGAGGTCAAGTTCGAACTCGATTCCGTTGATGACCAGGGCGATCCGAGAATTGGCGTTCAGGTGGCGCAAAAGCTGGTGGACGACGGGGTGGTGGCAACCATCGGCTACTACAACTCTGGCGTGGCCCTGCCGGCCGCCCCGATCTTTGCGAAAGCCGGCATTCCGCTACTCGATCCTGCCGCGACCAATCCTCAGATCACGCGCCTTGGATTGACCAATGTTTTCCGGATCATCGCGACTGACGTTCAAAACTCGGGCAATGCTGGCAATTATGCGGTGACCGTGACGAAGGCAAAGCGCATTGCGACCATGGATGATCGCACCGCCTTTGGTCAGGGAGCCGTCGAAGAATTCAAGAAAGCCGTCCAGGCCGCCGGCGGGTCGATCGTCACATCGGAATATACAAACGACAAATCGGTTGAGTTCAACGCATTATTGACGAACATAAAGGGGGCGAATGCAGATCTCCTCTTTTTCTCCGGGAGCAACGCCCAGGCCGGTCTGATCGCAAAGCGCATGAAACAGCTTGGAATGCACACCCAGTTCGTCGGTAGCGGAGGCATCGCCGATACCGTCTTTGTCCAGTCGGCTGGCAATGCTGCGGATGGGTCGATGGCGTGGGAGTACGGACGCCCGATTGACTCTCTGCCGGCGGGCCGGGCGTTCAGCCAGAAGTACAAGAAGCGCTTTGGCATGGACCTCCTCACCTTTTCACCGTTTTCGTACGACTGCGCATGGATAGCCATCGACGCGATGAAAAGAGCTGACTCGACAAAACCGGCGGTCTTTATGTCGGCGCTTCGCTCAACCCAATACGATGGGATCACGGGCCACATTTCATTCAACGCGATGGGTGATCTGACCAATCCCACCTCAACGCTGTATCAGGTCAAAAACGGCAAATGGGTCCCCGTAACGACGATTGGCGCAAGGTGAGCAAGGCGCATTCGCGGACCTTTTGTGCACAGGTCCGCGAATCCTTCGTCGGAAATGGGCGCGCTCGCCGCCGTTCATAGACCCGGGATGAATCCCAAACGCACTACGCATAAATTCCTTGCCACGCCATCCTCATATAAACGATAATCATTATCATTTACAATCTACCGCTGACCAGCCTGCCGCACCCGGCCGAAAACCGACCGACCGGCCGCCCAGACAACACCTCCAGTGGTTGAACGCTATTACCGCGAACTGTTGCGCTTCCTCGCCAGACTTGTGAAAGACGGCGACACGGCGTCGGATATTGCCCACGAAAGCTACGTACGCGTGCTAACGCTGCGCGACTCGGGGACGATCATCAGCGACCCGCGCGGCTTGCTCTATCGCACTGCGCGCAATCTCGTCATTGACAGGCATCGGCGTGCTACAGTCCGCGCTCAATCGGTCGTCGACGATCTGGAGCATATCGATGAAGCCGTCGCACACGTGTCGAGTCAGCCCGAACATGCGTGGGAGTCGTCGCAGCGCACGCGTGCACTGGTTGCCGCGATCGACGCGCTGCCGCCGCGCTGTCGCGAGGCGTTCGTGCTTCACAAATTCGACGGCCTGAGTCATCACGAAGTCGCCGAGCGGATGGGCATTTCCCGCAACATGGTCGAAAAGCACATCATTCGCGGCGTGCTCGCCTGCAAGCAACGGCTGATGGCGTTCGATAGCGCTGCGGATGAATCGACCGGCGTCCCCGAATAGAAAACGATGCAAGGTTCTTCGATGTCAGGTTTTGGCTTCGTCGCGCGTCTTCATGGATATACGCGCTGACGATATGACGATGGAACGATACCCACTCGATACCGACTCCCCCACGACAGCGGCCGCTGCGCCGGCGATCGACGCCGATGTCGAGACGCAGGCCGCGACCTGGCTCGTGCGCCGTCAAAACGGTGTGGCCGCGCAGGACGAGGCGGCTTTTCAGGACTGGCTTGCCCGCCATCCGTCGCATCGTCTTGCCTACGCGCAGCTCGATGAGACATGGCAGAGGCTCGACCGGTTACCGCAGCAGGACGTTGCGCGCTGGCGTGCCGAACGTGCGGGCGAGCAAAGGGAAATCGCAAGCGACAAACGCCGCGCTGGCGGCGATCGCGCGCGCGCCGCCGTGCTGGCGTCGCCGGGCCGACGTGCGTTCCTGCCACGCTTTGCAGTGGCAGGGACGGCATTCGCAGCCGCAGGCGCGGGCGTGATCGGTTGGGAGTATTGGCAAAACAGCCCGACCTTTAGCGCCCAATACCAGACGCGCCGCGGCGAGTTGCAAACCGTGTCGCTGCCCGACGGCAGCAAGATGGATCTCGATACCGACACGCACGTCGAAGCGAACCTCTACCGGCATCGCCGCGAAATCCGTCTGCTTCAGGGGCAGGCGATGTTCACCGTCCAGTCCGACCCGCACTGCCCGTTCCATGTGCTGGCGCAGGCCGTGACGGTCACGGTCGTCGGCACGCGCTTCTCGGTGCGATGCACGCAGACCGGGCTCGAACACGGCAGCGTGCGCGTCGCCGTGGAGGAAGGACGCGTGCGCGTCGCCACTGAGGCGGCAGGGGCAACAGGAAGCGGCACGCAACGCAGCGTCGAACTTGGTGCGGGACAGACCGTGGCCACCGATGCAGACGGTCTGCTCGGCGCAATCGACGCGATTTCTCCCGCTGAAGTGGCGGTATGGCGCAAAGGCCGTGTGAGCTTCGAGAACACGACGCTGCAGCGTGCATTGGAAGAGTTTGCGCGCTACGGCGCGACGAATATTGCCGTCGACGATCCGGCGGTGGCGGCGATGCGGATCACCGGCAGTTTCGATGTGCACGAGTTAAACCGCTTCGCACACGCCTTGCCGCGTGTGCTGCCCGTGCGCTTGCGCGCGCGCGGCGATCATTGGGAAATCGTGCGATCCGCGTAGCCCGAGCGTTGCACAAATAATTTTGCATGGACGATGTCAGGGTTTTCGAAGGTGCTGCGTCTTCTTCAGTAATGGTTCTTATTTCGTTACTTGTTGGAGATGTTGTTGATGTTGCATCCTCGCCTTCCGGTCGCCACGCTGACGGCCGCTGTGATCCTCGCCGTCATGGCGTTCGAAACCCCCAGCGCTCATGCTCAGGCAACCTCGGCCGCTGTTCCCGGTTCATCCATAAACTTCTCGATCCATGCTCAACCGCTTGGTGGCGCGCTCAACGAGTTCGCACGCGAAGCGAACGTGCAACTGCTGGTCAAGCCGTCTCTCGTCGCCAACAAGGTCGCGCCTGCGGTCAATGGACGTATGACGGCAGCGCAGGCGCTCGACCGGATACTCGAAGGTAGCGGTCTTTCCGCCCATTTCGAGGCCGGCACGATAACGGTCGTGCCCGCCAAGGTCGCGCCCGTCGCGCAGACCGAAACGACCCTGCCGGCGGTCAGCGTGACGGGTAGCGACGACGACGAGCAACGGCCCACAGAAAAAACGCACTCCTACACAATCCGCTCCACGACGGCAGGCAGCAAAATCGCGTTGTCGCCCAAGGAAACGCCGCAGTCCGTCTCCGTGCTGACGCGTCAGGAGATGGACGACTTTCAGCTCAACAGCATCAACGATGCACTGCGCCACGTGACGGGTGTGACGGTCGAACCGTACGATTCCTATGCGACGGATTTCATGTCGCGGGGCTTCCACATCACGAACCTGCAATTCGACGGAGTAGGCATTCCGCTGGAATACACCTCGCAATACGGCGACATCGACATGGCGCTATACGATCGGGTTGAAGTGCTGCGTGGCGCGGACGGCCTGAACGCGGAAACCGGCAATCCTTCGGCCACCGTGAATTTCATTCGCAAACGCCCGACTTACCAGTTTCAGGCTTCGGGCGATGTGTCATACGGTTCGTGGGATACGAAGCGGTTTGACGTCGATATCTCCGGGCCTTTGAACAAGGCGGGCACGGTGGCCGGGCGCCTCGTCGCTGTGCACCAGGACGGCAATTCCTATACCGATCGTCTGAAGCCCCGCAAGGACATCATTTACGGCGTGGTCGAAGCCAACCTGACTTCCAGCACGCTGGCGACGGCCGGTTTCAGTTACGAGTCGAACAAGCTTGACGGCGCAAGCTGGGGCGGTTTGCCCTTGCTCGACGCCAATGGCAACCCGCTCAGCTATAACGTCGGCTCCAGCATGGCGCCGAAATGGGCGTTCTTCAACACCCAGGCGCAGCGGGCCTTCGTCGAATTGAAGCAGCAACTGGGCGATCGTTGGGTCTGGAAAACCTCGGTCAACTATAACGACATCTACAACAACGCCAAATTCTTCTATCCCTATGGATCGTTGAATTCGGATGGATCCGGGATCGATTCGTACACTTCGGCTTACGAATCATCGAATCGGCAACTCGTGCTCGATTCGAGCGTGACGGGGAAGATCGACCTATTTGGCCGCACGCACGATCTTGTTTTTGGCGCCAATTTTTCGCGCTCCGAATTTACCAACCCGTCATCGGAAGGCGATACCGACGGCGCGCCCGTCAGCTACGCCGAACTGCTGGCCGGCAGTTATCCGGAGCCGTCATTCGGAGCCGCCACTTCTCACGTCAATTACCTGGATGTACGGCGCTCGCTTTATGCTTCGTCGCGATGGAGCCTGACGGATCGCGCCCATTTGCTTCTGGGCGTCAATTACACCCAGGCGGCGAGCAGCGGCAGCTCCGACGGTACGGGATATAACCAGCAATCGTCTGGATCGGCGCCTTATGTCGGTTTGACCTATGACCTGACCAGGCAGATCACGGCTTACGCCAGCTACACCAAAATCTTTAATCCGCAATACCAGCTCAACGTCAGCAACCAGTTGCTGGGACCGGCGCGCGGGCATAGCGAAGAAGCCGGCATCAAAGGCGCGTTCTTCGGCAACCGCCTGAACACGGCACTGACTGTCTATCGCGTTCGCCAGTCCAATATCGCCACGGAGGCGGGTTTCAATGCGAGCACGGGGAATTATTATTACTCGGGTGGCGACGCGACTTCGGAAGGCATCGAAGCCGATATCTCGGGGCGGCTCACGGATGACTGGAACGTCAGCGCCGGGGCAACGATTCTGCGCGTGACCGACGACAATGGCCAGCCGACGCAACTCTTCGTGCCGCGTAAGTCCGCGCATCTGTCCACCACGTATCGCCTGCCGTTCTTCGAGCACAAGCTGACGGTGGGCAGCAGCGTGCGCTGGCAGAGCGCGACGAGTTACGTGGAAGACGGTGTGGGCACGGCAACCCAGGGCAGCTATACCGAACTCGATTTCATGGCCCGCTACGATGTGAACAAGCACGTCACCATCACGGGAACCTTGAACAACGCGCTCAACAAGAAGTATTGGGCGTCGACGGAATACAACTACAGCACTTACGGCGCACCGCTCAATGGCAGCGTCAATCTGGCGTGGCGGTATTGACGAACCAAGTGGCGACCATTGCAACGATGATCGAAAGTTGAAGTTCCAGCGTTGCACGAGCATGAGGCATCCCGCGCCCCGCAGGTGCGGGATGCCTCCTTTGCCAGAGCCTGTAAAGGAATTGTTAGCTTCTGCACCGCCTATGTCCGCGAAGGCGGGGCTGGCCGGTCCCGATCGCGGACCCGAATCGTCGAAGTGAAACGTTTGCGTGCAAACAAGCGCTCATTAGCCATTGCGCACGCCCCGCTATGCCGCATATATTCTTGGCGGGCATCTCGCGAAACTGATCAGATACTCGAGAAAAATGAAAACTGAGCAAATCGGGCTATCAGATTCCGGATCCAGCCTCTCCCGGCATACCTCTCAAACGGTATCGTCGAACCATCTGGTTGACCGAATGCATGTCCAGCATGTTGGCTATTCCATTTATCTGCTCGATGCAGATGGGTTGATCAGAACCTGGAACGCCGATGCTTCGCAAGCCAACGGATTCTCGGCGGATGAAATCCTCGATCAGCATTTCTCATGTTTCTACTCCGCTGAGGAACGCAAAGCCGAAGTCCCTGCGCAACACCTGAAGCTCGCGATCACGACAGGCAAATTCGAGGCCGAAGGCTGGCGCATGCGCAAGGACGGCACGCCATTCCGGGCCCATGTCTTCATCGAACCGGTCTACGGCGGCAAAGGCGAACTGCTCGGGTTCGTCAAGCTAATGCGTGATCGCACCGAAGAGCGTTCGCTGGACAAGCCGGTGCGCGACCATGAGCGGAGTTTCAGGTTGCTGGTGGAAGGCGTCAGCGACTACGCGATCTACATGCTCGACGTGAATGGCGTCGTCTCCAGCTGGAACGCCGGCGCGCAACGGGCGAAAGGCTATGAGGCGGCCGAGATCGTCGGCAAGCATTTCTCCTGCTTTTACGAACCCGAGGATCGCGATCGCGGCTTACCGCAATGCGGACTCGAAACGGCTCGTCAAAGCGGAAAATTCGAGGCTGAAGGCTGGCGCGTTCGCAAGGATGGACGCCGGTTCTGGGCCCACGTGGTCATTCAACCGATATTCGACGACGCGGGCGTCCTGTTCGGCTTCGCAAAAATTACTCGCGACTGTAGCGAGCAGCGCGAGATCTCGCTCGCGCTCGAAGAGACCACGCGCAATCTGGATCTCGCGCTGGACAACATGTCGCACGGATTGTGTCTGTTCAATCGCCGTGGACGCCTCGTGCTGTCCAATAACCAGTTCTCGCACATCCTGTCACTCCCTGACCATGCCTTGTTCGAAGGGATGAGCCTGAGCACGATGCTACGGCGCATCGGCGAGCGCGCCGGCATGCCGCGAGATCAAACGGCGGCGTGGGTCAGAAAGGTGCGCACGCAGCTAGTTCACCGTTTTGCAGCGAATCAGCACCAGGCGACGATGGAAGTCTCCCGTCTGGGCCGCAGCATCTCGGTCGTGACGCGCCTGCTGCCGCATGGCGGCTGGGTATCCACGATCGAAGACGTGACCGAACGGCGCATCGCGGAAAAACGTATCACGCATCTCGCCCATCACGATCACCTGACCGACCTGCCCAATCGTCTGCGCTTTCAGGAACGCTTGGCCGAGCTGGCCGAAAACGCCTCCGCCGAGCGCCCGTTCGCCCTGCTCTTTCTCGATCTGGATCGATTCAAGTCTGTCAATGACACGCTTGGTCATCATGTCGGCGATGAACTGCTGAAGGCCGTGGCGCGACGGCTCGCAGGCATCGTGCGCGCGAGCGACCAGTTGGCGCGCTTGAGCGGCGATGAGTTCGCCATTTTGCAGGTGCCGTTTCGAAGCGTGAATGACGCGGCGGAACTCGCGCAGCGATGCATCGAAACCCTCTCTGCGCCGTTCGAAATCGCGAGCAATGAAATCAGCGTCGGCGCAAGCGTCGGCATCGTGATTCATGCCCGGGCGGGAATCGATGCGGGGACGGTGCTCCAGCGGGCCGACCTTGCGCTGTACACGGCCAAGCGCGATGGCCGCAACTGCTTTCGTCTGTACGAGAGCGGCATGAACAACCCGATTCGACTGCGCAACGAACTCGAAGACGATCTGCGACGCGCCCTGCGCGCGAATCAGCTGGAATTGCATTATCAGCCGATAGTCGAAGCCCATAGCGGAATCACCACCGCGTGCGAAGCGCTACTGCGTTGGCATCACCCGAAGCGCGGCGCCATCTCCCCCGCGGAATTCATCCCGATTGCGGAAGAGCGCGGCCTGATGCCGGAACTCGGTGCGTGGGTGCTGGAAAAAGCGTGCCGGGACGCGGCGCTTTGGCCAACGAATATTCGCCTGAGCGTCAACGTTTCGCCGGCTCAACTGATGCACGCGGACTTTACGCACATCCTGGCGAGAGCGCTCACGAACGCGGCGCTTCCGGCACACCGTCTGGAAGTGGAAATCACCGAAACGGTCTTGCTGGAATCGTCCGGCACGTCGTCGCGTATCCTGAACGAAATTCGTGCCATGGGCGTGGGGGTCGCGATGGACGATTTCGGCAAAGGCTACTCGTCATTGGGTCTGCTACAGAGCGTTCCCTTTACACGGGTGAAGATCGATCGCGGTTTTGTCAATGGACTGGGTAATAATCCGAAATCGGCGGCCATTATCCATGCGATCACCGAACTATGCCGAAGCCTCGATTTGCCGATCACCGCCGAAGGCGTTGAAACGGGAGATCAACGACAAGCTTTGCTCGACGAACGCTGTCACGAACTACAAGGCTTTTTCTTTGCGAGGCCGGCGCCCGTCATTGCGCTCGAACGGTATCTGAACTCGTAGTGAGCGAGTTAGCGGTATTCGCAGACATGCGATGACTTCTGGATATCGCGCCGCGCCGCAAAGCATGCGCTTTGTTTGCGTGAGCTAAACGACCGCTTCGGGACCCTCCACCTCCAGACGTCGCGCAATACCGCCCCCCGCAAAAGCAACTCCTGAATATTGACGCAGCAGGACCGAACCCGAATCGCTGTAAAATGTGACACTTTTGCGACGGGGCGAGCGGCGCACCGTCGAATCAGAGGGATACCCTATGTTCGGCCGGTTCATGCCCAGAGACGGCAATTTCTTCGAGATCTTCAATGCTCACGCGCGCTATGTCGTGGATGGCAGCCACGCGCTCGAAAAGCTGATCGAGAACATCGAGGACGCGGAGCGTCACCGGCGCAATATCAAGGTCATCGAAAAATCCGCCGACAAGCTCACCAGCGACTGCAACGACCTGTTGCACAAGACATTCATCACGCCGCTCGATCGCGATGAAATCCAGCAACTGATCAACGCGCTGGACGACATTATCGACGTCATTGAAGATGTGGCGAACACCATCACCCTGTATGACGTGCGAACCCTACCCGATGACGCGATCGAGTTCGCACGTCTGAGCACGAGAACCGCCATCCAGGTCCAGCAGGCCGTCAGCATGCTTTCCGACATGAAACAGGCCGATCAGATCCTGCAACGCTGCAAGGCAATCGACGAGCTTGAATCGGAGGTCGACAGGTTGCTGCGCATCGCCATCTCCCGATTGTTCCGCGAAGAAGAGGATGTCAAGACGCTGATCAAACTGAAGAGCGTCTATGAACTGCTCGAGACCATCACCGACAAGTGCGAGGTCGCCGCCACGATCATCGAAGGCATTGTGCTCGAAAACGCCTGAGCGAGTCCGCACATGCATCCGATTCACATCGCCATTGGGACGGTGGTCCTGCTCGTCGTCATCGCCCTCGTGTTTGATTTCATGAATGGGTTCCACGATGCCGCGAATTCAATCGCGACCGTGGTGTCCACCGGGGTCCTGAAGCCTCATCAGGCGGTGGCATTCGCAGCGTTTTTCAATGTCGTTGCGTATTTCGTCTTTCACCTCGGCGTTGCCGCCACGATCGGTAAAGACACGATCGATCCCGCAATGGTCGATTATTACGTGGTGTTCGGCGCACTGGTGGGCGCCATTGGCTGGAACTTCATCACCTGGTACTACGGCATTCCCTCGAGTTCCTCTCACGCGCTGATCGGCGGGCTGGTCGGCGCGGCGCTCGCCAAATCCGGCTGGGGTGCGTTGAACATCGACGGCATCATGAAGACGGTCGCCTTCATCGTCATTTCACCGGTATTGGGCTTCGTACTGGGTTCGGGCTTCATGCTGGGCATCGCCTGGCTCTATTTCCGCGTGCCGCAAAGCAAGGTGGACCGGCAATTCCGGCGGCTCCAGTTGATTTCGGCCGGGCTTTACAGCCTCGGGCACGGCGGTAACGATTCCCAGAAGACCATTGGCATTATCTGGATGCTACTGATCGCGGCGGGCTATGCATCGCACAACGCCGACGCGCCACCGCTCTGGGTGGCCGCCGGGTGTTACACGTCGATGGGTCTGGGCACGCTTTTCGGCGGTTGGCGCATCGTGCGGACGATGGGTCAGAAGATCACGAAGCTCAGGCCCGTTGGTGGCTTTTGCGCCGAGCTCGGCGGCGCGCTAACGTTATTTCTCGCATCGGGCTTTGGCATTCCTGTGTCGACCACGCACACCATCACCGGGGCGATCGTAGGCGTCGGGGCAACGCACAAGCTGTCCGCCGTACGGTGGGGTGTCGCGGGCAATATCGTCTGGGCCTGGGTGCTCACCATCCCGGCTTCCGCTGCGCTGGCCGCTATGGGATGGTGGGTCAGTACCCGACTGTTCTAACGTGATCGCCGCGGGTTTTTATCCAGTCGAATAACGTCAGGCTGTGTGGCACTATGGTGACATCCAGGCGCCAGTCGCAAGGCGCTCATCAACCGGGCTGAAAAGCAAGCTGTAACTGTCGCCTATCGTGTTGATCCTTCTGAACCTGCTTTCTGGCGTGTCGCTTCTGGTCTGGGGCACGCACATCGTTCGAACCGGCATCCTGCGCGTGTTCGGTGCCGATCTTCGCGCGATACTGGGCCGCAGCACAGGCAGCCGGCTCAAGGCCTTCCTCGCCGGGTTGGGCGTCACCAGCCTTGTACAGAGCAGTAACGCGACTGCGGTCATCATCACATCGTTTGTCGCGCAAGGCATGGTGTCGCTCGCAAGCGGTCTGACCATCATGCTGGGCGCCGATGTGGGTACGGCGCTGATGGCCCGCGTGCTGACACTCGATCTCTCATGGCTGTCGCCGCTGCTGATTCTCGTTGGCGTACCGCTCTTTCTCACGCGCAAGCAAACGCGCGCCGGTCAGACAGGACGCGCGCTCATCGGGCTCGGCCTGATCCTGCTGGCTCTTCACCTGATTGTGGAAGCCGCACAACCCATGATGCAGGGCGCGGGTGTCAGGGTAATGTTCAGTGCCCTGACCGGCGACACCGTGCTCGATGCGCTGGTCGGGGCGGCGTTTGCGATGATCTCGTATTCGAGCCTCGCCGCCGTTCTTCTGACCGCGACGCTCGCCTCTTCCGGCGTGATTTCGCTGAAGGTCGCGCTATGCCTCGTCGTCGGCGCGAATCTCGGAAGCGGCCTGCTCGCGCTGATCAGCGCCTTGCCTCAAAACGCGGCGGCCCGGCGTCTCTCCGTGGGAAGCTTCGCCTTCAAGCTGCTGGGCGCGCTGATCATCCTGCCCTTCGCATCGGTGCTTGCACGCGCGCTGCCGGTCATCATCGCGAATCCGCGCGAAGCGGTCGTGGGCTTCCATCTCATCTACAACACGGTGCGATGCTGCGCTTGCCTCACGATGGTCGACCGGGTCGCCGCCATCAGCCAGCGATGGTTGCCTGACCGCCCGCCGGCATCCGGCGAATTGCGCCCACTGCATCTCGATCCCGCCGGGCTGGTCACGCCGGGCCTCGCTCTCGCGAACGCGTCGCGCGAGGTACTGCGGATCGGAGACATCGTTAGCGTGATGCTGGAAAACGTCTCCGAGCTGCTCAGACGCAATGATCTGGCCGTTGCGCGCGAAACGATGCGCATGGACGACGATGTCGACCAGTTGTACGCCGAGGTCAAAAGCTATCTCACGCTGATTTCGCGTGAGCAGCTCGACGAGGCCGATAGCCGTCGCTGGACCGACATCATTTCCCTGACCATCAATCTCGAGCACGCGGGCGACATCATCGAGCGCATTGTGAGCGATATCGAAGAGAAGAAGATCTCGCAACGGCTTGCCTTCTCCGAGCAGGGACTGGGGGAGCTTGACGATCTGCACGCGCGACTGGTGAGCAATCTGCGACTCGGGCTGTCCGTATTTCTCAACAATGACCTGCGCTGCGCAGAACAGTTGCTGGCCGAAAAGGAGCGTTTTCGCGATCTGGAGCGCGTGTATTCCCACAAGCATCTGGACCGGCTCGCGGGACAATCACTGCGCAGCGTGGAAACCAGCGCCTTGCATCTGGATCTGATCAGCAACATGAAGCGACTGAATTCCCTCTTCTGCGCGACCGCCTATCCTGTGCTGGACGCTGCGGGGGCGCTTCATGAGACGCGGCTTCGCAAACGGTCGCTGGACAGTCTGCACACGAAGGACTGACCCGGGGCGCGAAGCACTCAGGCGCTCAGGCGCCCGATGGCTTCACACACGGGGCAACCGCCAACTGCCGCATGACGGGCCTCGCGCCACTACGAAAACCCGCGCGCCTGCGCACGCGCCGATCACGCAGCGCAGCAGGACGCCAGTCCGCCGATTCGCGCCGCCGGTTTTCTTCGGGCTCATCGTCGCGCTTCACAACACTGTCGGCGACAGCGTCGCGCAATGACGCCGACACCTCACCCCATATCGCGCCAACCCGTTGCTTCCAGCTCATAGAATGGTCTCCCACCTGTCTCGTCCACCGGATTACCCGTCGCATCGGCGGATAAAAAAAGCGTCCCGAAGCGCAGGTATGGAACAAGCCACACACATGCACTTCGGGACGCCGTTGCCCCACATGAATTTTGCCCCGCTCAAGCACGGGTATCTTGCCAATGGTCTTCGTTGACCATCGCATATTGCAGCAATTTGTGTCCCTGGCAGCGCTCCCCCTGCGTCTGCGCGAGCTGCACGCCGGAGAAACTTTAGCCCGTCGTGATGACAGGTGAACCGCTCGATCCGCCGGTCAGCACACCCGTGCGATCGCACGCAACAATGCGTCGCCGCGCGGCGTCACACGGAGATACGCAAAATCCGATTCAGGAAGCTCATCCTCGACAAGTTCAAGCGCGCGAAGCGCGATAAGCTCGGCACGATCCACCCCGATCCGCTCGGACGCATTCTTGAGCAGCATCAGCGTGGCCAGCTCGTGGGGACTCAGCATGTTGGCTCCTTTCCGACGGGGTGGAAGTAGAAAGAACGGAGGACTGGCTTCGCGGTCACGGCACAGCGCAAACGTGACACCGACTCATGGACAATCTCTCGGGTTCGCACTGACGTGAACTGGCCGCTGCCACTGCGGCCACCGCCCACCAGACCGCACCGTCCCGGGCGGCGGGAACGGGCTGATCTAGAGCCAACATTCTAACTTTGTTGAATCGACGCCAAAATTCCGTTTAACCCAGGAATTTCCCCACCATCTGGGATTTCGCCGCCGTTAGAACGTCTGGACGAGGCCAACGCGAACGAGTTCCTGCGTGTTGGTCGACGAGCGTCCGATCTGATAGATCGAGGCGACCGCCCCCGCCCCGCTCGCGCGCTGGTACGCGGCATCGACATACACGCGCGTGCGCTTCGAAAGCAGATACGTCGCGCTGGCATACGAGGAGTACCAGCGATCGCCGTCGAGGCAGTCGACCGTTTCCATCGCCGAGAACAGCACGTCGGGCCGCGCGAGCCACGTCACGCCCGCCCGCACGACCTGATCCGTCGCATGCTGCGATTGCAGCGTGAAGTGCGTGTTGGTGTACATCGCCATCGCTGTGATGGCGCCGAATCGGTACGACGCACCCGCACCGAAAATCCGCCGTTGATCGGCATAGATCGTGGACGTCTTCGTGGTGTCGACGCCCAGAAATTCCGCTGCGCCAATCGTCGAGGTCGAGACCGGCGAGCCGTTGATATTGGTCGTCATGAGCGCGCCGCTGAAGGGACCGTTTTCGTACTGCACGAGCAGGCTGTAGGCGCGACCGAGATTGCTCGATCCCGTCGCGTTCTGGCCGAATCCATACATCGCCCCGAACGTAAGGCCTGCGAAGTTGGGGCTCTTGTACTGGATCGTGTTGCTCAGGTGGTCGCCTGCGGCGCGATCGAGGTCCGCGTTCTGCACGCTATACACGCCACATTCAAGACACGCGATATAGCGCACGAGATTGGAGCCGAAATCGTATTGCCGGCCAAAGCTCAATTGGCCGAGACGCCGGTCGCGCAGGCCCACGTAGGTGTCGGTAAAAAACGCGCTGCCCGCGATCGCTCCGGTATTCAACGCGAAGTAGTTCTCCAGCCGGAAAATCGCCTGGGTGCCGCCTCCCAGATCCTCCGCGCCCTGAATGCCCCAGAAGTTATTGCGCTGAATACCATCGGTCGCCGCGATTTTTGCATGACCGCCGACATTGGAGACATAGGTCAATCCAGAATCGATAATGCCGAACAACTGGACCGACGACTGCGCGTATGCCGCGTGACAGGCCGCCGATGCGAGCACGCCTGCTGTTGCCAGTTTGAAGAATTGCTTTCCGTTCACGATCCGATCTCCGTATTTTCTGTATTTTTCTTCGCAATCCTTATTTATCGGTTTGCGATTTTTCGAATTTCGGCTGGAGGCGTAGGTTACGCCACCAGCCGTTCCTGCACTTAAAGGAAGTTGCCGATCATGTTTTCACCGACGAGGAACCGTAGCGCCTCGAGTCGCGGAATCGTGTCCATACACGGCGTTTCACGCAGACGCATGGTGGCGTCTGCGTTCGCGTCAAAGCGCGACCACGCAGGCAGACCCGCGACATTCGGATCGCCATTGCGCGCGAAACTGACCCAGTAGCGCTGCATCAGATCACCGACGGCGAAATCCGCCGTGCTCCACGCTCGCGTAAGTTCTTTCAGCGTGCCGAATACGTAGGGATAGTCGGCGCTGTGAAACACCCCGAGCGCCGCGGCGGGATCGCTTTCGGCGTAGGCCTGCCCTGCGAAGAACGGCTGCTCGTGTTCGAAGTGATACAGCCAGACGGAATTGCCGCCCTGAGCGTGAGCGCACGCGGCCTGCCAGACGCCCGCGCCCGCCAGCGCATCGCCGTTGATGCGCCGCGCGGAATGGCGCGCCTGCGTATCGTCTGCAGCGGGATAGTGAGTCAGGGCTTGCGCCACGCGCGAACCGAAGCGTGTCCGCAAGGCCTCGCGCAATGCGCCGGCTTCCTCGAAGGCGGGAAACACGGTGCCTTCGTCGCGCGTCCAGCCGGTCAACATCGGCACGCGCATCTGGCGTTGTGCGGCAAAGACCGCTTCGGCGGATTCCTGCATGACATAACCGTCGACCGACGGCCAGATCAACGGCTGCGTCGCCTTCGACAAACCGACGATCTGACTGGCCGGGCGGCTGCGCAATTCCGCAATACTCGTTGCGCCCGCACGTTTCATGAAGCCGATGCCTTGCTGCTCGGCTTGCGCAAGCGGCATCATCGGCATGAACGCGACGCTCTGGACGATCGCCCGATCGAACAATCCTTTCGCCAGCGGCGACGCCATGAGATTCGCAATGCTCGCGCCGCCCGCCGACTGGCCAAACACCGTGACCGATTCGGCATCGCCGCCGAACGCCCCGATATTCCTGCGCACCCACGCAAGCGCCGCGATCTGATCCATCAAGCCGTAATTGCCCGAGGCTTCATGCTCCGATTCGGCAGTCAATTCCGGATGCGAGAGAAAGCCGAAAGCATTCACGCGATAGTTGATCGTGACGAGAATCACGTCTTGCCGGGTAAGGTCGCCACGCACGAACGTGGCATTCGTGCTCGAACCGACCTGAAACGCACCGCCATGAATCCAGACCATTACGGGCAGTTTTCCGGCAGGCCGGTCGAGCGGCGCAAACACGTTGAGATAAAGGCAATCCTCGCTCGTCGCCTGCTCGCCCGCGTATTCGAGGAAGATCGAGCGTTCGGGTCGCGCGGGTTGCGCGCACATCGGCGCAAAACGATCGCACACGCGCGTGCCGTGCCACGGCACGACGGGCTGCGGCGGCCGCCAGCGCAACTCGCCGACCGGCGGCGCGGCGAAGGGAATGGCGCGATATTCGATCAGCGCGCGATCCGTGTCGACGATACCGGCGACCGTACCGCCATCGACGGTCACGGAATACGCAGCGGACGAAGGCGCACTACGGGAATCAGGCATTGTGAGAGTCAATTGGCAATATCCTCGTTTAAACAGATTCAAAAGGCGATCAGCGGCCTGCGCAAGCCCGACTGCGGGAGCGCATACCTTGTATGGCGACTGGACTGGGTGCCTCTGTTCAAGCGGCTTTCGGGACGCGTCGCGCCGATCAGACCGGAGCGGAATGCACCTGCGTGCGGCGGTTTTGCCCGAGTTGATCGAGCGGAACATTGAAGGTTTCGCGCGCGCTAAACGCGGCGGCGGCCGCGATCAGACCGGCAACGCTCACCAATGTCGCGACGGGCATCCAGCCGTCGGGGCCGTCCTTGAGCAACGCGGCGCTGAGCGCAGGCGCTGCGCCGCCAAGCGTAATGCCGATCTGCGAGCCGATGGCCACGCCAGAAAGCCGCACGCGCGTCGCGAACATTTCGCCCGAGAATGCGGGCCACACGGCATTCGATGCGCTGTAGAACACGCTGAGCACGATGAAGCCGAACACGCAGATGAGCGTCACGTCGGCGCGCGAAATCGCCCACAAGGTTGGCCAGATGAAGATCGCGCCACCCACCGCGCCCGTGATAAACACGGGCCGCCGTCCAATGCGGTCGGACACCCAGCCCCACACGGGCACGACCGCAAGGCTCACGACATTGATCGCTACGAGCAACGTGAGCATACGGGTGCGCGGCACGTGCATGGTGTTGACCGCATAGGAGAGCACGAAGATGCTGAAGATGCTCGCCGTCACCGAATAGAGCGCGGCCAGCACGAGACGAAATACGTCGGGGGCCTGCGTCCTGAAGAGCTCGGCGACCGGCGCGCCAGGTGTGCCGCCGTGACTCGTTTCCTCGGCAAATACCGGCGTTTCCGGCAAGCCGCGCCGCACCCACAGGCCCACGCCGATCACCGCGACGCTCAGCAGAAACGGAATGCGCCAGCCCCATGCGTAGAGTTGCTCGTCGGGCAGCGCCGCGACCGGCAAGAACGCGAGCGTGGCCAGCACGAAGCCCATCGACGCCCCGCTGAGCGCGAAGCTGCTCACAAAGCCGCGGCGGTTGGCGGGCGCATGTTCGAGCGTGAGCGAAGCCGCGCCCGCCTGTTCGCCCGACGCCGAAAGACCCTGCAACAGCCGCAGGAACACGAGCAGGATCGGCGCGGCGATACCCGCCTGGCCATAGGTCGGCAGCACGCCGATCAGAAACGTGGACGCGCCCATCATCAGCAGCGTGAGCATGAGGATCTGCTTGCGCCCGAAGCGGTCGCCGATATGGCCCATGAAGAAGGCCCCCACGGGCCGCGCGATATAGCCCACGCCGAAGGTCGCGAAGGCCGCGATGGTGGAGACCTTCGGGTCCGCGACCGGAAAGAAGAGCTTGCCGAAAACCAGCGCGGCTGCCGTGCCGTAGATAAAGAAGTCATAGTATTCGAGCGCGCTGCCAAGCCAGCTCGAAAAGGCGGCGATTCCCGGTGTGCGCGCGCCGGTTCCCGCTTTCCGGCGTCCATCCTGATGGTGATCCACGTGCTGTCTCCCTGGTGTTCTGGTTCGGTTCGGATGAAATGTACTATCTAGTACGTTTACTTTCTACCGAGGGTTTACGCTCAATCTGAAGAACTTATTCTGTCCCCGTCATTAACCGGCTGGACCAACACATGGACCTGCACATTTGCCGTGTTGGGCTTTTGTACAATGAGGTCAATCGCCCTCTTCGATTCCTTTTCCAGAACTGATGAAGCCACGCACCAAGACATCGCCTCAAGCACCCGAGGTTCAGCACAGCAGGCCGGCCAAACCGGAGACCCGCCCCTACGACGCGGCGCAATCGCTCGCGGACATCCTCGAAGTGGCGACGGTTGAATTTGCGGAGAAAGGACTGGGCGGCGCGCGCGTGGATGAAATCGCCAGGCTCACGCGCGCGAGCAAGCGGATGATTTACTACCACTTCGACAGCAAGGAAGCGCTCTATCTGGCTGTCCTGGAACGCGCTTTTCAGTCGCAGGCGCGCAGCGAAGAGGAATTGCAGCTCGACGATCTGCAACCGGACCAGGCACTGCGCACACTCGTGGGTTTTAGCTTCGACTACCACCAGCGCAATGCGATGTTCGTGCGTCTGATCATGAATGAAAACGCACGCAATGGTGAGATGTTCGCGCAGAGCGACTTTATCCGCCGGATGAATCTATCGGTGAAAGACCGCGTGCGCGGCATCTACGACGACGGCGTAAAAACCGGTGTATTTCGCTCAGGGATCAATCCTGTCGATCTGCGCATGTCGATCGCGGCACTCTGTTTCTACCCTGTCTCGAACCGTCACACGTTTTCCCTGCTTTTCGAGAACGACATGGAATCGCCCGCGGCCATCGCGGCAAGACGCGAATTTGTGATCGAAATGATCATGCGCTTCGTCACGAAGCCGTGAAGCGCATGCAGGCCAGCGCTATTCACCAAACGTTGCGCGAGAAACGATGTCCCAGTTCGCGCAACCACGTCAGAAAGGTCGTGATGGCGGGATCACCCAGGCGTGCATTCTGAACGTAGCTACAGTAGCGCCAGGCCGGCAGCGCCGGCCCGTCGAACGGAAACACGAGACGTCCCTCCTTGACGTCGAGCGCCACCAATGCGGTTGGGCCCATCGCGATCCCCAGGCCATCAATGGCGGCCTGCAAGGTCAGATAAAAGTGGTCGAGTTGCAGCGAATTGCTCTCGGCCAGCCGAGGGTTGCCGCAAGCCGCAAGCCATTCGGCCCAGAGGCCGGGATAGGTCGCCGTGTGCAGCAGCGTGTGATGTGCCAGGTCTGAAATCTGGCGAATCGGATGCGATTCGAGCACCTTGGGTGAGCACACCGGCAGCCGGACTTCCGCCAGAAATTCATTGACCACGTAGCCGGCCGACTTCTGTTCGCTGCCGCGAATCGCCACGTCGAATTCATCGCGCAGCCGTTCGATCGGTTCGTCCGAAGTCGTTAGCCGGACTTCCACCGCGGGATGGCTCAGCTGGAAGTTGGAAAGCTGCGGCAATAGCCATCGCAATGCGAACGTCGTTGGCGCATTGACCCTGATGATCTGCTGCTGCGTGACCCGGAGCTGTTCGTCGGTGGCCAGCGCGATGCGGTCGAGCGCCGCCGATATCTCCGACAAGTAACTGCGCCCGCGCGCGTTCAGGACGACTCTTCGGCCGCGGCGCTCGAACAGGTCGTGCCCGAGCCAGGCTTCCAGTTGCCCCACCTGACGGCTAACGGCACCGTGCGTGACGCAAAGCTCGTCGGCCGCGGCCGAAAAGCTTTCGAGCCTCGCGGCGGCTTCAAATACGCGTAGCGCGTTCAACGGTGGTAGACGGCGAGGCATGCGGCCAATCTCTATGTGAGTTTTCCTGACAGGTTTGATGAGTTTATATCGATTTTCGTGCCAGCGTCGGGCCTCTATATTGAGCCGCTTGGAAGCAGATCGCGTTGCGGATCTGTTTGATTAAGTCACCAGGAGAACTACCGTATGTCGAATGTCGTTGTCGTTGGCGCGCAATGGGGCGATGAAGGAAAGGGCCGGATCGTGGACTGGCTCGCCGAGCAAGCGGACATCGTGGTCCGCTACAACGGCGGCCACAACGCCGGCCACACGCTGGTGGTGAACGGTCAGACCTACAAGCTGGCGCTGCTTCCCAGCGGAATCGTGCGCGGCAAGCCCGGTCTGATCGGCAACGGCATCGCCCTCGATCCCGAGGCGCTGCTGGCGGAGATCGACCGCATGGCAGCGCTGGGCATTCGCGTCACGCCGGATGTGTTGCAGATTGCCGAGACGGCCACGCTGGTTCTCCCCGTCCATCGCGCAATCGACGCGGCGCAGGAACGCCTGCGCGCACAACCGATCGGCACCACGCTGCGCGGCATCGGTCCGGCCTATGAAGACAAGGTTGGGCGCCGAGGCTTGCGGGTCTGCGACCTTGTGGAACCGGAACTGCTTGCGCAAAAACTCGATGGACTGCTCGCGCACCATAACGCGTGGTTCCGCGGCCTCGGTCTGGAGCCTTTTCCGCTCGACAAGATGTTGAACGACCTGCTCGCCCTGGCGCCGAGAATCCTGCCGTTCGTGGGGCGCGTGTGGGAACGACTCGACCGCGCGCATGCGTCGGGCGAGCGCACGGTATTCGAAGGCTCGCAAGCCGTGATGCTCGACGTGGACTGGGGCAGCTATCCGTACGTGACGTCGTCGACCACCATCGCCGCCGGCGCGGCCAGCGGCACCGGCATCGCGCCGTCGCGCATCGGGCAGGTACTGGGCGTCAGCAAGGTCTATGCAACGCGTGTGGGTGAAGGCCCGTTTACGTCGGAAGTGGGCGGCACACTCGGGGATCTGCTTCGGCAACGCGGTGCCGAATATGGCGTCAACACGGGTCGCCCGCGTCGCTGCGGCTGGCTGGATACGGTGCAACTGCGCCAGAGTTGCAAGGTCGCCGGCATCGACCGCCTGGCGCTGACCAAGCTCGACGTCCTGGATGGCTTCGATTCGGTCTATTTATGTGTGGGCTACGAACTCGATGGGCAACGCATCGACTACATGCCGTCAACCAACGCCGAACAGCAGCGCCTGCAGCCGGTTCTCAAGCGCTTTGACGGTTGGGAAGCCCCGACGCGGGGTATCCGCTCTTATGATGCGCTGCCCCGCCAGGCCACGGCGCTGATCGAAGCGATTCAGCAGGAAGTCGGCGTTGCGGTATCCACGGTGACCACGGGTCCTGAACGGGACGATGCCATCGTCTTGCGGTCTCCATTTGCGCAAACCGACAGCATGGCAGTCTGAGTGCCGCCCCGGCGGCGATTGAGTCAGGGGCGTTACAGGCACTGGATCACGGCCCGATCAAGCGAATCGTCTGGTGGCGCAGCGCATCGGGCTTCACACGCTTTCACCCATCCTTCAGAAATAGCGAATGTTGCCGTAACCACAGACGTGGCCAAGAAGTCGTCTACATCCATTCGAACTATATTCTGAGAGGCCTATGCGCAATACAAAACTATCGACCCGTCTGGTCGCGGGATTTTCCCTGCTCACTTTCCTGCTTATCGCAGTAGCCGGACTGGGGTTCTATGGGCTATTCGAACTAAACAGCAGACTGGACGACATCGCACGCGTCAACAATACCGAATCGCGCCTCGCCAATCTGCTGAAATCCTCGATTCAGGACCGCGCCATTGCCGTGCGCAACCTGGCGTTTCTTCAGGATCGACAGGCGCTGCTAGGCGAAGTCGACCGCATCCGCAAACAGGATCAGATCTACGCCGATGCCGCGAAACAGTTGCGCGAAATGTTCGCTCAGGAACCCAGCACGAGCGAAAGCGAGCGCAGGCTGATCGCAGAAGTCGACAAAGGGGAAGCCCTGGCCGTTCCGCCCATGAACAAGGCCATCGAGCAGGCCGTCGCAAACGATATCGCCACGGCCACGCAGACGATCATGAACGAGGCGCGTCCTCCGCAGCGTGCGTGGCTAGCGAAAGCTGTCGAACTTGCCAACCAGGAGGATGAGGAAAACGCGCTTGCCCAGAAGGAAGCCGTCGCAAGCTACCGCAATGTCCGCATCCTGGTTGGCACGCTGGTCGCGTTGGCCATCATGGTGGCGATCGCGACTGCGATAGTCCTCACGCGTAGCGTGTTGCGCCAGTTGGGCGGCGAGCCCAGCGACGCACAGCGGATTGCCAAAGAAATCGCGGCGGGCAATCTGCTCGTTCCGATCGCATTGGCGGACGGCGACAACTTCAGTCTGATGGCCGCGCTTGGTGCAATGCGCTCGCAATTGACCAGCATCGTTCAGGATATCAAATCATCGGCGGAATCGATTTCATCGGCGGCGGGAGAGATTGCGCAGGGCAATCTCGATCTCTCGCAACGCACCGAAGAACAGGCCGCATCGCTTGAACAGACCGCCGCCAGCATGGAAGAACTCACCGCGACGGTCAAGGCCAACACCGACAACGCACGCCAGGGCAGCACACTGGCCAATACCGCATCGCAGACCGCCGCCGCCGGTGGTGACGTCGTGCATCGCGTGATCAGCACCATGCAGGATATTTCGGCCAGTTCGTCGAAGGTGGCCGAAATCATCGCGGTGATCGAAGGCATCGCGTTTCAGACCAATATTCTCGCGCTCAACGCGGCAGTCGAAGCCGCGCGGGCGGGCGAACAGGGACGCGGCTTCGCGGTCGTGGCCGGAGAAGTCCGCACGCTGGCCCAGCGTAGCGCCAGCGCGGCGAAGGAGATCAAGGATCTCATCGGGACGTCTGTCCTGCATGTGCGAACCGGTTCGACGCTCGTACAGGATGCGGGGCAAACCATGAGCGAGGTCGTGCGCTCCGTTCAGCGTGTAACGGACATCATGGGAGAGATTGCGTCGGCATCCGTCGAACAGACAACCGGCATCGAGCAAGTCAATGTGGCTGTGACCCAGATGGACGAAGTCACGCAACAGAATGCCGCGCTTGTCGAACAGGCGTCAGCGGCTGCGCAGGCAATGGCCGATCAAGCCCAGACGCTACGCGCCTCGGTATCGATCTTCAAGACAGGTGAATCATCGCGCGCGACGCAACTGGCCACGACCGGTTCGAACGACCGTGCTGGGGTTCGCGCACAGCAGGCTCACGTCGCAGACCGTAAGACATCCAGAACACGCCCTTCAACGGCGACACACAGGCCGGCGTCTGCTGCATCGTCCGAGCCCGACTGGCAAACCTTTTAACGTCTTCAGCGCGTAGCGCCTGCACCCAATGTGCAGGCGCCCGCTATTCAGGCATGCATTGCGATTTTTCCACGCATCGACCACCACTTCCCCGCATGGTGGCTGTGCAGGCTAATCCGCTCCCCGCTTGAGCGGCGTAGCGAATTAGCCCTGCCATTGCTGTCTTTCAGGTGTGGTCTCTCAGGTTCCAGCGTATCGCCGTTCATGATTGACGGCGTGCAAGGACGTTAATGGATAGTAAGAATTGCTTCAACCTTGCTAAATCGCTACAGCCAACACCTTGATTACAAATTCGCACTATGGATCGCCGGGGGGCACGACTCACTTGACATCAACGCTCGCAAGCGCCATGTAAGCCAACGCGTCATTCGGACGCCTTCCACGTACGCGCCAATACCGACGTTTTCTATCCTTGCCTTTCGCGTCCAATATGTGCACACTGCATATGTGCAGACTGCATATATTGGTGCCTCATGACACAACGCACAGAAAATCTGCTCGGCGCGCTGGCTGTGCTGGTCACGGACGAGATGGACGCGCTGGATATCCATCCGGCACTCGCCGGCGCAACGACCCGGGCCATGTTGAACGCGATCGGCCAGTATCCGGAGCCGTCTATCGAACTACTGCGCGAAGCCGTCGCACTATCGCATCCCGCGGCTGTGCGCGCCGTCGCCGGGCTGGTTGAAGCGGGACTCGTGGAAAAGCGGGCCGGCGCCGACAAGCGCTCTGTTGCGCTCGCGCTGACGAGCACCGGAAAGCGGGAAGTCAAGCGACTCCAGCACGCACGCGACGCCATGCTGACGCGCATCGTGACTCATCTGGACGGCAACGAGCGCAAGACGCTCGAAGACTTGCTGATCAAGATGCTCTGGCATGAGACGCGCGATCCTGCTCACGCGATGCAACTCTGTCGCTTCTGCGATGACGCGCCTTGCCTCAAGGCGGGTTGCCCGATCGAATGCCGCGATAGCGGGCTTCCCATGCCAACCCGGAGCGCGCAGTGAAACCGGCGTCCACGGTGCGCTGGCCGGCTATTGCCGCGCTCACCACCGTATCGACGCTCGCGCAGATCGGGCAGTTCGGCATCGGCTTCATCGTGCTGCCAATCTGGCTCACCGGTCAGGGGCTCGACGCGCAGCGCGCCGGTCTCTTCGCCGCTTCGCAATGGAGCGGCATGCTCGCGGGTTTGTTCATCGCGCCGGGGCTGGTCGCACGCGTCGGCGCGAGGCGAACGGTCCTGCTCGGGCTAGCGGCCAGCATCGTGGCTTTCGTTTCCATCGTCCGGCTCTCCTGGCCAATCTGGATCGTACCGGGCGTCCTGATCGGCTTCGGAATTGGGCTGCGGTGGATCGCCAACGAGTCCTGGCTTTATGGTCTGGTCCCGGAACATCTAAGCGGGCGCGTGGTCGGCGTGCATGAGACGTTGATTGCCTCGGCGGGGTTCATCGCACCTGGACTCGCAGCGTGGATCGGCGCGGACGGAGCAACGACGATTGCCGTTGGTCTGGCCTTCACATGCACTGCGGTTATCCCACTCTGCCTGGTGGCATCGAAGCCCCTCTCGAGACGGACATCAAACGATGCGGCCCTCCACACAGGCGCCCAAATCGGGCCGATTAGCGCCGTGGTCATCGTGGGCATGGTGGTCGTGTCCGTTGGCGGCATAAGCGACGGCGCGCTCTATGGCCTCTTTCCACTCTATGCCGGCGCACGGGGGATGAGCGACACGCAGACGAACTTGCTCCTGTCTTGCCTCGGGTTGGGCGGGATGGCGCTTCAACTTCCAGTTGGATGGATGGCTGACCGCGCGGGTTTGAGCGTAACCGTCGTCGTATGCGCGCTGACAAGCACGCTTGGGCTCATCGGCTTTTCTCTCGCCATGCCCATGACGCCGCTGTTTCTTGCGAGCGGTTTTCTGGTCGGCGGCATGAATAGTGCATTCATCACACTTGGCATGTACACCGCCGCGCGCAGTGAAAAGACCGCCCTCATCCGCAATATGCGGCTGGTGTCGCTGGCGTTCACGGCCAGTTCGATCCTGGGCCCAATCTTTGCCGGCTCTGCGATGAAGATGCTCGGCAACGGCGTTCTGCTATGGCCGCTGGCGCTCTCTAGCGGCATGCTTGCCGTCTTCACAATCGGCATCTGTGAGGGCAGACGTCAAGGCAACCGCACGTCTTTGGTGAGCTGAGCGGATACGGATCCATCCCGACGTACCAGCCGTATCGCGTCTGTTTTGACATGGCGCCAGTCCGTCGAAAGCGGGCTGGCGCCACATTAGCTTCTGAAGATCTGGTTCCTGGAAAATGGAAACCGAGGCCTAGAAGGCGTGACGAATACCCAGCATGACAGCTGTCGTGGCCATGCCCGGTGCCACGGGCTGGCCGTAGGTAAGTGGCTGGGTCATCGTTCCACGGTTGTTCACGTGTCCCACCTGGCTGTAGAGGAGCGTAGCTTTCGACAGGCTGTACTCCGCGCCGACTGCCACTGCGGTCGACTTGCTGGCTGAGTTGTTGCGGTCCTTCAGGTAGTACACGCCACCGTTGACCTTGAAGGCGGGCGAGAACTGGTAGCCGAGCCCGGCCGAGTACAGATCGAGATTGACCTGGTCGGACTGCGCCGGATTTCTACCATTCGAATACGATGCGGAAACCGAGAATGCGTGGTACGCATAGCGTGCCCCCACGTAGAAAAGGCGATTATTGGCAAGTCCGGTGGGCACGGTCGTCGGGCCGGGATTCGTATCGTGGCCAATGTAGTAGCCAACCGCAAAACGAAGGCCATAGTTCGAGTATTTCAGTACGGCGGACTCCCGCGTATTGCCCTGGAAGCTGCCCGGTACACCGCCGGGTGCATACTCGAGTGCCGCAGACAGACCGGCGAACTTCGGCGATTCGTAGACAATCGCATTGCTGTCGTACAACGCGCCGATTGGCCCGTTGGTGCTGATGCCCTGCCAGCCCGCCGCCTGGTTCATGCCGAGCCACGCAGTCAGAATGCTGCCGAAATACTGCGCCCCCCTCACGTCGGTCTCGGCCATCGCATAGGTAATCGGCACGATCTGGCGGCCAAGGTTCACGGTGCCGAACGGCCCCGATACGCCTACGGTCGCGATCTGGTTGAATAGGGCCGCCACTCCAGGCGTATCGCCCAGGTTGAACTTGCCGGTGCCGCTATCGAACTCGCCTTGTAGTCTGAAATTGACGTGATACCCACCGCCGATGTCCTCCGATCCCTTGAGTCCCCAGTAGCTCGCGTAGATGCCGCCATCCTTGTAGCGAAAGACCTTGCCGAGATTGGCCGCTGTCGGGCTCAACGTCGCCGCCGACGTGCTTTGATACAACATCCCGGCATCGATGACCCCGTACAGCGTCACTGACGATTGTGCGTGTGCCGCACTACCTGCTGCCGCTAACGCGGCCGCGGCTATCCATTTCAATTTCATCTCGTCTCCGATTTATTATTTAAGGCAGTCTTGCAACTGCCGTACATACTGATCACACTGGATGCTTCGCCCCAACGCCAACCACGAGCGTCACAGGTCCTCTAGTTGCATTTTTTTATTTCGGAATGCTATGCAAATAAAAATCGACTACGCAGAACAAGGCTTCTCGTCTACCGTCCGTGCAAATGGAAGTACCCGATAGTCAAGACGATGGCGCCAATCGCGATAGCGGCTTGCGCCGCTAGAACAACCAACCATGCGGCGACGGCAACACCATGCAGTAGCGGCAAATTCATGTTTCATCCTTCAAGGTGTGCCTGCGTGCCGCGTCTGGAACGTCTAGCTGACCTTGCGCTGCATGTTTTGCCAGTACTTTTCCTTGACCGCGCGCCGCAGTACTTTGCCAACCACCGAGGTCGGCAATTGCTCGACGAACACCAGCGACTTCGGCGCCTTGTAGCTGCCAAGCTTTTCCTTGGCGTGCGCGATGAGTTCGGCGATGTCGACCGAGGCGCCGGGACGCAGCAACACTTCCGCATGCACAGCCTCGCCCCACTCCGGATGGGGAACGCCGACCACGGCGGACATCATCACGGCCGGATGCGAGGCCAGCGCCGCTTCGACTTCGATCGCATAGACGTTGAAGCCGCCGCTGATGATCATGTCTTTCAAACGGTCGACGATGTACAGGTAGCCGTCCGCGTCGATGTAGCCGAGGTCGCCCGACTTCCACGCCCCGTCGGCAAATTCGGCGGCCGTCGTTTCCGGATTGTTGTAATAGCCCTGGATGACGGCCCGGCTGCGAATATGGATTTCACCTGGTTGGCCGGTTGGCAGCGGGTTGCCCTGCTCATCGGTCACGAAGATTTCGACGCCCGGCGTCGGCCGGCCGGCCGAGGAAAGATGTTCGACACGGCTATCAGTCTTCTTTGTGACATCGTGCTCGGGCTTGTCGAGCGTCGACACGAACATCGGGACTTCAGTGGCGGCGTAGACTTGCGCGAAGATGGGACCGAAGCACTGGATCAGGTCTTCGAGTCTGGTGGGACTCATCGGCGCCGCACCGTAGATCAGGGTGTTCAGCGAAGAAAGATCGCGCGGGCTGGCGTGCTGCAATTCGAGCAGACGGTACAGCACAGTCGGCACCAGGAACGAGTGGGTAACACGCTGCTGTTCGACCGTTTGCCGCCATTGCTCGAGATCGAGTTGATTGAGCGTGAGGTTGGTGCCGCCAGCATAAAACGTCGGTAGAAAGACGACCATCGTGCCATGCGAGAGGGGCGCCACATGCAACATGCGTGTGCGGTCGTTGAAGCCGAAATCCGGGTTGCTGAAGCCGCCGTCGCGGCAAGCCATCAGATTATCGATCGAGTACATCGCGCATTTGCCCTGGCCCGTCGTGCCGCCGGTAAAGCGCAACATGAAGAGGTGCTCGTCGTCGTCCAGTTCGACGTTGGCGTCGAGTTCGGAGGCCGTATCGACCAGGCTCCAGAACGCACGCACGCCGGGGCGCGAGGCCTGTTCCGGCGTCGGTTCGTCCATGACGACGATCTCGCAACCGGCCTCGCGCAACATGGCGTAGTAGCCGTCTAGCAGGCGCGTTTCGATGAATACGACCTTCGGCTTGACGAGTGCGATCTGACGCGCGTGCTCTTCCGGCGCGTCGCGCAGGTTGGTCATGACCACCGTGCCTTCCTGCTTGAGGACCGTCGGCAGCAACATCAGGCTCAGGTTGTCGTTGTCCAGGATGAGCAGGAACTTGTCGCCTTTGCCGACCCCGAGCGCGTTGCGCAGCATATCGGCGATGCGGTTGGTCAACAGATGGTATTCGTGGTAGCTGTAGACGCGGCCGCGCTCCACATTGACGATCGCTTGCCGGTCGCGAAAGCGCAGCGTCATCAGGCGCATGATGCGGCAAAAGTTCATCTTCACGGATGTGTCTCCTTTGTTCTTTTGCCCTCCCTCTTCTTGAGAGGAAGGGCAGCCCTGTCGCCGGTACAGCCGTTTAGCGCGCGCGCAGGCGTGACGCTGCGTCCAGGCGGATCGTGTGCGCGTTGAGGTAGGCGTTTTCGATGATGAAGGCACAGCAGTGCGCGAACTCGCGCATGTCGCCGAGGCGTCTCGGGGCTTCGATCTGCGTCTTCAACGCAGCGACGATTTTGTCATCGAGCGTCTGCACCATCGGCGTCAGGAACAAGCCGGGCGCAATGGCGTTGACACGGATGCCGACGTCACCGAGTTCCCGCGCCGCCGGCATGTTCATGCCGAGCAGCGCCGCCTTGGAGGCGGCATAGGCGACTTGACCGATCTGCGCCTCGTAGGCGGCACCCGATGAGATGTTGATGATCACGCCGCGCTCCTCGCCGGCCTCGGCTTCGTTCGTCACCATCTGCTCAGCGCACTTCGACATGACGTTGAACACGCCGTTGACGTTGACCGTCGTCACTTGCGCGAACTTCGCCAGCGGCGTGGCCTTGCCGTCCTTGCCCAACACCTTGCACGGCGTGGGCAGCGCCGCGCAATTGATGCAGACGTGAACCGTGCCGAAGCGGGCAGTCACCGCGGCCAGCGCGTTCTGCACCGATTCCTCGCTGGCGACGTCGGTTTGTACGAACATCGCGTTTTCTGCGCCGACGTCCTCGACCGCCTTGGCGCCGGCCTCGGCATTCAGATCGAAGATGGCGACACGCGCGCCTTTTTCCTGCGCCAGATAGCGCGCCGTGGCGAGGCCGAGGCCCGAAGCGCCGCCGGTAATGACAATGACTTTTCCTTCAATACGCATGATGTGTCCTTGGGATATTCAATGCGCCTCAGCGCCTTAAAACGCTGGCACGCCTGTCAAGGCGCGGCCGATGATGAGTTGCTGAATCTGGGTCGTGCCCTCCGGAATCGGCGCGACGATCGCCTCGCGCGCAAGCTTCTCGACGAGGAATTCGGTTGTGACGCCGTTACCCCCGTGGATCTGCACGGCCTGGCGGGCGATCTTCACGGCGGCTTCGCAGGCGAAGTACTTGGCCATTGCCGCTTCCATTTCGGCTGGCACGCCGGCTTCGATCATCGACGCTGCGCGGTAGGTCAGAAGGCGCGCTGCGTCCACATGGGTCGCCATTTCGGCCAGCATCGCCGCGATCAACTGGTGCCCCGCAATAACCTTGCCGTGCTGGCGACGATCCTTCGCATAACGAACCGCTTCTTCGAGCGCGCGGCGGGCGATGCCCAGTCCCTGAGCGGCGACGAATACCCGCGATCTTTCGAACAGCGAGAGCGTATTGCGCAGTCCCTCGCCCTCGTTGCCGATCATGTTGGAGGCCGGCACGCGCACATCGGTCAGGAAGATTTGGGCGGTGGACTGGCTGTTGAAGCCGATCTTATGGATGCCGCGTACTTCGTACGGATGCTCCTTGCGATCGAGCAGAAAATGGGTCAGCCCCTTGCGCGGGTCATCGCTGGTTCGGCAGGTGCAGATCAGGAAGTCCGAGTACTCGCCATTGCTGATCCAGGTCTTTTCGCCGTTGATGATGAAATGATCGCCATCGCGACGCGCACGCGTTCTGATCTCCAGCACGTTGGAGCCGACGTCGGGTTCGGAAATGCCCATCGAGACGAAGCTGTCTCCGCTCAACAGGCCGGGCAGATAGCGTTCACGCAAATGCGGGGGCGCAACCTTCTCGAGCAGCACGACGCCAAACGAGTTGATCAGCACCGGCACCGACAGGTCGGCCGAGGTGGTGGCCACTTCCTCGAACAGCATCAGCGAAGTCAGCCAGTCCAGGCCCATGCCACCGTTGGCTTCGCTCGCGACGCCCGATACCAGCCCGAACTCCGTCAGCCGTCGCATGATGTCGGCCATCTTGTCGCGCGGCACGAACTTGTCGCGGTATTGCTTGCTGAAGATCGGGTCGATCTCGGCGGCGAGAAAGCGCTTTAGTCCATCGACGGCAGCCTGCTGCTCTTCTGTGCGGAATACATGTCCCATTTTGGTATCCTTATTGTTTCGCCAGGATGTTCACGCCGACCACGGCTTCTTCTATGCCGTACAGGCCGCCGCCGTTTTCCTGGATGGCGATGCGCGCGTCTCGAACCTGACGCTGCCCGGCTTCGCCGCGCAACTGCGTCACCAGTTCGTGAATCTGGCCGAGGCCGGTCGCGCCGATCGGATGGCCTTTCGATTCGAGGCCGCCGGACGGGTTGATCGGGATGCGTCCGCCGACCGTGAAGTCGCCGCGCGCGGCCGCGGGGCCGCCTTCGCCGAAGGGCACCAGCATTAACGACTCGGCGTTGAGTATCTCGCCGATCGCCGAGGCATCGTGCACTTCGGCCACATCTACGTCCTCAGGCGCGACGCCGGCTTGTTCGTAGGCTTTTTTCGCAGCCAGATGGGCGATGATTTTTTGCGGCTCGTCGAGACCACGCGTCGTACCGGTCTGAATGACGCTGGCCAGCACGCGCACTGCGCGGCCAGAATCGCCATGCAGGCGCTTCAGTCCTTCAGCGGTGCACAGCACGGCGGCGGCCGCACCGTCGCTAATCGGCGAGCACATGGCCGTCGTCAGCGGGTACGTAATCGGCGCCGAAGCCAGCACCTGCTCGATCGTCATGGGCTGCTGGAATTGCGCCAGCGGGTTATGCACCGAGTGCTGGTGGTTCTTCGCCGCGACCACGGCGATCTGGTGCTGCGTGGTGCCGTATCGCTTCATATGATTGCGGCAGATGGCGGCATAGACGTCCATGAAGACGCTATAGGGGCGATCGGACATCGTGCCCGGCGGGGGCTCCACGCCTTCGCCCAATGCGAGCAACGTTTTCTTGTTTTCCTCGACAGTGGAGACGTCCCAGCCGCCATCGAACGCGGCAAACATCCTGGCCTTGTCGGCGATGTTCATCTTTTCCGCGCCCACGGCTAGCGCTACGTCGCAGGTTCCGGCCCGCAGCGCCTGCACAGCCAGGTTGAACGCCGAAGAGCCGGCGGCACAGGCGTTTTCGACAGTGAACACCGGAATGCCTTCGATGCCGACGCGGCGCATGGCGATGGGCCCAGGAATCGCGGTCTGCCCCTGGAACTGTCCGTTGGTCAGCGTCGCATAGAATGCCGCGCCGATGTCGGCAGCCTCTGCGCCAGCGTCTTTCAACGCGAGCGTGACGGCCTCGCCGACCATGTCGTATACGCTGCGCTCAAGCAAGCGCCCGAACGGCGTCATGCCGACACCGGCAACATAGATATCGTTCATGTAATTCCCGAAAGAGGGATGAGATCGTGGGTCCGCTTAGCGGCCCTGGAATTGCGGTGCGCGCTTTTCGGCGAATGCCTGCAAGCCCTCCTGCAAATCAAAGCTGCGCAGATGGCGACGCAACATGACTTGCTCGTGCAGCAAGGCGTCGTCGCGGCTCTTGTCGGCGGATAAGCGCGCGACTTGCTTCATGCGCCGCAGCACGACAGGGCTCTTTCCGGCAATCTGGCCGGCCAGTTTCATCGCGGCATCGGCCAGGTCGCCATCGGGATGCACTTCAGTGACGAAGCCGTAAGCCTTCATCTCAGCCGCCGAAAGCGTCTTGCCGGTGAAGAGCAGATACATGGCAACGTTCTGAGGAATGAGGCGCGGCAAAACCGCTGCGCCGCCAGCGCCCGGATAGACGCCAAAGTTGGCATGGGCGTCGCCGATGGCTGCACTCTCGGCAGCGATGACGATGTCGGCGCACATGGCCATTTCCAGGCCACCGGCCAGGGTCAGGCCATTGAGTGCGGCGATCACCGGTTTGGGGAAGTTGCGCAGGCGCGCAAGCGTTGCATCGGCAAGGTCGAGGAAATCGGCTTCGCCGGCCTCCGCCTTCTGGCTGGCGAGCACCTCCTTCAGGTCCGCGCCGGCGCAGAATGCAGGGCCAGCGCCGGTCAGGACCAGGACGCGAAGGTCATCGTCGGCGGCGATCTGCGCCAGGCGGCGGTCCAGGTCGGCCAGCAGCGTCATATTCATCGCGTTCATCGCCGTGGGGCGATTCAGCGTCAAACGCGCAACCGCACCCATGGGTTCGAACAGCAAGGTTTCTTCGGTCATAACGTCTCCGGGTTATGCAGGAATTGTTGTCGTGGCGTAGAGGTACAGACCTGTCCGCAGCAGGAGGTCATCTTAGGCAGGAGGCCATGAGCGCGCGGCTCTTTGGAACGAAAAGTAGATTCCGCAGAGCGATCCGCCGCGATCATTCGGGGAGCGCGCCTGTGAGAAGCGACTGTGGCGGGTGAGTTGTCGTCCCGAAACGGACGAAAGGCAGTGACCGCAAGCGCGCCTTGAAGCGCTCAGCTGCGGTGTAAAATCGATCGCAATACTGTCTGCCAATATCGCTGCGCCTTGAAATCCGACCGCCAACCCTTCATCGTCGAAAGGCAGGAAGCGACGACCATAGCGGGCTACTGCACGGCAATCGCCAAGACCCTGCAAGCCAGCGGAATGGACAGCGAGCGCATCTTTCGCTCCGTCGGCGTGCAACCCCATACGGTGAACGGCCCGATGGTCCGGCTGCCTGCCGCCACCTTGTCCAGGCTATACCGTGCCTGCGTGGAGGCGACCAACAATCCGTATTTCGGCCTGTCGGTCGCCCGGTACATTCATATCTCTCATTTGCATGCGCTCGGCTACGCGCTCGCCGCCAGCAGTACGCTATTCGACTTCTGTCGCCGGCTGGAGCGACACTTCCGGCTGGTGTCGCAGGCGGCAACCCTTCGTGTCATTGAAGAAGGCAACACCATCGCCGTGCGCGCCACCGATTTCAGGATCGAGGTCTGTGGTGAAACGGAAGACGCATTCGTCGGCTTTCTGGTGCAAACGATGCGCATGTTGTACAAACCGGGGTTCAACCCGCTGTCGGTGGAATTCCATCGTCCGATGCCGCGCGAGGGCGACGAGCCGTATCGCGCCTTGATGCGAGCACCGATCAGTTTTTCGAATCAGGCCACGACGCTGACCTTCGACAAACATGAGTTGATGCAGCCGCTCGGCGGAGCCTGCCCGGAATTGGCGCAAGTCAACGACAATATCGCGAATCAATATCTTGCAAGACTGGACAAGAGCGACGTGGTCACCGGCGTCACGCAGAAGATCATCGAATTGCTGCCCTCCGGCGACTGCAACAGGGAAAAGGTGGCCGAAGCGCTCTGCATGAGCCCAGCCACGTTGCAGGTGCGCCTCGCGCAGCGTGGCACGCATTTCCTGCAACTCATGGATGACACGCGCCGCGAACTGGCGTGCAATTACATCCAGCAGGGAACAGGCTCCGTCACTGAAATTGCGTTCCTGCTCGGATTTACCAGCACCAGCAATTTCGCGCGCGCATTCAAGCGATGGACCGGGAAGTCACCCACGCAATTCCGCGACGATCGACCGTAGCAGGAGGTTTCGTCGCAGTCACAATGATCGGTCGATGCCGTCATCGCTGACTTGCTTCTGTGCGGGACTGGACGCTATGGGGTAAATCGAAAAACTGTGAGCGCCCAGTTCTGCCTTATCGCCTCACTTCAGGCAAGTTTATTTGCTACGTTATCCAAACTAAACCTCATAGGTTCGCAGGAGCCGCCTACCGCCTGATACGTTTTTGCATAGATTCGCTCAAAGGCGGCTTGTGCGCGACCGGATGAACCGGATGTCCGTCGCCGAGTCCTGGGAAAAACGCATTCCACGCGGCGCGGACCCCTACCGCGGCCGTCGCGGCTGCATCGAATGTTTCGACATCCGGCGACCTGGCCGGATCCGAAGCCAGTCCACGCCAGTGGGTGAAAACGACAGGCGGCGTTTCGGACCATCCATTAACGGCATACTTTGCGAATGCCGTTTCACCATTCGCCAGCCGAACCTCATACCATCCCTCCCGAACCGGTGTACAGCCATCCAGCGGGAACCATCTCGTCGATTGAAGTCCCATCATGCCCTCCTTGATGCGGTCAATCTGCATGTATCAAGGCGCATTCGTCGTGCCCGAATCCTGGCCGCCGTCCAGGATTACCCTGCTTCGCGTTTCGAATCCATTGCGTCCGATTCGCCGCGCGCAAGTTCCTGCGCGAGATAGGGCGCTGTTCGGCTCGCCGATACCTGTGCCACCTGACGTGGCGTACCGGTGGCCACCACGCGGCCCCCCTCCTCGCCCGCGCCGGGTCCTACGTCGATCACCCAATCGGCCTGCGCCACCGCCCGCATGTCGTGCTCGATCATGACCACCGTATTGCCTGCATCGACGAGACGCTGCAACTGATATAGCGCCGCTGCGCCTCCGCATAGATGGTGCCGAACGCAAGCGAGGATTTGCCGGAACCCGAGACCCCGGAGAACACCACCAGTGCATTGCGCGGGATGGCGACATCCACGTCCTTGAGATTATGTTCGCGCGCACCACGCACTTCCACGAAACCACTGGCTGCACTTTGGGATGAGTCGTTCGAAGCTTGCTTGGGCACTGGCTTCCCTCGCTTTACGCGTTGGTTGTGCCGGTCCAACCAACGCATCGGGTTCGCATCTGGATCGCGCGAAGCAACGTGTTTCAGGCGCGCGGAGAACATGCCGCGATTCATCCGGCACATCTCGACATAGTAGCGCACGATACTTCGCACGATGGCTCACGCCGTGCTGGTGATGAACGCCCGGCCCCGCAGCGCCGCGGATCGATATCAGAACCGCTGACGAATCCCCGCCATGATCGCCAACTGCTGCCGGCCCGAAGCCGCCGTGCCGATATTCGCGATGGAAGCGATCTGCGCATAGCCGGTTCCCGTCGAGGTCGACGCGTCACCTCTCGCCATCTGGTACACGCCCGAGAGATAAACATCGGTGCGCTTGGAAAGGTTGTAGTCCGCCGCCAGCGTGAACTGATGCCAGCGCGGCTTGAGCGACGCGCCCCCGGTTTGAGGCAGACTGTTCGCGCGACCGTCGGTGAAGGTGTAGTCGCCGATCAAGAGCAGCGCGGGCGTCACCGCGTAGCGCACATTCAGATCGTAGTTGCTGAATGTACGGCTCGCGCCGTCACGATAATCGAGCAGCACGTGGCTGTACGCGAAGCCGATCGTCGTTGCGCCAAATGCATAGCCTGCGCCGCCAGCGATGATGGACTGACGCTGCACACCGCCATCTATACCGTAGAAAAACTGGCCGCTGTAGTCATCGCCGTTTGCCGTCGATGCGCCGCCCACCGCGCCCGCCGTGTTGGTCGAAGCGTCGGGGTTGTTGAGCAGCAGATAGCCCACGCCCGCCGAGAACGCCCCGTGCGTGTATGAGGTCGCCACGCCCCACGCGCGGTTATTGCCGAAACCCTGGCCCGCGTCGCCGGACGCCTGATTGCTGAACGCGTACATTCCCTCGAGCGTCACGCCCGCGATGGGATCGCTGCGAAACTTCACGGCATTGTTGATGCGAAAGGTCTGATTCAGATTGTCGGTGTCGCCGATATGCGTGGCCGGAGACCAGATGCCGGAGCCAGCAAAAGCCGACACCAGATCCGTCAGCGGTTCGTACTGCCGACCAAATGTCAGCGTGCCAATACCGTCCTGCGCGAGTCCTGCAAAGGCTTGCCGACCGAACAAGCGGCCGGCCTGGCCAAGGCCACCGTCGTTCACGCGGAAGCCGTTTTCCAGCGTGAACACGGCACGCGTGCCGCCGCCGAGATCCTCAACCCCTTTGAGCCCCCAGCGGCTGCCGTTCACCTTGCCGCTCTGCACCTGGACGTTGCTGCTTCCTTTCTGATTGTTTGTATAAACCACCGACGCATCGACAATGCCGTAAAGCGTCACCGACGATTGCGCGTGCGCAACCGCCGATGCAGCGAAGCAGACCGCACCCGTCAGGGCGGTCAGGGTGAATTGTGTTTTCTTTTGCATGGTCTCGGGATAGGACTTTGATAATGGCGCACTGCCCGCGCGGGCAGGCCGAGCCGCGCCAGAAACAAGGCGCGACAGTGCTCCTGCCCTCGCCTGGATAGCGCGGGCAAAACACGGAGCGTGAACCGGGAGCCCGGGATTCGCCGACGAATCCCGGGCGCTTCAGAGGGACGAATAGCGAACGACGGCGCGCGTCTCAGTCAAGCGCGCCCATGCTGATCAAACGTCGCGCTTCACCTTCAGCGACAGGCACAATGCGCACGCGATAATCGGTCCGATCGAGAGCGTGAGAAGCGGATAGGTGAACCCACCGGTCGCTTCCCTCACCCAGCCAACCAGATACGGCCCGGTAAAGCCGCCGATCTGCGCCACGCCGTTGATGAAAGCCAGCCCGCCAGCGGCTGCGGCGCCGGTCAGGAACTGCGACGGCAGGGTCCAGAAAACGCCGAGCGTGGCCCACAATCCCATCGCGCAAACGCAGAGCGCAAGCAGCCCGAGCAGCGGCGTGGGCGCCACCGCGCTTGCGGCCAGAAAGACGCCGCCGAGCAGCCCCGCGAACGCGGTGTGCATCCTGCGCTCGCCTGTGCGGTCGGAACTGCGCGCAACGAGCACCAGCCCGATGGCGCCAAAAACGAACGGCACCGCCGAAACCACGCCTGTCTGCAACGTCGTGAGTCCGCCGACACTGCGCACGATCTGCGGAAGCCACAGCACGACGCCATAGATTGCGACACCGTTGAACATATAGATCAGCGTCAGCACCCACACGCGCAGATCCTTCAGTGCCGCGAGGAAGGACTGTGCGCCGTGACGGCCAGTTTCTTCGTGCTCCGCGTCGAGTTTCGCGACCAGCCAGTCGCGTTCGTCGTGGCTGAGCCAGCGGCTCGCGCGCGGCGACTGTGGCCGGTCGACCAGATAGAAGAACGTGACGATACCGAGCAGCACCGCCGGTACACCCTCGATCAGAAACATCCAGCGCCAGCCCGAATAGCCGAACCAGCCATGCGCCGCGCCGATGATGTAGCCCGAAAGCGGCGCGCCGAATACCGAAGACAAAACCGTCGCCAGCATGAAGCCCGCAACGGCCTTGCCGCGCTCCTTTTTCGGGAACCAGTAGGTGATGTAGAGCAGGACGCCGGGCGCGAAACCCGCTTCAGCCAGCCCCAGCAGGAAGCGCAGCAGATAGAAGCTGTGCGGCCCTTGCAACGCCGCCATCGCGCAACAGACCAGACCCCAGCTCACCATGATCCGCGCGATCCACACGCGTGGCCCCACGCGGTCCATGATGAGGTTGCTCGGCACTTCGAACAGGATGTAGCCGATGAAGAAAATGCCCGCACCCAGGCCATACGCCTTCGGATCCAGCCCAATCTCGCTGTTCATCTCCAGCGCAGCAAACCCGACATTCACCCGGTCGAGATAGTTGACGATGAACAGTAGAAAGCAATACCACACGATCCGGGTGTGCAGCTTGCGAATCACCGTGCGCTCCATTGCGCCATCTGCGGCCGTTCCCACCGCCGCCCTGCCCGGCCTTAGCTCCACCGCCGACCTGTTTGCTGACATCTCTCCTCCTCTCCGCGCTACGGATGGCACGCTTCAGTGCCTATGTTGCGTCCACTTCGGACACAGAATTGAAAATCGTTGCGCTATGGTATTCTAGAAACTAGTATCCCAGTTATGGCGGTTTTCCCGCATAGGCTTGTCAGCTAAACGAAGGCATTCGAAAGGAGACGATAGTGACAAACAATCTGGCCACACGGCTGAAGCAACCCGGGCTGATCGTGGCCCCGGGCTGCCACGATGCATTGGGCGCGCGCATCATCGAGCGTGCAGGGTTCGACGCGGTCTATATGACCGGCAATGGCTTGTCGGCGGCCCTGATCGGCGCACCCGACATCGGTCTGCTCACCATGACGGAGATGGTCGAGCGCGGCCGCGCCTTCGCCGATGCCGTGACGATCCCGGTGATCGCCGATGCCGACACCGGTTACGGCAACGCGAACAATGTGCAGCGTACGGTTCGCGCCTACGAGGCGGCTGGCGTCAGCGCGATCCATCTGGAAGACCAGGTCACGCCCAAGCGCTGCGGCGCGATGGCCGGCCTCGCACTGATCTCGCCCGAGGAGCACGCCGACAAGATTCGCGCGGCATGCGCAGCGCGCCGCAATCCCGACCTGCTGATCATCGGCCGATCGGATGCGCGCATCCCCAATGGCTTTGCCGATGCGCTCGCGCGCGGACGCGCGTACGCCGCAGCCGGCGCCGATATCGTGCTGCTCGAAATGCTGCAATCGGCGGAAGAAATCAGGGAAGCGGTCGAGACCATAGACGCGCCGCTGATGTTCAACTATGTCGACGGCAAGGCCCCGCCGCTGACGGCGAAGGAATTCGAGGCGCTTGGCGTAAAGCTGCTCGCGTTTCCCGTGTCGGCCACGCTCGCCTACGCGCAAATGATGACGAGCTTCGTCGACCACATCAAGGCGCACGGCACCACCGCCGATGCACCGCAAGCCCGCATGACGCTTTCGGACTACGAAACGTTGCTCGGCAAATCCGACTACGTCTAACGCAGCTACTACGAATTGATTGGAGAGACAACCATGAGCAAGCATCAAACGCTGGCGGGACTCGTCGTTGCGGTGACCGGAGCCGGTCAGGGCATCGGCCGCGCAATGGCCCTGCGCCTCGCGCAGGAAGGCGCGAAACTCGCGATCGCGGATATCAACGGCGACGCTGCGCAGGCCGTCTGCGAGGAACTGCGCCAGCGCGATGTCGAAGCCATCGCGATCACCGTGGACGTCACCCGCCAGGCGGACTGTGAAAAGATGGTCGCGTCGGTCGTCGAGGCTTACGGACGCATCGACATGATGATCGCCAATGCGGGCGTCATTCAGGTCAAGCCCTACCTGGAGATTGGCGAAGAGGACTGGGACAAGGTCTTCGCAGTCAACACCAAGGGCGTGTTCCTGACGACCCAGGCCGCTGCGCGCCAGATGCAGAAGCAAACGCCGATCGCCGACGGTCGGCCGAAGGGCAAGATCGTGACGCTGTCGTCAATCGCGGGCCGTTACGGTGCAGGACCGATGGCGCCGGTCATTCCGCATTACCGTGCGAGCAAGGCGGCTGTCATCAGCATTACGCAGTCGGCGGCCTACACCTTCGCACCCGATATCACGGTCAACGCAATCTGCCCAGGCCTCGTCGAGACCGATATGTGGAAGCTGATCGATCAGCAATGGACCGCCATCGAAAACTGGGAATCGGGGCAGGCGTGGAAGCAACGCGTGAGCGCCGTGCCGCTCGGACGCCCGCAAACGGCGGACGACGTCGCGGGCCTTGCCGCCTTCCTCGCCTCGAAAGACTCGGACTACATGACGGGCCAGTCTCTCAACATCGAGGGCGGCCTCACGATGAGCTGATCAGGCCGGCGTTGCCTGACGGGGCCGGCGCTTCCTGAGCGCCGGCGCCCCGCTGCCGTCGGGTGCGCCCGCGGGAATCTGACCGCTCTCCACGGCACGCAGATAATTGGCCTGCGTGCGCATGATGTGCTGAACGAGCACGCTCTCGATACGGTCGATATCGCCCTTCTTCCACAGCGCGATGATCTCGTGATGATCGTCGAACGATCGCTGCGGTTCGCCCTCGACGTGCCCGGCAAGATGCGTGCGCAATGCGCTCACGCGTCCGGACGCCAGCAGGTAGGCAGACTTCAGATACGGGTTGTCGCAGTGATCCAGAAAGGCCGCATGAAACTGCGTGTCGGCGCGGGCGTAGGCGCGGCTGTCCTTTTTCTTCTGGGCCTGTGCCATCTCCGCCACGGCGGCATTCAGGCTAGCGAGCGCAGCCTCCTGGTGCCGCGCCATCGCCAGGCGCGCCGCCTTGACTTCGAGTGTTGCGCGGAACTCGCAGAGTTCGCCGACATCGGTGGCCGTCGCCGTAAACACAAACGTGCCGGTTTGCGGAACGATGGTGACCAGCCCCTGGTATTGCAGCGTGCTGAGCGCTTCGCGGATCGGCGTTCGGCTCACGCCGAGTTCCGTCGCGAGGGTGTCCTCGGATAAGGCCTCGCCCAGGGCGAGTTCACCGGTCATGATCGCGTCACGCAACCGCTCGGTGACAACACCAGACAGAGACCGCGGGCGCTCAATCGCAATTTTTCGAATCATGTTGCGGAAAGGTTTACTGTTTCTACCATGTTAGATGGTAGCACCGATCCGCTAACGGGACGTCATCCGGCCTATGACGAGGAACGGGCGCGATCGCACCGTGCGATCGCGCGATAAGGGCTCGAAGTGATCAATGCAGCGTGCAGACGCTGCTGACGCCCTCATCATCAGACGAGGCCTGATCAAGGATCGCGCAGCGGAAGTCAAACTTGACGCGAAGAATCGCCGATTCAACACGCGCATCTCCGCGATGACCGATCAGGCGAGTATTGATCGCCTCCTCGACGGCGAGAATCGCCTGGTCAATGCTCTCCGGGTCATCTCTATCGAATCCGACCTCAACCTCAATGCTCTCCAGCAAGTTCAACGCTGTTCCAATGTCTTCAGAGGCGACGAAAAGTGTCTCGGCGTTTTCTCTCATATGCCCTCCCGTTGGGTTGCCTGGAGTATGCAGACCGTGCGAACTGCACGACTATCGTTGCACATCCCGAGCATACCTGCGCGCCACAAAAAAAGTATTTGGGTTCGAAACAACGGAAGGGTTGCCGTACAGGGTGAAGCGAATAGAATCGAAGATTCCAGCTTGATTCCCTGGTCATTGCGCTCGAACTGAAACCGCCGTTCAAGTCACCGCATCGACGGCCAGCCTATCTCCCCCCTGGCACTGCATCTGCGCCGAACACAATCGTCAGCGTGCGATTCGCCGTGTGAGCAAGCGCCTCGACCTGATGCGCTTCGTCGAGAAGCAGCACCTTGCGATAGCGGCCCGACAACAGCATCGCCCACACATACGCGTCGAGCCAGTCGGTCGACAGCCCGCGCTTGGACAGCATGACGAATGAGCCGATGCCGCGCAGCTGACGGATCTCGCGCGCGATCGCTGCGAGAGAGGGGTCGCGCGCCGCCGCTCGCAGCAACGCATTGAGCGATGCCAGTCCAGCAAGGTTTTCCTTTTCGCCGAACGTCAATGCGAGCGGCGTGGACTGCTCCGGCGATAGCTGCTCGAACGCTTCGACACGCCCGCGCAGCCGGCGGCACAGTTCGGCAAAAGTCGCGTTGATCAGATCCTGCTTGGTGCGAAAGAAATAAGTAACCGACGCGAGCGAGACCCCTGCCATCGCGGCAATTTCCCGTTGAACCACATGTTGCGCGCCCTTGCGCGCGATGGTCGTGAGTGCCGCGTCAAGGATGGCGCGCGCGGTTTCGTTCGCAGGGGCTTCGCGTTCGACCGCCGCGGCGGGTGTGTCACGCAACACGGCGGGCTCCACCGGTTGTCGGGCGATACGCCGGTGCAGGCGTTCGGCCGGCCCCGTGATCCAGGCGGAGCGCACACTGGCGTCCGACTCGCACATCAACAGTCCCAGCAAGCCGAGCGCGAGCTCCGCCCACGCATCGGCCGCGTCCTCCGCCGCCCCGAAGCGCTGCGTGAAATCTCGCCAGTAAGCCCACTCCCGCTCGATCTCTTCGAGCGCATACGCGTGCAATGACGGTTCGCGCTCCGTCGTCACCTCTTGCTCCAGCTCCTGCAGCAGCGTCGCAAGTCCCCGCTCGCGGGAAAGACGCGCCTGTAGCAAAGCCGCAAATGCGTGGGGCAGATCGGCCCAACTGGGCAAGGCCTCGAGGCATGCAGCCAGTGCTCTCTTTCGTTCGACATCCGCGCGAATCATGGCCTGGCGGTAGACCTGCGACAGCAGTTGCTCGCGGCCGCCGAAATGATAGTTGATCGCGGACGGGCTGCCGCCGGTGTAAGCGGCGAGCGTGCGCGCGCTGAGCGCATCCAGACCGCGTTCGCACGCGAGCGCGAGCGCGGCGCCAGTCAGTCGGTCCGCCTGGTCCTTGTGGGCGAGCTGAGCCTCCGTCATCGGGTCTCCCTGTACATCCGTTCGGTGTTTGAAAGCATATTGGACAGTTGTTCGATTCTAGTCGCTCTGTATGTCACGCGTGGGTCGACTATGTTCGCCTCGACTCGTGGAGCTATATCTCACAAATTCTAACTATAAAGCGCTGCTTCATCAGATTGAAATCGCCGCTTCATGAAACCGTCATGGCTTGATTGGTACTGTACACCCGTTCTAAAGATCATTGGACATTCGTCTAATGCGCACCTGCCCACGACACCTGGAGTTTCTGATGAAGCACCCCGTTCTTCCTTCGACCACACGTTTTAGCGTCGCCGTCATTGCCGATACGCAGAACTATTCGAGTCACCGCCATCAACGGGAAGCGGGTTTCCCGTTCAATGCCCGGGAAATCCTCTGGGACATGATGCAGTACGTCGCGCGTCATGCCGTCAAGCACGGCGGTGAGATCGCGTTCGCAACTGGTCTTGGCGATATGTGGCAACACCCGGTGAGCTGGGATATCGACGCCGAGCATGCCTCGCGCGGCGACCGCGCCGTTCCCAATCCGGTGATCGAGAATCTGATTCCCGCGTCGCCCCAAGCGGTCGTGGAAGTGGAGATTCCAGCCGTGAAAGCCGCCTACGAGATTCTCGATGGCCATTTGCCGTTCTCGGTCGTGCCGGGCAATCACGATCACGACCATCTGTGGACGGACGCAAACTTTCCGCCCAGCGCCGACGCGCGTTTCGCCGACAGCAAGGTCTACGGTATCGGCGGCCTGCATTGCGGCCAGCTTGCGAACTGGACCGCGAACTTCGGTGCGAATACACCGTTCTTCCGCAACAAGCCGTGGTACGTGTCGTCGTTCCGCGAAGGGGCGAACAGCGCGCAGATCTTCACCGGCGCGACGCATCGCTTCCTTCATCTCGGGCTCGAGATGTCGCCGGACGGCGACGTTATCGCGTGGGCAGAGTCGGTGCTTGCCGCCTTTCCTGGTGTGCCGACGATCGTATCGATCCACGAGTTCCTGAACGGCGAAGGCGAGCGCGAGTCGCTCGACTGCTTCGACCTGTCGCGCCTCGATCCGCAGCGCCATGCGCCGCAAGCGCTCTGGGACCGCTTCATTTCGCGCCACGACCAGATTCTCGCCGTGCTCAACGGCCACTTCCACGGTTGCCGTCATCGTGTCGATCACAACCGGCACGGTCATCAGGTCTATCAGTTCCTCAGCAACTATCAAAGCCGCAAGCAATCGCTGACAGGCACGTCGCCGCAAACCTATGTGATCGACGGGATCGGCGACGGCTGGCTGCGCCTGATGGAGTTCGACCTCGACGCCGAACGACCGCGTCTGCGCCTGCGTGCTTATTCGACGTATTTCAAGGCGTATTCGTCGGAGCTGCCGCAATACGCGCAGTGGTATGCAAGCGAGCACCCGGAGATGACCGCCGACGCTTTCGCGGCGCTCGACGATGTCGAATTCGAACTGGTCGATTTTCACGAGCGCTTCGCACGCGCGCGGATTGAAACGAGCGACATCACTGCGAACCGCGTCGCGGCGGAGGTCTGATCATGGCGTTCCCCGCTGCTAGTGCGCGCGCGAGGCACGACCGCACTGGATATATCGACGAGAAGTCCCACAGTGTGCGCCCCGGCCGCACAAAGTCGCTCTATATCCTGGCACTGGTCTCGCTGATTTCATTGATGTGCTACTACGACCGCTTTCTCGTCGCGATCGTCACGCAAGCCATCAAAGCCGAGCTGCATCTGAGCGACGGGGAAGTCGGACTGCTCTCGGGCATTGCGTTCGCGCTCGTGTACTCACTGCTTGCCGTGCCGATTGCCCGCTTCTCGGATGCGGGGCGCCGCGTCGGCGTATTGTCGGTCGCGCTGCTCGTCTGGTCTGGCATGACTGCGCTATGCGGCGCAGCGACCAGTTTTCCGATGCTGCTGCTCGCACGGCTGGGCGTTGGCGTCGGCGAGGCAGGCGGCAATCCGACCATGCACGCGCTGATTTCCGAGACGTTCGAGCGGCGCTGGCGCGGCACGGCGCTCTCGGCGGTCGTGGTCGTCGGGGGGCTGGGCTTCATGGCCGCGAGTTCGATTGGCGGCTGGATCGTCGATCACTGGGGCTGGCGCGCGGCGTTCTACGCGGGTGCCATTCCGGGGCCGTTGCTCGCGCTCCTCTTGCGCTTCACGGTGCGCGAGCCCGCCATGTCGGCACCCAACGCGCGGCACGACAGCCTCGTTTGCGCTTCCAGAACGCTGATGAAGCGGCGCGCCTTCTGCCTGTTGAGCTTCGGCATAGCGACCTGCGCAATCGGCTCGTTCGCGATGCTGAGCTGGACGCCCGCGTTCCTGATGCGCCACTACCACATCACGGCTGCGCAGGTCGGTTCCGGCTACGGTCTGACGATGGGCGTGTCGACGGTCGCGGCGATGCTGGTAGGCGGCGTGCTGGCCGACACCCTGTCGCGACGCGATGCGCGCTGGAGCCTGTGGCTGCCAGCAGTGTCGTACGCGCTCGCACTGCCGTTCACGATTGCCTTTCTGTTCGAGTCGAACCTGACTGCGGCGCTACTGCTCGTGGTGCCGATGACGTTCGCCGGCGGTCTCGCCACGCCGCCCGCCTACGCGCTCGTACAGTCGCTTTCGGGACCCAGGTTGCGCGCCACCGGCTCCGCGTTGTTTCTGCTGCTGACCAACCTTATCGGCATGGGCGTCGGCCCGTCGCTGACCGGCTGGCTCAGCGACCTGTTCGCGCCGACGCTGGGTGCCAACGCGCTGCGCGCCGCGATGCTCGTCGCCGTATTGAGCTATCTGATCGGCGCGGTGCTGATGTTCCGTGGATCGCGCACGCTGATCGACGATATCGAAACCGCCGAGCGTCACTGACGCCGGCCACTCCCCCATCACCTCAGGAAGCCCTTTGATTCCGGGCAGGGCCAGGCTTTGCCCGGAATCGGGTTTCTTCATTCGGGTTTCTTCATTCGAGTTGTGTCATGAAGTCAACGATTCAATTGAAAACACGCAGCGGCGCGGTACGCGCGTACCGTCAAAAGCCGCGAGCGCGCGCCGCCATCATTGCATCCACCGTTGGACTCGGCCTGACTATTGTCGCGCTGCCCGCGGCGGCGGCCGATCTGGTCAGCGCATCGAACGACCCGGTCGTCGACGCGGCAAGCCGCGCGACGACGCCGCCACCGGTGCCCGTCCAGATCGACGATGCAGCGCTTTACGCCAGCCTTCAGCCGAAGGGATTCAACATCGGCCTGCCGGGACCGGCGGACACGATCGATCCTCAAACTTTCGGCCTACGAAAGAAACTTGCCGATCTCGGGATCGGATTCTTCGGCATGGACCTCATCAACGCCGCGCAGAACGTCCTGTCCGGCGTGTCGCGCGGCAATGCAGGAACGCAGCAATACAACGGGCAGCGCTTCACCTGGTACAACACCATGTATATGGGCGTGACGTACGACCTGTCCCGCTTCGGCATCCCGGACGGACAACTGTACGTCGCGGGAATGTGGAACTGGGTGTCGTGGCAGCCGATGGGGCCGAACAAACTCGGCATCTCCGAGGCGACCTACTACCAGACGATGTTCAACCGGCAGATGGAGCTGAAGCTCGGCTACGTGACGAATTCATGGGAGTTCGTGAACTACAGCGTGGGCGGCAGCCTTGCTTCAAGCGTGTTCGGACCGTCCGGCAGCATTCCGCTGCAAGGCGGCATGTCGAACAACGAGACACCGACGCCGGGCATCGATATCACCTGGCATCCGACGAATACGCTCTACCTGAAGGGCGGCGTGCAACGCGCAGTGAATCCGGCCGGTCTGCAAACGGAGATTCGTTACAACGGTGCGAGCCTCGACTGGACCACGCCCAATTCTGGCGTGCTGTACCTCGGCGAGGCGGGCTATCGGCAGACGCCGGCAGAAGGCGTGCCGTACACGTGGATCCGCGCAGGTGGCGCCTTCAACACCAGCACAACCACGAGCTACGCGCATCCAGGTACGCACGTGGATCACAACAGCTGGTACTACCTGCTCGCCGATCGCCAGATCTGGCAGACGCATCCCGGCAGCTCGCCGGGACGGGGCGTCTATCTCGGTGCTTCGGTGATGTACGCCCCGCCAGCGGAAAATGCGGTTAGTCAGTATTACGAAGCACGCCTCTATGGCAAAGGGCTGATCGGCAACCGACCCTACGATCTCGTCTCGCTTGTGTTGACCGACACCGTGTGGAGCAGCTACGCCATCGAGGAATATGCGGGCAAAGGCGACATGGTGCATCGCGATAGCAAGGCGGTGACGTTGTCATACAGTGCGCGCCTAGCGCGTGGGGTCTACGCAGGCGTTGGTGTCAGCTATGTCAATCATCCGACCACGATCGCGTATCAAACCAACACCGGCTCCGCTCTGAACGTGCTGGCGAATCTGAACGTTTTCTTCTGAATCCTGTTGCGTGGCCAGGTTGGATGGCTCCAGACGATCCGGATACGGACATTGAGTGGCGAGCACACTCAATGTCCGTTCAAGGATGCACTCAGACGGTTCGACGCGCTTCGACGCCGTCCCCTCAGACTTTCTCAGTGGCCAACTTCAAGCCCAATCCAACAAACAAGGCGCCCATCGCCTTGGTCAACAAGGCAGAGAGCGTGGGATTGCGGCGAAGCGAATCTGTCAGCCGTGCTGCAAGAAACACATAGGTGATGCTCGTTGCGATACCAACCATATTGCCCACAACACCCAACGCAATCAGATGCGTCACAGGAGCTGGATCTTGTGCGCTCATGAACTGAGGCAGCAACGCGACGTAGAACAGCGCCACTTTGGGGTTCAGAACATCGTTGAGAAAGCCTTGCCAAAAGATGCGCTGTAATGCGCTCGGGCGAACGTCGCCCGCTGCGAATGCGACGTTCCCTTTGGAGCGAAGTGCTCCAACACCCAGGTAAAGAAGATAGGCGGCACCCATCCACTTCACGGCTGTGAATGCTGTTGCGGACGCAAGGATCAAGGCGGAAAGCCCCGTCACGGCAGCAAGCAAGTGCACATAAGCACCCAGATTGATTCCGAACGCGGCGCATAGGCCGGCGGTACGTCCCTGGGCGATCGTTCGCCCGAGCAGAAACAGCATATCGGGCCCCGGGACGAGGCACAAAAGAAGACTGGCACCAACGAACAACATATAGGTGTGAAAGCTCATGGCCTTGACAGTCCGATCGTGAACGGGTTTTCAGGAGTTTCGAAGTACGCGGCGGCGTAGTCGTTCGCTCACGTCGCGCGTTGGCATCTTCGATGTCGATAGTACCGCAGGCTTCGTGAGATCCGCCAAACACAAAACTTGCTTTGTCTATCGAGTCGCCACGATCACATGCGCCTGGATTTTGCCGGTCACCGGGCCTTCACCGTGGCGCCTGGCAATCGCCTGAGTCGCGCGATCCATAGCGAGCTGAAGCAGGTTGGCGTCACGCGCCTCGATTTCGTTACGCAACGGCGTCCCCAGGCAGTAGGCAGCCGCAGCGTCGCGCGCCGAGGCCGCGCGACTCACTTTCTCCCGTGTCTCGATCTCGATGTCAGCGAACCCCGCGCGCCGCAACTCCTCCCGGATCAAGGCCGTATCGTGGTAGCCGTGCGGCGTGCGGGCGAGAAATCCCGGAGGATCGTGCGGAAACACGGCGGCGACAGCGATGGTGACGTCGTCGGCAAAGGCATTCTCTTCGATACGGTCCCAGACATTGAAGATAAAGCGCCCTGCTGGTCTCAGCACGCGACGCGCCTCGGTATAGCCGAGGACCCTGTCCGGGAAAAACATCGCACCGAACTGGCAGCAAACGACGTCGAACGATGCGTCGTCGAACGGCAGGTCGAGCGCGTCCACTCGCCGCCATTCGATACGGCTATCGGGCACTTGCCTCGCGGCGGCATGGTCGAGCATGGGCTGATTGAGGTCGGTGACGACGTAGCGCGCGCCAACAGGGAGTTTTGGTGCAAGCGCCCGCGTGACGACACCGCTACCGGCCGCCGTTTCAAGCACCGACGCGGGCGACGAGGCCGCGACAAGCTCCGCCAGGTCAGCGGCATAGTCCGCGAAGATCAGCGGGACCATCAGCGTATCGTAGAACTTCGGGATCGAGCCTGCAAATACCTTATCGCGCTCAGACATGGTGCCCCCCCGCATGGATGATGAACGCTCAGCCGGTGGTAGAGCTTGAAGTGTATGCCCTGAGCGTGCGGCCCGACGCGCTACGGGTCCGGCCATCCAACGACGCTGGCATCTATCGCTTCAACGATTGCAACGCGCCTGAACTCCCCGGCCCCAGCCGTGTGGCCCGGAGTCGAGGCGCGCTGCCCTGAATCGTAAATCGTGCGAACGATCGATGGACTCTCTCGTTCAAACTCCTGAAGTAGGGCTTCGATTGGCAAGGCCCAAGGGTTCCGAACGCAGCCCATCTTCGCTGCGCCCAAAAGAGACTGCCTTCGCCGAATCACGGCGTGCGCAACCGCTCTCCCGGTCTTCAAGAATCAACTCGGCAGCCCGATAACCCAGCATCATCGCCGGGCCATTCGTATTGCCCGACGGCAACGTCGGCATCGACGAACAATCGACCACGCGCAAACCTTCCAACCCGTGCACACGCAGGCGTGAGTCCAGGACCGAGTCCTCCGGCGAGCCCATACGGCACGTCCCTGTCGCGTGAACGCCTGGGCTGACCAGCCACTTCAGCGCTTCGAAAATGGCCTCGTCGCTCTGATGTTGCGCGCCCGGCACGACCTCATGCACGATGTACGGTGCGAGCGCGGGCTGGGCCGCAAATTCGCGCATGAGACGCAGCATATCCACGAGCAGTTTGCGGTCCTCGGGGTCCCCCCACCAGTTGGCGTCCACCAGCACCGGTTGCGCGACATCCGCCGACTGGATCGCCACGCTGCCGCGACTTTTGGGTCGCAGGTAATAACCGTTGAGGGTGAGACCCGGTTGATCTTCGAGCGCCCCGCGCCCCGGATCGGCCTTGATTTCCTCGCTCGAGCGCATCGAGAACGGCCCCACGCCGAACTGCACATCCGGCCAATGCGACGGAGACCGCATTGAAACCAGCGCCGTCAGTTCCGGAGACGTATACGCCATCAGCCCGCGGCGCGTCGTGTAGTACTGAAGCACATGTCGCATCAAGCGCCAGCCGTGGAATTCGCGGTTGAATCCCGGATCGTTGCGCATGCGAAACGAGATCGAAAACATCGCGTGATCGGCGAGATGGCGGCCCACCGCAGGCAGATTCTTGACGAGTTCGACGCCGGCCTTCTCCAGCACATCAGCGGGACCGACACCGGATAGCTGCAACAGTTTCGGACTCTGAAGCACGCCCGCGCAGAGAATCACTTCGTTTCGTGCACGCGCGAAACGGTTTGCGCCGTCCACGCGAAATCGCACCCCTATCGCGCGCGTGCCGTCGAATTCGATACGCTGCGCGAGCGCCCCCGTTATGACCGTGAGATTCGCGCGACGCATCGCCGGTTTGAGAAACGCGCGATAGGCCGACGCGCGACGTCCGCGCCGATCGACCGTTGCCTGCGTATAACCGATACCCTGAGTGCCAGGCGTGTTGATATCGTCGAGCACAGGCAGTCCCATCTGTCTGCCCGCCTCGCGCGCCGCGCGAATAACGGGAGAGCGAAACGGCAACTCCGTCACCTGCAATGGGCCGCTACGCCCCCGCGAAGCGTGCGCATGGCGATACCGGTAGTTTTCCATATCGTTGAAGCATCGCTCGACTTCACGCCACGACCATTCGTGCAGACCCATTGCGTGCCATGCGTCGTAGTCCGCGGGCATGCCGCGCAGATACCAGGTGCCGTTGGTCGAACTCGATCCGCCGAGCCCACGTCCATAAACCCACGTCTCATTGGCCGGACGATCTTTCTGCGCCTTGACGGGAAACTGCCAGAAGTATTGCGGATTACCCCACATTTTCATGAACGCGCGCGGCATGCGTACGAGTTCGGATTCGTTGTCGCCGCCCGCTTCGAGCAATAACACGCGGCTTTTCCCATCGCGCGTGAGGCGATCGGCCAGCACACTTCCCGACGAACCCGCGCCCACGATCACATAGTCGAATACATCACCATCATTGCTCATCGTCATTCTCGCCAATCATTTTTCAAAGAATTGCCGCCGCCCATCTCGAGCGCGAGATCGACGGCGAGGTTCCCGCCGTAGCGGGTCGGGAAATATCGGAACATGTCGGTGAAAGCCTCTGGAAAAATTCAGCGCAGCGGCAGCCAGACGCCACCTTCACGCGACGACGTCAGTGCCGCTCGAATGAAGCGCATGCCGTCGAGTCCATCCTCGATAGTGGGAAACCTGTTCGCGTGCGTATGGCTTTCGCCAGCGCGATGAGCGTGGATTGCAGCGGCGAAATCGGCGTAGAGATTGGCAAATGCCTCCAGGTAGCCTTCGGGATGTCCCATCGGCACACGAGTTGCCGTAGTGGCTGCCGCACACAGACTTGCATCACCGCGCCGTATCACGCGCGCGCTCTCGCCAAGCGGCGCAAACCACAATTCGTCAGGGGCTTCCTGCCGCCAGTTCAAACCACCGCGCGAGCCATAAATGGCCAGTTCCAGATTGTTCGCGTTGCCCGGCGCGGTCTGGCTCGCCCACAACATGCCGCGCGCACCATTGGCGTAGCGCAGCAGCACATGGGCGTTGTCGTCCACGCGGCGGCCCGTCACGGCACTTGTCAGATCGGCAAGTAGCGCTTGCGCATCAAGCCCGCTCACATAGCGCGCGAGGTGATACGCGTGCGTGCCGATGTCGGCAATCGCGCCACCCTCGCCGGCCAGCGCCGGGTCGCTGCGCCAGGCGGCCTGCTTGTTGCCAGCCATCTCGACAGGCGTGCTCAGCCAGTCCTGCGCATAGCGCACCTGCACCGAACGGATCTCGCCGATTTCACCTGCCGCCACGAGAGCACGCGCGTGGCGCACGAGCGGGTAGCCGCTATACGTGTACGTCACGCCGAACAAGCGTTGCGAAGCGCGTGCAACTTGCAGGAGTTCATGGGCCTCATCGAGCGTGTTCGCCAGCGGTTTGTCGCAGAGCACATGCAGCCCCGCCGCCAGGCAATCGCGCGCGACACGCGCATGCAGATGATTGGGCGTGACGATGACGACGGCTTCGATACCATCGGCGCGCTGTGCTTCGCCGTCGAGCATCGCTCGCCAGTCGGCATAGGCTCGCGTCGGCTCGATGCCCAACGCCATGCCCGAGGCACGCGAGCGCTGCGCATCGGAGGAAAACGCTCCCGCCACGAGGCGATACTGGCCATCGAGCCGCGCCGCCATGCGATGCACCGCGCCGATGAACGCGCCTTCGCCGCCGCCCACCATGCCAATGCGAATAATGTCCTTCATGACTCGTAATCCTGAAGAGGTAAGCTCAAGCAAGCCCGAGCAATCGACGGTTGGCGGCTTCATCCACGTTCGACGCCGCGAAGTCGTCGAACGCGCGCGCCGTGACTTCAATGATGTGATCCGCGATGAATCGCGCGCCTTCGCGTGCGCCCACCGTGGCGTCCTTGAGCGCACATTCCCATTCGAGCACCGCCCAACCATCGAAGTCGTATTGCGCGAGCTTCGAGAAAATCGCGCGAAAATCGATCTGGCCATCGCCGAGCGAGCGAAAACGTCCCGCGCGCTCGAGCCAGGATCCATAGCCGCCATAGACGCCGCTGCGTCCATTGGGACGGAATTCGGCATCCTTGATATGCACGGCCTTGATTCGCTCGTGATAAAGGTCGAGGAACGCGAGGTAATCCATCTGCTGGAGAAGCAGATGGCTCGGGTCGTAAAGCATGTTGGCGCGCGCGTGGCCGCCGAGCGCATCGAGAAAGCGCTCGAAGCTCGCGCCATCGTGCAGGTCTTCGCCGGGGTGAATCTCGAAACATACGTCAACACCCGCTTCGTCGAAGACGTCGAGAATCGGCCGCCAGCGGCGCGCCAGTTCCTCGAATGCCATCTCCACAAGCCCAGCCGGCCGCTGGGGCCAGGGATAGAAAAACGGCCACGCCAACGCCCCCGAGAAGGTTGCGTGCGCATTCAGTCCAAGGCGACGGCTCGCCTGCGCAGCCAGCATCAATTGCTCGACGGCCCATTGTTGGCGCGCGTGCGGCTTACCGCGCAATTCGGGCGGGCAAAAGCCATCGAACGCGTCGTCGTATGCCGGGTGCACGGCCACCAGTTGCCCCTGCAAATGCGTGGACAGTTCCGTCACCACCACGCCGTGTTCCGCGAGCGTGCCGCGCACTTCATCGGCATAGGTCTGACTCGTAGCGGCTCGTCGCAGATCGATCAGCCGCGTATCCCACGACGGGATCTGCACGCCGCGATAACCCAGCCCCGCCGCCCAGCGTGCAATCGCGTCGAGTGAATTAAACGGCGCGACGTCGCTGGCGAACTGCGCGAGAAAAATGGCGGGGCCGAGTATCGTTTTCATGGCGAGGAGATTTCGTGGATAGGGCTTTCGATCGTCAGTTCGATACCGGGCGCTTTACGCTCACCGGCTGAACATCTTTGGTCGCTCGCGGATGCTTGAGCGGGCCGCTCTGCGGGCCATCCTTCTTCGAGTTCGGCGGCGGCGGCGGTGCGTCGATACGCGGTGCGGGCGGCGGCGCGCGCCGGACCGTGTGACACTTTTCCTCGTAGTGGTCGTGCTTCCAGACGTTGCGGCAGACGCGTTTGACTTCCTCGGCCGCGCCCGCGCGGCTCATGGTGGCAACGGGCAACAAGGCCGCGAGCAGAACGGCAAGCAAAATGCGTGTCAACATGATGGTTCCTCGATGGGAGCGAATGAAGCGCACTCAGAAGCGGTGCGTAATGCCGACGCGCGCCACGGTCTGCGTGGCGGTGGACGAGCGCGACTGTGTGTAGTCGACCATCGCGGTCGCGCCGTCGCCGCTCGCGCGCTGCCACGTGAGCGTCACGTAGACATCCGTGCGCCGCGAAAAGCCATAGAACAGGCCCGCCGAGATCTGATGCGCGTGATAGCTGTCCGCCGCCGCGTTGGCCCAGTCGTAGTGATAGTTGAGTGACATCACGGTGTTGCGCGTCACCGGAAACTGCCCGCCGACACTCGCCACCTGTACGCCCGTGCCGAGCCCCGTGTTGCGCGTGTTGGTGTACAGCGCATCGAGCCAGGAGCCGCCCACGGCCACACGGCCGCCAAAGCCCCAATTGCGTAACGCCGCGCCGCTCTCGACCATGTCGGTCGAACGCGAGAGCGTATAGGCCGCGTCGAGTTGCACCGGGCCGATGCTGTAATCGGCGCCGTAGCTTTGGGTGTCGCCGCGGCCCACATGTCCGGCCACGTTGCCGAACGCGTACATCGCGCCTACGGTCAGGCCGTCAATGGTCGGCGAACGATAGCTGACCGCATTGTTGAATACGTACCAGCCCGCCGTGCCATTGAAGTCGGTCGATCCGGACGTGAGTCCGAGCGACGTGAACGGCCCAGCCGAGGTGTTGTACGGAGGCATCGAATACAGTTCCGGGCCCCAGCGCTGTACGGTGAGCGAAAGGAACATGAAGTCGTTCAGCTGGCCCATCGTGAGCGTGCCCCAACGGTCGTTGCTCAACCCCATCGACGGTCCGAAGCCATAATCCGCACCGGTCGACGTGTTGAAGGTCTTGCTCACGTCGAAGAACGCCTTGGTGCCACCGCCGAGATCCTCGCTGCCGCGCATGCCGAACGCGCTTTTCCACATGATGTTCGGCTGCATTTCGATAAGCTTGCTGCCACCGCTGTTCGAGATATAGGTCAGGCCCGTGTCCAGCGTGCCGTACAGCGTGACCGACTGCGCGCTGGCAGCAGAACTCATCGCGCTTCCCACGAGGCACACACCGACCGCTAGATACAGGCGGCGCATGTGCACCCGCTCTTCCCTGCGGTGCCATAAGGGAACGGCTCTGCGCGGGTATCCGTCGCGTTGGCAATTCATTGTCGTCGTCTCCTGACCTGCTTTTCAGCTTCGTTTTCATGAGGCCCGCGTGGTGTGGGCCGTGTGTCGTCTTCTGTGTTCGCGCGGTGTTCAGCGCGTGGAATGGATTATTTCCAGGCGCCGCCATGCCGAAAAATGATAAATTTCGCGAGCCGTGTATTGATTTTTGTGATGGCTCGCCATCGCCGCGCGAGCCGCGGCAATACGGGCTTTGCACCCGTTAGCGCCGCATCACGGCCTGGGGAAATCACTAACAGCGCAAGCGAAGTATTGTTTCGCACAATTCGTCACGCCACCGCTCGCAGGGAATTTGTGCATGCGCCTCAAAGGTCTCGATCTGAATCTGCTCGTTGTGCTCGACGCCTTGCTCACCGAGCGCAACGTGTCGCGCGCGGCATTGCGCATCGGCCTCAAGCAATCGGCGGTCAGCTCGGCGCTGGGGCGTCTGCGCGAGCATTTCGACGACGCGCTGCTCGAATGGCGCAATCGCCAGATGACACCGACCACCCTCGGCTATGAATTGCAACCGGTCCTGCGCACGCTGCTGCAACGTGCCGACGTGATCTCGAACGCCAACCATGCATTCGTGCCGGGAGACGCCCAGCAAGAATTCGTCGTGCTCTGTTCCGACTATGTGGCGCAGGTGTTCATGCCGCGCGTGATCGCACGGCTCATGGAAGATGCGCCGCGCGTGTCGCTTTCGATGCGCCCGCTAATCGGCCTGTTGCCGCGCTCGCGCAATCTGATGGGGGATGAACTGGAACGGCGCGGCGCGCATCTCGCGATCGCGCCCAAGGAATTCACCTCGGCCGACCAACCTTCGGTGGATCTTTTTCACGAGACCTTCACGTGCATCGTCGCCCGCGACAATCCGCATGTGGGCGAGCGCCTGAGCGCCAAACTCTATGCGGCGCTCCCGCATGTCATCGCGACATTCATGGATTCGGCGGCCAATACCGTCGAGGGCCGACGTCTGGATCGTGCGGGCATCGCACGCAAAGTCGAAGTGATCGTGCCGAACTTCCTGCTTGTGCCGGAATTCATCGTCGGCACCGAGCGCATCGGCACGGTGCCGTCGCGGCTCGCGCAGGCATGGGCGCGGACCATGCCGTTGCGCATCGTGCCTGCGCCTTTCGCCGCAATCGACGTATGGGAAACATTGCAGGTGAGCGCGGCGCATGCGGGCGACCCGGCGGTCGTATGGCTCTCGCGCACGATCGAAGATTGCGCGCGCAACTTCTAAAGAGAAAGCTGCCAATGCGCTATCGCTCGATTGATCTGAACCTGCTAATCGTGCTGGACGCGCTGCTGGACGACCCGAGCGTCACGCGCGTGGCCAATCGCCTCAACGTCGGACAACCCGCCATTAGTGCGATGCTTGCGCGCCTGCGCGAGCATTTCGGCGATCCGCTGCTGATTCAGGAGGGACGCAAGCTGGTGTTGAGTCCCGTCGCGCTGGAGTTGAAGCCCGCCGTGCAGGCCTGGCTGGAGCGTGCGCGCGCCCTGACATCGGCCAAACCCGGTTTCGATCCATCGCGCGCTGAACGGCGTTTTGCGATTGCGTGTTCGGAGATCGTCGCAGGCTTCCTGCTGCCGATCGTGAGCGCGCGGCTCGCGAAGGAGGCGCCGGGCGTGACCATCAACGTACGTACGTTCAGCGCGTTTCGTGAGGCGCGCACGCCCGCAGTGGAAGCGCTGGAGCGCCAGGGTCTGGATTTCGTGGTGCTGCCCGCCCTGTTCACCTCGGCGGATCATCCGCGGCGACCGCTACTCAGTGCGCCGTATCGCTGTCTTGTGTGGCGCGGCAATCGCGACGTATTCGGCTCACGTCGCAAAACGGCAACGCTCGATGAAGCCACGTTCTACGCCTTGCCGCATATCGTGCCGACCTTGCTCGACGGCAGCGTCGTGACGATTGAATCCGACGACGCACTGATTCACCGCGCGCAACGCGAACGCGTCGTGCGCACCGAGCATCTGCTGGCTATTCCTTTCGCGATGGCAGGCACGCCTTTGATTGCAACGCTGCCGTCGTTCGTTGCGGAGCGCTTCGCGGCGCGCGAACCCGAGCTGCGCGTGGTCGATTGTCCGATTGCGTTGCCGCCGCTCGCCGAAGTCGTGCAATGGCAACAGGCGCGCGAGAACGATCCAGCGTATGTCTGGTTTCGCGACGTTCTGCTTGACTGTGCGAGCGAGATGACGCCCGGTATCTGAAAGCCAAACGCCACGCTGGTGTAGCCAGCGTGGCGTTAATCTCTTGCCGATTGCAGTCCCGCAGCCGGGATTTAGCGCTTACTGTCCTGTGGTCGTATTCGGCAGCACGCCCCAGCCTTCGCGCCTCGCTCGCGGCACCGCAGCCACGACCAGCACCGCACACACCACGAGGCTCAAGCCGCCGAGCCAACCCAGCGACACACCGATGCTACCCGCCGCCTTCATGGCGCCTATCGCGATGGGCGCGCTGATGAACTGGCCGAGGAAAAACGCGCACATCCAGATACCTGTGCCACGCCCGCGCAATGCGAACGGCAGGCGTTGCAGCGCCATCGTCAGCAGCACGGGCAGCACGAAGCCGCCGCCCAGCTGATGCACCGACGCAGCGATGACATCCATCGTCGGATCACTGGTTCGGCCGAGCGCGATGAGACCCACTCCCATCAATAGAAACGGCAGGCAAACGATCGCATCCAGGCGGATGCGCAGCGCCGCGCGGCGAAACAGAAACGCGCCGATCGGAATCAGAATGCTCGCGATCGAAATCAGAACGCCGATGGTCGCGGGCGACGTCACGCCATGCCCGGCCAGCACCGCCCCCATCTGCACCGGAATCAGGTAGAACAGCAGCGAGCCGATCACCGTGAGCACGCCATTGCCCAGCAGGCTGCCCCAGGGAAAACGCAGTGAATGCGCGGCTTCCCGCTCGCGGGCTGCAGGCTCCCACGTCAGAAGCAAGGTCAACGCGAACAAAACAAGACTCAAGCTGTACATGGCGAAGGGGATGCGCCAATTTTCGCGTCCCAGCACGCCGCCGAGCATGATGAACACAATGCCCGACACCGAGGCAATCCCCGATTGCGCCGACAACCATTTCACCCGCTCCGGGCCGGTGAAGTAATCGCCCAGCAACGTCGTGCTGCACACCATGATGACGGCCTCGGCGAAACCCACGCCAATGCGGCTGACAAGAATCTGCGGCAGCGTCTGGAGGTAGAGCGGCGCCGTGCCGAACAACACGTACAACAGCAACGCGAAAAGATACGCACGGCGGCGCCCGATACGGTCCGCCGCCACACCGATCACGGGCGCGAGCAGCGCCACACAGAGCGACGGCGCGGTCAGCGCCATTGGCACCAGAAAATCGACGCCGGGTGTCGCAGCGAATTCGGCGTGAAGGCTTGGCAGCAAAGGTGCCATCACCACGGCACCCATCACCGACATCGTCGATGCCACGCTGAGCACGAGGCCTTGCGCGGCGCCGGCCTGGCGTTCCGTCCTGATTGTCATACGCGTCTCCTTGTGGCCGCAGCGCGGCCTGTCTTTTAGTGATCGACTGCATCGATCCGGCCGGCGCGCGCGGCAAGCGCGCCGGCACACGCACGGGCGGGTGTTCTTCGCACCCGTCCCCGTTTAGTGCATCCGCTGCGTTCGAATAACGCGCGAACGCATGCTATCAGCTTTGTTAGACGCGGCGCATCAAGTCTCGGCCGTCGACAGCGCCAGGTGCTTGCGATCCTTGCCGATGAGCGTGAATGGCAGATAGGAAATGCGCAGGTGCTGCTCGACCTGCACGTCGTGATCCGCCCCGGCGCACTCTGGAAGATTCATGCCGTCGACCTCGATACGCGCGACTTCGCCAAAACCCCACCGCGCGTCGTCCACACCGCCGAGTTCAGCCACGGCGAACGCGCCATCGGCGACATGGAGCGTCATGCGCTCGACCGGCACCGTTTGGCCGTCGATCGTCAGGGAAATTTTCTCGACCATCGAAAGACCCAGCGCCCGGTAATAGGGCAACCGCAATTCCAGCGAGAAGCCCGCTTTCGAACCGTTCCCGCTACGCGCACGCAAGCTGTTTTCGCAGATGATGTATTTGTCGAACATGATGTGACGTGTCCTTGCAGAGATGATCAGGCGGTAACGGCGGCGTGCTGGTCGAGCAGGCTTTCGAACATCCGATGCTGCCTGCGAACCTGTTCGATGCTGTCCACTTCGAAGGCATCCTGCACGTGACGGTTGCCTTCATATTCACTGGACAGATAGCCGTTGTAGCCGCCCTCGATCAGCACCGGAATGATTTCGTCGTAAGGAATGCTCGGCTCGATCCCGTCCGCGGTCATCTCGTAGAATTTGGCGTGAATATGGTGGATGCGCGGCATGAATTCGAGCAGGCGCCGCGGGCTCGACCAGATCGTATGGCGCACGGTTTCGGCCATCGCGAGTTCGACGCCCGTGCCGCCCATCTGGCGCACGTCCTGTAGCAGGTATTCGGACAGAATGCGGTCGGCGTAGGCATCGCAGATGAAATCAGCCACCGCTTCGCGTGCGCCCATGCGCACGAAGCGGTCGCGCATGACCCGCGGATAACGCTTCACGAAGATGCCCATGTCAGGCAGAAAGCCGATGTGCTGCGTGCCAAGCTGCTCCATCGACTCCGCATGACGCATGATCCACGGATGATCGAAATGCAGCGGCGAATGGACTTCGAGCAGCATCTTCACGTCGTAACGTTCCGCTGCGCTGACACAGCGTGCGAGGATATGCGGCGAGACGCTCACGAGCACACGCACGAAACGGCAACCGAGTCGATGGGCGTGTCGCAGATCGGCTTCGATAGAAGCAACGCACTCGTCGTCGCTCAGGCGACGATCCGGATACCGCTTGGTATCCAGGAAGAGATCGTGACAGATGGGTGTGGTGCCGTATTGCGCCATCCATTCGTGCCATTTTGCGTAAAACGCGTCAGCGGCGTGCGGCGCGCGCGGGATCATCTGTTCACTGACGATCTCGATACCATTCGCGCCAATGCGCGACGCTTCGGCAAGGCAAGCTTCGAGGTCCAGTTTGCGCAGGAAGAATTCTTCCTGGTAGCTATAGAGGCTGATGCCGCGCTTGATCTGGGCGGGTGATGACATGCTGTCTCCGTCATTGTGTGAGCTGGTGACGGATTATTTGGCGATCAGCACCACATTGAAAAATGATAATTATCGCGTGTGAACTATTGATATTTATGATTTCAAGCAGGGGCCTCGGATACGGGGCAGCCTGGTGAAGACCGCCCCGTCTGGTTGACCTTCGCGCTACAGCACCAACTCAAACGACTTCACAAGCGCACCCGGCAATTGCAGCCCGCCGGTCGCGCGCTGCCCCCAGGTAGAATCGGAGAGCAGCAGTTCCGGCTGCGCGCCAAGCGCTTCCAGCCGATCGCCGAGCAGTCCATACAGGTTGTCGTCGAAGCGCATGGCGTCGACGGGCGCAACGATCTCGCCCTCTTCCACCCAGAACGTCGCAAAGCGCGTCATGCCAGTGAGCCGGCAATTCATGCGATCCGAAAAATTCACGTACCACAGATTGCCGATATACAGCCCGGTGCCCAGGCGCGCGAGCACGTCGTCCTGCGCGAGGTCGCCGCCTGCCATCGCCAGCGATGTGGGCATTTCCTGCGGCAGCGCGCCATTGGGTTCCAGCCCGTACTCGCGCGCCGAACGCGCGCTCGTGAGGCGGCCGACGCTGCGCCCCGCATCGATCAGCGGCACGCTCGCGCGCAGATAGCCGTCGTCGTTGAACGCCGCAGCGATGCCGAGTTCGAGCGATTCCGCCAGCGACACCCGTGCGTCGAACGCGGCCGCACCGGTATTGAGCTTGTAGAGCGGACTCGTCGATGACGCCTGTGCGCGTGCCGAAAAGCCGTTCCACGACGCCGCCTCCACCAGTTCCGATAGCGCCGCGGGCGCAAGCCAGGCGCGATAGCCGCCCGGCGTCAGCACGCGCGGCGCGCGCAGCAGGATCGGCAGACGTTCGGCCGCCGTGCGCACCTTCTCGACAAATACGGCGTCGTCCCAGGCATCGCCCGCATACGTCGTCTTGATCGCGCGCCCGTTGGGCTGATAGAGCGACCAGCTGAAATTAAAATTCTCGACTTCGTACCAGCCGCGGCTGCCCGTAGTCGACGCAAAGCCGCGCGCGAGCGTCCCGCCCGCGTAAAAACCCACGAAATCCAGCCCTTGCGCCGCGCGCGCGACGAGTTCGACGAGCGCCTGCGGATCGGGCACGCGGCCGTCGCGACGCGTGCTGCGCGTCCACGCGCGGGTGTCGAACAAGACGTGCGGGTCGTCCGGTGCGTCGAGCAGGCTCTCGCGCAGCGATGCCAGCGCGTCCGTGACGTCATCGACATCGGCAGATGCGTCGCCGCTCAGGTCGAACGTCGTGTACGCCTGACGCGCCCCGTGGATCAGCCGCAGCGTAAGCCGCCCCTGTTCGACCTGGCCGCTCTGGCGCACCTTGCCCGCATTGAAGCGGATGAAATCGGATTGCTCGCCGGCAAACGCGCTCAGCACCGTCTCGCCTGGACGGCACAGGCGCTCGATCGCCTCGGCGACCTGGGTGAAGTGCGCGTGCCAGTCGATCGCTTCGACGCCGCGCGTAAAAAGCATCTCGGCCATCACGCCCCTCCAAACACTTCGACATCGGAAAACACACAGGCGGGCGACGCATGGCCCACGCGGATCACCTGGGCGGGTTCGCCCTTGCCGCACATCGGCGTGCCGTAGACCGCGCGCGTGGACGCGTCGCCGACGGCCGACAAACCGCGCCAGAAGCTCGCGGAAATGCCGCGATAGCCAGGACGCTTGACCACTTGCGTGAGCTTGCCCTGCTCGATCAACTGGCCGAATTCGCAGCCAAACTGGAATTTGTTGCGATGATCGTCGATCGACCACGACGTATTCGTCTTCATCAGAATGCCGTGCTCGATGCCCGCAATCATCGCGTCGAGCGACTGGTCGCCCGGTTCGATGTTGAGGTTGGCCATGCGGTCGATGGGCGGGCGGTTCCAGTTGGCCGCGCGCGAGTTCGCCACGCCCGGCAGGCCCGCGCGCTGCTGCGAGAGCGCGCCGCCAAGCGGGCGCTCCAGCACGCCCGCGCGAATCAGGTATTGCTTGCTGGCCGCGCTGCCGTCGTCGTCGAAGGCGTAGGCAGCGGCCTCTTCACGCAGGTCCGGATCGAAGCTGACGTTGAGCAATGGCGATCCGTACTGGTAATGGCCGAACATCTCGGGCTTCACGAAGCTCCAGCCTGCGAAATTGCGCTCGTCGCCCAGAATGCGGTCGAGTTCGAGCGGATGGCCGATCGACTCGTGGATCTGCAACATCATCTGGTCGGGCATGAGCAGCAGGTCGCGCCGCCCGGTCGGGCAGTTGGGCGCGGCGAGCAGTTGCAGGGCTTCATCGGCGACGCGCGCGCCCGCGCCGTCGAAACCATAGCGCGCCAGAATTTCCATGCCGCCCTGTGCGAGCGTGGCGTAGTGGCCGTTGAGCGTGCGCTCCTGGGTGTCGCCGTCATCATGCGCGACAGCGGACAGGCTCGGCATCAGGAAACGGAACTGCTGATCGATGCGCACGCCGTCGCTCGTCAGGTAAAGCTGGTCGCTCTGCGTAATCTGCATGCCCGCGACACGCTCGACGATGCGCGCATCGACGTTGGCCGCCGCGCACTCGTGCGTCAGGCGCTCGAGCCACTCGCGCCGCGACGGCAGCGGGCCCTGCGCATTCGGCGAAACGTAGCTGCCGCTTTGCGTGGGCCGCGCGATCTCGCGATGGTCGATCAGCGCATGCGCCGCGCCTGCCTGGGCACGCGTGGTGGCGATATCCAGCGCGCGCTGCAAGCCTGCCGCCGAGAGATCGGCTGTGGCTGCGTAGCCCGCGCCTGCGCCGGCCCATGCCGTGACCATCGCGCCGCGCTCGCGCACCTGACGCGAAGGCAACGCGACGTCGTTGCGCACGGTGTGGTCGTCGGTGCGTTCGTCCACGAAACGCACCGACCAGAAGTCGGCCGCGCTGCGCAATGCACGCGCGGCGAGGCTCCAGCGTTGTTCGGTCATGCAATATTCTCCTTGTGCTCAGCCGGACGCTGCAATCGCCCGGCCGCAAGCGCCTGCCGCTTCGAAACCGAATCCGTTCGACTTTGCCGCGACCGCCCACGGTTTGTCCATCGTATCGTTGCTTCGTCCAAGATCACACCGTTTTGCGCAGGTACGCTTGCGAAAATTCCCCGTATTGCGGTGTGCGCAGGACTTCGCGCTCCTCGAGCGACGAAAGTACCCGTAAGCATAGGCCAATCCATCGAGATGCAAGGAAGACGTCATGGACTACATCGACACCCTGATGCGCCGTAACGTTGAGTTTGCCGGCAATGGCTTTAATCCGGGCCTGCGGATGATGCCGACGAGCCGATCGCTCATCATTGGATGTCTGGACCCGCGCGTCGATCCCGTGGATATCTTCAAGCTCGCGCCCGGCGAGGTGGGGATTTTTCGCAACGTCGGCGGCCGGGTGAATCCTGCTGTATTTGAAACGCTGCGGATTCTGCGCACCGTTGCGCTTGCGGCAGGCGGCGACATCGGCCCCGACTGGAACCTCGTCGTCCTGCATCATACCGACTGTGGCATCAAGCGCTGCTACTGTCATGAGCCACAGATCCTGGCCCACCATATGGGGGTGACGCTGGCTGAACTCGACAGCCTGGAAATCAACGACCCGTATAAAGCCGTCGCGCTCGACGTGGCGGCCCTGCGGTCGAGCGCCGATGTCTTCGGCGGTTACACGATCTCGGGCCTGGTGTACGACGTCGCGACGGGCAAGGTCGAGATCGTCGTGCCGCCCTCTCGCGTGACGGAAGCTGCAACGCCTCACCACTCGCCATAAAACACGCCCTTCGATTTGTGCACGTCGGTTGTGCGCATGACGAGCGCATCGTCGACCGTCACGCGGGTCTTCGCCTGACGCTGCCATTCGCCGAGTTTGCGATGCATGGTCTCGCGCACGGGCTCGAACTCCGCGACCGCGCCAAGATCGACGAACTCGTCGGGGTCGTTCTCGAGGTCGAAAAGCTGCGGGCGGAAGCCCTGCCAATGCACGTATTTCCAGCGCGCGTCACGGACCATCCACGCGCGGCACCCGGCGGGTTCGCGACCGAGTATCAGACGTGCGCGACGGAAGCTGTAATCGAGTTCGGAAACTACGAATTCGCGCCAGTCTTCCGGCGGTTCGCCACGCAGCAGCGGCAGCACCGAGCGGCCTTCGATACGCGCGTCGTCGATGGGCAAACCGAGGCTCTCGAGCACCGTCGGCACGATGTCGATGCTGGACATGAAGCGCCGCTCACGCGTGCCGCGCGTGGCATCGGCACGCGGCGACGGATCGTAGACGATCATCGGCACACGTTGCACGGTGTCGTAGAACATCTCCTTTTCACCGAGCCAGTGATCGCCGAGAAAATCGCCGTGATCGGCGCAGAAGACGATGAGCGTGTCCTTGAAGCGCCCTAGCCGCTCCAGCGTATCGAACAGCCGCCCAAGGTGATCGTCGAGTTGCTGGATCAGGCCTTGATAAACGGGGCGCACCTTGTCCGAGACTTCGGCGCGCGCGAAGTTGCTGCACTCCTCCTGCTCGCGATAGGCACGCAAAACCGGATGCTGATCGACAAGCTCCGCTTCGCGGCGTTTGATCGGCAGGCACTCATCGAGTGAATAGAGGTTGTGATACGGCGCCGGCGCGACATAAGGCCAATGGGGCTTGACGTACGAAAGATGCAGCGCCCAGGGCGTATCGCCTTGCTCTTCGATAAAGCGGATCGCCTGCCCGGTCATGTACGCCGTTTCAGAGTGCGCTTCGAGCACGCGCGAGGGCCAGTGCACGTTACGCATCTTCCATCCCGAGTGCACGCCTCCCGCCTCGTCCTGCACGCTGATGACGTAATCGCTCCACGGACGCGCGCTCTCGTAGCCCTGCGCACGCAACCAGGCGGGATAGCCCGATTCGCTACCCGGCTCATGATGACCATCGTAACGATCGAGCTCATGGAAATGCCCGACGCGCAGCCGGGACGCAAGCGCCTCATTGCGCCCGGCGAGCGCCATGCGCGCGATGCCGTCCTCATCGGCGACCATGTGCGTCTTGCCGGCAAGCGCGAGACTGCGTCCATGCCGCGCAAGATATTCGCCGAGTGTTATTTCGCCGATGTTCATCGGCACGCGGTTCCAGGTCGCGCCGTGGCTCGTCGCCGAGCGCCCCGTGTAGTACGACATGCGCGACGGACCACACACGCCCGACGAAACGAATGCGTTATCGAAACTCACCGAGCGCGCGGCCAGCGCGTCGATATTGCGCGTGCGCAGCCATGGATGGCCATTGCAGCCGAGGTGATCGAAGCGTAGCTGGTCACACATGATGAACAGCACGTTGCGGGCAGTCATGAACCGGGTCTCCTTGATGTGACGTTTTCGCACGATCGTAGGAGAGGACGAAACCTTTAACCAAGTTCAGCGTTGACTTCAGCGCTTACGATCCGTCATGAACTTAGCCTTCTCGCGCTCCGACAATTTGAGGGCGCGCTCTTCGAGTCGCCGCAGCAGCGCGTCGAGCAGGCCCGCTTCTTCATCGGACAGGCAGCTCGCAAGCTCGCGATTGAACGCGACGCCCAGTTGCAGGCCGCGCGCGTAGACGCTCTCGCCTTTCTCGCTCAGCGCGAGTTCGATCGAGCGGGCGTCGTCGCGATTGCGCACTTTGCGCACGAGCCCTTCGGCCGCCAGCGCGGAAACCGTGCGGCTCGCGAGCACCGCGCTCACGTTGAGCAGGGTAGCGAGCGCGCCCGAGGTCATACCCGGCTGATCCCGAATGAGGCCGAGCACGCGCAGGTCGCGCCGGCTGATGCCGAGTTCGCGCTCGTAGAGCCAGCCGGGCCCGTCGGCAGCGGCCACGGCCACGCGCCGCAGGCGCAGCACGAGAAAATCGTCGATCGTCTGAGGCTCGATCAGGCGCGACGGCGCGGGGGACGAACCGGGGTCAGTCATAGGTAGGCAACCTTTGTCGTTACGACGGGGAACACGCTCCCCAGGGTATTCGATACGACCTTTAACTTGGTTAAGGAAAAACACGCATCGTATTCTGCCTCCACAATGCACGCCCAAGTCGCGCTGCGCACCATCCGCCGGAAACAGGGAGACACCATGCCAGAAGTCGCGTCCTACACCCCCAAGCGCACCGCGCTGATCTATCGACGAGTCGCGTGGCGGCTCGTGACATTCCTGTTCATCTGTTACGTGGTGAACTTTGTTGACCGCGTCAATATCAGCTTCGCGAAGCTGCAATTCCTCCAGCACCTCCATCTGAGCGAGGCCGCGTATGGACTCGCCGCGGGCATGCTGTTCCTCGGCTATACGACCTTCGTGATTCCAGGCATGAAGCTCGTTGGCGTGATCGGCACGCGGCGCACGATGTCCGTGCTTATGGGTGCGTGGGGCATCTGCACCGTGTTGCTCGCATTCGCTACGACACAACACGAATTCTACGTGATGCGCTTCTTGATCGGCGCAAGCGAAGCGGCCTTCGCGCCGTGCGTCATCCTGTATCTCACCTACTGGTTTCCGCACCGTCTGCGCGGACAGATGATGAGTCTCTTCGAGATCAGCCCGACCGTCGCCGGCATGATAGGCGGCCCACTCGCCGGCTGGATTCTGCAACGTTTCGGCCACGGCACGACGCTAGAAGGCTGGCAATGGCTGTTCATTCTCGAAGGCGTGCCCTCCATCGCGCTGGGCGTGATGGCCTGGTGGTGGCTCGCCGAGCGCCCCACCCACGCGCGCTGGCTCAATGCCGACGAAGCACGCTTCATCGAAGCGGACGTGCAGGCAAGTGTGGGCACCCTCGCACGTCAGCGCGCGAGTTTCATGGAGGTCGCGCGCGATCCGCGTGTGTATGGTTTTGCGTACGTGTACTTCGCGATTTTCTGGTGCCTCAACATCTTCGGGACCTGGACGCCCACGCTGTTGCGCAGCGCAGGCCTCGCGACGCCGCTCGAAATCGGCCTCTATAGCAGCGTGATTTCGCTCGCGAGCGCCGTGGGTGCGTATCTGATATCGCTGCATTCGGACCGTCGGCTCGAGCGCTTCTGGCATATCGTTGCAGGCGCGTGTCTCACGGTCGTGACCTTCGTGACGCTGCCGATGTTTGCGCACAGCGCTCTCGCAAGCGCAGCGATCCTGTGCGTCGGCTCGGTTGGCATCTTCACGGCACTGAGCCTCTTCTGGACCACGCCGACGATCTGCTTTGCCGATCACGCCGCGCGCCATGCCATCGCGATCATGGCCAGCCTCGGGTCGATCGGCGGCTTTTTTAGCGCCACCGTCACGGGCTGGCTCACGACACAGAGCGGCAAGCTCGACAGCGCCCTCGGCGTGGCCGCCATCGTGCTCGTCACCGGGATGATCGCCCTGCGTTTGGTGCTGCCCAACACACCGCAAGAACACGCGCCTCACGCATCGGCAGCAGGCGAGCCCAGCCTCGACTAGCGCTCGCGCCGCGGTGTGGCCACACCACGCGCATCAACCCTCCTTCATCACCATCGATTGAGAAGCAACGCACGGGCTCTGCGCATGCATGAGCCCGTGGCACCCGCACGCCTTGAAAAAAATCAGACTGGAGACAATCATGTGGAAGAACCTTGCCGTCGCGGGCGCGCTCTGCGCCGAGGCCATGCAGTGCGCACACGCGCAAAGCTCGATCACGTTGTATGGCATCGTGGACACCGGCCTTGCCTACACCAACACGGTGGCGTCGAGCATCGGCACGGTTGGCGCGAGCCGCGTTTCCGCGGTCACGGGCTTCGGCGCGGGCGATCGTTTCGGGCTGGCTGGCCGTGAAGACCTCGGCGGCGGCACGCGTGCTATTTTCACGCTCGAAAACGGCTTCAGCGGCTTGACGGGAGCGGCGCTACAAGGAGGCCGGCTGTTCGGTCGGCAAGCTTTTGTGGGCCTCGAAAGCGAACGCTACGGACGCGTCACACTCGGTCGGCAATACGACGTCAGCTACGACTATCTCTCGCCATTTCTTGCATGGCAAAACTTCGGCAGCATCTATGGCGCGCATATTGGCGACGTCGACAACACTTTCGCCACTTTCCGGCTCGACAATACGGTGAAATACCAGATGTCCACGCCTGGAGGTCTGCGTGCAGGGGCGATCTACGCCTTCAGCAACCAGGCGGGCGGCACGCCGGGCATGGGCTTCGCGAACAATCGCGCGTACAGTCTCGGCCTGTCATGGAAGTCGAACGGCTGGCAGGCCGCGCTCACGTGGCTGCACCTCGACAATCCATCGTCCTCGACTTCGGGCAGCAACGCCGATGGGGCCGTGGGTGGTGAATACACAAGCACGACGAGCATCTTCTACAACACCGGCTTCGTTACGCGCCAGAACGTCTATGGCGCTGCAATCGGCTATACGGCGGGGCTTGCCGTGTTCAACTTCGTTTTCACGGACACCTTGCTCGATTACGCTGGCGCGGGCAGCCTGGGTGTGCGCAACTACGAGGTCAATGCGCGCTACTACGTCACCCCGACCGTAATGCTGGGCGCGGGTTATATCTTCACCGATGGCTCGGGCTTCGTTGGCACCGGCGCAAAATCGTTCGCGCGCGGCGATCATCCCGAATGGCATCAGGTCGATCTCGGCGCGACGTATCTGCTGTCCAAGCGCACGGATGTGCATGTCTCAGTCCTCTACCAGCGCGCCACCGCCGATGCCGATACCGTGGCGCTCAACGTGCTTGGGCCCGGCGGCGAAGGACGCACGAGCCAGGTTGCCGTCGTGGCCGGTTTGCGGCACCGGTTCTGAGGGCGCCGCTGCGCTCGTTTATTCGTGCGGCAAGCGGCCTCTTACGTGCAACAACAGAACGACCGTTGCACGCGTGAAGGACGCGAAAGATCAATAACCCCGCAGCGAATCGGCATCGCGGTTCTGTAGTTCACGCTGCCTCAATGAGGCGGAACTGCAATGCGAAGTGCCATGCTAACGCTTACAACGGAAAGCTGAACTGCACCCAAAGCTTGTTGCCTTGCGCACGATTGCGTACCGCGAACTCGCGCTGATACTTCACGACAATTCCCGATGCAGGACCCCACATGTAGCTCAGTTGCGGCCCTATCGCGACGGACTGCCCCCGGAACCCGTCCGTCCCTACCCTGACGCCGTCCTGGGTATCGTCCGTGAATTGCTTGAGAAATGTGCCCTGCACGCCGAGCTGAAATTGCCGATTCAAGGAGTAGCCGATCAAATAGTCCAGCACAGCGACCGCACCCGAGTGGTACTGCGTTGCATGATTCGGCGAATTCATTTCGAACAACGTAGTCGTCGAAATCTCCCAGTCGCTGCGCGGAAACCACGTCAGGCTCATATATGGCAAGAACGCGTAGGTGTTGAGTCCCGTATTCGCGATCCGGTTGACCGAATAGGAGCCCGACGGAACCGCAAATGAAGGCGAGACGAACGCAAACAGCGTCTTTGACGGATTGACATAGCCAAACATCAAGGGCTCGAGAATGACATCGCCAAGCCCCGTCCTGTTGCCTGTTCCGCCGGGAGTCGAGAGATGGAGATGCACGATGGGCACGATCGCGCTGCTCGATAACGTGAACGGACCAACCGTCGCGCCCCATGTATGAACCACGCGCGGTGTTTCCGCGATCACGCTGGAATGAAAGCCGGGCACACGGCTATTGCCATCGGAACCGGCGAACTTGTTCGCCGAAGAATAAAGTGCGTAATTGAAATACTGGGTGCCGCCGGGCGGAGGAAGCAGACCGTTCAGCGAGGTATTGACGCCAAATGGATAGCTGATTTGTCCATTTTCAGTGGCATGCGTCGTCACCGAGGCCGCGAATGCGGCGAGGCCCGCGGCAAGCAGGCGCGGGAAGCGAAAAGTCATGGCGTCTCCGGATTTTAATCATTGGTCTTGTGTTTGTCGTTCGCCAATTCATCGATGATTGGCAATACTGACTGCATCGAGTTCAAATTCGCTCGACGCCGACGCAATGTATAGCGGGTGCCGTGATCAGAAAAAGTCCGTGTGGGAAGAACAGTTCTCCGTTTGCTGGAAGAATGGGATATCGGTTCGACCGGGGCCGACAAACCCCTTCATCGCGCGCCTGAAATTGCGCCACGGTTAGCCGCTACGACGCTATTTCATTCCACTTGCGCGCAAGCCCAAGTTGCTCGAAGCGCTCAAGCAGAAACTCGGTGAAAACGCGAATCTTTGCGGGCTGATGACGGCGACTTTGATAAGCGATGTTGATCGTGAGAGTGGGCAAACGCCAGTCGGAAAGAATCGGCACCAGCTTGCCAGCGACGATGTCGCCGTGAATGATGTAGAGCGGTTGTATGAGTATGCCCAGCCCAGCTAACGCCGCCGCGCGGATCACCTGCCCTTCGTTTGCGTCGAGCACGCTCTTGACCGCGACGGACTTTGTCTTGGAGTCGCGGCGAAAGTGCAGCACGAACGGATCATTGGCGAGGTTGTAGACGAGCAAATCGTGATCGGCCAACGCGTCCGGCGTCGCGGGAATGCCGCGCTTCGCCAGGTAGCCTGGCGTCGCCGCCAGCACCCTTCGCGTCTCGGCGAGCTTGCGAACCGTGATGCCCGAATCCGCCTCGTGCTCGCGCGTGCGGATGGCGACATCGATTCCCGCTTCAATGAAGTCGGGATAGCGGTTTGCCGCGATGATCTGCACGGACACATCGGGATAGCGCTTGTGAAATTGCGGGAGTGCCGGCGCGATATAGAGCGACGCGAACGACACCGATGCCGTCACCCTCAGCGTGCCGCTTGGGTTGATGGCGGCTTCGTTGACCGCCGCATCGGCTTCGGCCAGCTCGGCCATGATCGCAACGCAACGACGGTGATACTCGCGCCCGGCGTCGGTCAGCCAGAGCCGCCGGGTGGTCCGTTCGACGAGTCGCACCGCCAGGCGGTCCTCCAACGCATTCAGACAGCGGCTTGCCGCCGCGCTCGACATCCCAAGTCGTTCGGCCGCTTTTGAAAGGCTGCCCAATTCGGCGACTTGTATGAAGAATTCAATCTGTGTCCACTTATCCATACTTTTTTATTTCTCCGCCTGGCGGAGAACAGAACTTCGTTTTTGCGGGTTTCTTCCGGCGCGAGAGGGAATTAATCTTACTCCAACGCATCACGACACAACAGTCCGGAGACATACGACGTGCGCAACCTTAATGAAGACACCATCACACAGGCCGTGATTGCGTCGCTTTGCGAATGTCGCAACGAGCGGCTACAAACGGTGATGACGAGCCTCGTCCAGCATTTGCATTCTTTCGCGCGCGACACCCGGCTCACGGAAGCAGAATGGCAGGCGGCCATCGCGTTCCTCACCGCAGTCGGTCATATCACCGATGACAAGCGACAGGAATTCATTCTCTTGTCCGACGTGCTCGGTCTGTCCACCCTGGTCACGGCACAAAATCACACCAAACCGGCCGGCTGCACGGAAGCCACGGTTTTCGGCCCCTTTTATGTGAAAGACAGTCCGTCTTTCGACAAGTGGGACGACATTGCGAACGGCGCGCGTGGCGAGCCATGTTTCGTCAGTGGAGAGGTCCGCTCGATCGGCGGCGACGTTGTTCCGAACGCGCTGCTCGAGGTCTGGCAAGCCGACGAGGAAGGCCATTACGACATGCAAATGCCGCCGGATGACGACGGTACCGTCGCCTGTCGCGCACGCGGCATGCTGCGCACCGACGCGCACGGACGCTTCGGATTTCGCTCGATCCTCGCCGAGCCGTATCCGATTCCGCACGACGGGCCGGTGGGCGCATTGCTCGATGCGCTAGGCCGCCACCCCTGGCGACCCGCGCATCTGCACTTCATGGTGCAGGCGCCGGGCTACGAAACGCTCATCACCCATGTATTCCGCGACGGCGACCGCTATCTCGACTCCGACGCCGTCTTCGGCGTGCGATCGACGCTGGTGGCCCAATGGGTCCGCCATCAGCCCGGTATCGCGCCCGATGGCTCGCACGTCGACACGCCCTTCTATACGCTCGACTATGACTTTGTGCTGAACCACGAGGAGCGCCGCGAATGATCCGGCATATCGTGATGTGGAGCGTCGCGGGCCAGACCGAACAGCAACGCATAGAAGCGCGCCTGCGCGTGAAGTCCGCTTTCGAAGGACTGCGCGGGCGCATTCCCGGCATGAGGTCCCTCGACGTAGGCATCGACTTCAGCGATGTCGACTACGCCTGCGACGTCGTGCTCGTCGCCGAATTCGAATCGCGCAGATCGCTCGATGACTACGCAACACATCCGGAGCACGCCCAGGTACGGGCGCAATTGAACGGCCTGCGCATCGCACGCCACCAGGTCGACTACGTCGTCGAATGCTGAGGAATGAACGAGAGCCATGATGGAGTTTACTTATCTTGCACGGCCCGCCCGTGTCGTGTTTGGCGCGGGCAGCCTGCGCCATCTCGAACGCGAAGTCCTCGCACTCGGCGCCAACCGCGCGCTTGTGCTCTGCACACCTGAACAACGCGCGCTCGCCCAGTCGATTGCGCAACGCCTCGGCGAGCGGGCCGCCGGGCTCTACGACCGGGCCACGATGCATGTGCCGATTGAAGTGGCACGCGACGCCCAGGCATTCGCACAGTCATGCGACGCGGACTGCGCCATCGCCGTCGGCGGCGGCTCCACGATCGGACTAGGCAAGGCCATTGCACTCGAAAGCGCCCTGCCGATCCTCGCGATTCCGACTACCTACGCCGGCAGCGAAATGACGCCGATCTATGGCGTGACCGAAGACGGCATCAAGCGCACCGGCACCGATTCTCGCGTATTGCCCAGGACCGTGATCTACGACCCGGAATTGACCTTGACGCTACCCGTGGAATTGTCCGTGACGAGCGGCATCAATGCGATCGCCCACGCGGCCGAAGGGCTGTATGCGAACGATGCCAATCCCGTGATGGCGCTGATCGCGGAAGACGGCATTCGCGCACTCGCTCGAGGGCTGCCCGGAGTGAGGCGTGATGGCGCGGATCTCGGCGCGCGCAGCGAGGCGCTGTACGGAGCGTGGCTCTGCGCGATGGTGCTCGGCAACGTTGGCATGTCGTTGCACCACAAGCTCTGCCACACGCTCGGCGGCAGCTTCAATCTTCCTCATGCGCAGACGCATACCGTCATCCTGCCGCATGCGCTTGCCTACAACGCGGCGCACGCGCCCGAGGCTATGCGCCGGATCGAACGCGCGATCGGAACAGACGACGCCGCGCGCGGACTCTACGACCTTGCTCACGAAAACGGCGCGCCTGTCGCGCTGAAATCGCTCGGCATGCGGGAAGCGGATCTCGATCGCGCTGCGGATATCGCTGTTGCGAATCCGTACTGGAACCCGCGGCCCATCGAGCGCCCGGCGCTGCGCGCCTTGTTGCAGGACGCATTCGACGGCGTGCCGCCTCGTCGCCACTAAAACGCACGAAAACTCACTAAAAGACCGACGCGCCGCAACGGCGCAATGAACTACGGATTTCGAAGGAGACACCGAATGAACGCAGAATTGAACCGCGCCGAAGAGCGCACGACCCAGCAGTACGACGTGGCGGTGATCGGCTATGGGCCCACGGGACTCGTGGCCGCGTCGATGCTCGGGCGCGCAGGTTACCGGGTCGTGGTCATCGAGCGTTGGCCGACGCCTTACGGTCTCCCGCGCCTGACTCACATCGATGGCGAGACCGCGCGTATCGTGCAGGCCAGCAGCGACATCGAGCAAGCCTTGCGCAACGCCATGCCGGTCGACAAGTATCACTACCGCGCCGCCAGCGGCGAGCTGCTACTCGAATTGAACTGGACGGGCCGTGCTTGCGGCTATCCCGCGCATATCTCGATCTACCAGCCGGATATCGAGGACGCGATCGATGCGCGCGCAAGCAGTTATCGGAACGTGACCATCTTGCGCGGCTGGGAGGTCGAAACGCTGACCCAGACCAGCGATGGCGTGGTGTTATCGGCGCATCCGTGGCGCGGCGGTCAGGACGCACAATGGACCGAACCGCCCCGCACCTTTCACGTGCGCTACGCCATCGGCGCGGACGGCGCGAATAGCGTTGTGCGACGCACGCTCGGCATCGAGCGCAACGACTTCGGTTACAACGAGCGCTGGTTGAATCTCGACTCGGAAAATCGGGTCGATCTGGGCGAAGCCTGCGAAACGACGACCATCGTTTGCGATCCCGCACGCGCCTACATGCATATGCCCATTGGCACGAAGCGCACGCGTTTCGAACTGCGCGTGCTGCCCGGCGAAGAAACGTCCGACTGGGAGGCACAAGACGCAGGCTGGCGCTGGCTCAAGGAACGCTATGGTTACGGACCGGAGCATCTGAAAATGCTGCGCAACGTCGTCTATACGTTCCAGACGCGCATGGCGCAACGCTGGCGCGATGATCGCGTGCTGCTCGCGGGCGACGCCGCACACACGATGATGCCGTACATGGGCCAGGGCGCTTGCTCGGGCATGCGCGATGGCATCAACCTCGCATGGAAACTCGATCTGGTATTGAGCGGCCGCGCCGCGCCCGCCTTGCTCGACACCTATGAGGTCGAACGCAAACCGCACGTGAATGCGATCATGCACATGTCGCTGTTCCTCGGCCAGGTCGTCAACGAAGACGACCCGGCAAAGGTCGCCGAGCGCGACGCGGCCTTCCGCGCCGGCAAGGTGCCCCCCATGCCGCCATTCCCGAAGCTCGAGCACGGCATCGTGCATCACGAGGCTAACGGCACGCTGCTGCCCTCTACGGGCATCCCTGCACCGCAAGGGCGAGTGCGTCAGGGCGCGGCGGAAGGTCGGCTGGATGACGTGATCGGCTATGGTTTCCAGATCGTCGCGCGCGAACATCCCGCCGCTTATCTGACCGACGAGCAAAAGGCGTTCGCCGCACAGCTTGGCTGCCGTTTTGCCGTTCTGTCCGACAATCCGAATGTACGCGATGCCATCGTCGATCTCGAAGGCGATCAATCCGCCTTCATGGACTCGCATGGCCTGGCGGCGTATCTCAGCCGGCCGGATTTCATCGTATTTGGCTCGGTCGCCGACATCCGCAATATCGGCGCGCTCCTCGACGATCTGCGCGAGAAACTTCATTGGCAAGCTCAAACGCGCACGGTCGAAGCGCGCGTTTCGTGAGCGAGGACTCGAGAATGACTGAACACTCACCCTTCATGCTGGCGTTGCAAAGGGCAATGTCGATGACGCGTCTGCTCGACTGCGGCATGGACTACGCGGATGCGTCGGCGTTGCATACGCGCACGTCCGCAGGCGAGCAGTGGGACATCGTCGCGGAAGAACTGGCCGATACACAGTTCGCGCGGGCATCGCGTGCGGCCGAGGCCGGCCACCTCGTGACGGCCGCCGACGCTCAGGCAATGGGTATCGCCGGTCTGCTCTTCGCGCAGATGGCCTTCAACGAAGACGTGCCACGCAAGCGCGAACTCTATGTGCGTTTGCGCGAGGCGGCGCAAGGTCTCGCTAAATGGGCGGACAAAACGATCGAGCGTCTGGAATTGCCGTTTGCCAACGCGCATTTGATCGGCTGGCTCGTGCGGCCTGCGGGGAGGCCCGCGCGCGGCACCGTCATCGTGTTTGGCGGCCAAAGCGGCTGGGGCTTCGCCTATTGGCCGATCGCACGCGAGCTTGCGGCACGCGGCATCGCCACCGTGCTCGCCGAAGGTCCCGGTCAGGGGGAAACGCGCCTTGAACAAGGGCTCTTTGTCGACGTTGACGTCGACGCGGCTTATCGGCGATTTGTCGACTTCGTTGCCGCCGATCCGTCGCTGGGTTCGGTGGGCATCTGGGGCAACAGCATTGGCGGGTTGTGGGCGGCGTCGACGGCTGCATCGGACTCGCGTATCGCGGCCTGTTGCGTGAATGGCGCACTTGCCGCGCCGACGCTTTTGCCGTTTCGCACTTTCCAGGAGCAGGCCGCCGCGATGCTGGGCAATAAGGATGCCGATGTAATTAACGCGAATTTCGCGCGCATGAGCTTCGATGCGCAGCGCCAGCGGATCCACTGTCCGTTACTGGTGCTGCATGGTGGCGCCGATCCGCTCATCAGGATGGAAGATCAACAGCCGTTTCTCGATGCCGCAACGTCAGACGATGCGAGGCTGGAACTCTGGCCGGATGGAGAACACACGATCTACAATCATTCGGCCGCGCGAACCGCGCTTGTGTGCGACTGGTTTGTTGAACGGCTGACGGCGGCTTGACCGCGCAGACTCCACGGCGACATCGTCGTCTTCGTCCTGACGGCATGAACCCTATGGATGCATAGTGCTTTCCACACTGCTCGCCGGGTTCGCCGAGTTCACCAGCGATAGCCGATACCGGCAAGAATTACGTCGGTATCGCGGTCATAGCGGGTCACTACGCGGTTCCACTCGAGCCGTGCGTCCCAGTGCGGGCCAAAGCGGTATGACCCGGCGATCGTGACCAGACCCGAGAATTTCCCGGCGCCCGGCCCTGGCGACTCGCTGTTCTCGTTTTCGTTGATTGCATAGTACGCTCCTGCGCCAACACCGAGCGTGATCTTGTCGTCGATGAATGCTCGCGTGAGCCAAAGCTGACTTGTCAAGCCGTCGCGGCGAGCCGTTTTGCTGCTGCCCTCGTGGAGATAGCCAACCGTCCAGTCCAGATACTGGGCGAGACCCCGGCGGTACTCGATAGCGCCGGCAAATGCATCGGGAGAACTGGTCGAGTTCACGATCGTCTTGCCGGCATACAAGGTGACCTCGTTATGGGTCACCTTGCTGGACGAACCCGCAGCCCATGAGCGCGGCCCGGGTGAATCGGGTGCGTCCAGTTGATAGCCCACGCCCAGCATAATGCCTGTGGAATCAGGTCCGCGCTGCACGTGGACCCGATCGAGTTGCAACTGGGTAACCCAGCGGCTGGACGCATACCAGGAGGCGCGCACACTGTACACGATGCCCCAGCCATGAACGTCTGAGTAGCTGCCCCCTTGCTGGGCCGTGGTTGTGTCGTAATAGCGATAGGGTCCGAGGCCCGCCTGCAGGATGAACTGAGGACTTCCTACCGGCACGCGCGCCCAGAACTGGACCAGTTGACCGTCGCGATGATGATCGGGAATATGTCCTTCGTTGAGCCACGTGAAGCTGGCGGCGAAATTCTGGCCCAACCCTTCCTGATAGTTAAAGGCCCAGGTGTAGGTATTGATGTCGCTTGCTCGCGAGCCGCCACCGAACAGCGAGAATTCCTGCGCTTGCGCCTGCGGTGCAAAACCGAAACACAGAAAGACCAGCACGCACCAACGCTTGAAGGGCGCCATAGCGCCAGCATTCAGCGTCCCCTGCGTGGCGTTTGCATCGTACCCGCCTGAACCTGTCGTCACGGTCTACTCCCCCTGGCTGCGATCGGGAAAGCGGCTGGCGTAGCGCCATCCGGGTTCGTACCGGCAACCGCCGCACGTTGCCAGTCGCCGCCCAACGCGAGCAGCAAATCGACCCGTTGACCGAGCTGGTCGCTGCGTACGCCGACAAGATCCATCTGCGCCGCCAACAAGGCTTGCTGGTCCTTCAGCACCTGACGTGCGTCGGTCGAGCCGATTTTCGCACGTGTCTCCTCCTGACGCGCCAGAACGCGGCATTCCTGCACACGTGCCTGCAATTGTGCGACCCGCGCAGAGAAACTCGCTTCGGACTGCAGGCCGGCTTCAACTTCGCTCAGCGCCTCCAGCGCACTGTTGTCATAGGCGACGATCACCGCCTTCTGCTCCTCGGTGTAGTAATCGGCCTGGGCCTTGAGCTTGCCTCCCGTGAAAATGGGCGCAATGACCGACGCATTGACACCTGCGATTGGACTCCTGGAATCAACGAGGGACAACACGTTGCTGCGGATGCCGGTCACCGCCGCGTCGATCGAAATCGTGGGCAAGCGTGCAGCCTGAGCCGCCTGACGTTGATCGAACGCTGCCGCCACGCGCTCGTACGCGGCGATCATGTCGGGCCTGCGCTCGATGAGATTGGCGGGCAATCCCGCGGGAGGCGCCGGCGGCAACGCTGGCAATGCGGCATCGGCCTGCGTCTCCCCGGCCGGATAGCGGCCCAGCAGCAATTCCAGCGCTTGCGCAGCGCGGTTTTTGGCGAGCGTAGCCTTGGCCAGCGCATCCTGATTCTCGCGCAACGTATTGCGCGCCTCCTCGACCTCGGTTTGCGGCGCCGCGCCGATCGCGACCCGGCGATCTTCGATTTTGACGAGCTGTACCTGAGCACTGACAATCTGCTCAAGCGCGCCCTCGACCTGCGTGCATGTGATCAGCGCAAACCAGGCTTTGGCCACGGTGGCGGCAATCACGCGTTGCGCCCATACATAGTCGGCCTGGGACGCGATATGTTGAGAGCGGGCCGCGCGTGCCTGGGCGCGTATACGACCCCATAGGTCCAGTTCCCAGCTCGCGCCAACCGAGAGGATCTGCGACTCGGCCTGGCCACCGCGTCCTTTGGCGCCAGCACTGGGCAGCAACGCACTACCCTGCACGGCGACCAGGGCTTGTGCCTGCTGCACGCGAATGGCGGCGATCGCCAGATCGCCGTTGTGGGTCATGGCCTCGCGCACCAGCCGGTTCAATTCGGCGTCGCCAAAACCGGCAAGCCAGTCATCGGCGGGGTCACCTGCCACGGCCGGATTGGCCCATTGCCGATGCTCGCCCTGCGTGCCCATCGCATGAAGCGCGAGATCCGGCGCCGTGGGTGGATTGCCAAGCGAGCAGGCCGTTAGCAGTCCAACAGGAATCAGGCTCAATAGCATCAGCGCTTTATTTCGATTCGATAGCATCACGCCCATTCCTTTAATGCAGCTTCACAACGAGATAGTTCAATCTCGAGCTGACACGCACGAACACCATCCGGATAATCTGGATCGCCTCGACGTGGTCGGTATAAATGGCGCCCGCACCAATCGCACCGACCGGCAGTCTGCGGCCCTGTGATTCACCGCTCAAGCTCAGCTTGACCGCGAATCGATTGGGACTCGCGGCAGTAGCGCCCGTATTCGGCAACATGCCGCCTTGAGCGAACTGGCCTTGCGACTGGGCCCAGACGATGGAGTCCACCCTGGCTTCGAGGATCGTTCCGGGACTCGTCGGCAGATACACCTCGGCCGGATCGCCCTCGCGCACATTGAACAACTCGTTCTGATCGTAGAAAGCGACCAGTTCCTCGTCGTCCTCGACGAAGCTGAATGCCGGTGTCAGCGGCAGCGGAACCAGCATCGTCCCGACACGAACCTGCAGATTCACGACCTGCCCATCGGCAGGTGCGCGATAGACCGTCTGGGCAAGTTGCCATCTGGCGTTATCGAGCATGCTCAGGGTTTCGGCGCGACGCGCGCGCGCCGCCGCAATGGCCGCGAATTCGCCCTGGCTCGTCGCCGAAAGTTTGGCCTTTGTCCCGGCCTCCTCGGCGTTCGCGCTGATCCACTCTCCTTCTAGTTCGTGCTGACGCGCTTCGGCGTCGTCGCGATCGAATTTCGAGCCTGCGCCCGCCGCAAAGAGCGCGTCCTGCTCAATCCGCCTTTGACGCGCGAGCGCGAGGGACGCGGCCACGGTGCTGACCTTGCCGGCCTGGCGGCGCGCCGCATCTTCAAGCTGACGAGCCGACGCTTCGGCCTCGGCGACGGCGGCGTCGTCTGCGTGCAACCGCGCTTCGAGTTGCTCCACCGCCAGTTCATAAGGCGCAGGATCGATACGCAGCAAAATATCGCCCTTCCTGTAATGCCGGTTGCCTTCCACTGGAATTTCGACAATACGACCTTTCACCTGAGGCACGACCTGTAGCACCTTGCCCATCACCCGCACTTCGTGCGTGGACGGCGCCACGACATTAAGCGTCAGCACGAGCGATGTCAGCGCGACGATCGGAATCGTGAACGCGATCACCATACTGACGACGTTCCACGGCAACCATTTGAACTTGAAAAAAATCAGCCAGACGCACAATGCGTAAAGACCCAGAATCAGGATTTCCATTTAGACCACTTCCTTCCCGTTAGCCACGAGACGGGTTGCGTCAACCGCGAGATGAGGTGCAACGGATGTATCGTGATCATCTGGCGCAACCTTGTCCGTACCATAGGCAGCCCGGTAGAACACGGGCTTGGTGTGCGCCCACAGCCATGCCAGCGGCCAAAGAAGTCCGCCAAAAAACAGGGAGAGCAGGCACAGCGCGTGAATGGCCTCTTTTTGCGGATGCTGCTTCTTTCTGGCGACTTTCTCCGGCAGGATGTGCAGCATCCAGAAAACATAGATGCCCGCAACAGGCACGACGGCGAGGACAATCCAGGAAAGAAAATCGGCCGCGTGCTCCAGGGAAGTACGCTCGATTGCAGCGAAAGCCGGCGTGCCGGTTCCAAGCAGGACTGCGCCGATCAGTAGATAGCGCCGTGATTTGACCAGTGCGGTCGTACTGGGTCGATAACAATTCATATAATCAGTTCACGAAGGAGAACGCGATGCGCGGGCGGCACATCGCATGGGTCAGGATGGCGGTAACGAAGCGCCGGCAGCTTGCCAGCGCTACAGTCGCGGTGAAGGCATTTCGAACAAGTGCGGCCAGCCATAATCCAGTACACCTGAGCAACCTGGGCTGGATATCGCACCCGTGAAAATCGTCATGGGAACAGGCTCGTTTACGCATGACACACGCGTCATCACGCCCGCGCTCTCAAACCGGTTCAATGCGCCGTCGAGATTGCTGGCAGCGCCTGTATGCTGCGTCGCCGAAGCGATCGTGTCGGGATGACGTCTGGCTGGCGCGGTGTCGTGGGTCCTGGCCGCGTAAAGCAGATCGTAGGGGTTAAGCGGTTCGTCCGCGTAGTCTGTCGAGCGCGTTGCGACTTCCATCCAGAATCCGAATCCATACCCTGCACCCGGTGAAATACGTGCCCAACCGTTTTCGGAGATGGCCTGTGCTTGTGCCTGGCCGGCGCCCGCCATCACGGCAATCAGTGCCAGTTTGCGTGCTGTGCTTCGATAGTTCCCATTCATTCGTGCAGATCCCTTCCAATAAGCCGCACGCCGCGGTGAGCGATATGCATGCTTCAAGCGTTTCGGCGGACAGGGAAATTTACGCAGGGAGAAACCCGCTCGCTATCACAGGAATCAGAAAGCGCGATCCAGAATCAAGCCAGTTCACGAGCCGTATGGGTATTTCTAATTTATGTGATAGCACCCACGCAGCGCGCGCAATATCCTCGAATAACAATGGATTCCAGATAGGGGACGGGGCATGATCGATGGCCAATGGCGCGGCAGAATGAACGATTCGCAATCGCGCACGGTCCCGATCGCTCTGGACCTTCCGCCACGCGACGAACGCGCAGAGTGCGAGCCGCTGAAACTAACCTATCAGCCGATTGTCTGTGCACGCTCTGGTGCAACAAAAGGCGCAGAGGCGATCGCGCAGTGGCACGCGGGGCACGATGCACCGTCAGGGACCGCCAATAACGCACCACCAACGCAGCAGTCAGGTTTCACGGCTCACGAATTCGAACAGATTCTGGATAAAGGCTGTGCGGAGTTGTCTCGTTGGCGGCTATGCACGCCGGGACCAGTTGCGTTGTCGATCGACATTTCGTTAGAACATATTCTCGGCGGCGATTTGGGTGCAATAGCCACCCGCTGCATTCGCCGGCATGCCATCCGTGCGGAAAACCTGAAATTCGAAATCACCGAGCCGCGTCATCAGGATATGACACCGACGCTCATCGGACGACTCGCGGATCTGCGTCGCCTGGGTATTGCCATCGTCCTCGACGATTTCGGCATCACGCCATCGTCCCTGTCGAGCCTGATCACATTGCCGGTTAGCGGGCTCAAATTCGGACGCCGCTTTACGAAAGACCTCCCCGGCAATGAAACGTCTGCGGCGATTGTGGCAAGTGTGGTGAATCTCGCCCGTGATTTCGGTATCTCCGTGAGCATCGATGGCGTCGAGACGGATGACCAGCTTTCGTGGCTTCGACGGTTCGACAATCTCGACGTGCAAGGCACGCTAATTTCAACGCCGCTGAGCGCCGAGAGCCTTTTTTATCGGCTCCTGCGTACGCCCGATGGACAGGTCTTTACACCAGCGGCGTGACGCTCGCATGGCGTCCAATAATCGGACGATTCATTGCCGATATTTCGCTCCGATTTCGCTTTGCGACCCTAAATAATAAAGTGTTTGAAAACGCGGGAAAAAGTAAAGCTCGGGTAAACTCCATGTCTCAAAAATTTTTGCACCCGGGATGGCGATCGTCGATCGTCGTCTGGCTTGTGGGCATCAACCCCATAATCTGCCCGGCATCCCCTCGCTTTGATCTCGATTTTTTCCACGTTCCGTGCGACCCGGCAGTCTTACGTGCCGCTTAGTCTGCTTATAGGGAAAGCGCGCCAATGACGCATGCTCCACTTCCCCCAAATCTGACCCTCGCGATAGCGGACGATCATCCGATGATCCGGCTCGCGATCAAGGACGTTCTGCTCCCCCTGCGCGCTCAAGAGGTGGTGATGTGCCAGTCCGGCAAGGAACTGCTGGATGCGCTGGAGTGTCGCCGTTTCGACCTCGTCGTCACCGACTTCGCAATGGAGCGCGAGCAAGGCAGCGAGGACGGCCTGCGTCTGATCCAGCGAATCCGAAGCCGCTTTCCTGAAACGCCGGTCGTCGTGTTCACCATGCTGACGAATCCCGGCCTGCTGTCCTGTATTCAGGCCGAGGGCGTGGCGGCAATCGTTGGGAAAACTGAAGATCCTGAAGTGCTGAGACGTACTTGTCTCGACGTCATTTCGGGTCTCAAGGTCGGGCATCTTTCGGCGGCTATCGCGGGCAGGATCGCCAATGCGGGCGGACGTGCCGACGCCCGCACAAGTCAGCTTTCGCCAAAGGAAATCGAGGTCGTGCGCCTGTTCGCGAGTGGCGATTCGCTGACAAAAATCGCCGCCGGCTTTCATCGCTCACTCGCGACCATCGCGGCGCAAAAGCGCTCTGCGATGGAAAAGCTGAATATCGCCAACAATGCGGACCTGATCGCCTACGCCCGCGACAACGGCCTTGCATGAAGAAACGAGCCAATGTGCGATACAACGATTCTCCGCTACGCGATTTCGATTCGATAGAAAAGAGTCTGCAGCGGGAGCGGCGCGTCTTTTCTTCTGTCGTACTCTTGTTGGCATTCGTCACGCTCGCAGTTGCAGCCGTGATTGTGCTGGTGCGCCTGAACGACTCGCTGCGCGCCGAGGAGCAACTCGCGCGCCTTTATCAACAGTCGGTTGACGATACGATACTCGAGAGCCGCAGCGCGCTGACGGCTTCGAATCTCATCGTGGGCTTGCGGGCCAGCGATCCAGCCCATGCCGATGATGGCGAGTCCGACGATGGCCGTTGCCAGCGCGTGCAGGCCAGCGGTTCGGGCAACGCAATCGTGCAACGAAGCTGCAACGAAGCTGTCCAGGTTCTGATCGCGGCGGGCCAGACGCCGTCGATCGAGGTCATCGCCGTGGCCGACGGCACGGCGTATCGCTATATCGATCCACTCTCGGCTGCGTCCACCGATGCGTTGCCCGCCCAGTCCCTGCCCGCGCCGAAAATTATCGACGCCGTGCTAAGCCAATATCGGGCAGAAGGTCTCGCCCCACTCGAAGCCGCGCGGGAGAAACGCGTCGTGTGGCTGACGATGCCGTCCGCGGTGAAGGATGAGAATCCGGAGATCGTCGGCGCTTCGCTCATTGCAAAAGATAACCAGATCTACGCGATCGCACTCACGCGCATTGCGTTGAACACCCTTCTCCATCGCGCAAGGCACGGACTTTCCATGCCGAACGCGATTTTCTTCGACAGTTTCGACAGACCGCGCGCGGCGACGAATAATCTCGTCGATATCGAACCAATCGACGGCAGCATTCGATCCCGTCAGGCAGGGGTGTTTCATTTCGTGCCGGGCTATGGCTGGGCCATGCGCTCCACACCGCTCGCCGCCGGTTTCGGCCGCCTCGTTTTCGTGCTCCCGCACGGCCAGCAGTTGCATCGAATGGCAGGCGAATTGCTGTTCGTCTGCACCATCGCCACGGCTATCCTCGTGCTGCTGTTCGCCATGTACCGTCACTGGAACTATCGCTTCCTCGTCATGACCTACGAGGAGGCCGCGCGCGCCGTCGAGAGTGAAATGCTCAATCACCTCCTCGTGCATGCCACACCAGTGGGCCTGTGTATCGTGCATCGGGAGACGCTCGAGATCAGCGTGTCGAACCAGATCACCCGCGACGTGCTGGGCTTGGGTCCGCATGAAACGGCGCTGCCGCAGACGCTGCGCGCGGTCTTCGAGGCGCATCTCGGCAAGCAGGACGCAAGCCCCGATTCAAGTGGACTGTTTCGGGTTCCGCTTACCCTGAACCGCGACGCAGGCAGCCCCGTGCATCTGGAGATTACCTATGCAAAAGCACAGGTGAGGCACGAGGCCGTGCTGTTCTGCGCCATTGTGGACGTCACCGAGCACCACCACTCGAATCAGTTGCTCAGGCAAGCCAAACTCGCGAGCGACGCGGCATCGAAGGCAAAATTGTCTTTCTTCGCCTCCATGAGCCATGAAATTCGCACGCCGCTGTCTTCCCTGGTTGGCAACATCGAACTCGTTTCGATGGGGCCGTTGCAAGCCGAGCAGCGCGAACGCGTGCGTGCCATGCAGGTCTCGGCCGAAGGCCTTTTGCAGGTGGTCAACGACGTGCTCGACTTCTCCAGGATCGACGTCGGCGCATTGAGTATCGTGGAAGCCCCTGGATCGCTGATCGAACTCCTCGAGCGCATTGCGTCGTCGCACGCCCGCGAAGCCAGCAAACGCGGGCTCGATCTGCATGCCGTTTTCGATCGGCGCATCCCTGATGAACTCTCATTCGATCCTGTTCGCGTTGCACAGATCGTCAATAACCTGCTGAACAACGCTCTAAAGTTCACCCATTCCGGCAAGATCGTATTGCGCGCGCACTGGCGCGCTCAGGGCATCGAGATCGAAGTGTCCGATACCGGCATTGGCATATCTCACGACCAGCAGCAGGGTCTTTTCCGGCCGTTTTCCCAGGCAGGCTCGAATCGGTTCGCCCACGCACGCGGGACGGGTCTCGGACTGTCGATCTGCGCAAAGCTGTGCGAACTCATGGGAGGACGCATCACGCTCGACAGCGCGCCCGATAGGGGCACACGTGTGAGCGCCCATCTGCCGCTCAAGCCAACGAAACCCGCAAGCGAGACCGGCACTCCGTGCCACCTGCCGCCTGGGCGTATCGCCATACTGTTTCGGGATCCAGAACATTATGAAGCGTTGTTGCAGCTATTCGACTGGAGCACAGGTGCGCCTGTCGCGCTATCGGATCTGAATGTGCCCGCCGGAGACGACACATACGATTGTCTGGTCGTGACCGAGGAATTCGATGCATCGGCAGTGGCCGCGTGGTCCACGAGGCCGGCGTCGGTGGTCTGGATCAGACAGCAAGGCCCACTCCTCGCCGCCCCGCGCGCGGATGGCGGCCAGGAGGTCTCGAGGTACAGTCGCGCAGGCATCCAGACTGCGCTCACAACCGTGCTATATGGCGCGGCGCGGCACGGGAGCAATATCGGCGCGCCGTCGCACCACGATGCCAGCCACGCCGCACAGCGGCCGCTTGCAGGCCTGCGCGTGCTGATCGCCGAAGACAACCCGTTGAACCGCAACCTGCTGCGCGATCAGCTATCTGTTCTCGGAGCGCACGTGTGCGAAACCGGTAACGGCTACGAAGCGCTCGCCAAACTGGGGGAAGAAACTGTCGATGTCGTGCTGACCGATATCGACATGCCCGAGATGAATGGATTCGACTTGCTCGACGCGATTCGCAGTCGCGGGCTGCAGACGCCCGTCTATGCGGTGAGTGCGAGCACACGCCCCGAAGATGTCGCCAAAGGACGGGCATGCGGCTTCGCGGATTACTTCACCAAGCCCGTTGCGCTGGCCATCCTGGCGCGTGAATTGGGCGCAGGCAGTGGCACACAGTCGCCCAGTTTTCTTGCCGAATCGGACACGCAGGAGATCCCCGATATTCCGCATCTGCCGCCCGGGTATGCCGACGCTTTTCTCGGTCAAACCGAAGCCGATATTCGGGCTTATGGCGCCGCACTCGCCACTCATGATATCGACCGCCTCGAACGATTGCTGCATCGAATTGCAGGAACGCTAGCCGTTGTCGAATCTTCCGGGCTGCTGTCCTTGTGCCAGGACTTGCGCGACGAGCTCAGGGACAATGGACGCTGGCACGAGGAAATCGAAGCGCAGTCGGCATTCATCCTGCAAGCGCTCGCTGAAATGTGCGAGCGTGCGAGGGCAAACTCGACACTCCCCAACACCGGCCCCACCTCTTGAAGCAGACAGCGGGACTGGCTGCCAGGCGATCACCGCCCATCATCTCTCTTTCTAAGTTCTACGATTGCCGGCGCTTTACGCAAGCCGCAATATGATCCTGACAGCTGCAGCGATCAATCAGCAGTTCTGTCTAGTCACGCATGTGAACTCCCGTTTGCGCCCGCCTGCGTGCGGGCGCTTTTTTTCGGGTCATCGAGGAAACGACGTTGCGTCTGAACACGATGCACGTTCGCACAAGCACGACCTGATTGCTTACGCTGACCCACCTGACCGGATAGAGAATGAACACCCGTCCACGCCTTCTGCGTTTTTTGCGCTTCTCACTGACACTTGCCACAGTCGCATCGATCTGCTTCGCGCAGAGTGCACCTGCACAGGTTATTGACTCGCGGCCCACGATCTATCCAGCACGTGGGCAAACACCCTACCAGCAATCCAACGACGACGCAGCGTGTTACGGCTGGGCCAAAGGGCAAACCGGCTTCGATCCGGCATGGCCGGCCACGGTGCCGGCACCCGTTGTCGTGCCAGGCGGACAACGCGTCGTAGGGGCTGCGCGCGGCGCGGCGGCGGGTGCCGTGGTCGGCGCGATCGCGGGCAACGCGGGCAAAGGCGCGGCGGCTGGCGCGGCGATCGGAACGATGGCCGGAGGCATGGAGCGCCGTCAGGAACGGCGCGCGATAGGCGCCTATGACGCACAAGTGCAAGTGAACAACGAAGCCGGTCTGTCTGCTTACTGGCGCGCGTGGCGGGCCTGCATGGCGGGCCGCGGCTACACGGTCGACTAGATCGCGCCACGCTGTGCACAACCCAATGACGAAGAGGCCGGCAACACGGCATTGCCTGCACCGTCGGTCTCTCCAGTTCATCTCTCGCCTCGACATTTCTGCGGCCTGACAATTCACGCCATCGTCGCGCCTGAACTCAATGAAGATCTGTATTCTTGCTTCCTTAGCAGTGCTGGTGTTCGCCGGTTGTACGACGGCATCCGGCCCGGCACGCAATGTGGAATCCGTCCAGCTGGCCCATGACGTCGAAGGTTGGGGCGTTCATTGCCACGGTCTGCTCCAAAGCAGCAAAACCTGCTTCAGGGCGGCCAGCAAGGTTTGCGCAAATCAACCCGTGCAAGTGATCTACGCATACGACCGGCTCGAAAGCGGCTTGGGCCCGAAGGCCGATGCACGCGATCTTGTTTTCACGTGTGGCACACCGGCCCAGTCGGAGGATAGGCCACATGCCGCCGCCTCCCCCCCTTCCACCGCCTCCTCCCAACGAGGATAGGTCGCGAGGCCCGATCAGCGGCTATAGCCGACGGCATGCTCACCGGGCACACGATGAGCGCGCCCGCACGTATCCGAGGCCGACTAGCCTCATGGCGCGAATTCGACAAAAAGTCCCATATTACTGGGGTCGAGAGGGACTTTTTGTCACCACCGAGGGTAATATCAACGCTTGTCCCGCAGATCGAAAACGCAAGCGGCTCAGAAAAGAGACCGCCCTGCACGCCCGGTCGGCTATCATGCGAATCCTCTCCGAAGTAGCCCCTTATGATTTCCGTCCGTAATGTCACGCTGCGCCGCGGCGTCAATGTCGTGCTCGATCGCGCGTCCGTCACCTTCACCCCTGGCGAAAAAATCGGTCTTGTCGGCCGCAATGGCGCCGGAAAGTCGTCCTTCTTCGGCCTTCTCAACGGCAAATTGCACGAAGATAGCGGCGAGTTCTCGATTCCGCCTACATGGAAAATGGGCCAGGTCGCCCAGGACATGCCGGAGACCGAGCAGGGCGCGACAGACTTCGTCGTCGAAGGTGACACCGTGCTGCTCGACGCGCAGGCCGAAGTCGCGGCCGCCGAGGCCAGCGACGACGGCATGCGCATGGCGCACGCCTACATGGCCCTGCACGACGCCGGAGCACACGATGCCGCCGCGCGCGCCCAGGCGCTGATTCTGGGGCTTGGCTTTACGGCCGCGCAGCTCGATCAGCCCGTCAACAGTTTCTCCGGCGGCTGGCGCATGCGGCTGCAACTGGCGCGCGCGCTGATGTGCCCGTCCGACCTGCTGCTGCTCGACGAGCCCACCAATCACCTGGACCTGGACGCGCTGGTCTGGCTGGAAGCCTGGCTCAAGCGCTATCAAGGCACGCTGGTCGTGATCAGCCACGACCGCGAATTCCTCGACGCGGTGACGCAGGTGACGGTGCACGTCGACAACGCCAAGCTTGTGCGCTACGGCGGCAACTACAGCAAGTTCGAGGACATGCGTGCCGAACAGCTTGTGTTGCAGCAAGCCGCGGTGGCAAGGCAAGCGGACAAGATCGCCCACCTGCAGAAGTTCATCGACCGTTTCAAGGCCAAGGCCTCGAAGGCGAAACAGGCGCAGAGCCGGGTCAAGGCACTCGAGCGCATGGAAAAGATCGCGCCGGTGCTGGCGGAGGCGGAGTTCAACTTCGAGTTCAAGGAGCCGCTCAACGTCCCGAACCCGCTGCTGTCGATGCTGGACGCGAGCTTCGGCTACCCCGCGCCAGACGACGCACTACCGGACACGCCGCCCACGGTCATCGTGCGCGGCATCAACCGTTCGGTGCTGGCCGGGCAGCGCATCGGCATTCTCGGCGCCAACGGCCAGGGCAAGTCCACGCTGGTGAAGACGATCGCGCACTCGCTGGCGCCAATTGCGGGCGAAATCAGCGAAGGCAAGGGTCTGAACATCGGCTACTTCGCCCAGCAGGAGCTCGACGTGCTGCGCCCGCAAGACACGCCGATGGAGCACATGATCCGCCTTGCGAGGGACACGCCCGCGCACATGCGCGCGCCCGGCCAGAGTGGCACCGAACAATCGCTTCGCACCTTCCTCGGCACCTTCAATTTCAGTGGCGACACGGTCCACCAGAAAGTCAGCACGATGAGCGGCGGCGAAAAGGCGCGACTCGTGTTGTGCATGATCGTGTGGCAGCGCCCCAACCTGCTGCTGCTCGACGAGCCGACCAATCACCTCGACCTGGCCACGCGCGAGGCGCTAGCCATGGCGCTCAACGAATTCGAAGGCACCGTGATGCTGGTCAGTCACGACCGCGCCCTGCTGCGCGCCGTATGCGACGAGTTCTGGCTGGTCACCAAGGGCGGCGTCGAGCCCTTCGACGGCGATCTGGACGATTATCAGCAATTCCTGCGCGACGAAGCCCGTCGCATGCGCGAGCAGGCCGGCGCAGAGTAGAGCACACAATCGAAAATCGCTTCCTGGTCGAATGCCCATGCCCGAACTCATCATCGAAACAACACGCCTGCTGATGCGCCCGCCGCAAATGGAGGACTTCGAAGACCTGTACGAAATGTGGTCGGATCCCGAAGTCGTCCATCACGTGACCGGCTCCCCGCTTACGCGTGAAGACGTCTGGGCGCGATTGCTCCGCAGTGTCGGCCATTGGGCGGCTATGGGCTTTGGGCATTGGGTGGTGACTGACAAGGCCAACGGATCATTCGTCGGAGAAGTCGGCTTTGTGAACTACAGGCGGGGCATCAGCGCTGATTTCGACCGTGCCCCGGAGATCGGCTGGATGTTGGCGCGACGGGCGCATCGCCAGGGCTTCGCATCGGAGGCGGTCGAAGCGGCGCTGCATTGGGCCGAGGGTCGCTGGCCCGGAAGCGAGACCGTTTGCATCATCTCGCCCAGCAACGTCGACTCGCTGCGACTAGGGGATAAATTCGGGTATCGCGTGTATCACGAGGGCATTTACAAACAGAAACCGATATTGATCTGCCGACGTGCAACGACACATCACGAATAGCGAGCGATGCGCGGGTGATTGTGGTCGGCAAAGCTAAAAAAACCAGGATGCGAAGCATCCTGGTTTTTTTTGACACACAGGCGTAGAGGAACAGGCGACCTAT